>JAYVTC010000023.1:0-62037 GCA_043774745.1 Cyclobacteriaceae bacterium | reverse complement strand
TGGCCTTTGAAAACTTTACGCTGGAGCCCAGCACAAACAGAAAGTTTTCCAACATCAACACAGGTCGGCCTAATTTCTTGGAGGAGAGTCGCGATTTCTTTCGGCTATTTAATTTCTCTGCCAAGTGGGATATTGTGCCAACCATGCTTACGCAGAATCATGACTATGTGATTAAAGAATTCAGCGGCCAAACCTCTGCGTTCAATGCGGCTGTAGTAAAACCTGAAGCGTTGGTGTTAGGAGAAAACAAACAAGCAAATAATGTGCGCTACATCTATGGCGAGCTCGGTCGTGGCCATTGGACTTTCTATAGCGGTCATGATCCTGAAGGAAATCCAGGTAGAGGAAGAATGCGCACCGATCTTAACCTTCACCCACACTCACCTGGCTATCGGTTAATTTTAAATAATGTGTTGTTCCCCTCCGCTAAAAAGAAAAAGCAAAAGACGTAAGCATTGTTTTCTCATTTTCTTCGATCACTTATTTTTACCTACTCCATGGCTCTGCGTTGAACAATGACGATAATTACTTCTACTAAAAGAAACATTGACTCCCATGCCACATGTATTAAAATCGGCTGATGCCCGTAAAATCATTTTTCAACGGACCAAGGATGGCTGTTCCACCGCAGTCTTTGTTATAGTAGGGTCTATTTTCACCTTAATTGGTGTGGCTATAAATCTTCTTTCAGCCGACACGGAATTTCCATTTATTCTATTTAAGATTTTGTTTCCGCTCTTTGGTGTTGGTGCTATTGCTGCCGGCATTGCCGCACCCAAAATAGCTAAGCGCACCATTCCTGAATTAATTTCCTTCCAAAATGATCAAGGAGCTGTAGTCATTGAAATGGATTCTTCAACGAAGCAAACCGGCCACATTCGTTACGATGAAATTGAAAAGTTTGATATTTACGTGGAGAGCCGTAGTTCATCATCGTCCTCAAATCGACCATCCCGAACCGTTTACTACTATCATGTGCTTCTTCGTAAGAAAGATGGAGGAGAATGGTTTATTACAGAATGCACGAGTCAAAAGCAGGCGGAGGAAATGATACTGCAACTCAGCGCAGGGGTCAAACTCAACAATCCATGCACACTTTCAAATAATCAAAAACTTACGCCTAAACTCTCTAAACAGGAGGGCATTGATAAAACCATTATTCACTGGCAAAATAAAGTGGGACTGTTCGCACCGATTTTCCTGGTGATTTTTGCGATTGTTTTCTTAAGTATACTAAGCACGATTTTTACATCAACCTTTGGCCTGAATGGCTTTGTTTATTTTGTGATTGGATTCATATTACTCGTCTTTTGCCTGGTGATGTTTGTGACTGTAAAGAATATGATCAAGGAAGCCACTACGCGCTACGCCATCTCCATCGATCGTTCAGCCCTGGAGTATTATGAATTTTCAAAATCATCCGGGATTATGAAAAACAAAAAATCCGTTCCTCTCATAGAGGTATACAGCATCGTCTATTCATTTGCGCCCATAAAAAATTATTCTAGCAGCGGATTAACCATATATACCGAAAAAGAGAACTTACAGGCAAAAGCGAATAAAGACAAACCCTTTACTGAACTTAAAAACTTATTTTCAGGAAAGGGTCAGCCGATCAACTTGTCCATTACTGCTCTCAATCCAGTAGAATGTTTGCAGTTAGAATCCTGGCTTCAGGATTTGATAAAGAAAAAGAGCAATCTCCATGTGCTCTGATTAAACATTAGTGTATTTAATTTTACTTAACTGATTAAGCCTCGCATTATTCCGCTAAGTTTGAGTTCTAAAATTCTAAATCGATTGCGTTATGAAAAAGATATTCATTGTCCTTTTCCTTTTTGTTGTTTTCGTAGCGGCTAAAGACCCAAGTTCCTGGTTTTATGAAATCCGTGTTTATCGTTTGGCTGATGCTACCGATGAAATCCGCATGGATGCTTACCTGGAAAAAGCATTAGTGCCTGCCCTACACCGAAACGGAATAAAAAAAGTAGGTGTATTCAAACCGATCAAAGCCGATACGATCTACAACAAACGTATTTATGTGTTGATTCCTTACAAATCATTAAATGAATTTGAAAAGACTACCGCTGCTCTGCAAAAAGATGCTCAATACTTAGCCGATGGAAGTGATTACATCAACGCGAGTCATAATGATCCTCCATATATGCGCATTGAAACCACCTTGCTGAAAGCATTTAAATTTATGCCCGAGCCTGCTGTGCCTAATCTGAAGGGGACTAAACAAGATCGCATCTATGAACTTCGCAGCTACGAAGGGGCTACCGATAAATTGTACCAGAGCAAAGTACACATGTTTAACGAAGGCGGTGAAATAAAACTATTCAATAGACTAAGCTTCAATGCTGTGTTTTATGGTGAAGTGTTAAGCGGAAGCAGCATGCCCAACCTGATGTACATGACCAGCTTTGAAAATAAAGCAGATCGCGATGCGCACTGGAAATCTTTTGGTGAAGCTCCAGAATGGAAAGCCATGGTGGTGCTGCCACAATATCAAAACACGGTTTCGAAGAACACGCAGTTTTTGTTGAATCCAACTTCGTATTCTGATTTCTAATGCATTAAATCACAGAGAACACTGAAATTTTCACAGAGTCTCTGTGGTTAAAAATATCAAGCTAAATCCTTCAACGCTTTGACAAACGTATCCAACTCTTCGGTGGTGGTATAAAGATTAGGTGTAATACGACATCCGTGTACATTAGCACCATCAATAGCAACGGTATAAATTTTATATTTTTTAAAAAGTGTGTCGGCCAGTTCTTGTGGCTTTGATCCCTTTACTCCTACGTTAGCAATTCCGCATGATCGTTTCGGATCTGCTGGCGTATTTAGAATCACATGTGGAAGATTGCGCACTTTGCTAGTCCAGTAATTCTGTAAGTAGCGAAGACGCTCTTCTTTTCTGTCACGACCAATCTTAAGATAAAAATCAATAGAATCAGAAATAGTCAAATCAGTATGCACCGGGTGCGTACCAATTTGATTGAGCCAGAAGATATCATTTTCATCAGACACACCGGAGGCAAGCAAAGGCCACACGTGAGATGCGTTGCCCTTCTTCACATATAAAATTCCTGAACCGAGCGGAACGCTTAACCATTTATGCAAACTCGCTCCGTAATAATCACAACCTAAATCAGCGATAGAAAAATTGATGTGTGCAAATGCATGAGCGCCATCTACCATCACCTCTACACCTTTCGCGTGAGCCATGTCACAGATCTTACGAACGGGCATGATCTGACCGGTGATGTTGATCATGTGGCCTACCATCAGCAAACGGGTCTTGCTGGTAATTGCTTTTGCATAGAGATCAACAATCTCTTCATCGGAAGATGGATGATTAGGCACTGAAATAATTTTATTCACAACACCATGCTTTTTCTCCATCAGCTTGAACATGTTCAGCATGGAGCCATAATCCTGTTCGGCCATCACGGCTTCATCGCCTTCTTTCCAATGAACCCCACCAATCACCATATCCAATGATTCGGTTGTGTTGCGGGTGATGATCAGTTCTTCTGGTGAACATCCGGCCAGTTCTGCTAGTTTTGCTGCAACCTTGCGCTTGTTATCCCACTGCACGGTGCGCATGTAATACGAACCCTGGTAGTTTACTTCGCGAATGTGATTGATGTAATGCTCCAGAACTTCCTGGGGAAGAAAACAGTAATAACCATTTTCAAGATTGATGTAGTCTGGTTTCAATTTGTAGCCTCCACGAATGGCAGCCCAGAAATCTTCATCCTTTGCCAGGTCAACAGCCGGAACATGATCAAATTTTTTCACCACTGCTTCCACAGAATTAATAAATGGAATTCCTCCCCATGAAACCATGGCGGCTTGCTTCAGAAACGTGCGCTTGTCCATATGCTAAAATGATTTATGCTAACTAGTTCTAGTTATATCTTTTTTGGTGGAAGATCAAATGCATTGGCCTCGTGTTCAAACTTTCCTTTGTGCGAACCATCACAGAAAGGTTTGTTGGCCGAGTGCCCACATCGACAGAATGAAACAATCGTTCTTCCCTGAAGTCCATACACGTTTCCTTGCACATCTACTACTTCAAAATCGCCATCTACTTTCAAAGAGCCATTGCTGTTTACTGTGATTTTAGTTTTTGTCATATAAAATTTGGTTGTCTGTTAATGTTCCTCTTCTGCTCCAAAATTTCCTGCACCAATGCTAGAACCAAAAAACAAGGCATTGAAAAATAGTTTGTTGGTTCCATTCCAATATCCGCGGAAGGCAGGGTCATCCACAAACAAAATGGCACGCCCTTGACCTATGTTGGAAACCTGAAGAGAAACGGAGTTCTTAATTTTCTCCAGGTTGGTCGGGTGAATGTATCCACTCAATAAAGGCTTCGCTGTGTACTTGATCACTGTATTGAAAGGACTCTTGCTCGGTTCAATAAAAACAGAAGTGTTACGATACACTGGCAACTCACGATTCGTATATCCGAAACCAAGCGGGTTGGTGATGTCCACATTGCCTATGTAGATTGATCCACCTATAGCACGCGAACCTTGATAGTCCGGTGCGGTTACGTAGTCTAATCGTTGAGTATCCTTCTTCTCATCTTCTTTTTTGAATTGCTCATCAATCACCTTGTTGTTAATCGCCCAACTGATAGCGGTCTTCATTAATATCAACGTTCCTCCTTGTTGCACCCAGTTTTTAATTTTTGTTATGCCATTCTCCCCCAACATGGTATAGTTTCCTGCAACCATAATCAACGTGTTGTAATCCGTGATGTGCAGTTGACCAAACTGGCTGGTGTTTACTTTAGTGATCGGCATTTTTAATTTTGAATCCAGTAGAAACCAGATAGCTCCCGCATCGGTTGCTGCAACGCCATCACCAATTAACATGGCAACTTTAGGATTTTGAACTGTACGTATATTGTTGCTTCCAAGGTCTGCACCTTCCAAACTAAAACCTGTATTTACTGCAAGTACATCCACACCAGAAGTGAGTGATGCTTCTTTCATCACAGCAAATAATTCGTCACTTGAAATATTCTGATCAGCAACTGGAATAACCAGCGTACCGTATCCGAAATTCTTCTTAGCGCCATTCACATCGGTAGTAAAAGGTTTGTAAGCCGCTTTCACAAAGACATTTTTAGATAGTAGATAATACAAAGCCCGCGAAGCATTGTATTCCGTCCACTCGATCAGATATGCATAATTTGTTTTTGCTACCGGTGCGGGATTAAGTGCAATATCCTCCGCCTTAATGCGCGCACCTTTTGAAAATTTAATGGTTGCATTCAATGCATCGTGCGGCATGCCATAGGCAAGGGCCATTGTCCAGGTAGATGCGTCATAAAAAACACTGTCGTGGAAGGAGGTAACTTTTTCAAATAAACTCCGCACCATGCGATACTGGGTCTGATCTGTGGTGACAATAAATGCTTTTCCTTTTTCATATTTGTTAGCTCCTACTGATAAATCTGCACCTAATTGATAGGTTTCAATTCGATGTTTTAATAAGAGATCAGCAAATGCTTTGGTGCGACTCTGGTCTTTACTATCACCAAATACATACGCTTTGATCGGAGATTTCCTTCCTTCATCAACGGCCGATTTAAAATATTCCTGTTGATGCTTCAATAACAATTCACGATTTTCCACACCTGCCTTTACCGTAGCCAGACTTGTGCGCACGTGATTGCGAATTGTAAAAGCAAACGTAACCTCCTTGGTTGAACTCTTTTGAACATGCCCTCGTGAACTGGCTTGCTCAAATACCAATCCCAATCCGCCATGAATATCCGGATAGGTAGAACCATAGCCAGGATACGAGTTATCAAAACTCTCTTTCGAAAAATATAATGAACCAATTTCATCCATAGCCTTCACAAAATATTTTACAAAGAGTGGGTTTAGCTGATCATAGTTGGCGCGCGGCACCATCGGGTTTTCCGATCCGTAGGGTTTAGTCGGTTCAAAGAAGTTGGTGGCATTCGTTCCCATCTCGTGATAATCAGTGCATACGTTGGGCAGCCACTGATGAAAAAATTCTACACGGTTTCTGCTTTCCACGTGGGCCAATGGTAGCCAGTCACGATTAAGGTCAAACCAATAATGATTGAATCTTCCGCCTGGCCACACTTCATTGTGTTCACGATCCATCGGATCAGACACCGGGGGAAATCCTTTATGCATGTTCGCCCAATTGCTGTGACGATCACGACCATCAGGGTTATAGTTGGGATCTACGTGGATCACTGCTTCTTTCAATGTGCGCTCTGCAAACTCACCTTGTGCCGCTATTAAATAATAGGCGGTAAGCATCGCGGCTTCGCTGCTGCTTGGTTCATTGCCGTGAACATTATATCCATGGGTGATGATCACGGGCATAGAAGAAACCGTTACGGATTGAGTTGGATCAGCCAGCTTCAAGTGCTCTTTGCGTAGCTCTTCAATGCGTGCATAATTTTCAGGGCTTGTGATGGTAAGCACTACCTGAGGTCTGCGTTCATTCGTGTAACCAATAATTTGAAAATGTGCCTTGGGCGAAACTCTTGCTAACTCCTGGAAGTAAGACACGATGCGATCGTGACGTGTATGCCAATCCCCAACCGGGTAACCCAGAAATTGTTCGGGTGAAGGAATAGCCGGATCGAATGTAACTCCTGAAGGAAAAAAATAGGCGTTCTGTGAAAAGCTGTTTAACACACAAAACGACAAGGCTAAAAGAAATACGACTCTCTTCATAAAAGATAATTAGGAGTAAAAATTACTCAATCTTGAATTGTCAGAAAATAAAATGTGACAGGTGGTTTAGATGGGCAAGGGATCAGAATCCATCATCCTCTCCTTCTTTCTTTTTCTCTTTCTTCTTGGCTGCTGATGAACCTGCACTCAGATCATAAGGCGCTTCAATTCCATAGTAGTTCTGCCGGTAGCGATTAATGAAAGCAAGGGTTTCATCATCCGTGCCGGGGATAAATACCAGTTCGCCTACTTTCGCTTTTCCGGCATTGGCTTTTTTGATCATCACATCATTAAGAGCAGGAACAGAAGAGTGAACCATCAACCGGTTATCTTCAAAGCCAAAATAAAACCAGGAATCAGGCGAAGCTTTGATGAACAAATGAAACACCGGTGCGCCATCTTCATTTTTCCTGATCTCCATAAATCCCTCGAAGGCACCATTGATGTCATAACGACTAATATGACTTACACCCAACTGGCCTTCACTATAAAACGATTTATATTCCTGTGACCACTTAAGGTTTGTATTGGCGAGCACAATCGGCTTAACCAAGGCAGGAATGGTGCTCAGTGACACATAACTTTTCAAAGATTGCTCCTCATAGGCTTTAACTGCCTTCTCCCCAATAATGTCTGCAATCTTATACAACAAATCAGTTTGATCGCCTAACCCTTCGGGCACACTTTCATTTTTAATTACTTCCAAAAGGCTGGTGGCCATGAGTTGATAAACCGCAGGAGGAATATTCATGTCTGCCATCACAAACGAATTCATTTTTATGGCATTTGTTTCAAGACTACCTGAACCTAGCGCGGTTGCTGTCAGATTAAAATCCTTGATGTTTTGAAAGAAATTTACAGGGCCTTCAAATCTCACTTCCTGTTTTTCTTCATTGTATGCAAATACTTTACCGGTGAGTTTTTCACCAGCCGCTTTTTGTCTGTCTTCAATTTTAAATTCTCCCGTTTCCTTATCAAAAAATAATGAGCCTCTAGGCAAGAAGAAATCATCATCACTTGGATCTTTCTTATCAAACATGAAGGTGATATACAAACTATTATCTTCCGTAAAATGAAGGCCAGCGTCTGGTTTTCTATTCTCTTCCGTAAGCGAATTATCGAAATTCAAATAAATATCTTTCTCATCACCGCTTTGTTCATAGCGAAGCCAGGTGTTATAGTCTTTAATTTTTTTTAAATCCAGTTTCACAAATCCCTTCAACTGAAGCGCTGGCTTGGTGGCATACATAGTCATATCACCTTTATAATAAATTCTGGGAGCTATAATAATATTGCTGCTTTCGGTTACTACGCCATTGGCTACTGTTTGCATAGCCGAACCTGCATCGCGTTGTTTTTTATTTTGAATCTGATCTGTGACCACTTCATATTTAAAATCAGTCATGTCAATAGCAAATGTGTCATTCACTGAATTTACATACTGGTAGGTGGCATGGCCTGTAAATTCTTTACGTGAAATAATATCCACCACTCCGTTCGTAAGTCGATGATACCCATTGATCGTATCCAATACAATCACCGTATTTTTTAGCTGTCCTATTTTTGCATTCTCCAAAATCAACACCTCATTATTTTCAGGAGTAATCTTCGCATCTGCCACGATGATATATGGTATGCCGCTTACTTTTAACTGCTGCGTGGTGATGTCGTACTCTGCTTTTTCTGCATTGAAGCTCAGTGAGTCAAGGTCTTTACGTGTGGTGTAGAAATAAGAATTTTCAATCGGCACATCGGCTGCTTTGGTCATTACAATTTTTTGTGTGGTCAAATCCCACCGTGCTTCCGGTATCGATGTTTTAAATTGAGCATAGGGAAATTCAATAGCAGCTTCGCCTTCTGTTTCCGGGCTGATCGTTGCAAAGTTTTCATCGAGGTCAAACTTCACAGCCACATCACTTCCTAATAAAGCAGGCTTATCAGGATTTTCTGTTTTCACATCAAAGCGCGCATGCCGAGCATTAAAATCTTTGGCAGCGAAACTCAACTCTTTCGAGATTACTTCTGATCCTCGCGTGGTTAAGCGGCCATCACCCCCAACACCGGTTTTAGATACAATCAACCTACCTGTAAGAGTAGCTGTGTTTTCATAAAGGTTAAATGGCTCCTTGAGATTTCGTAAACTCATCTTATCCTGTTTCGGCAACCACTTCATTTGAAAGTCTCCTAATCTAACCTGAGGAAAATAAACTGCACCAATTTGTTGCTCTTTGATCTCGCCTACGTTGCCTCTGCCGACAACAGAATCGGGATAAAAAATAAAATCCTTTGAAGCTACCTGCGTGGAGAGAAAATCAATTCTACCGTTAGAGCGAATACCCGTGTTATCAAGTTTCATCTCTCCAAAAAGTTTACCATCACCCTGATATAATCGATATCCTGACGTGGGCACTACGTGAGTAAAGCCCAACGACTTATCTGGCATGGTGTGCAGTTTTTCTTTGAAAGCCGGGAACATTCCACTCGATACGAATGTGCCTTGAAAATTAATTGAACCCGGATCCGCATCGTTGAGGCTATCCAGTTTAAATGGTGGCACAACAAAAAATACAGACCGATCGTAGGCGCCATTTAATACTTCTCTGCGATCAAAATAAACAACACCTCCGGCAGTGGCATCCAGCCTGGGATAATTCGGTATATTTTCTTTTCCTGATTTGTTATCTGGCCGGTTGATATATAGTGTGCCGGCAGTTTTATTTGAAGATGCCTGAAGGCCGCCTGCTGCGGCTGCTGTTGAGTCCGCTCCCACCATCGAGTTATTCACTCGTCTGCGTACTCCATTTTTTTCTGTTACATAAAATCGAATTGAGTCGATGTGGTTCATGTTGATGAAAAAGCTGTCATACTTTAATCTGAAATCTTTTCCCGAGATTTCGAAATTACCCGCGGTGATCGTACCATTAAATTTGATGTCTCTGTTTTCTAAAAAAGTGATGCGGCTGCTATCCGGCTTGATGATCACATTCAATGAATCACTAACATTAAATTCTTCCACGCCATACACTTGCATGTTCTTTTGTGAGAATGAAATAATCGCATTAGCAATCGTGTCTGTATAGCTATGAATCTTCAGGTTGTCATAATCAGCATCACCCTTCACGGCTTGCAACATGTGTATGGCCTTATCCTTCACGTGAATTTTACCAGTGGTGGCATCATAATCAATCATTCCCTTTTGAGATAAAAAGTCAGCTACCATTTTCATTTGGTTAAGACTTCTTTTCCCCTCCACAACAAGATCGTATACCGTGAAATCACTACTTCCAATATCATTAGAATAATTGACCACCAGGGCCAGCGGGTGGAAAGGAAATCCCTGACCTTTCAGTTCTCTATATCCTTCCGGATCATAAAAATCCTGAGACTCAATGATCAAAGGCGCTACTTTGCTACTACCCATGATGTACATCGTGATCGTATCGGTTTTCAGATTCCAGTAAAGGCGATCGGCTGTGAAATCAATATCGAAAAAAGAAGATGAGAATGGAGCCTTTCTCAATTGGCTGCTCTCTTTTGTAAGCACGAGCTTCTGCTTATTCAATTCATATTCGAGTTCCATAGCAGGATGCACAATGGAATCATTTTCCTGATAGATGGTGATCTTTGCTTTAGCAGAAACAATCAAGGAGTCTTTGAATCCGAATGAAGAAGCAATGGCCTTAAATTTTTTATCAGAGTCTCCAAACACTTCAATGGTGGCAGGCAACCCTGCTACTGAATTACTGTTGATGGCCTTGCCTTGCATACCAAAGCCACCGCTATATTTTATTTTATCAGATCCCAATCCTTTAATACTGATATTGGATTCATAGGACTTAAAGCGCGGATACGTGGACGAAGATTTTGTCTTGTGACTGATGCTTTTAAATTCCATAATACCGGCCACGGGTTGTGCCAATCGGCCCGCATACGTTAACTTACCTTGCTCTGCCCTGAAATAGGGTTGCGAAGTCTTGAAGTTGTACTTGTCCAAATCATAATACACGTCATCAGAAGGCATCCCTGCGGGTGTCCAGTCGAAGCGACCTCTTTCCCCCACAAACAATTTAGTCCGCAATGAAAAAACGCCTGACGTGTTTTTCAGTGAAGCAGAATCATGCGGTGTAATAAAATTGAGAGAGAGTTTTCTGAACTTAATTACGGGACCAAATACTTCAGGCTGCACAATAGGTTGTTGCCATTGAGGAAGATTATAGGCACTGGTGTCTGGCTCTGAATAAACCGTTTGCACGGTGTCGGATGCTACTTCTTGTTCGAAATACTCAAAAGCATATTCATCATCTTGGGCGTGCAACTTGAATCCTTTGTCGAAATGAAGCGCATGGTTTTCAAAAAAATCACGACTGCTTTGAAAGAATAGATTAGCCTGATACAACGGTTCTTTTTCAATCACTTTTCCAGCAACAGTCAGGTAGCTGAATAGTGTACTTTGATCTGTTTTTTCGATGGTGATGGCGGATGCAATAGCACCATAATAGTTAACCAGGTATGGGCGCACTTTATACCCTTTCTTCTTCATCAACGCTGCCTGCTGCCTGATTTTAGACTGCTGATCAGGACCCATATTTGTCCAGGCATTATTAAATGCAGTGGCTATTGCCATCGCTTCTGTGCCCTTTGTGTTTTCCAACACCAGGCGCACACTATCCTGGAAACTATGTTTATAGTCTTCCTTGACTTGCGCCTGAACTGCGCCAGCCGTCAATAGAAATGCTGATATATATGTTAAAACCTGCTTCACTAGGTCAAAAACCCTCAAATTCGTAAATAAATGGCGAATGTGCTAATTCCAGAAGATCACTCAGAAAACGAAATGAATATGGGAAAATGTATAATCGTAATCGCTTCGATTTTGGCTACAAGCTTGAAGCCTGAGGTCTAATTTTTCTGAATTAGTAAACAGGCCCAGGTTTCACGTTCATCATGAGCAATTTCTTTCAGATTATATTTTGTGGCTTCTGTTTTCAGATCTTCAATATCATGGATGTAAAATCCACTGAGTAAAAGCTGTCCGCCTGCCTGCAGATAGGAAGCATAAGTTTGCATCTCGGCCAGCAAAATGTTTTTGTTGATGTTGGCGAGAATGATATCAAACGTTCCTTCCAGTTTTACTTCGTTGATTTTACCAAGCTGAATGTGAATGTCTTGGCATTCGTTATTCTCCACATTTTCTTCTCCATTCTCCACACTCCATTCATCTATGTCAAACGCTTCTACTTCTTTGGCTCCGAGTTTATATGCCATGATGGCTAAAATGGCGGTGCCACAACCCGCATCCATCACCCGCTTGTTTTGATGATCCATTTTCATCTGGCGACTGATCATCAGGTGCGTGGTTTGATGATGGCCCGTGCCAAACGACATCTTGGGTGTGATGATGATTTCGTAGGGATATTTTTTTTCGATCTTATGAAAAGCTGCACGGATCAAACATTTGTCATCTACAATAATGGGCTCTACATTTTTTTCCCATTCTTCATTCCAGTTCTTTTTTTCAATACGGTCCTGAAAGAACAGTAATGGATTCACTTGATTATACTTTTCCTGAATATGATCAAGCTGGCTTTGATCAAATTCATTGCCTTCTACATAAGCTTCAAATCCTTTCTCAATTTCGATGAAGGTATCGAATCCTGCTTCGGCCACTTCGGCCATCAGGATTTCAGAAAACTCAGGATCACAGATTACTTGAAGGCGGGTGGAATACATAATTGGTTTATAATGGACAGTGGAAAACGGACAATTGACAATCAGCTAGCTAATTAATGAAAGTTAAAATTAGTAGATTTATAGTTATGAAGAGAGTTCTTCTTTCCTTTTTGCTTCTACAACTTATATTGAGTCCATTTCTTGTTTCTTGTAATGAAGATTCTGATACATTACCGATTGAAATTGAGTTGGTGACTCTCAATTCTATGTATGAGCAGACCTCCGTTTTTTCTTTAGGGGATAAAATCTTTTTTGCCTTTAAAATAAAGAATGCATCAACTCAAGATATCGTGTGGTATAACTATTGTGAAATCTTTCAGAATAATAATGTGTATTCGGTTTTTAAATTAATCGATACCCAAAATAAAACCTATGACTATGTAGGTAAGCCTCTTTCACCTCCTGTAGAATGTAACGATATTCCGATTATTCTAAATATCGGTGATGGCTATTATCTGCCTGTTGCTTGGGATAAATATGCTGAGACCCCACCGCTTGGTACAGGATCTTACCGTTGTAAGTTTGCCCTTGATATTAAGATCAATGACACTAAGAAAATTTCAAAGTCCTTTAATTCAAGTTTTCAAATAAAATAAGAAAGCCAATGATTCATCATCGGCCTTCCTATCAAAAATAAAATTAAATCGCTTTTACAATCTCCACAAACTCCCTGCTCTTCAACGAAGCGCCTCCTACTAAACCACCATCGACATCCGCGCAAGCGAAAAGTTCTTTAGCGTTGTCGGCTTTCACACTGCCTCCGTAAAGGATTGAAATGTTTTCAGCAACCGCTCCGTATTTAGTAGCAAGGTGTTTGCGTATTACAGCATGCATATCCTGTGCTTGTTGTGATGAAGCTGTTTTACCTGTGCCAATAGCCCATACTGGTTCATAAGCAACCACCACTTTTTGCAATGCCTCGGCACTTAAGTGGAATAAGCTTTCTTCTACTTGTTTCTTCACCAACGCTTCATGTGTTCCTGCTTCGCGAATTTCAAGCGGTTCGCCACAGCAGAAAATAGGAGTTAATCCATGAGCTAATGCTTTATCAACTTTTGTTGCCAGCAAAGCACCATCTTCTCCAAAATATTGTCTGCGTTCGCTATGACCGATGATCACATACGGAATACTCATAGAAGCCAACATGGCAGCAGAAGTTTCGCCTGTGTAGGCGCCTGATTCATGTTCGCTGCAGTTTTGTGCGCCTACGGCAATGTGGCTGTTGTTGCTAAGCTGATTTTTTACCGGGTGCAAATAAGGGAAAGGTGTGCATAACACCACCTTCACATTTCCTTTTACCTCATCGGCTACAATACCGATGATTTCTGCTGTGAGTGACTGGGCTTCTGCCAGTGTCTTATTCATTTTCCAGTTGCCGGCTACAATTTTATTACGCATGATTTTAATTTTTGAGTCACAAAGATAATAGAATGCTGTAACCAGCGAAGGGCACGTGGAGTCTAAGTTGAAAATCAAAAGTTGGCAGTAGGCAGAAAGCAGTAGGCAGTGGTAAAGAAAAACTATGAAGCTTCATTTAACCTTTAAAAATCTGTTTGCATTTTTTCTTTTCGCCATGCTGATGGGCGAGTCGCACGAAATAGCTCATTTTATTGTGGGCAAGATTATTTGCGGCTGTTGGCCCGAGAGTCGCGATTTTAATGCATGGAGCCTTTGCCAATCCTGCAAGGACAATAACCCCAATTGGTATTGGCCTACCTTTGCCGGGCCGGTGTTCAGTATGACACTTGCGTGGATAGGAATGTTTCTATTGAAAAATACCGACACAAAAAAACAGTCATTCGGCTTTGCATTGATTTGGGCCAATGTGCCACAAGCCCGCATTATGACCGTGCTCATGAGTGGTGGAGATGAGCGATTGGTAATGCGCTATCTCACCAAAGGCACAGCACTGGAACCTTACTTTGGTTGGATGGGAACTCTTGTGGTACTGATTATGGCGCTACCTCCCATCATTGCATCGTTTCGGGCAGTGAAAAACAAATATGGATGGCTTTACAATATCGGTTTCATGGTGCTGCCCCTTGTTGTGTTTGGCACCTTATGGGTTTGTGGTTTTAAACGGCTTGCTGGAGAAGGGATTTTTGTCAGAAGTTTGGATCATGGGTACCCCTTTGTTCATCACAGTTCACACATTGCTTGTGTTGTTCGTGATGCTTTTGTTCTTTAGAAAACAATTGCTGACCCTCGCTTCGAATAACCTATAAACGCTCAATTACAGAATCACCAAATTGCGATCACGAAGAAACCCAAAGATCTTTGTATACTTCGAGGCTTGGCGCCTTCGTGGTTCAAAAAATTACTTATCACTAAATGCTATTGAGCCCACTGGATTGTCACGCATGAGCCTCATACTTTTAATAGGGCCTTTGTACGTTACGTGCACAATGCTTGATTGATCGTCATGTATTTCCATAATGATATCATTGCGCACTTCTATAGTCTTGAATTTTTTAACATTTTCTATTTCGATGTAGCAGATAAGAGCAGGTTCTTCGAGCTCCATGCCAAGGAAGTTTAGTTTCTGTAGTTTGCCATCAAGCTTTACGGATATGTGTTTGGTCACATACTCATTCACCATCTTTTCGGTGGTCAGCCCGTTTTTAGGTTCTATTAAGTCCAGTTCGGGTTCGTTGCGCTGGGCGCGAATCGCTAACTCCAGGTCGTCAATAAAAATGCGTGAGGTAATCTGAAGCGCTTTGTCTTTTTCGCTGAAATTAATTTCTGTGACCGAAATGTGGATAGGATGCAGGAAAAAGAATAGAGAATAAAGAATTGAGATCATATCAAAAAAATAATCACGAAAACCGTGCCGCTAAAATTACTTCTAATTGACCTAATTCAAAATTTAAAAGTATACTTGCCATTCGTTAAAAATCAACCTCGGTAATGAGTGAGTTTTCGCTGTATTTTGGTTTAGGTAAAGATCATATCCTGGATTACGCCAACGGCTATGATCATATCTTATTTGTAGTTGCTTTGTGTGCTATCTACCTGCTGCGTGACTGGAAAAAAATATTAACTCTAGTGACCGCGTTTACCATCGGGCACTCCATCACATTGGCTTTGGCCACGCTCAATATCGTTTCCGTTAATGCTGAGTTTATTGAATTCTTAATACCTCTTACCATTTTTATTACTTCTTTTTCTAACCTGTTTAGAAAGGAATCAAGCATTGATCATGGGCGCGTACAGATAAACTATGTGTTTGCTCTGTTTTTCGGACTCATTCACGGGCTAGGGTTCTCTAATTTCCTGCGATCATTATTAGGTAAAGAAAGTAATATTATATCACCGCTATTGGCCTTTAATCTGGGTTTAGAGCTAGGTCAAATAATAGTCGTAACTCTTTTCCTTGTTGTGGGGTTTATTACCGTGGACTTACTGAAAGTTTCACGAAGAGATTTGAAGCAGGTGCTTTCATCCGCTATAGCGGGAATAGCCCTGGTTCTTTTAAAAGACCGTGTGTTTTGGTAAATGTTTGTAAAATAAAAATCCATCGAATATATGTTACGTATGAAGCAAATTGTATTTCTTTTTTTGATGATCGCATCGGTTGGAGTAATGGCCCAGGAAGCAACCAAATGGCAAGGCAAGTTTGAGCAACTCGACCAATTGCTGCCTACTCCTAACGAATATCGCAGCGGATCTGGTGCGCCTGGCCCGCGCTACTGGCAACAACGTGCCGATTATGTGATCAATGCCGAACTGAATGACAACAACCAAAGCATCAGCGGAAGCGAAACCATCACGTATTTCAACAACTCACCAGACGTATTGAAATATCTGTGGCTGCAACTCGATCAGAACATCAATAAAAAAAACAGCATGACTGCAATGAGCGATGACAATTCTATTCGCGATTCAGTGAGTACCCGCACCATTGCCGCTGATCTTATGCTACATGATTTTGATGGTGGATTTAAAATCAAATCCGTGAAAGATGCCAGCGGGAAGGATCTCGCTTACACCATCAACAACACGATGATGAGAGTTGATCTTCTGCAACCTCTTGCGGCCGGGAAGCAAATGTCATTCTCGGTGGAGTGGTCGTTCAACATCAACAACCGTATGCACAATATGACATTCAATGATGGCCGGAGCGGTATGGAATATTTTCCTGAAGATGGAAACTACTTATACATCATTGCGCAGTGGTTCCCTCGCATGTGTGTCTATGACGATGTAGTAGGCTGGCAGAACAAACAATTTTTAGGACAAGGTGAGTTTACACTTTCATTCGGTAATTATGCCGTAAATCTTACCGTACCTGCCGATCATATTGTTGCCGCTACCGGCATGGTGCAAAATCCAACAGAAGTATTAACACCAGAACAAATCGCACGCTTTGAAAAAGCAAAAACATCCTTTGATAAACCTGTATTGATTGTTAATCAGCCAGAGGCAACAGCAAAAGAAAAAACCAAATCAGCCGATAAAAAGATCTGGAAGTTTTATGCGGAAAATGTGCGCGACTTTGCCTTCGCTTCTTCGCGTAAGTTTATTTGGGATGCACAGGCTGTAAAGGTTGGTACCCTTACGCCATTGGCGATGTCTTATTATCCGAAAGAAGGAAATCCGCTGTGGGAACAGGAATCAACAAAGGCCATTAAGAATTGCTTGATTACGTATTCAAAATATTCCATCGACTATCCCTATCCGCAAGCAACCTCGGTGCACTCTGCTTCCTTGGGCATGGAGTATCCCATGATTTGCTTCAATGGTGCTCGCCCAAATAAAGATGGCACCTACTCGGATCGCACCAAGTGGGCATTGGTGGGCGTTGTGATTCACGAAGTAGGGCATAACTTTTACCCGATGATCATTAACAATGATGAGCGCCAATGGACCTGGATGGATGAAGGACTAAACACGTTTGTTCAGTCGCTCACTCAAAAGGAACATTACCCGGATATGCCAATAGGCAGAGGTCCTGCTGCCAACATCGTTCCTTACATGAAAAGCAACCCTGAACTTCAACGTCCTCTAATGGTGAATTCAGAAAGTGTGATAAGAAATAATTTTGGCAATGAACAGTACGCAAAATGTGCTACGGCATTAAACATACTTCGTGAAACCGTAATGGGACCCGAACTATTTGATAAAGCATTTAAAGAATATGCACAGCGCTGGGCATTCAAACATCCCAAGCCGGCAGATTTTTTCCGCACGATGGAAGATGCGAGTGCTGTGGATCTGGATTGGTTCTGGAAGGGTTGGTTCTACACAACTGACAACAACGATCAGTCGATTGAGAATGTGAAATGGTTTAAGGTCAAGAAAGAAACCAAAGATGTGGAAAGCAAAGGCAAGAATGTGAAGCAGGGAACACTCGGTGCTTCTGCGGGCAACACATCTGCTAAAAATAATACCGACTTCAACAATGGTCCTGAGATGTTCACCGTGCTTCCAACCGATGACCGATTCTATGGCGACTTCCGCGCCCGCATTGATGACAAGGCGATGATCAGCAAAATGGAGAACAAGAATTTCTATGAGATTACGTTTGCCAACAAAGGTGGGCTCGTGATGCCCGTGATTATCGAATGGACGTATAAAGATGGGACTAAGGAAATTGAAAAACTGCCCGCTGAAATCTGGCGTACTAATGAAAGTAAAGTGACTAAAGTATTTATGAAAGACAAAGAGGTGGTTAACATTGTGATCGATCCAAAAAATGAAACGGCTGACATCAGTACCAGTGACAATTCTTTCCCGAAAGCAACCCAGCCTAATAAGTTTGACGAATTGAAAAAGAAATAACCTCAACCCCTGCCTCTTCCGATCGGTGAAGACAGGGGCGAGTTTAAATAAATCCATATGAAAAAACTCTTTGTCTTGCTTCTCCTGTTGGGAAGCATTTACTCAGTTGCCCAGCAAAAGGAATGGCAAGGCAAGTTTGAACAATTGGATCAGCTGCTTCCAACGCCCAACGAATATCGCAGTGGTTCTGGCGCCCCAGGCTATAAGTACTGGCAGCAGCGTGCAGATTATGTGATCAATGCCGAACTCAATGATACCAATCAAAGTATCACGGGAAGCGAGACCATTACGTATTATAATAACTCTCCGGATATTCTTAAATATCTCTGGCTCCAGCTTGATCAGAATATCAATGAAGCCAACAGCATGACCAGCAAAACCAGTCAATATTCCATTCGCGATTCAGTGAATACCGCCAATATAGGTGGCTCATTGCGCATGCATGATTTTGACGGAGGATTTAAAATCAAATCGGTAAAAGAAAGTGATGGAAAAAATCTGCCTTATCTCATTAACAATACGATGATGCGCATTGATCTTCCTCAGCCTCTCGCACCAGGCAAACAAATTTCTTTCTCTATTGAATGGTCGTTCAATATTAATAACCGCATTCATGGCATGACCCCCAATGATGGACGAAGCGGCATGGAATACTTTCCGGATGATGACAACTATTTATACATCATTGGGCAATGGTATCCACGCATGTGTGTATATGATGATGTGGTAGGCTGGCAGAACAAACAATTTTTAGGACAAGGTGAGTTTACGCTTTCCTTTGGAAACTTCTCCGTAAACTTAACAGTGCCCTCTGATCATATTGTTGCCGCCACAGGCATGGTTCAAAACGTAAAAGAAGTACTTACTCCTGAACAACAGCAACGTTTTGAAAAGGCCAAAACATCGTTTGACAAACCTGTTATTATTGTAACTCAGGAAGAAGCTATTGTAAAAGAGAAGACAAAAGCGAACACTAAAAAGACCTGGAGGTTTTCTGCTGAAAATGTTCGTGACTTTGCGTTCGCCACATCCCGTAAATTCATTTGGGATGCGATGGCTGTTAACGTGGGCGACAAAACACCGCTGGCAATGTCCTATTATCCGAAAGAAGGCAATCCCCTATGGGAAAAGGAATCAACATTAGCAGTTAAGAACACGTTAACTACGTATTCCAAGTATTCACTCAATTATCCATATCCACAAGCAACTTCCGTTCATGCCTCGGCACTGGGTATGGAGTACCCCATGATTTGCTTCAACTTCGGCAGACCGGATAAGTATGGCAAATATTCCGATCGTACAAGAGCAGGAATGATCAATGTTGTCATCCATGAAGTAGGACACAATTTCTTTCCGATGATTATTAACAACGATGAACGACAGTGGACCTGGCTGGATGAAGGATTAAACACGTTTGTACAATATCGTACTCAGATTGAAAACTATCCAACTACTGCCTCTGAGTTAAATGGGTCAAATACATTTGGTATGGAGGGACCTTCCACCATGATTTTGTCCTATATGAAAAGTAGTCCTGAACTTCAACGCCCCGTGATGGTAAATTCTGAAAGCGTGGTAAGAACTAATTTTGGTAATGAACAATATGCCAAGGTGGCCACAGCGCTCAGCATTTTGCGCGAGACCATCATGGGACCGGAACTTTTCGACAAAGCATTTAAAGAATATGCCCAGCGCTGGGCATTCAAACATCCAGCGCCTGCTGATTTCTTCCGCACCATGGAAGATGCCAGTGCGGTTGACCTCGACTGGTTCTGGAAAGGCTGGTTCTACACGACTGATTATGCAGATCAAAGCATCGACAATGTGAAGTGGTTTAAAGTGAAAAAGGAAACCAAAGACATCGAGATTAAAGGTAAAAATGTAACTGCCGGAACCTTAGGTGCATCTGGTAAAATGGGTAATGATTTCAGTAACGGTCCTCAATACATCACCGTGTTGCCAACAGATGATCGCTTCTATGGTGACTTCCGCGCACGCATTGATGATAAAGCGATGATCAGCAAACTGGAAAACAAAAACCTCTATGAAGTTACACTCAGCAACAAGGGTGGGTTGATGATGCCAATAATTATCGAGTGGACCTTTAAGGACGGAACGAAAGAGATCGAAAGAATTCCTGCTGAAATCTGGCGCACGAATGAAACCAAAGTGACCAAAGTCTTTATGAAAGAAAAGGAGGTAATCAATATCAGAATCGATCCTAAAAATGAAATTGCCGATGTGAGTACTGATAACAATACTTTTCCAAAGGCAACCCAGCCCAGCAAGTTTGATGAATTAAAAAAGAAATAACAGCACCATAAATCCGTATGAAAAAAATACTCTTCATAGTACTAACAATCGGCTCGATCTCTGCCTTTGCACAACAGAAAGACTGGCAAGGCAAGTTTGAACAACTTGATCAACTATTGCCTACACCCAATAGCTACCGCAGTAGTTCAGGCGCACCAGGCCCGGCATACTGGCAACAAAAAGCTGACTATGTGATTAACGTGGAGTTGAATGATGATAATCAATCACTCACCGGCTCAGAGACCGTAACCTATCACAACAATTCGCCAGAAACATTAACCTACCTCTGGTTGCAGTTAGATCAGAATTTGTTTGATGGTCAAAGTATGACCCGCAAAACATCCGGTGGCGCTATACGCGACTCCATTCCAGCTAAATTTTTGGCAACCACTGCGGGTGCCTATGATTTCAAAGGAGGTTATCTGATCAAATCCGTGAGAGATGCTGCTGATAAAGCACTTCCTTATACCATCAACTTCACCATGATGCGTGTGGATTTACCTCAACCCCTGAAGAGCGGAGAGAAATATACCTTTAAGGTTGACTGGTCCTACAACATCAATGACATGATGAAAATTGGTGGCCGCACTGGTATGGAATATTTTCCAGATGACGGCAACTACCTCTATTTTGTGGCTCAGTGGTTTCCTCGTATGTGTGTGTTTGATGATGTAGAAGGTTGGCAAAACAAACAATACTTAGGTGGCGGTGAGTTTGCACTTGCCTTTGGTGATTACAAGGTGCGCATCACGGTTCCTTCCGATCACGTGGTTGGCTCAACAGGCTGGCTGCAAAATCCAAAAGAGGTACTTTCAAAAGAGCAGATCGAACGCTTTGAAACAGCGCGCAAAACATTTGACAAGCAAGTATGGATTGTAACCGAAGAAGAAGCGAAGAAAAAAGAAAAGGAGCGCTCCAAAAAGAAAAGCACCTGGGAGTTTCATGCGGAGAATGTTCGTGACTTTGCATTTGCTTCATCCCGTAAGTTTATCTGGGATGCAATGGCCGTGAAGAATGCGGACAAACCGGTACTCGCACAATCCTTATATCCAAAAGAAGGAAATACATTATGGGCGAAAGAATCTACCCTCGCGATCAAAAATACATTAGACATTTATACAGAACGCACTATTCCTTATCCATATCCTACTGCATGGTCTATCAACTGGGTAGGCGGTGGAATGGAATATCCGATGGTATCATTTAATGATGGTCGTCCTGCAAAAGACGGAACAATATCTGACCGTGTGCGCATGAGGTGTGTTTACATCATAGTGCATGAGGTGGGTCACAACTATTTCCCGATGATCATCAACTCGGATGAACGCCAATGGACCTGGATGGATGAAGGATTAAACTCCTTCCTTGAAAAAGAAACTATGAATGCACGCTATCCTACTTATGGCTACAACTCCAACACTCCTAAAGATATAGTCAACTTTATGAAAGGAGATAAGGCGATGATGAGACCCATCATGGCCACGGCCGATAATCAGGGACAGTATGGTAGTAGCAATGGCTATACGAAAACAGCAGCCGGACTCACCATCTTACGCGAAACCGTGATGGGTCCTGAATTATTCGATAAAGCCTTTAAAGAATTTTCTGAGCGGTGGGCGTTCAAACATCCTAAGCCTGCTGACTTCTTCCGTACAATGGAGGATGCCAGTGCGGTTGATCTCGATTGGTTCTGGAGAGGATGGTTCTACACCACCGATAACACCGACATCACGTTGGATGATGTGAAATGGTATACCGTGAAAAAACAAGTGGCTGATCCTGAAAAGAAAAGCGTAACCACACAGAAAGGAGATCTCGCTAAAAAGAATTCAGAAAAAGCAACTGACTTTAGCCAGGGACCTCAGGAGTTTACCGTAACAAACACGCCCGATCAAATGTATGGCGACTTCCGCGCACGCATAAACGACAATGAGATACGCGGTAAACTGGAAAACAAAAACCTCTATGAAGTAACATTGAAAAACACAGGCGGATTAGTCATGCCTGTAATCATTGAATGGACATTTAAAGATGGAACTAAAGAACTGGAAAAACTTCCTGCCGAAATCTGGCGCTTGAATGAGAAAGAAGTGAAGAAGGTTTTTGTGAAAGATAAAGAGGTGACCAACATCGTGATTGATCCAAAACAGGAAACTGCTGATGTGAATCTGGGTGACAATGTGTTTCCAAAGAAGGCAACAGAAAGCAAGTTTGATCAGTTGAAGAAGAATTGATTTTCACCAAGCAAAAAAGCGAAAGGCCACTGGAGAGAGTGGCCTTTTTATTTGTGGTTATAACTAAATGTACTTTGGTTCGTTGAAATTCACCAACCAGTTAACGTCAAACTTATCCGTGCAACTTCCATAGTAAGCACTCCAAAACATATCCTGCAACTCCTGAGTTAGTGAAGGGGCATTAATTTTTAGTGTGACGGTTCAGGAACTTGTCCATGGCCTCTTTGTAGGCCTCATGCTGGTACTTCCTGTCCACTGGCTTCTCTTTTCCACCTTCAGCGCTATTGATCAGCTCCAGATAGGCTTTAGGTCGGTCGGCATTTTCAATTTCAGGAATGATTCCGAATTGAGATAGTCCCGTATAGAGTGCGGAAGCGATAAAGAAAAGAAAAAGAAGACCGGCTTTATTCTTAGATGCTACTACCACTTGAAAAAGTGAAATGGTTGTGCCGGAATATTCAAACTGCTGTTTCCGTATTCCTGAGAAAATGAAAGGCAGTGAAGTTAACACTCCCAACACTCCAAAAAAGAAAGACCATGCTGCATCAACCCGCGCAAACATCGACAAAATGAAGAAAAAGATCGATAAATAGAACGAAGCCATATTCCACGCCAATACTTTATTCTCTTTTTTTGTGGTGGTGAAAATTTCTGTAGCAATGAATAGATAAACTACCATGAGTAAAAAACAAACTGTCATAAAAATATACTCTCCACCGGGTATATAAATATAAAAGACTCTGAAGCCAAAGAGTAAAAGCAAAGCAGCTAACAGAAATAATTCCATCAATGTTATTGTTTCATTTTTCCCGAGCTTGAAATTATTTTCTGTCAATGTCCAGAGGAGTCTAATCATGTATAGCAACGCCAGACCAAAACAGGATACACCCATGATCGTAAACCCATAAGCATTTCTAGCCATTGAAGCGAAGACTCCAATCGCAACCAAGCCGATTAATAAGAATTGAATAAATTTCGTAATCGTCATATCCTGATGATCAAACTAGAGGTTGTCAAAGCCATAAAATATAAAATTCAAAAATTTATTATAATCCCTGTCATAGTCTTTCCACGCATCTGACTCAGCACCCTGCCTACGCATGATCTCCTTATAAAGTATTTGCGAATAGAGATATAGCCGATCGTCAGCATTGGCCAATCCTGGTATTACCGACTTGGCATTGTAATACTGGTTCGTCTCAGCAAAAGTCCTCGTCCATGAGGCAATACCTTCAATCTTTTTAAATCCCATGCTTCCCGTAAGGTCAAGAATTTCACTTCGTCCATTATCTTTTTTTAATAAGGCAATAAGCTGAACCACTCCATTTCTTAAATCATAAAACCCATTGTAATTAAACCCGGTAATATTGGTGGTATTTTCAAATTCCATAGTTATAGAATCAAGATAAAGCTGGGCTTGTTGCTCCTGACCATTTCTATAACTGGTAATACCTAATTGAGCATACGTTACAATCCTGTTCTCCCTACGCTTGAAACGGTGAACAAACGAAGTTGCGCGGTTAGGATAACCGGCTTTTATCAGTTCCGTTGCAGCTTGTGTTGCAAAGTTATTCATACCACTTGTCTCAATAAAATTTTTCCTGCCGGTTACAAGTCTGGTGTAATTAATTCTATCCAATAGTGTAATTACTTTGGTGGTATCATTTTGTGCCAGATAATCGTGCAGGAGCTGTATTTGTATCCATGAATTATCCACTTCCTTCTCAAAACCTGAACGGGATATTAAGGAATCAAGCACCGTAAAAACAGAATGATCGAGGGAGACAGGATAATTATTGTAAGAGCCATTAAGACCTGTAAATGGTGCATATAAATCTCTGAAAGAAAACGAGAAGGCTACCCACTTGTTAAGTTGATCATAGTCGCTGGCGGTCTGGTACAAAGAACTCCATAGATTTCTCCTATCTAAATACCTAAAAAAGTCATCTCCATAAAATAGGCAACCACCTGATGAGAAATTGGGAAGCACAACGTTCAGATGGTCGGGGTAAATAAAAAGTTGCCTTCTCCTTAGGGCGATAGACGTAGTGCTTTCCACATCTTGCATCGCAGTCACTTCAATCCTGCCCTCTAAAAATTGCTCAGATAATTTCTTATAAAAAGTATATGCCTCATCAAATAGCTGTGTAATTCTGATCGAATCCACTGACTCTTTCCTCTCCCTGGATTTCTTTGCCAGGACTACGGCTTGATGCTTTGTGAGTAAAGCCAGTGCCAAATTTCTTTCGTTTGGATCACTAATGTCCTCAATGATGATACTCCTATTGATGTCAAATATTTTCTTTAAGTAGTTTCCAGAAAGAAGAGTAAGATTTGCATTAAAGTTTCCGTGTTTTACTCCTCGTATAAAATTTAATATATCAAAAATACCGGCACGGTTGGTTAACCCGCGTGCGTAATCAACACGACTCAAATCAAGTCTCTTTGCATATGCTGAAATAAACTTTTCGTAGTCGCTTTCGTGGTCATTCAGTATAAAATAGGCGGCCACATTCCGTGAGTTGTTGAAATTTCGATCATATTCCTTATGGTATTTCAAAATCGTGTCCATACACATCATTGCCTTATCCACTCTGCCCAAAGAAGCATAAAGAGAAGCGAGTATTTCATAGCCACCGTTATGCTCAATCACCTGATTGATCCCCACCGGTATGGTTTCTTTTAACGGAAAGAACAAATCAAATTTCTGCCTGGCGGGATCAAGTCCCTCAAGGGGAGAGATAAAAGAGGCGAGGGCGGAAAGTGAGTCAGGAGAAAGCCCTTGAAAATTCAGCGTGTTGACCACAGCGTTATGGATTGCCTTTTTCTCCCACTTCATTGAAGGGTCGGCCGTTTTGAAAAATGCAAAAATGAATTTTCCCAATGTCTTCGCATGATGCTGGTGTTGCTCATTCAACTCTTCATTCGACTTGAAGTACAAATAATTGAATTCTACGTTGAGTAAATCATTCCAATGATTTAGATAGGAATCTACGGCCTTCACACTGCTGAAATTCGGAATGGGTTCCCTTCTCATCAGGCTATCAGCCAATTGAAGTGAGGTTAAAACAATGTGCGGATTGCTGTATTTATTTCTTGAAAAGATGAGTTCAGGAATACGCAAAGCTATACCCATTCCCTGCTGATTATCCGGAAGATCCTTTACCAGTGCTTTAAAGAATCCTGGATCCAGTTGCTCTGCAACGAGAATAAATTCACTTTTGGCAATTGGGTCTGCTTCCCGGGCAAATAAAAGTTGTCTCCCTTCCGAAAGGATTGATTTCACTACCTCCTCATTCCTTTTCGTCCACCAGGAATTAAATAGAAATACGGAACTTATAACAAGTATAAATGAAAGAGCGATCAAACTTATTTTGCGCGAACCATACTTCATAAATGCCTTCGTGAGGAATAACTTCAACGCACTCTTCCTGAAAAACTCTTTAGTGTAGCTCAGTATCTGCTGAGATTTCTGAATCTTTTCATGCGTTTCCCCAGTATCTTGATTGTAGCGATTTATCCAATATGCATTTGGACGACATTTTTCAACCCAGTCTTCAAAATAAGTAAGTGGCCCAATCGGAAGTAAATAGTCACCCGACTTGCCATTGTCAATCCATCGCTGCAGCTGTTTTTTGAAATCGATGAAAGTATTGTAATACTCAAATTCCTTAGCGGCCCATCGGTTCAACAGTTTCCAGTTTCTGATAAGAGCTTCATGTGTAATATCCAGGACCGTATCGGGAGGCAAAGGATCGACTTTCGATTCCTCGGCAATGAATGGCCGAACCAATGTATGTTCCGGGTTCCGGAAAGGCCGAAGAACATCGTCCACTATTTTGTAAGTGATCGTTGGCACATTAATAATCCTGGTAATCTCTTCCAGGGTCATGCGGTTTCGCACTGCTCTATTCTCATCAATGCGGGTGAGGCAGGCGAACGTGATGGCTATAATTAATTTTGCGTCCTTGTCAGATATCTTTTGCTCATGCTCGTTATTATAAATTGAAGCAGCTTCCTGATATAATCTGGTTGCATGAATGTCTAATACATTTGATAAGTCAGGAGTATTTAAAAATGCTTGTTGGGAAGATGGCAGTGCCTGTTCCCATTTCTGAAAACGTTCAAAATCTTCTTTTGGCAATTTTTCACCAGGCATGCCACCGACCATCGCGTAATGGATCAAATCCATTTTTTCCTTTCCTTGATCAGCCGCTTTCCATATTTCTTTTAAAGCATGTTGCAAAATCGGAAGGTGATCCTCAGCGTCCTCCAAATCATAAATCAATCTATCTATCAATCGCTTTGAGATTTGAATACCGCTGAGAATGGCGGGTTCCTCAATGACCTGCTGTAATTCTTTTCTTTGAAGACGTGGAACAAAAAACTGCGAAAAGCCGATGAACTCAGGTAGCCCCCGAAACGCAGCACACTGGCCGATATAATCCGATCGCATGGTGAACACCACATAGATGGGCAAGTCTTCGCGCAGTGAAATTTTTATTGTCTCAAGAAGGACATTCAATACCAGACGGGAATCCTGACTGGGAACACCGTTCGAAAAATTTTCCGGGTTAGTAAAAAATTCCTCAAACTGGTCCACGATAATTAACAAGTTCCCGGCCTCGCGTTCCTCCTTCTGGTTTTTCTCAGGTGAAAGTTCCAATGAAGACTGACCCTGTTGATCAATATACAGCGAAGAGGATTTATAGATTTCTGTCAAAGATGAAAATCCATGACCCAGTTCATTTTCAACAATATGATCTTCAAGGCGAAGGGCCTCAGCCAACGCCTTTGACATATTTCTTAACGGTGAACGCTCAGGGCGAAAAGAAGTAATACTCCAATTCGAGTACGTTGCTTTGAAAAATCCAGCGCGGGCCTGTGGTATTAACCCTGCAAAAATTAAAGATGACTTCCCATCTCCAGATGCACCCGTTACCATCAGAAACTTCTTTTGCTCCAGTTGCTCTATCACCCGAATAATATGCTCATCTCGTCCTTTGAAATAAAGCGACTCTTCTTCGGAGAAAGATCGAAGGCCGGTGTATGGGCAAATAGTCTCTTCGTCCATCATTGTTAAAAGATATTAAATTCAAAAGCAAAGTCCTCCAGATAAAATCCTTCTTCCTTATTTTTTAAATAAACCTTCCAGTTAGGATCCGTGATGCGAGCGGTGGCTTCCTGCAAAAGGATCATGTTATATAAATAGAGGCGATCACTTAATATCATAATTTCCGGGATGGAACTATAGGCCTGATAATAATCTCCGCTCTTGGCGATTCCCTGAATCCATCGCTGAACAATATCATTTTGTGAGTTGATGGACAATTGCTTTACATACTCTTGGGACAAATCATAGAGAATCTTACCGCCTGCGGAACTCATATTATAGGCAAGAATAATCCTGGGATCTGTTGAAACAAATTGAAAGTCCTCCAGTCGCTCGGCCTCTGTTACAGCCGAATCCAAGTAAGAAAATATCTGCTCGGGTGCTGAAGAAGAAAATTTTTGAAATCCACGTGCAGCGTTTGCGTACGCCTTCATCCGATTATTTGAACTTGTGTACTCACTGATGATACGATTTGCCTCTGTCTGTCTCCCCTGACTAGCCAGGTATTCAGTCACCTCATTTATTAAATACGAAAAGCTGTTAATGAAATTTCCTAACGATTGCGTATTGTATTCCCTTTCTATCAGATTAGTATCGAATTTGTCAATGTCTAACTTTTGGTAGACGGGTTCGAACTTATCATACTCTCCGTGTTGGAGGTAATGATGGATCAGAAGTAAATGGGAAAGATTTTCCATCCCATTGAGCTTCTGCTCGGTCGATAGTGATGTGAATAGGGAGTCTATCCGTATTAAGTCATCGCCCCTTAACGGTGTATAGTTTTTTTCTTCTTGCTGCGTATCACTTGTCCCATTTGTATAAAGGTAATTCTTAAGCCAGGCGTAGATCAATTCTATATCCTTCTCATTGCGGTAAAACTCTTTAACAAGATTGTGTTCAATTAAATAATCAAGAAAGGCCATGGAATAATACTTAGGCACCAAAAAGGCCCGGTTCCAGACCTTCTGATAATGATCAGGGTACAGAAATAAATTCTTCCTTGCGATTTTGGACTGCTGTCTTCCCTGATTGAAAATGGTTATTTCCTGGGCCAAATAAGAAGGAGATACTTTTCGGTATTCCTCCACTGATTTTGAGAACAGAGAATCCAATTGTGCAGAACTGAGATTTGAATGACCATCGTGAACCATTTTGGAAAAGATGGCTCCACGCTGCTTATAATAGAGCGACAAATTGAAATGCACTTCGTCAGGCTCAATACTATTTTTGATTACCTCCGCAACATACAAATCAAAAAGTCTTCGCATCATGCCATCATCAAACAACTCGAGTACCATGTTGTGGTTTTCGCCTACCCAAAGTTTATTTGAGAAATCCACGGTGTATAATCCGCTACCGTTCAGCCACCGCTCAAAGAATTCATCGGTCCTCATTTTTTGTTTGTTGCAGTAGCGTGTGATCATTTCATGCAATTGCGAAGTGTGGTTGTATTGGAACAAATAAGCAGCAATACTGATTGGGCCATTCAGGTAGCGAGGATAGTTGGGATTATATTTTAACAAACTATCCAGGCATGAGACAATATTTTCTGTTTTACCCAAAACTGCATAGAGAGAGGCAATTTCCTGATAGCCTCCGTTGTAAGAAAATTGATTGCCCCGTGCATAGTTTACTTTGCTATCAACAGGAAAGATTTTATTGAAATGACGTGTTCCCGGCTCACCTTCAAAAGGAGAAATATTCTTAAGGATTTGTTCAACATCCCCTATGCTCAAGGCATTATTATTAAGCAGGTGCTCCAGTCCATCATTGATCGCTTTTGTGTCCGGGAGCTCACCATCCGTACTTTCCACCAGCACATCAATAATTAACTCACGCAAATCAACTAACGATCCCTTCAGTTGCTCTTCTATCTGTCTGTCTTTAAAAAAATATAAATAATGTGAAGTTTGAATGATCGACATATTCAACCCATTGAGTCGCGCATTCAACGAAGCTGTGGTCTTTGTTGAATTTCGGGTTGCAATCAGGACGCTATCCATATACATCAGTACCCTTTTTCGAATGGGCGGATTTGATGCATTCGCATACCACGCAAATTCGGTATATACATCTCTTGCCATCCCAATTTTTTCCTGGGCCGGAAGTACAGCAACAATCCGTTTAAATGAACCAGGCCGTAAGAACTCTGAAAAAATCAGAAACTCGGCCTTATTGCCGGCAATAACACGAGGGTCTCTTACCAGTGATTCACTATTTTCAAAAACTTGCTCAATGACATTACTGTTCTCTTTCTTTGTACCATCCAGGTAGTAGTAAATGCAAAGAGCGGCAATAAATATGATGGCTGCGATAGAGACAATTTTTGTTGCTCCATGTCGAACAATCATCCGAGTGATGAGATGTTTTTTTGCGCTTCTCTTCAAAAACTCCCGGGCGTCTTCAAGAATGGCGTTAGCTTCGGCCAGTCGTGTTGATAATGAAATTCCAGGATCAAGGTAGCGGTTTATCCAATAGATGCTGGGGTTAAGTTTTTCATACCAGGTCTCAAAATAAGTTAATGGCCCTATGGAAAGCAGAAATCCACTTGACTTTTTGCTGGCTCTCCACCGATCCAGTTGCTTCTTAAAATCTTCGTAGATCGTAAGATGATCATATTCTTCCTGCGCCCAAGTCAATAACAACTCCCAATTGCGAATAAGACTTTCATGCGTAATGTCTAAAACAGAATCTGGTGTTAACTGGTGTGATTCAGGGTCATCGGTGATATAAGGTCGCAAAAAAGTATTTCCAGGTTCGCGAAAAATATTCAACACCTCACCAACCAGATCACACGAAAGTTCAGGTTGCGCAAGAATATCGGTAATCTCTTGTAACGTCATCCTGTTCCTTACGGCACGTCCTTCATCCATCTTTGTAAGGCACGTAAATGCAACTTTAATGATCAATTGCGCAAGTGCTGTGCTAATTTTCTTATCGTGTCTTTGATTGTAATGATCAGCTGCTGATAAATATAATTTATTGGCATGCGTATCAATAATGTGCGAGAGCCCCGGATGCTGATATGCTTCTTGAAGTTTAGTGGGTAATGTATTGAACCATGCCTCAAACTTTTGTCGATCCTCAACGGGTAGTTCATCTGGTGGCATGCCCCCAGCCATGGCATAATGAATCAGATCAAGTTCTTCCGCACCGTTATTTGCCTGAATCCACACCTCATTCATAGCATGCTCAAGTACCGGTAATTGGTCAATCCCCTCACCTAAATCATACACAACACGTTCAGCAAGTCTATTCGAAATTTTATCACCGTGCAAGACAGCCGGCTCTTTCACCACCTGCACCATTTCTTTGCGTTTCAATCGCGGCACAAAAAATTGTGAGAAGCCGATAAATTCCGGCAACCCCCGAAAAGCAGCACATTGCCCGATGTAATCAGAGCGCATGGTGCAAACAATGTAGATAGGTAGATTTTTAGATATGGATATCCTGGCCGTTTCCAGGAGCAAGTTGATCACCAATTGTGAATCAACAGAAGGAGAATTCTTATAATAATTTTCAGGGTTGGTAAAAAACTCCTCAAATTGATCGGCTACAATTAAAAGATTAGCGGCCTCCCGCTGCATTTTATCTTGCTCGTCCGAATTGGCCTTACCCCACGTTTCACTTTGTTCGTCTGTAAAAAGAGTTGAGGTTGTGTACAGTTCAACCAGTGATGAAAAACCTCTTCTCAATTCAACCTCCACCAAATCCTCATTGCCAATTCTCAGATTCCTTGAAATAGTCTTACCCAGATTATGAAGGGGAGCTCTCTCTGGCCTGAAATCCGCTACTACCCAGTTAACATATTTCGCATTAAAAAAACCAGCGCGTGCATTGGGGACTAAACCGGCATACACCAGGGATGATTTTCCGTCACCAGATGCCCCGGTAACCATGAGAAATTTGTTGGCTTCAAGCAAAGCCGAGAGTTGATGAATCTGTTCGTCACGCCCTTTAAAATACAGCGAATCATCTTCTGAAAAAGGTCGTAGTCCGATGTAAGGAAAGGTGTCGCTTGGGTTAAACATTGTTGAGTGTGATCAGTAATCAGTAATCGGTAATCCGTTCTCTGGAATCACACATTCACCGCAAAATGAATCCGATTTTCTCATCATTGATCCCAGCATTTTTCCGATTAATAAACATTGCTTCATAAGCCCATTCGAAGTTTCGATCGAAATGTATGTGCAGTCTAAGGCTGTTTCTATCCAGTGCTGTGTTTCCAACTGTTCGGCATCGGTGAGTTTACTTATAAAATGCTTTTCATATTTTCTTTTGCCCCAAGCCTCTGCTATCTGAGCACCAATCGACCTGGAAGACCTCCTGACTTGGTCTGTCAGTGAATACATCTCTTCTTTCGGAAATGTCTTTGATGCATCGAAGATCTCCTTCAAGAGTTTTCTGGAAAGCTTATAAACCTCCAAATCCCTAAAACTCTTTACATATTCCATACCTGTTTACCAATTACTGATTACCACTTATTTAACAACCTTCTTATACGTCTTCTTCACCTCCTCCGGTATCTCTTCCTTTGATACAATCGATGAAATTACTTTAGGCGCCTTAAATATTCTGGCCATGTTCGTTTGGGGGTCACTTTCACCAATCAGCATCATGGATGTTGGGGAAGCGGCACCTCCTATTTCCTTCCACATTTGTTTTATAAAGGGTAACGCCCAATCTGCCCCGTAGCGGAAGTAGATTACAGCCAGTTTACTTTTAGGAATCTGTTGAGCTGATAATTCCCGATACTGCTGTTCTCCGCCTGGAAGGATATTCATGATCTCCAATGAATATTCCTGACTGATCAAATCAGTGAGCGGGTAAGCATCCTTTGCATCCTGTTTATTGAAGATGAAAAATATATCTGTGTCCTTGGTATCAAATTGCTCCTGTTTTTCCTGCACCATTAACGAACGCATGTCTTCCACCAGTTGCATAGGACTGAAGGCATTCGTGAAGGTCATGTTAGTCGTGATGTAATTGCGAATGTTATTAATGAACTCCTGTTGTTGCGGCTTGGGGGATCTGGGGGTATCTTCAATGTTCCAGACAAACGTGTTAAATTTTGATGATGATGATTTCTTTTTTGCCATTTCAAACTGATGCATCGGATATGAAACATCATCTTCCTCTTCAAACCTTCTTCCAAACTCCCCACTTAGAATATGCAAAGAACAAGTTGCCTGTTCCAGATTTTTCTGAACATTATTCTTAAAATCCTCATCCGAGGAAGGACAATCATAATTGGGAATCACCTGAAAGCCGGCCCGTGTAAGAATCAAAGCCATCTCTTCGCGTTTTGCTTTCAGATCGTTCGATGTCCAGGCAAGGAATACTGTAGGTTGTTGCGTATCCAACACGGCCACCCGTATATCTCCTGGAACGGTTGTATTAAACCAATGTGGTCGAGCCTGTACCTTCAGTGTCTCTTCCGTAGATGACCCTTGAGTTCTGGTTGATGCTTGATTGGATTCAAGTTTCTTTGTACCCGTTATTATTTCTTTAACCGCATTAGCAACTTTATTGATTTGATTGCGATAAATAGTGCTGTTAACATTCTCTTGTAAATCATCATCCTTAGGTCTGAGCGGCCGATTTACACCTTGTGCCTGATAAATAAAATCAATGGAACGAAGCACGCCACCCAGGGTAGACTCCAACAACCGAACATCTTCATTCTCAATTTCATGTATGCGCACCGGTAAAATTCGGCTTGCAACATTTCCATTTGGAAGTCTTATGTCTCTACCAAAACGGTCATTTGCAGAAGTACTACAAAAGGAAAAAAACTCATGACTCCAAGCAAACCCTTTTGTATCGCAATAGGTTTGAGATATGATTGGGATAAAGGATAAGACACTTCAATTTGCCTTCCAGGCTCTTATCCACATTATGCGACTCGAGAAGGCCATCCGAGGGGTTTTCATCAAAGTATACCGTGAGCTTTTCTTTTATGGTAGCTACCAGTTCCCTACGCAACTTTTCAACAAATTCTGTCACCCACCCATCATAGGCATTGTCATTATGCCGGTAACTTACAAAAATATCATATTCTAATCCTGAGAAGATCGAAGCCATAAAACGTGTTTGGTCGGGAGATTTTCTTGATATTAAGAAAAACTATTCTCAAATGCAACACTTACAAATACAGAGTTGCCATCAAATTAACTGATCATATCGTTTTACCTTTCCACCTACCCGACTTCATATAAACAAAAGCCATGGAGAACATGCTGATCCAATACACCCACTCGCTACCCCAGCCCCATCCGATAGAAAGATTCCAATATTCTAAAACCAGAAATACATAGACGCAGTAGACGATGATGGTTACTAACTCAATCATCAGGTTTACACGAGAGTTGCCGGTGCCGGTTACGGCATTAAGCCAGATCGTGCCCACTGACATCATCAGGAGAGCAACCGATACGATGCGCACAATGGGGACTGCCTCAGCTATAAATTCATCTCCCTGACTATAAAAAGACAAAAAGAATTCAGGCACAATATTCAGGATCACAAAAACGAAAACAGAAACCCCCAAACTCATCTTCACAATACGTTTGATCAGTGGCATAACTTCGTCTTGTTTGCCCTGACCAATGATATTACTTACCATCGTGTTGGTAGTGGCTGCAAAAGCCCAGCAGAAAATCCCAAACAAGCCAAAAATATTCCGCATCGTGTTAGAGATTGCCAATGCCTGCGGGCCATGATGCTCCACCAGGATATAAAAGTATTCCCAACTCATGATGCTGATGGCAAACTGCACGATCAACGGAGCCGACATGGTGAGAATTAATTTAATGATTGAAAAATCAATTTTAGTCTGTTCAAAAAACGCAAACGACCTATGAATTCCTTTGAAATGAATCACCGCATAAATCACAAACAAACCTGAAGCTTCTGCAATGATCGATGCGTATGCAGCCCCATTGAAACCAATGGCCGTAAAACCAAAATGGCCAAAGATCATTGAGTAATCCAACACGATGTTTACCAGAGCTTCTGCCAACGTTCCCCAAACCAAAAACCGAGTTTGGTTGGTGCCTACCAATAATGCGTTGCGCATCACATACAAATATAGAAAAGGAAGGCCCCAAATACGTATCAACAAAAATTCAGTAACCTGATCGGCAATAACAGTATCATGAATAAAACGGTGCATCACCCACGGTGCACATAAGTATGTTGCCACAATACCTAAAGCGGCAATCACCAATGCCACCCATACACCGTTATAAAATACACGGCCAATTTCTTTTGGTAAATTCTGCCCGGCCCTTCGTGCGATCAATGCCTGTAAGCCATTGTTAAGACCATTGCCGATTACAGCAAAGATCAGATAATAGACTCCGGTGATGCCAGCGCTGGCTAACTGCTGTTCTCCCAACATGCCCAAAAAAATGTTGTTGGTGATGAAGTTGATCTGTGGCACCAGCATAGCGAGTGTGATGGGCATCGCCATAAATAAAATTTGCCTATAGCCGGTACCGAGACGTAATTCCATAGTGTGAATGTTCGTAAAGGTAATCTAAAAGATTTGTCTCTTAACCCGGATATTTGGTTACAACTTCGGCACCAGCCATAAAAACCCTGCCGCTAACAAAAAGACAATAAAGAAAATGATCAGCGAAACAGGATGGCGTTCTTTAACGATTGATAAATCTCCATTACTGGTTGAATCATTCTGACTTAATGCTTGATTGGCGATGTGCTGTTTTGCAATTCGTAGAGATTGCCATTCAGCCGGATGAGACACATAATAATTTTGCTTACTTGAATCCTGTTGAATGATGAACTGATGCCAGCCCGCTTCATCTGCCCATGATCGCCCATGCCAGTAGTCATCAATAACAACATCCTCACGCAAGGGAATAAGTACGCCATCACTCATGAGTAGTGGTGCATTGTTGGCAGCAATGACATTAACATTCAATGGTTCATCGGGATAAATCGGAAAAGGTTGATCCATTTCAATTTTGAATTTTGGGTTTTGCATTCGCGCTGCCCGCTCTACTAATGGCGACCATAATGAAGCATATTCCATTTTTTTTCCTTCCAACACTAATCGATATGTTTCTTGTAATAACTGAAATGCTATTCGTCCTGCACCTTTGTTTACATATCCCGATAGAACCCGTTCATTTACTTGCGTGATGGGTTCAACAACATCAATCACTGTTACCGGCCATGTTAAAAATGTAAACGCAGACGAACCTAACTTCAAGCGAACGGTATCACCCGAAATTTGCCTTATGGAAAGCGATAGAAATGCGGAACTTTTCATTTTCTCTTTGGAATTATAAAACGTTAACAATCCCAATCCCTGCTTCACGGATTCTTCCAAGACCGCTTTCTCATTGTTTGATAAAGTCTCGAGTGATTCCTGATCGATAAAGAATAAGTCGAACTCATTCAGGATCTCAGGCGATAATCTATCGATTCGAAGCGATTGACGATTGGCATACTCATAATGAAATTTATCTCTGGAAATCTTTGATCGAAGAGCAACCGCATGGCCATTTTCAATAAGAAAGTTTTTCAAATACCGCGTTTCAGCTGTTGGGTAATGCTGAGCCATGAAGATGTTTAATTTTTTCTCATCCTTCACCTCAACGGGAAATTTCTGTGTCATTGATTTTCCCTCATCTTCCGTAACAACAGAATAAAGAAATAAACCCGATTGCTTTGGCGTCAGCGACAACGTAAAATCATGATTCCCTTGTTGAGTAAATGAAACTGAATCTTCAACTCCACCCGGACCGATTAGTTTAATTTTTGATATTCCGTTAGATCGAAAAGTGCCTTGAATTTCCTGAACACGATTAGGTTTGAAATTCGAAGGTGATGACCAGGTAATAATTCCATCCGGTAGCTCTCCTTTATAAAATTGAAAAGGTTTTTCAATCTCACTTAAAACGTATTGTGGCAAACCATCGCCCATTACAAAATGCAGATCGATGCTTTGGGATAAATCATTGTAGTTATCAAGCACTGCTGCATCCGGATAAGGTGCAGCATCGGAGGTCTGTAATAAGGTGAGCTTTGGATTTGCTTTTAGTAAACTATCAACCGAAGAAGTCTTGTACTGCGGAGTAAGCAAGATAACTCCATTCGATTCTATTTCATTTTCTATAATCGGTTGCAAAAGCATTCCTAAAATTGAAAGTACAATTAGAATCACGGCACTGATGCGAGCATAGCGATACTTGATCTTCCGCTGCCACTCCATCCACGCCATAAAAACAAGCAGCACAAAGGCTACTGTGATGATAGCCCACAATGGAAAAATAGGATGTATGCTCAGGCCTGCGTCAATCATGTTGTAACTGCTCCAGGCTATTTAAAAATTGTGCATCCAGATGATGCATCATCAACTGATTTTTTCTAGGTGTGATGGGTTGCTGCGGCAATACCTTCCAGAAAATGTATTGAAGAGGACTTAACGCAATGGGCAACTCTCGCTGGCCTATTTCATCATCTATAACTTTCTTCAATAATGAAAGACCGTCCAGAAACTGACCCGGTTGTTCCAACGCTACCATAGCCAACTCCTGACCTGCTCTATGAAATTGCTCTCTGTTTTCGGATGACAACATCGGATTTGATTGCCCAAGTAAGAATTCGATCTGTTGTAATGCTTTTCTGATTTCAGGAAAACGATCTTTCATTTCCTGTTTATTCGTGGCTGTTGAAGTATAGATCTCTGTTAAGTCTGCTGATAATCTTTTCTCTTCTTTCAAAGGAGGTGGATCAAACCCGGTGCGATGTACATAGATCCGCGAGTCGTTACTGATTTCTTTTAATAACTTCAAAGCTGTGTACTGATAAGGCAATGACTTTTCAGGTTCAAACAATCGAAGGTATAGTTCAGCATCCCACATCACCGAAAGTGCTGCTTTTAATTTCGCTCGAACCGATTGAACAAAAAACGTTGCCTGCTCACCATCATCATGATTATGTGCAAATGCTTCTAACGGATTTTCCTTTTCATTGGGATCGTTCTGTTCGCCCTCATGCGTATGATCTGTTGTTACTGGTTTCTTATCCGCCACCAGGTTGTGTTCATTCTCTTTGTCATGGACGTGACTAAACCTTTCAATAGTGCTTTCATGATCATCATCGTCTTCCACAACAGCAGCTTTGCCAAGCTCGCCTTCAAACTCTTCGCCTAAAAACTGACCGTAGCGTAACCGCAAAACTTTCTGATCATATCCTAATTCATTGCTTGTCGACTTAAACTCCTGAACGGTCTTCTTCTTCCGTTTCTTTAATAACTTTTCAGTATCGATGATGATCTGTCGTTGGCTGCGGAAGTATTCTGGCATAAGATCTACACCAAGGCCTTCATCTACTACCGCCACTTGTTGTGTTGTGTCTTGCAAGGCAATGAAGAATGTTTCGGTGCGATTATGATTAGCAATTGGCGTTTTGTTGTCAAAGGCTTCTACATAAAAGTAAAGCTCATCGCCCGGCTCCATGCCTAATTTATTTAAGTCGAGGTTTAATTCGGCATTCACTTTTTTTCCAAAAATATCAGACGGTCTTTCAAAATGAAGTTTCTCTTCACGGAACTTTACCGATTCACCACTGCCTTTGCTTATTGTGGCGATGACCGAGGCTCTTGTTAATCCATAATCATCGGTGAGTGTTGATTTCAAAATTACTTTGCGCTGATCTGCCAATGATAAGCGTGTGAACTGGTCTAAATTATCGACCACCACTTTAGGAACTTGATCTTTGATGATTTCAAGTTCATAGTAATCTGATCTAAGTGCTTTCTGATTATTTGTCCATTGAATCTGATAAAAACCGGGCTCGTTTAAATTCAATGTGGTTATGTACTTATCTCCTACCAAGCGCAAATCCACAGAATCTTTTCCTGAAAAGAAAATCTTTGGATCTGCAACCGGCAAAGAGAAATCTACCGACCAACGAACTTCACTTCCCTCCGGCACTTTTAAATCCGGAGTTGATGAAGTGAATGTTTTCAGTTGCGTGTAGGAAGGTGGAGTTATCGAAATTGACAGAAAATTAATTGTTGCACTTTGCCTGTTTTCACTATCAATAGCAGGTGCAACATTGATTTGAGCTTCTTCACTAGTTTCAACTGAAGGCGAAACAAAAGAAATCAACCCGAAGTAAGCAACCGCGCACAAAGCAAAAATCGACAGTGACTGCGGAAGAAAATTCGGAAGCTTAATTTCAGGATAGATATTATCAAAGTGGGGCAGCGTTCTTTGAAGTTGAAGCCTTTGCAATTCGGTTAATAAATCGACATCGCATAACAACAAGTCGGCACTTTCTTCCAGTTGTGAATAATTTGAATTAAGGTATTGAATAAACTCTTTATTGCTTAGCAGGAATAGTCGATAGCGTATGATACCGGTAGTGAACACCACTGCAATGATCACAACGGATGTTGATATCTTCGTTAACAAGGAAGCATTCATCATATAAAGAAAAGCCCAAACAAAAAATACTGCAGCTCCGGCAAGCAGAAATAGCTCCAGCCATCGCAAAGTCAGGTAGCGGTTCTTTAAGTTGCTGATTTTATTTAGTGCCTCTTGTGTGCTCATTGATTTCGTTGATAGGATACAAACCGTTCAATAAATAAAATAGCCAAGAATAAAAACAAAAGATATTTGTTTAACGGAGGTAGTGCACTTGCCTTACCATTTGCTGAAGAGGAAGCCATTCCACTATACAAAATGCTATCTTGCATTGAACGCCTGTCCTCCGATGCAATCGACTTCCACTTTTCCTTTTCATCAATAAATAAAGCTGCCAGCTTCAGCGTGAAATTTTCCTGACGAACGGATTCAATCGTTAGCCGCTTGTTGATTGTCCAATGATGTAGAGCTACGCGATTTAAAATTTGATCAGAAGGATTACTGGCGTAAGAAATAATTTTAATAGAATCATTTACTGAAACAGTTTTCGCTGAAAGCCAGATCAACCAATCTGTTGAAAGAGTCGAAACTGACTCAGGATCGGTATCACGCAAATTAATAGTTATTGGAAGTATTTTTGAGATTGCCAGCAGAGCCGCTTTGATCATCTGCTTATCATTCTCAAAATCTGAATCACTGACTAATGCGATGGAAATAGTTGGCGTTTTTTTAATCGATATAGAATCAGATAAAGGAGCTGTTGTCGTAATCGTCCCAAAACTGGTATAGTCAGATTCTGAATAACCATTCCTCACTAAAACACGATCGGGCGATTGCTCAATGGCTTCCACTACAAAATTGTTAGGTGAATTTGGAAATGTGAGCCATTGAATATTTTTACCAATCACACTTCTCATTCCTTTAAAATCCTCCACGCGACTATGCGAAAGCACAATGGCCTGTTCAAGTCCTTGGTGTTGCAACGATTGAATCAGGTGCCAGTTATTCAATGAGGTTTTTCGTATTGATACATCTCTCTTTGGAAATCCTTCTTCCAGCGAATGACGTTCAAATCCTTGTGACGTAAGACTATCAATTAAATTTTTAGCTGTTGGATTTTCCTTTACGCCATGCTCTACCAACACCCATCGCTTACTACTGGAGTTACTACTATTCAATCCACTGATCAGAAATACAAAAAGTATAATGAGCAAAGATCTCAATATCAATAATAAAATTTGATTGAGTTTAATTCCTTTGAACTGTTGCGTACTCGTCTCTTGAAGGTGGCGCAAACTTCCAAGGTAAATCACTTTCCCCTCCTTGCGACTCAGCAAATGAATCGCAATTGGAATGGATAATCCCGCGAGAGCCCAGAGCATGATGGGTTGCGCAAACTGCATTATCGAACGAGGCGTTTACGGACTGTTAAAAAATTTCGCAGCACTTCTTCGACAGGTTCATTTAATTGCACCAGGTAATAGCTGATTTGTTTCTCGAGCATCCAGGATCGCGAATGGCTTAACCAGGTTTGCACACGCTCCTTATAGTCTGCTTGTTGAACTCGTGAGTCAGCTTTTGTTCTAACACCGGTCTCAAGATCCTCGAAAGTAAACGATCCGTCAAAATCAAATTGCGTTTCGTGGCTTCCCATCAGGTGAAAGACGATCACCTCATTGCGCTTTGTTTTTAATCGCGAAATAAATTGCTGAATGTCATTACCATCATCATACAAATCAGTGATAAAAATAATCATCTCCTTACCGTGATGATCAAAGAGGTGTTCAATGCCTTTTGACTTCTCCCAAACACCTTCACTCTTTGCAGCAACCAGTGCTGTTAAAAGCCGAATGAATTGTTGTTGTTCAAATCGCGGTAATATTGATTGAATCTGCTGATCGTTCACTACAAACAAACCAAACGTATCACCTTGCTTGCGGGCAAGAAAAGCTAACGCAGCCATCAGCACTTTCGCGTATTGAAATTTGCTCATGCCTTCTTCTTCATAAGCCATCGACCGGCTGGCATCCAGCATGAACTTGACGGTGATGTTGGTTTCAATCTCCGCTTCCTTAATATAGTATCGCTCTGAGCGTGCAAACATTTTCCAATCCAGTTGGCGCAAGTCATCGCCAGGTTGATAACTTCTGTATTGACTGAACTCTTGTCCGGCCCCAACCGATTGACTTTTATTACTGCCACTCATGAATCCTTCCACGATGACGCGCGCGATCAACTCCAATCCATTGATGGAATTAAGAAGAGAGGGTTTTAATAATTCTCTGATGCGCGCGTCCATGATCAGATTCCTTTTTTGATCGTGATGGTTTCCAGAAGATGTTTCGTTACCGAATCAGAAGTAATTCCTTCAGACTCCGCTTTGAAGTTCATCAAGATGCGATGGCGCAATACCGGATAGGCAACATGACGGATATCCTCCTGCGTAACTGCAAAGCGACCATTGAGCAATGCTCTTGCTTTTGCTGTGAGGATCATTGCCTGGCCAGCACGCGGTCCTGCACCCCAGCGCACCCAATCATTTACATATTTTACATCGCTGTTGCCTGCACGGGTAGCGCGCACCAATGCGCTCACCCATTCAATCAACTCACGATTGATGTGTACTTCGCGAACACTTTTTTGTGCTTCCAGAATTTTACTTCCTTCAATTACTTTATGGATGGGTTCACCTCGTTTGCCTGTGGTGTTTTCTAAAATAGATTGCTCTTCTTCTGCCGTTGGATAACTTACTTTGATGTAAAGCAAGAAACGGTCGAGTTGTGCTTCTGGCAATGGAAACGTGCCAGCCTGTTCAATGGGGTTTTGAGTGGCCAGAATAAAAAAGGGACGCTCAAGCGGGTAGGTTACACCGGCATAGGTTACTTCAAACTCCTGCATCGCTTCCAATAATGCCGCTTGTGTTTTTGGTGATGTACGATTAATCTCATCTGCCAAGATGATATTCGCAAACACTGGTCCTTTATTGAATTTGAAAATTCGTTTTCCAGTGGTATGGTCTTCTTCCAACACTTCTGTGCCAATAATATCGGAGGGCATGAGATCAGGAGTAAACTGTATTCTGCGAAAGCGTAAGTCAATAGCTTCGGAGAGCGAACGGATCATCAACGTCTTGGCAAGACCGGGAACGCCTTCGAGCAACGCGTGACCACCTGCTAAAAAAGTAATGAGCAATTGCTCAATGATCTCTTCCTGGCCTACAATCACCTTCTTCATTTCCTTACGGAGATTATTCAGATCGGTAATGATTTCCTGTACTGATTTTTCTACTGCACTCAAATCTTCATTCATCTGTCTTGTATTTATATAAGTCAGAAATCATTTTGTTGATTTCTTCTTAACTCGTTAACGCATACATGATAATATTTACACTAAATCGGGTGTTATCAATTCGATAGAAACGCTTATTACGAAAATCATAATCCCATTCGCATCCATAATCTTTGTTGCTATACAACACACCAATGCGATTATTAACTTCTATGGCTTTCAGATAATCATGAACAATATCATCGCCCCAGCCATTTAATTCTTGTGAAGTTGTTGGCGGACCTTCAAACTTAAAGAAGGTAGAATATAAAGTATGATTGTTTGGTATCTTCTTCAATGCGTTGTTCCCAAAGATCCGTTCCATTTGAGATTCAAATGATTTGGCAAACAAGCCATCGATATCGTGATTACAATCATCCACAAAAACAAAACCTCCGTTGTTTACATACTTTTCAAAATTTTCGCGCTCCTTAGCGGTGAACTCCACCAGCTTATGACCACTGAGGTAACAAAAGGGACATCGGAAAAGATCATCGCTGCTTAATGAAACAATATTCTCGTTGGTATCAATTTTCAGCGTAGTGTATTCAATAAGAGAGTTCAGCACGTTAACGGGCATGCGTTGGTCCACATCCCAATCGCCCGACTCGTACTGAAGGCGAGTGAAGAAAAAGCGGTTGGCTACTGATTGCTTCTGTTCCATTCAAACAATTTATCTATTGCAATGATGCTAACAAGAACAGTTTAACTCTAAAAACAATTAGCTTAATTCCACAAGATTTCATATTCACAAAAATCGCTCTTTCTCTATATAAATCTCACTTTATATTTATGAGCGGAAAGAATTCAAGTGAGTATAAAAAGTGAAAGTCCCCGAAACCGATTCCAGGGACTTTCATTCAATATGACCCGATCATTTAAACCGCATCCGATAAACTCGAGAAGGTAAAATCTCTCACTTTAATGGGTGGCAGCAAATAATTTACGTTGGATTCCACGCTCACCGTTCTCTCTACTTTGCCCAACTCTTCAAGGTTATTCAACATGATGATGGGGCTTTCGTTGAAACGGAAATTCTTGATCGGATATTGAATCTTTCCGTTTTCAATATAGAACGTACCATCGCGCGTTAAGCCTGTGAGCAATAAACTTTGAGGGTCAACATCGCGGATGTACCACAAGCGAGTAACTAACACGCCTTTCTTAGTTCCGGCAATTAACTCTTCCAATGATTTTGTGCCACCTTCCATGATGGCGCCATCAGGACCGGGTACTGCCTTCACTCCTTTTTTCAGTGCCCAATATCGAGAGTAAGAAAAATTCTTGATCACACCCTTTTCAATCCATGATACTTTTTCTTGTGGACGGCCATCGCCATTCCACGTGCTGGTTGGTAAATCAGGATGAAGAGGATCGGAATAAATATTCACACGCTCATCAACTAATTTTTCACCGAGGCGAGTCGTGCCTCCGGGTTTACTTAAGAAGCTACGACCTTCATCCGCTTGGCGTGCATCCAATCCAAAAAATACACGCTCAAGCAAAACGGCAACCGCTGCCGGCTCTAAAATCACGGTATACTTTCCTGGTTCAATCGCTTTAGCTTCCGCGGATTTCACAGCCTTCTCCGTAGCGATTTGTGTAGCCTTCTTTGTGTCAAGTTTAGTAACATCATTGTATCCTCGTGTAGCATAACCTGAGCCTCTGCCATCTTCTGTTCTTACCGTGATGGAGAAGTTAGTATTTGTTGATGTGTTATAGGCAAACAACCCTTTGGAATTTGCCATGGCAGAATAACCCGTGTTGTCTTCGAGAAAGCCTGCAGCCACTGCCTTCGCATCGCGTGCTACTTGCAAACTTGCCGCAACTAAATCCGATCTCAATCGAGGCGTAATGGCCGCTGTTGAGGGGACATACGTGGCTGACTCTGCATATTGTTGTGGCCCGAGGAATGAAACATACTCAGGATTTTCAGGGGCAAGCTGCGCCAGCTCTTCTGATCTTCTCACCACTTTTTCTAATGAGGCATCATCAAATTCATTGATTGTGGCAACACCCAGCTTTTTACCATAAGCAGATGAAACAACCAGTTGTGTGCTGCTCACTTTTGCACTGGTAGAAACAGAATTGCGCGCATAGCGAATGTTAGCACTATCATTTCCTGTGAGGTTCACTTCGCATTCATCGGCTTTGGAATAGCTCAGCACTTTTTTCAATAAAGCCTGCGCTTCGTCTTTTGTAAGTATCGACATAATGTTATCAGAGATTTCGTGCGGTATTAATTACGTTTACGCCATTGAATCGTGCCGTGGATGAACCATGCGACACGGCATTGCTTTGTGGTGGTTGACCCTTGCCATCACCAAACGCACCTCCTAATCGATAGTCGCTGGCATCAGCAATGCCCACACATGAATTCCAGAACTCCTGGCTGTTGGCCTGATAAGCAACATCGCGAAGCATGCCTACAATTTTTCCATTTTTGATTTCATAGAATAATTGTCCACCAAACTGAAAGTTGTAGCGCTGCTGGTCAATGGAGAACGAACCATCACCAATAATATAAATTCCTTTTTCAACCCCTTTGATAAGGTCGTCAATGCTCTTCTTTTCTTTGCCAGGTTGTAACGAAATGTTGGGCATGCGCTGGAATTGTACACTGCTCCAGTTATCCGCATAGCAACAACCTTGTGATGCGTTGAGCCCAAGAATGTGGGCTTGATCACGCGTGGCTTGATAGTTAACTAATATGCCATCTTTAATAATATCCCATTGGCCACACTGCACGCCTTCATCATCGTAACCTACTGCACCCAGTGAACCCATTTGTGTTTTATCAGCCACAATGTTCACAAGCTTACTGCCGTAATTGAATTTTTTCGATTCCCACTTATCAAGCGTGAGAAAACTTGTGCCTGCAAAGTTTGCTTCATAGCCAAGCACACGATCGAGTTCAGTGGGGTGGCCGGTAGATTCATGGATTGTGAGCCATAGGTGTGAAGGATCAAGAATCAAATCATACTTGCCAGGCTCAACCGATTTTGCTTTTAACTTTTCTCCTGCTTGTGCACCAGCGGCCGTGGCATCTTCAAACATATCATAGCGACCCTTATACAAGGTAGTAACACCTTTAATTTTATCCTGAGGGCGGAAGTTCATATACTCATAACCCATTCCCATCGGTGTACTCAACGAGTTTCTGGTTTCAAACTTTCCGGATGCCTTATCAATTTTTGTAATAAAAAATGCAGGCCAGATGCGATGAACATCCTGATCGATGTATGAACCATCGGTGGAAGCAAAATACTTTTGCTCGTTGACAAAAAATAGCAATGAAGTGATATAATCGGCACCGGATTTCATAGCCGCACCATTCACATCAAGAAGTAAGTCTACTTTTTCTTTGATGGGAACTTCAAATGCATTTTTCTCGATGGGTGCTTTCCAACTTACTTCGCCATAACCCTTTTGTGGCGCTAGTCGAACCGGCTCAGTAAGTAACCGTGAATTTTCTTTTGCAATCGCAACGGCCTGTTCAGCAGCTTTGGCGATACTGTCTTTGTCCATTTTATCGGTAGCCGCAAAGCCCCAGCTTCCATTGGCAATCACACGAACTCCCAATCCATAGGATTCGGTATTCACAATGTTTTGCACTTTGTCTTCACGGGTTACTACAAACTGGTTGAGATAGCGACCAATACGCACATCGGTATACGTAGCGCCTTTGGATCGGGCAGCATTTAATGCTACATCGGCCAGTTGTTTCTTAAGCGCCACATCCACCGTCTCCAGTGCCCGACCGGGATCAATGGCATTTCCCAGCATGGGGATCGGTAGCATGGTAGCCGCAGCGCCCAGGCCCGATAGATAAATAAAATCTCTGCGTTTCAAAGGATATTGAGTTTAGTAAATGATGATTCTTCTAAGACGTACTGCTCATTAAAAAGTTGAGACTATTTAGTACTTATTGATATCGGATACAACAATTTGTCCGGAATAGGACGCTAAAAATTGTTAGATTATATGTTCATCCGAATAAAAGGGTACGTATTATTACGTATTCCATATAAACAAAAAAATCCCCAACGATAGGTAGGGGATTTCAATTTCATAGTGAGTTGTTATTAAACTGCATCAGATAAACTGGAGAACGTAAAGTCTCTGATCTTCATAGCAGGAATCAAGGAACTTCCGCCACCACCTGGACCGCCACCACTCGCAACACGCATTTGTTTGCCGAGTGTCTCCAGGTTATTCAACATGATGATCGGGCTTTCATTGAAGCGGAAGTTTTTAATCGGATGTTTGATCTTTCCGTTCTCGATATAAAAAGTTCCGTCTCGTGTTAAACCCGTGTATAACAATGTTTGAGGATCAACGGCACGTATATACCAGAAGCGTGTTACCAACACTCCTTTCTTCGTGTCTTTGATCATGTCTTCAATAGAGGCATTTCCACCCTCCATAATTCTGTTTCCAGGGAAAGGAGTAGGCTCCGCATTTTTCTGTGATGCCCAATACCGATCATAGATTAGATTGGCAACCGCGCCACTCTTAATCAAATCCATTTTCTTTCTTGACATTCCTCCATTGGCTCAATTGCCAACGGGTACTTCCGCATTCCATGGATCCGTATAGATGTTTACACGTTCGTCAACGATTTTTTCCCCGAGCTTTGTGCCTCCACCCTTTTTAGAAAGATAACTTCTTCCTTCATCCGCCTGGCGTGCATTCATACCACCGATCATCAAGCCTAATAAATCAGCGGCCGCATTGGGCTCAAGAATCACCGTATACTTGCCTGGTTCAATCGCTTTTGCTTTGCGCGATTGTAATGCTTTTTCCATCGCAATCTGTGATGCTTCAGCTGTGTTCAACTTGCTTACATCATTGAAGTTGCGCGCTACCCATCCGGAGCCTGTTCCATCATTGGTGCGCATGGTTACAGTAAAGTCAACACCCGTTGATTTGGTATAAGCAAACAAACCTTTGCTATTGCTCAAGGCAATAAAGCCGCGACTGTCTTCCAGGAACCCAGCAGCTGTAATATCCTTTTTTGTAGCAGTAATAATACTGTCGGCTGCCGCTTGCGCGCGATAGTCAGGAGTAATTTTCGCAGTAGCCTCAATGAATGTTTTAGATTCAGCTCCATAGGTTTGTTGAGGTAGCGGTTCAAGAAATTCTGGATTTTCAGGAGCAAGATTCGCCAGCTCTTCAGCACGTCTCACCACTTTTTCAAGTGAGGCCTCATCAAACTCGTTGATGGTGGCCGTTCCTGATTTTTTTCCAAAATAAGTTTGCACGCTCAAACTTACGTTGCTGTCTTCACCGGCCGTGGATACACTGTTACGCGCATAGCGGATGTTGCCTCCATCGTTTCCGTTGAGGTTGGCTTCAACGCCATCGGCTTTTGAAAAACCGATCACCTTATCTAATATTTTTTTCGCTTCTTCTTTTGAAAGTATTGCCATAATATATCTCTGATTTAGAGTTTCAAGTTTTGAATTTATTAGATCGTGCGTCCAGTATTAATTACGTTCACTCCATTAAAACGTGCCGTAGCAGATCCATGAGACACCGCATTGGATTGGCTCGGTTGACCTTTGCCATCGTTGAATGCTCCGCTCAGGCGATAGTCACGTTCATCACAAATTTCAGTACATGAATTCCAGAACTCCTGGGTGTTGGCCTGGTACGCTACATCTTTTAGCATGCCAGCAATTTTTCCATTCTTAATTTCGAAAAACAACACACCACCAAATTGAAAGTTATACCGTTGCTGATCGATGGAGAATGATCCGTCTTTCACAATGTAAATTCCTTTCTCCACGTTAGAAATTAATTGTTCCGGAGTCAATGATTTTTTGCCTGCCTGCAGCGATACGTTTGCCATACGTTGAAATTGCACATCGCTCCAGCTTTGTGAATAGCAACATCCGTGTGATTCTTTCTGACCGAGCATACCTACCTGATCACGGATGGCCTGATAATTTACCAACACGCCATCTTTAATTAAATCCCATGATTTACATTTCACACCTTCATCATCATAGGCAACCGCACCCAATGAACCTGGTTGCGTTTTATCCGCAACAAAGTTTACGATGTCACTTCCGAATTTAAAGTTTTTAGATTGCCACTTATCCATCGTAAGGAAACTGGTTCCTGCAAAGTTGGCTTCGTATCCCAGCACGCGATCTAATTCTGTTGGATGACCAACCGATTCGTGAATCGTAAGCCATAAATGCGAAGGCTCAAGTACTAAATCATATTTACCCGGCTCTACCGATTTGCCTGCAATAAATTGCTTCGCTTGCTGTGCCGCCATGGCTGCATCCTCAACAATATCATATGACTTATTGTATAAAATAATATCACCAGGTGCTTTAATTTTATCTTCGGCTCTGCCATCCAGATATTCATAGCCCATACCAACCGGTGCACTGAAAGCAGAGCGTGTTTTGAATTGGCCTGATTGACGATCCACCACATTCACTTGAAAATTTGGCCACGTGCGATGAACATCCTGATCAATATAAGAACCTTCGGATGAGGCAAAATATTTTTGCTCGTTCACCAGAAAAATAAGACTGTTGACAAAGCTTGCACCATTCTCCATGGCTTTTGCATTCGCGTTGAGCAACAACTCAATTTTTTCTTTTACCGGAACTTCAAACCCATTTTTTACAATCGGTGTTTTCCAACTCACTTCTCCATACGAAGGTGTGGCAGCTAATTTTACAGGCTCTTTTTGAAACTTTGAATTTGCTTTAGCGATGGCTACTGCGCGCTCGGTGGTTTTCTTAATACCTTCAGGAGTAACGCTATTGCTCGCGGCAAAACCCCATGTGCCATTGGCGATTACCCGAATGCCAACACCAAAAGATTCTGTGTTGGTAACACCTTGCACTTTTTTCTCACGTGTCGTTACGAATTGATTCAGGTAACGACCTATACGTACATCGGTATACGATGCGCCTAATGACTTGGCGGTGTTCAACGCAATATCAGCCAGCTGTTTCTTTTGGCTTGTGTCCAATAGCGGAGTAAGCAGTTGACCTATCTCTACCTCGTGCGCGAAGGCCGAGAAGGGAAGGGCTATGGCACCGGCACCCATGCCTGCTAAGTGTATAAAATCTCGTCTCTTCATTTTTATCAATTATTATTTTTTGCTTGTCCGGTGAGTTGGTGAAATTATATTGTTCTGCCTGTATTGATTACGTTTACTCCGTTAAATCGTGCGGTAGAACTTCCGTGTGATACAGCGCTCACTTGTGAGGGTTGTCCCTTGCCATCAAAGAAAGAACCAAACATGCGATAATCACGCTCATCGCAAACTTTCACACAACTGTTCCAAAACTCCTGCGTGTTGGATTGATAGGCGACATCATTAAGTAAGCCAACAATTTTTCCATTTTTTATTTCAAAGAATACTTGACCGCCAAACTGAAAGTTATAACGCTGCTGATCGATGGAATAAGAACCACGACCTGCAATGTAAATTCCTTTTTCTACATCTTTGACCATCTCATCGATGGAATATGGTTCTTTGCCAGGAGCCAACGATACATTTGGCATGCGCTGAAATTGTACATCACTCCAACTTTGCGAATACGAGCAACCATGTGATTCATTCTGCCCCAGCATGTGAACCTGATCGCGGGTAGCCTGAAAGTTGACGAGGATACCGTCCTTAATTAAATCCCAGCGCTTACATTTTACGCCTTCATCATCATAGCCAACAGCGCCTAAAGAACCTGGTTATGTTTTATCGGCAAAAATGTTGACTTGCTTGCTTCCATAATTGAAGGTGCCTGATTTCAGTTTTTCTATGCTCGCGAAACTGGTTCCGGCATAGTTGGCTTCATATCCAAGAATACGATCGAGCTCCAATGGGTGGCCCACACTTTCGTGGATAGTAAGACCAAGGTGATTTGGCTCAAGCACTAGATCATACTTGCCCGGCTCAACCGATTTTGCTGAGATCATTTCTTTCGCTTGTCTTGCGGCTGTAGCCGCATCTTCAATCATATCGTAGCTGTTGCGATACAAAATCATACCTGTTGGAGATGATAATTTATCTTCTGCTTTAGGAATCAAATATTCATAGCCCATACCCATCGGGGCGCTCATTGCCTCACGCGACTTAAATTTACCTGATGCGCGATCAATCACATTCACTGTCATCGTAGGCCAGATGCGATGGATATCCTGATCGATGTATGAACCATCGGTAGAAGCAAAATATTTTTGTTCGTTTACCTGAAAGAGATTTGAGCTGGCAAAGTTTGCCCCATTCTTTTGTGCCGCTGCATTGGCACTCAATAGCAATTCCACTTTTTCAGATACCGAAACTTCAAATGCATTTTTTTGTATCGGTGTATTCCAAGATATTTCTCCATAGCCAGGCACGGGCGCCAACTTAACAGGCTCGGTTTGAAATTTACTATTCGCTTTCGCGATAGCCAGTGCTCGCTCGGTGGCTTTTTTGATTCCATCCGTAGTCACATCATTGGTGGCCGCAAAACCCCACGTGCCTTTGGTAATCACCCGAACACCCACACCAAATGATTCAGTATTCGTAATGTTTTGAACACGTGCTTCTCGTGTACTGATAAATTGATTTAAATATCGGCCAATGCGAACGTCCGCATAAGTTGCTCCACCAGAGCGAGCCGTGTTTAAAGCTGTATCTGCTAATTTCTTTTTCTGAGTTACCGTAAGCGGTATATCCAACAGTGCCTCGATAGAGACAGGATTCCCCATCATTGGAAATGGTATTGATAAGCCACCTAAGCCTAATCCAGTTAGTTGAACAAAATCACGTCTATTCACAAAGCGTTGAATTTAAAATTTATTGTTACAATTTTCAGGGTAATGTAATTAAAAAAGTGAGAACCAAAATAGAAATAATACACGTGATGAGAGATTCAATAGTTAAGTGGAAAAATCAAGATTAGTCTGTTCCCATTTATCAAACAGATCATTGCAATCGATTTAATTTATCAGAAAGATCAGTTCTAAAAACTTTGCCTGATCTTTGAATAAAACCCGCTAACTTGAACCATTATTTTACAATAAAGCAGGTATTATGAACACAAAGAAAATCGCCATCATAGGCGGAGGTAATTTAGGAGCTGCCATTGCCGAAGGATTATTAAAGAGTGGTTTTGCAACACCTCAGCAAATCACCGTGACAAGAAGAACACTTTCACGATTACACGCTTTGAAAGAACAGGGCGTTACGATCACGGATAACAATCAGGCCGCTATTGAAAGCAGTGATGTGATTATTGTTGCCGTGAAACCATATAATGTAAAAGAAGTATTGGAAGGATTAAAGAATTCTTTCGACCCGAAAAAACATATAGTGATTAGTGTTGTCACAGGCGTTTTTCTGAATGAGTTAACGGCTATCATTGATCTTGGAGTTCCGATATTTCGTGCCATGCCCAACACTGCCATTGCCATTCAGGAATCGGTGACTTGCCTTTGCCAATCTAACGCCACAGATGCACAGATTCAATACGTAACGGATTTATTCAATCAACTTGGATTAACGATTTCCATCGATGAAAAACTGATGGATGCCGCGACTGTATTAGGTGCTTGCGGAATTGCGTATGCACTGCGCTTTATTCGTGCAGCGACACAAGGGGGAATTGAAATTGGTTTTGATGCGAAGACGGCTAACCTCATTGCGGCACAAACCGTGAAAGGCGCGGCCGAACTTTTATTAAAAGGCAATCGTCACCCTGAAGAAGAAATTGATAAAGTAACAACGCCTAAAGGATGCACAATTGTCGGCCTGAATGAAATGGAACATCGCGGGTTTAGTTCTTCGTTGATTCGAGGGATTGGTGCATCTTATAATAAGATCATTTCCTAACAAGAAGTGAAAACTTACTACAACCTAAAGCGTAGCTAGATTTGAAAAGGTAATTATTAAAACATATTTATAGTTTCTAACATTTCAAGTGAGTAGGTAGTGATTACCCACTTAAATTTGCCATTGTGTAAACCCGCGATAAACAATATCTTGAGGAGAAATTTTTTAGATATTGACTCCTTCTTCGCCACACTTGCCTCCACATCTTGAACGAATAGAATCATCATTATTCTTTCAAGTCCGATACATTCACTATCTGTTCATCACAGCCCTTGTTTTGTTCGTAGGAATTTTACAATCCTGTAATGAATCTGGCAACCCGGCTTATGAAACGGATATGCCGGATTCCATCAGTTATAATTTTGATATCAGGCCAATCCTTTCCGATAAATGTTTTAAGTGTCATGGCCCTGATGCTAATAAAAGGCAAGTGGGGTTAAGATTAGATATTGCCGATAGCGCCTACAAGACTTTGGATGAAAATCCTTCCTGGCATGCCATCGTCCCTGGCGACCCGATGCTTTCTCAAGTATTCCTGCGCGTATCATCCAAGGATACTGCTTTGCAGATGCCCCCTGTAAATTCCAAATTGACTTTAACTACACGCGAAGTCAAACTGATTCAAAAATGGATTGAACAAGGAGCGCATTATGAACCACATTGGTCATTCATTCCACCCGAAAGTAGCAGCATCCCAACAGTAAAATATAAAGCTTGGCCAAAAAATGAAATTGATTATTTCATTTTGCAAAAGCTGGAACAGAATCGATTGACACCCAGTGAAGAAGCGGATAAGGAACGCTTATTAAAGCGCGTAAGTCTCGACTTGAATGGACTACCTCCCTCATTGGAAATGATGGATGCTTTTCTTACGGATAATGATCCGAATGCCTATGAGAAAATAGTTGATCAGTTATTGCAACAACCTACTTATGGAGAAAAAATGGCCGTGCATTGGATGGATGTTGCAAGGTTTGCTGATTCTCATGGCTTTCAAGATGACAGTTACAGGACTCAATGGCCATGGCGCGATTGGGTGATCAAGGCCTTCAATCAGAATATGTCATATGAAGATTTTATTACCTGGCAATTAGCCGGTGATTTACTTCCTGATGCAACGAAAGAACAACTGCTGGCCACAGGTTTCAATCGCAATCATAAGATCACAGAGGAGGGTGGTATTATTCCAGAAGAGTACCGCTCTATGTATGTTACAGACCGTACAGACTTGCTGGGTAAGGCTGTACTGGGAGTAACTATTGAATGCGCCCATTGTCATGACCATAAGTATGATCCATTCTCACAGAAAGATTATTATCGCCTCTATGCATTCTTCAACAACGTAAATGAATTTGGTATCGAGTCGGTGGTGGGTGGCCCCGAAACCTATGCGAAGAAACCATTCATGGAAATCACCAAAGACGACTTGAAGGGCATATTATCATTCATTAATAAAACAGACACGAATCAATTGATCGTTTCGATTATGGACGATCTTGATACACTAAGGAAAACTCATGTGCTCAAGCGCGGCAACTATGATGCTCCTGGTGAAGAAGTAAATGTGGGAACTCCCTCCTCCATTTTATCTTTCAATGATGATTATCCAAAAAACAGACTGGGATTGACCCAATGGTTGTTTGATAAACGAAATCCGCTTACAGCAAGAGTATTTGTAAACCAAATGTGGCAGGAATTTTTTGGAAGAGGGCTGGTGAAAACTTCTGGTGATTTCGGAATGCAAGGCGAACTGCCATCACATCCTGCTTTGCTGGATTGGCTCGCTGTAGATTTTATGACACACGGTTGGGATATCAAACGACTGGCGAAACAACTTGTAACTTCATCAACCTATCGGCAATCCGCTGTTGTAAGTGATGAAAAGCTAAAATCAGATCCAGAAAATATTTATTTGGGGCGCGCGCCACGCTATCATATTGAAGCGGAGTTTATCAGAGACCTGGTGTTAATTTCAAGCGGGCTTCTAGATAGAACCATCGGTGGACCAAGTGTAAAACCCTATCAGCCCGAAGGACTTTGGGAAGGTGCGACTTCCGGTCGCGGGATTTTATCTACGTATAGGCAAGATCATGGGAAAGATCTTTATCGCAGAGGCCTTTATACTTTTGTTAAGAGAACGGTTCCTCCTCCCACCATGGGCATTTTCGATGCGAGCAACCGTGATCAGTGTGAAGTAAAAAGATTAAGGACAAATACTCCTTTGCAGGCACTCCTCATGATGAACGATCCTGCCGTGCTTGAAGCATCGCGTGTGCTTGCCGCAAAATTATTGACTGAAGATAACCGTGCTCAGGATAAAATCACTAAAGCATTCCGATTAATTATCTGCCGGAAGCCGCACGAAAAGGAGATCATGATCCTACAAAACTATTATGATGAACGATTCAAAACGATCTCAGCGACATCCGCAAAAGATTTGTTGGACGTTGGTGAATATCCCATTCCAAAAAATGTGGGTGCGATAGAACTGGCGGCCATGATGCAAGTGGTTAGCTCGATATATAATTTAGAAGAGGCCATAACAAAGTAATGATATGGGAAACGATTTATTTGAATATGGTCTGAACTTCAACCGCAGGCGCTTCTTATCAAAAGCAAGTTTAGGTCTTGGCAGTTTAGCATTGGGTTCGTTATTGGTTCCTGGTCTTTTTGGAGGAAACAAAAATCAGGATGACGACTTCGTGCCGGGCATTCCTCATTTTGCTCCTAAGGCAAAACGGGTAATTTATTTATTTCAGAATGGCGCACCATCACAGTTGGAGCTATTCGATTACAAACCTAAACTCAGGGAGATGGTAGGGCAGGAACTTCCTGCTTCAATAAGAGGAGGGCAACGACTAACAGGCATGACCGCCAATCAAACTTCTTTTCCGTTGGCTGGGTCATTTGTTGATTTCAAACAATACGGTGAGTCACGTGCATGGATCAGCGATCTGTTTCCATACACATCAAAAATTGTTGATGATATCTGCATTGTTAAGTCGATGTACACGGAAGCCATCAATCATGATCCTGCATTAACATTTTTGCAGACCGGTGCGCAGCAAGGCAACCGTCCATCGATGGGTTCATGGCTCAGCTATGGACTTGGCAGCGAGAACAAAGACCTTCCTGCATTTACGGTTTTACTTTCGCGAGGGATTGGCAACGGACAAGGTGTCTATACAAAACTCTGGTCGAATGGATTTCTCGATTCCATCCATCAAGGTGTACAGTTTAGCTCTGGTGAAAATCCTGTTCTTTTTATTAAAGACCCTAAAGGCATGGATCGTGATGCCCGCAGGAAAATGCTGGACAACGTTTCATCGCTTAACCAACTTTCTTATCAGGAGTTTGGCGATCCTGAAATCACCACAAAAATTCAGCAATATGAAATGGCTTACCGGATGCAAACTTCCGTGCCGGAAGTGATGGATGTATCCAAAGAGCCCGATGACATCATCAAACTGTATGGCCCTGATTGCTTAGTGCCCGGAACCTTTGCAGCAAACACATTGCTGGCGCGAAAACTTTCAGAAAACGGTGTGCGGTTTGTTCAACTCTATCATCAGGGTTGGGATCAGCATGGCGACCTGCCTTATGAAATTACAAAGCAGGCAAAAGATGTCGATCAAGCTTCCGCAGCATTAGTTACTGATTTAAAGCAGCGTGGTTTGCTGGATGAAACACTCGTGATTTGGGGAGGAGAATTTGGACGGACCAACTACAGTCAGGGAACACTGACTAAAGATAATTATGGGCGCGATCATCATCCGCGTTGCTTCAGCATCTGGATGGCCGGTGGTGGAGTGAAGCCAGGCATTGTTTATGGTGAGACGGATGAGTTTGGATATAATGTTATTAAAGACCAGGTGCATGTGCACGATTTTCACGCAACAGTTTTGCATCAATTGGGACTTGATCATGAAAGATTAGTATTCAAACATTTGGGTAGACGCTACCGACTGACCGATGTGGACGGAAAGGTTGTAAAAGATATTCTGGCTTAGGATTTTATGAAAGAGCGTCTCCATACCTATGCCGGCAATTTTCTATTTGCACTGAATATTTTCATCGCCTTCATTCTGTTGTTTGAAAGCAAACTGGAAATTCCGCTATGGTTGCATCCACTAGGTAGAATGCATTTGCTCCTGCTCCATTTTCCGATTGTATTGCTTTTACTTTCTATGGTTCTGGAATTTTTAAGCGCTCGAACCGTTTTAAAAACACAGCAATTCTATCAGAAGTTTACATCCATAGTGTTACTCGTTGGAGTTGTCTCTGCTGGCATCACTGTTATCATGGGAATATTTCTGTCAAAGGAAGGAGACTATGGGCTTGAGATTTTATCATGGCATAAATGGTTCGGAGTAAGTGTTTTCTTTTTAGGCTCCATAATGTATGCAATCCAAAATTCGGTTCAGCTTAAAACGATATTGGTTAGGTCAGGAGCAGCCGCAATTATAGTTTGTCTTATTCTCACAGGCCATTTCGGAGCTACATTAACACACGGTGATGGTTTTATATGGGAACCAATCACGAATGAAACTACTGAAGTGGTGGCGATTGAACAAGCACTTGTATTTGATCATGTGATCAAACCAATATTGGATAGTAAGTGTACGGGTTGTCATAATCCTGACAAGCTAAAAGGAAAATTAGCGTTGACCGATTCTTCATTAATTCATAAAGGCGGAAAATCCGGGAAGTTGTTTGTATCAGGCCAGCCTGAAATCAGTCTGATGATAAAGCGTATTCACCTTGCACCAGAAAATAAAAAACATATGCCGCCATCAGGGAATACTCAACTTACCCCTGATGAAATGGAACTTCTGCGCTTATGGATTAAAGCAAATGCCCGGTTTAATCAAAGGGTTGTAACATTGCAATCGAAGGATTCCTTGAGGCTTCTCGCAACAGCATTTTTGAATACAAGTGAAACCCTCAATGAGCCTTTTGATTTTTCTTCAGCAGATGAAGAGACGGTTAAAATGCTCAATACGAATTATCGTGTGGTGTCTCCGTTGGCCAAAAATTCTCCTGCATTGTCAGTCAGTATCTACAACAAAGAAACGTATACTTCACAAACGCTGAATGAATTAATGGATGTGAACATTCAGATTGTATCACTGGAACTCAGCAAAATGCCAGTCACTGATAATGATTTGAAAAATATATCGAAATTTGAAAATCTGCGAAGATTGAACCTAAACTTCACAAACATCACGGGTAATGGATTAGCCACGCTGTCATCTTTAAAACAATTAAGAAGCTTATCCCTTTCAGGAACGAAAGTTCACTACCAGGATCTGAAACAATCCTTAGCAGATTTTGAAAATCTAATTACTATTTCATTATGGAAAACCGAAGTAACGGATGATGAATTTATGCAGCTGCAGGCAGAATACAAAAACATTCAGTTTCTCGCAGGCCTTAAAGATGATGGTGGCAATCTCATCAAGCTAAATAACCCAAGGTTGAAACACAAATCTTTTGTCTTTGATGATTCCATTCAACTTCAATTGTTTCATCCGGTGAAAGGTGTTGATATCCGATTCACCACCGATGGTAGAGAGCCCGACACCACCGCTTCGTTATTCGATGGGACAACTATTTTGAAAGAAAGCACAACGATTAAGGCACGCGCCTATAAGGCAGGATGGTTAAGCAGTGATGCGGTAACCCTACAGGTGTACCGAAGCTTCTGTAAACCCGACAGCATCATATTGCTCTCGCGGCTTAATCGGGTTCACCCGGCCAATGGCGCTCAAACATTTTTTGATCACCAGCTAGGAACATTCAATGCCAACAGCCCGGCATGGGCCAACAACTGGGCGGGATTCAGAAATGACATGGAATTGTTGTTGGAATATAAAACTCCAAAAATCATTTCATCTATTGCCATGAACACGCTCATTGAAACTGAAACGTCTATTTTTCCTCCGTTCATGATTGAAATCTGGGGAGGCCCTTCGATGAACAAGCTTCAGTTGATCACCCGAATGAAGCCTGAACATCCTAAAGATTATAGAAAACCATTTATCGAATTGATTGAGTGCAAAATACCAAAGCAGAAAATCTCTTATCTCAAAATAATAGCGAAGCCCGTAATGAAACTTCCTGCCTGGCACAAGAATAAAAATAACCCTGCACTTTTACTGGTGGATGAGGTGTTAGTTAATTGAGCAAAAATTTATTGAAAGTAATCTCGAACCCCAATCAAGATTTCATTTAACAAAAAAAGGGGCCAATCTAAAATACCAAAAGAAATGCGGAAGGGAATCGCGATGATTTAAAAGTTTACATTTGCATTATGTCTGAATTGTTTACCTCTACCAGCCGCATCATTGTTACCTGCAGCAAAAGACTTGCCCCCTATCTGGAGCAGGAAATTATTGAACTGGGATTAAAACCTACGCGCACCTTCGTTACAGGAGTTGAATTGGAGGGCACCGTCAAGGATTGTATTTTACTAAATCTTAATCTCCGCTGCGCCAGCCAGGTGTTGTATTCACTCAAAAGTTTCAGATGCAATGGTCCCGATGATCTTTATGAAGCATTGATTCGCTATCCGTGGGAGAATCTACTTTCTAATGATGGATATTTTTCCGTGACCAGCAACGCTACCCACTTCACCGTAAACAACGACATGTTTGTCAATGTAAAAGTGAAAGATGGTATTGCCGATCGCATGCGCAGGGAAACCATGCGCAGACCGGATTCAGGATCTGAGTTGGATCGCGCTGTTTTTCATTTATACTGGAAAGATGAACAAGCGGAAATTTTTCTGGATACTTCAGGACAAACCCTAGCCAAACATGGCTACCGCAAAATTCCCGGCAAGGCACCCATGATGGAGTCACTGGCTGCGGCCACCGTAATGGCAACTAAGTGGGATCGTGTGTCTCCGTTTGTGAATCCAATGTGTGGTTCAGCTACAGTAGCCATTGAAGCTTTAATGATCGCGACAAACCGCAGACCTGGGTTGTATCGTAAGAATTACTCCTTCATGCACATCACCGGATACGATCCAACTTACTATAATGAGCAAGCACAAAAACTGCAAGATCAAATTGTGGAAATTCCTGATCTAAAAGTAATCGCTTCTGATATTAGCGAAGATGCGATCAACATATCCAAAATAAATGCGGGCCTAGCCGGAGTAGAACACCTGATTGAATTTGAGTTATGCGATTTTGCCGAAACAAAAATGCCTGAAAAACCCGGTGTCGTTTATTTCAATCCTGAGTATGGCGAACGATTAGGAGAAGTAACTGAATTGGAAGCAACCTATGCGCGCATTGGCGACTTTTTGAAAAAGAAATGCCAGGGCTATCTAGGATATATTTTCACCGGCAATCTTGACCTCGCCAAAAAGATCGGGTTGAAAGCAAGTCGCAGAATTGAATTTTATACCAGCACGATTGACTGTCGGCTTTTAGAATATGAATTGTATGGCGGTAGCCGGAGAGAACCGAAGATAATTTCTTAAACTTATAACTGATCTCAATTCATTCTTTTATAAAATACAAATTCACCACCTTCATCGCCTACTCCTTTTAGTGGATTGCCAACAGGGGTTTGATTATTTGCCTCCGTAACTTTCTTTTTAACATACTGAACGAGATCCGATACCGCCACCTTAGGCTCTGAATTGGTTTGCAAGAAACCAATAAAACTTTGAGCAAATGGGCTGTTGGTTCCAGCAGAGCCATCAGAAACAACTTCTAATCTTCCTGAGGCTAAACCCCATCTTGATTTATACTTCTCCACTTGATCGGTATAGCCTCTGGTACTTGACGCAAACAGTGATCCTGAAAAACACGCATCGGCAACCAGCAAAGTATGTTGAGAATTTATGTTTTCAATTACCTTCAATATCTGAGAATTCGGCAAGAAACCTGAAACATCCTTTCCTTCCGCATCTACGGGCACCCAATAGCCCTCACTCATTAGCTTATCGAAATAGCCATGGCCAGAAAAATAAATCAATAGATTATCTCGTGATGTCACTTTTTCAATATAGCCTCTTAGCGCTGAATAGATGTTAGAGCGGGTTGCTTGCTCGTTCATCAAAATAGTTACATCCTGAGAATCAAATTTGTATTGATTTGTTAATACTTCACTCACTGCCTTCGCATCTGAGACAGCGTTATTCAACTGAGGCCACGAGGTATAACTGTTTATCCCAATCACCAGTAAATAATTTCTGGCAACAGCAGGATCATAGGCTGTGCCATTGGCGTTTCTTCGTTCAATCGTGAACTTCTTTAGCGCAATGTTCTGGTTTACATCTTTTGCTTCAATGGTAATTCCCGTTTCGCCAACGTTGAGGGGAAGGAATATAGAGAACTCACCATTGGGTTTAACGGGAGTAATTGTTCTATTGACCGATAATTGTTGAATGCCCGACTCATCCATCACCGTACCGGTAATTTTAATACCATCTTCATAAAGTATGATATGATCATTACGGATGTTGGCCGGACTGGACAGATAAACCATAGGTGGGGTCTGATCATTTTTGTTTCTAACCATGGCAATCCTGTTGGGGTCAACCACCACTCTTCTGATGCTTTCATTTCGGATGCCCTTAGTATTTTCAGCGATAACCTCAATGGTATTGCTACCAGTTCTTAATGTAACCGTGCGTTCAATAAGCTGCGAATAATTATTTTCACCCTCAGCAGGCATAAGATCAGCGTTCGTGTAAACATCCATAGACAAACCATTAACCATAATTTCTATTCGCTGAAGCGGTAATTTAGATTTTATCAGGCATGTTAGCATTTGTATGTTCAGCCCAACCGTAGTGGTGTCAGTGGGATAACTTATCCAGTCTACTCTTGGTTTATCCACCACATTCACCATTGGAATCACAAGCTGTGCACTCGTCTTCTTTTTTTGTCCATAGCTTGAAGAAGCAACAAGAATGAATATCAGAAGCAATAGCTTTATTTTCATAGAATAAGAAACAAGTTAATTTCCATCCGGTAGCCCTGAACCAGGAGGGCCAGGTAACGGAGCATTACTTTCCTGTATTTTGTCAAAAATGATATACCCAGTCAAGGCAATTGCGGGCACAATTATCCACCCTAATGAAATCTTTCTCTTCACTTTAAAACTGTTGCTGAAAAACGTTTTGTCACCATCTACCACAGCCAACTGATATTCTTTCCCAACTTTTGATTTCTTAGGTATGCTAACCGATAAAGAGGTTTCATTCAATGATCCCTCCTTTAATGTGGCAACTTCTTTGCCCTTCCTAAATAATTTAAGACCATATGTTTTGCCGGCTGAGAATTCGGGGCCAAGATTTACAGAAAGTTGCTTACCTGCTTTTACTTTAGAAGAAACTGAAATGACAGGTTCAACTTCTAGGGTAAGATTAATCTCCCCGCTAAAATGGACTAACTCAGTTACGTAATCCCACATGATCTGCTTATTAACACCCGGATAAATAAAATTGCCAACATCACCCGTTACGTTTTTGAGATAGAAAATTTGAGATCCTTCAAGAGCAGAGAGTTTAACTTTTACC
>JAYVTC010000022.1:0-24997 GCA_043774745.1 Cyclobacteriaceae bacterium | reverse complement strand
CTTTGACGAGGAGTTTGCAGAACATACTATTCCCTTATTTGACCGATTAAAAAGTGGAGAGTTCATCTTGCTATTTTCGACAGTAACTCAGGACGAGATTGAAAATGCTCCTGAAAAGGTAAAAGAACTGGTAAAAAGCCTTAAAGCAGAGTCGACTGAATTTCTTGATACTACAGATGAAGCTGTTGATTTAGCTACAGAATATATAACGGAAAGAGTCGTTGGACAGACTAGTTACGCTGACTGTTTACACATTGCTTTAGCAACGATAAACCGGGCCGACTTTTTGATAAGCTGGAATTTTAAACACATTGTGAATGTACAACGAATACGTGGGTACAATTCGATTAACATAAAGAATGGGTATAGACAAATAGAGATTCGTTCACCTAGAGAATTTGAGAAATATGAAGACAATTGAAAAACAATTTGACGCAGTTAAGTTCATGAGACAGCAGCGTGATAGATTAAGTGATAAGTTATCAAAGATGACTAAGACTGAAATCATCGAATATTTCAAGAGCCGTAAAGTAGAGACTGCCACAAAGCCCAGTGCATAACAAAATGTCCTATGTATATAGGCAGTCGCACAGGAAGAATTAGCTATTTCTTTTGAAAGCAAGAGGTAAGTTTATTTACCTCCGGCACACTCAATAAGCTCGCTTCTCAGCTGGCGGTGCTTTCTGACGGTGATCCTGCTTCTGATTTCTTTTTACCGTGGCATGGAGATAAAGGTTCATATTGAGATCCAGGTTTTCGTAGAATTTGCTGGCGTAAATTCCCGAATTATCGAAGGAAAAATTGTCAATTTACTTAACCGTTAAAGTGATTTTAGATATCACAACCAATGCAAGCCAAATAGCATGCTCAACAAAAAATCTAATACACCCGCGCATTCCAGGGCGGAAGTAAAAACCTTTAAGTATGGAGTAAATGACAGAATTGAGGAAGAGTTGGTTTTTAAAAATAATAAACTGACCATGACTTCAATCTTTAAGTTCAAGCAGAGTGGGGATAAATTCCCCTATTTAAAAGAGAATTATTTTGATGGAGAAGTTAAACCAGCTACAGTTACTAACTTGACTTATGATAAACACGGAAACTTAGTTGAAGAAAAACAACTTGGTTCCGGTAGTTGGTTTAGAATCCACACCTATAAATTCAATACTGCAGGATAGATGGTTTATCAGACAACATCAGTTGACGGAGGGAAAGGATTGATTGAGTATTTCTAGATTTTTGACAATAAAGTATTAATCAGAGACTCTGTTAAAACACCTGGATCCGGAACCGAATACCATGTATACGAAACAAAAAATTTAATCAGCTTGATGAAGTAGAATCAACCACTAAAAAACGTCCATGTATTAAGTATATTTGCTAAACAATTTTTCTGGTGACAAGAAACCTCTTTCCGATAACTCATACCAACTACACTCATGAAAAAAATCTACTTTATTCTTTCTGCTATTTTATTTTTCACTTCTTGCTCACCAAACCCAAAAACTGAAGCAGTGCAAAGCGAACCTCAAAAAGTATTGCGCCATGTGGTGCTGTTTAAATTCACTGATGTATCTACCCCTGAAGATGTGAAGAAAGTAGAAGATGCTTTTGGAGCATTGAAAGGTAAGATCAGCCTGATTAAAGATTATGAGTGGGGCACCAACTCAAGTCCGGAAAACCTGAATCAGGGCCTCACTCATTGTTTCTTCGTTACCTTTCATAGTGACAAAGACCGCGATGACTATCTTGTGCATCCCGATCATCAGGCTTTTGTAGAAGTGTTAAAGCCTTATCTTGATAAGGTTACGGTGATTGATTACTGGGCTACCAGGTAATTTTAAGCAAACACCCTCAGGCTTGTTCCCGTCAAGGTGGTATTGTATTTTCTTAATGAGCTATTGGCAGGGCCTGCCAAAACAGAACCGGTAGTTGAAAATCTTGCGCCATGGTTAGGGCATAGAAAATCTTTTTGACTTTCGCGATAGTTCACTGCGGTGCCTTCATGTGTGCAGGCTCGGCTCAAGGCTACAAATTCGGTGGTGCTCAATCTAGCTATGATTATGCCGTTTGCAGCAACTGATCCACCTACGGTGTTGAGAGCCGAGTATTGGCTCGAAGCTAAGTCTAATGTAAAATCAGCATTGGCAGGAGCGGGGTCTGCTTGATTACTACAGCCAAACATGGCAGTGCCGGTGCAGGTTAAAAGTGCCGCTACGCCTAATTGCTTTAAAAATTCCTCGCGATTCATTTTCTTTTTAGTTTATGAGTTGAAGTCACTTGTTGATATTGGATTTTAAACGCTATATGGTTCTTTTTCTTATTTGGGAGCCCTGGATTTTCGATGCAATGAATAAAACTTCCTTGAAGGGCCAAAATCTAGTCTAAATGTTAAGCCGCGGATTAACAATAGGATTTAAAATTGACTCTTGTTTGGTATTTTTAGGATTCTATTCAACGATCCCAATGAACTCTTCCCGATTCAGCAATCCACTTAATATATGAATGCAATGAAATCTTATTTAGTCTTATTAATCACCTTGTTATTTTTCAGTGCGTGCCAGCAAGATAATGGTTCACCCGATCAAGCCGGCTACGAAACCTTTCGTCCTCAATATCATTTTACGCCCGTAACAGGCTGGATGAACGATCCGAATGGTATGGTGTATTATGAGGGAGAGTATCATTTATTTTATCAGCACTATCCCGATAGCACCGTTTGGGGTCCCATGCATTGGGGGCATGCTGTGAGTAAAGACATGATCCATTGGGAACATCTCCCTATCGCTTTGTATCCGGATTCATTGGGATTCATCTTCAGCGGAAGCGCGGTGATTGACTGGAAAAATACGAGCGGACTAGGCACCGAACAAGCACCACCGATGGTAGCGATTTACACCTATCATGATCCTGAATGGGAACGCGCTGGTCGCAATGATTTTCAAACACAAGGCATCGCATACAGTGTTGATAAAGGGCGCACGTGGACGAAGTATGAGCATAACCCCGTGGTGTCCAACCCTGGAATTCGCGATTTCCGTGATCCAAAAGTTTCATGGAATGAAGTGAGCAAGCAGTGGATAATGACGCTGGCAGTAAAAGATCACATTGAATTTTATAGCTCGCCCGATTTGAAGAAGTGGAGTAAGTTAAGTGAGTTTGGCAATACGATAGGGGCGCATGGTGGGGTGTGGGAATGCCCTGATTTATTTCCACTCAATGATGAACAAGGAAATACGAAATGGGTCTTGTTTGTCAGCATCAACCCCGGTGGACCGCAGGGTGGATCAGCTACGCAATATTTTGTCGGAGACTTTGATGGAAAAAATTTCGTACCACAAGATACCACAACGCGATGGATAGATTATGGAGCAGATAATTATGCAGGAGTCACCTGGTCAGATATTCCTGCCAGCGATGGCAGAAGATTATTTATTGGTTGGATGAGCAACTGGCAATATGCAAATGTAGTGCCCACGCAGGCATGGCGAAGCGCTACTACGTTGCCACGTGAAATTACCTTAACAAAAAATGAAAAGATGTATGAATTAAAATTCAAACCTGTATCAGAGTTAGAAAAAATCCAATGGGAGTCGAAAAAACTTTCTGGCAGCGCAAAACTCGACCCTCTTTCATTAATTACCTTTAATTTGGAAGAAAGTGAACGGGCATTCATCGTAACGATAGCCAATGAGATGAATGAAAATATCACCCTATCCTTCCAGCAGGGAATTCTTTCGATTGACAGAAAGAATTCAGGCATCACTGATTTTAGTGAGGTATTTCCCGCTGTTCACACCATGGATCTGGGCAACGTGCATGTAAAGAAAGTAAGCCTGTATCTCGATTTATCCTCGGTAGAAGTTTTTATCAACGATGGTGAACGGGTGATGACGGAAATAGTCTTTCCAAATACGCCCTACAATTATGTTACCCTTGAAAAGGAAAATCCACAGATGAACATTTCCACGATCTCAACAACATTGAAGTAAAGAAAGCTTATCGTTGAATTATTGATGCAAATTTTTCTGAAACGTTATGTTGTCGTATCCCTCATCATTGTCGTAAGCATTTCGTGCGGCAAGCGAAGCAGCATCGATTCAGCACCAAAGCATAATGAACTTATCAATGAAGTAAGTCCTTATCTTTTACAGCACGCGTATAACCCGGTTGATTGGTATCCGTGGAGCCCGAAGGCCTTAGACAAAGCACGGCAGGAACAAAAGCTTATGATCATCAGCATTGGTTTTTCTTCTTGTCACTGGTGTCATGTTATGGAGAAGGAAACGTTCAGTGACACCGCAGTAGCAAACTTGATGAACACCCATTTTGTTTCTATAAAAGTAGATAAAGAAGAGCGTCCCGATGTGGATATGACGTATATGAAAGCAGCCAACCTTACTTTAGGTGGTGGTGGCTGGCCATTAAATATTGTAGCCCTTCCCGATGGACGTCCGATTTATGTAAACACTTACCTGCCGAAGGATAAATGGATGAGCACCTTGCAGGGATTAGTAAAAGCTTACGAGAACGATCGGGAGAGCCTCACCCAATATGCTGATCATCTCGCCAAGGGAGTAAAAGATGAGTATTCCGTTTTGAACACCGACTTTGCCGATACCACTTTTTTATTGAAAGATTATAAGAAAGCCTGTTTAGATGTGCTTGCTAAAATTGATACAGAAGTAGGAGGTCTGACCAGTGATGCGGAAAAATTCCCCATGCCTTCAATAATGAATCTGCTGTTAGAATATTCTGTCAGCCATCAAGACGCTAAGACAAAAGTTATTTTGCAAACCTGGTTGAAAAAAATGGCGAGGGGTGGAATATTTGATCAACTGGGAGGAGGTTTTTCGCGCTACGCCACTGATCCTGCCTGGACGATCCCACATTTTGAAAAAATGCTTTATGATAACGCCCAGTTGCTAAGTGTTTATTCCAATGGCTATAGAATATTTAAGGACGAAGAGTTTCGCCATGTGGCGGAGATGATCAGTAATTTTTTAGAAAGAGAGCTTTTAGATAATTCAGGTGGCTACTACAGTTCGATTGATTCTGAAAGTGGAAAGGGAGAAGGAGAGTATTATATCTGGAAAGCCTCTGACTTTGAGAGCATCGTTGGTGCGGATCCGGTACTAAAGGATTACTATGGGATAACGCCAAACGGAAACTTTGAAGGAAGCAACGTATTAACTCGACACGTTGAACTAAATGATTTATCGAAGAAGTATAATCAACCTACAGAAGAGATAAAAAGAAAAATTAGCGATGCATCTGAAAAGTTATTGAAGAGTCGGCAATCCAGGGAGTACCCGCGCAAAGACGACAAGATCATTACATCGTGGAACGCGTTAATGATCATCGGTTATCTGGATGCCTATGAATCATTGGGTGGCGAAGCCTATTTAACCAGAGCAAAACGCACAGCTGAATTCATCTGGAAAAATCAAAATTCTAATGGTCAGATTTCGCGGGTGTATAAAAATGGAAAGGCAGTCAATGCCGGATTGCTCGATGATTATGCCAATGTGATATTGGCTTTTATTAAGTTATACGAAAACACATTTGACATAACCTGGCTGAACAGAGCAAACGAAGTTATGGAAATGGTTGAAAAGAATTTTAAATTAGATTATTCAAGTCTTTATCATTATTCACCCAAGAGCGAGTCGCAGCTAATCGTTGAGAATATTGATACACTGGATGATGTGATGGCGGCCTCTAATTCACAGTTGGCTTTGGCTAAATTCTACTTAGGTAAAATAAAAGGGGAAGAGATTCTCATAAATCAAAGTAAAGAAATGCTCATTACTGTAAAACAAAAAGCTGCCGCGTCCCCCGTGTTTTATAGCAACTGGTTAAGATTATTTGGAGCTTTTACACATGATTTTTATGAAGTTGCCATCGTGGGCAATTCGTGTAATGATATTTCAAATGAATTTTTGAAGACTTATTATCCTTACAAGGTTATGCTAGGCGGTAAAACGGATGAAACGTTAGAGATTTTACATGATAAATTAGTGGCGGATAAAACACTGATCTATGTTTGTTCAGATGGATTTTGTAAATATCCGGTAAATAGTGTTGCAGATGCTTTTGTGCTAATGAAGAGAGTTAAGTAGCATCGCGATTGATAATTTAAATATGGGTAATCACTTTTTACAAATTAGAGCGTCTCGGCAATTCAATGTACGGTTGTATCAACTTTTACCATTGCTCATAGTTCTTTTTTCATGCAGCCAGCATGCGCAGGAAGAAACAGAAAAGAAGGGAACCGAAAATATTGCCTACCAATGGGGAAAAATTTCTCTTGAAGCCACTGCTAATGATACCGAGCGATTTAAGCCTCGCCCTACTGTAACCTCACGCATTCTAGGTTTAGTTTGGACATCCGTGTTTGATGCGTGGAGTCGTTATGATGAAACGGCTTCGACTGTCTATTTAAATGCCGAACGAAGACCAGCACAGGATCGCACTTTAATGAATAAGGAGACCGCCATCACCTATGCGGCTTACAGAACTCTTATGGAGTATTACTATTCTGATTCGGTCATGTTAAAAAACTATGTGACCGCGATGGGATTGGATCCTGAAAATAAATCAATAGACCCCACAGATCCTGTTGGTATCGGCAATCTTGCTGCTCGCGCTGTAATTGAAGCAAGGCGCAACGATGGATCGAATCAATACGGAACTCATGCGAATTCGGATGGATCACCATACTCTGATTATACAGGCTACCTTCCGATCAACTCTGCTGATAATCTTAAAGACGTAGGCCGTTGGCAACCAAAATATTTTTCAGATGGCCAGGGTGAGAAGTTTGCACCTGGATGTTTAACTCCGCAGTGGGGTAAAGTACAGCCGCTTGTTCTCGATTCCTCAAATCAATTTAGGCCAGGTCCACCACCGGCTATTGGATCAATTCAATTGGCAGAAGAAGTAAAGGAAGTTGTAGCGCTTCAGGCGAAACTCACACCAACTCAAAAAGCATTGGTTGAATTTATGCGAGACGGACCTAAGTCAGTCCAACAGGCGGGTCATTGGTTGATCTTCGCTCAGGAGATTTCAATAAGAGATCGACACACGCTTGATGAAGATGTTAACATGTATTTTTTAGTTCAGGCAACCGCCATGGATGCATTCATTGCCTCGTGGGAAACTAAAATGTACTACGACTATGCAAGACCTTATGCGTTGGTGCATGATTATTATCAGAAGCAAATGATAACAGGATGGGGTGGACCAGATAAAGGAATGATGGAAATGAAAGGAGAAGAATGGCGACCTTATTCACCTGAAACTTTTTTATGTCCTCCTTTCCCAAGTTATGTATCCGGTCATAGTTGCGTGAGTGGCGCTTGCGCAGAAGCCTTGCGACTTTTTACTGGCAAAGAAGAATTTGGCTTGTCTGTGAAGTTAGTTCCCGGTGCCCTGACGGAACCTAATCATGTTGGCGATACGGTTACGATTAATTTTCCAACGTTGACAGGGACTGCCGAGATGGCTGGTATGTCAAGAGTGTTGGGTGGTTACCACATTCAGGCTGATAATGTGGAGGGATTACTATTGGGGCGTAAGGTATCCAATAAGGTATGGGAGAAATACCTTAAGCTGATTGGCAAGAATTAATAATCATTGAAGCAGACGACAAAAAAGCAGGTGATTATTTCTTAGATGAAATCTTGCTCATCAGTATGCTCTGCAGTTTTATTCCCATCATCAGCGACACCCATGCTAATAGTATAACAAACTCTGAGTAAGAGCCACCCACATTAGGCAGTTCGCCCCGCACACGAGGCAAGTAACTCATAAAGAAGATGAACCATACATAGTATAGGTAAATCAGCGTGAGTGTGGAGAATTGTTTTTGAGAAATTTTATTCGACTCAAACATATGTTGTGCATAGGGCATGATAAAAATCAGAATATAGGCTAAAAATCCACCAGCTAATCTTAGTGGAATCAATTGATTACCGGAGAGATAAACGAATGTTAATAATTGGACCAGGTGAATGCCATGGGCAATAGCAAAAACAGAGAAATACCTTTCCGATAGCATTGCCTTCACATTAACGTAGCGGTGATTTTGAAAGAGAAAGATAAGACTGAAAATAGCAAGCGATGCACGTCCTGAAAAACGTGTGACTGCCTGTAAAGTTTCTAAGGTCGCTCCATAATTAATTACTGCCAGCAGGGCAATGCCCACTTCAATAATTAAAGTACTAAGCAATGCGTCCTTAAATTTCATGATTGATACTTCTTTAATGCGTTGATCATAGTATCCACTTCATCCTCTGTATTATAATAATGCGGAGATATGCGCAGGGCCCACTCTACATTTTTAACTTCAAAGTCAATCAAAGCGAAACTACGATGACCTATAGATGTGTTAATATTTTCACTACGAAGACCCTGCAAAACATCCTGAGCTTTTTGTCCTGAGATTTCTACAGTAATGATACTGCTTTGGTGAGGGCCAATATCCAGCAAGCGAAGTCCATTGATTTCAGAAATTCCTTTTCGTACTCTGTCGCACAAGTAGGTATTTCGTTCTTTAATTTTTTCTAAGCCAATGGCATTCGCATAATCAATGGCGGCTTTGCTTCCCTGTAACAGGGCATAAGGAAGTTCCCACTCTTCAAATCTACGAGCATCCATGCGGGGAGAATATTCATCAGTTGATATCCAATCAGCCCCGCGCATGTCTATGAACAGCGGTTCTAATTTTTGATTGATGATTTTATCGGATACATATAAAAATCCTGCTCCTCGTGGTCCGCGTAAAAACTTTCGCATAGTCGCGCTCAGAAAATCACAACGAATTTTTTTAACATCTACGGGCAGTTGTCCAACTGACTGACAAGCATCTACCAGGTAATAAATATTTCTTTCTTCGCAGAGATTACCCACTTTTTCCACAGGTTGAATTAATCCTGTATTGCTGGGAATATGCGTAAGCGAAACTAATTTTGGATGATGAAGATCCATCAGTCGCTTCATATCTTCCATATCGACTCCACCTGATAGCAAACTCTTTGCTCTTAAAATTTTTAGTTTGAATTTTTTTTGAAACGATAGAAAAGCAATTTGATTGGAGATATAATCTTCATTGGCCAATAAAATAGAATCACCTTCCTGGAATGGAATGCAAGACAGCGCACGTGAAAATGAATTGGTGGCACTTGAAGTAAAAGCAATATTTCTCGCTGAGCAATTCAAGAGTTGCCCTACGGAATCATAGAAGCCTGCAATTTCTTTTGCTTTCAAGTCAGCCGCCTCATAACCGCCTACAACGGCCTCAAGCAGAAGATGTTCGATCATCGCATCGATTACAGGTTGAGGCATAAGTGAGGCGCCCGCATTGTTAAAATGAATTTTTCCTTTGCATCCCGGAGTTTGTGTGCGGAGTATCTCGATGTTCATGTTAGTTCGTGCCGGGGTTAAGTATAAGGGTAGTTGATTTTGTTTTTATCTCATCGCGATTCATCAGCATCTTTCGGAATTTACCGGTTGCAAACATTTCAGCCTGATCGCCATAGTGTGGACTCATCACGTTACCGGATTGGCCGGTGGGTGAAACTGTTTCTCCGTTTTCGATATTACTGAAGTCGGTGATCTTGCGAAGGGCTGGGCCGCCATCCACTTTAAAATATCCCGTGGTATCTAATTTATAGTGCAGGTTGTTGATTACCTCACTGCCTCCGCCTACTTCAAAAGGACCCACGTTGAAAAAACTTCTCAAAGACTTCACAGCATCTAATGGATGTTTATGCGTGAGGGTGTGAATCTTTCCCCACTTCCAATCCTCTGGGTTTTTACCGAAGATTCCGGTAAGTATTTTAATCGTTTTTTGTGTGGCTTCCTCAACAATGACAGAACGGGTTTCTTTCTGTTCTGTTTTGCGATTATCCCACCACGGTGAGTTTTCATTTTTGATAAACTGCTCGTAGGTATTTTTGAGAATCGAAGTCGCAGCCAGGGATTCAAAGGCTTTATCAGAAATCTCATCGGCCATCGCTTTGCGCATAATTTGGGCGAGCAGGTTGTTATAAATAGCGGGTGTTGTTTGATCGGCACCATGTTCACCATTCCAATTTTCAAGTTGTGCGGTGATGAAATTGAATTCACTTTTGTTGATCGACTTTAGTATCGATGCGATTTCATGAGCAATATCCGCATGCATGCGCGAGGTTACATCCAGATCAATCGTTTTGATGTCTTCCATCGTCCATTTCTTTTCTTGTCTGATTAATTCTTCAACTCGACCTGCGCGGCTTCTTGGATAATAGTAACCAGGGTACAATATGCCATCTACGGAATCCGGTTGATTGTTGGCCGAGTAGACATAGCCCCACGGAGGATTTACCGCATGTGGATTTTTTGAGAAGTCATAAAAGCCCAGGTAATCATCATGACCACTGGCGCCATCCAGAAAGAATTTGGAGGCCACATGCGCTGGTCGAATAGGAAGTTTTGCAACTGCCCACCAGGCAATATTTCCTTTCACATCGCCATACATCATATTAAGGCCGGGTGAAGAGAATAATGAAGAGGCATGTTCAAATTCCGCAAAACTCTTAGCATGGTTCCATCCATAAGATGCCTGTAATGCCTGGTTGGGAATTTGATTTAATAGCCATGAAAGGGCCACAGGTTTTTCTTCATCGGTAAACTCAATCACATCATTAACTATATTTCCATGGGGCGTTATTGGAATTGTAATTTCAACATCGGTGCCTCCCTTTACTTTAATAAATTCTTTGCGCCATTGCACATCTACCCATTCGCCTTTATACTTTACTTTGCCATGTTCATCAAACTCCTCATAGAAAAAATCGATGTCATCATTTTCAAACATGGTTACTCCCCATCCGCTAAAATCATTCTGACCTAACATTCCAAAAGGCAAGCCAGCCATGTGATGACCATAAAAGCGAAAGCCCGGGTATTCGATTTGTGCTTCATACCATACAGCAGGCTGTGCAAAACCAATGTGCGTATCATTCGCTAAAATTGGAAATCCAGATGCCGTTCTTTCACCAGCAATTACCCAACCATTGCTGCCTTGCCAAAGGGGAACCGGGATTTTATCAAGCGCATCACTTACAAAAGCGATCATTGAGTCAGTAGCATTATGTTTTACCGGTCCGCTAAAGTTTTTAATCTTCACCGCATTTGGTGGTGTTTGTACTGCGATATCTTTCAAATATTCTTCACCCAGCTCATTTCGAATTTTTTCAAGAATAGGATCTGCCCGCAATCCTTCCGCAAAGCCAAAGGCGATAAACCCGGCAGCCAGGTAAATGTCTTCCGGTTTAAATTCCTCTTTCGGTATGCCTATGATAGAAAATTCAAGAGGTGTCTTTCCTGTTTTTATAAATTGATTGATTCCTTTCTGATAAGCATGAGCTGCTTTTTGAAATGCTGCTGTATCGGCACTCAGATATTTTTCTGCATGCTCGCGTGCAAATTTATTGATGCCCAGTGTGCGGAAGAGTTTATCTGTTTTCAATAGATCGGGACCTAAAATTTCTGATAGTCTTCCTCCCGCAGCCCTGCGAATCATCTCCATCTGAAATAACCGATCCTGGGCATGCACGTAACCCAATGCATAATAGGCATCGTCTTCATTTTTCGCATAGATGTGTGGCACCCCATACTCATCATAAAGCACCTCGACTGGTTCTTTAAGACCTGTAAGTGTAAGCTCACCGGAATAAGCTGGTTTGGTGGATTGCAGATAAAAGTATCCGATTATTGAAATTAGCAGTACAAGAGCGATCAGGCTCAGTAAGATTCGTTTTATAATTTTCATAGCAGCAAGGACAATATCGAAAGTTAAGTAATTAACTTTAAGGGAATCAATGCACTCACACATGAAAACAACCGGTCTGATAATTTTATGCGTCTGCTCCTTAAACTTGTTTGCCCAAAACAAGTACGGACTCAATCCTATGAAAATAGAGGAGTACAGAAAAAGCGCAAAGGCGAATCCGGATAATGAGTTAGTCAACTTAAAAGATTTCATTCCTGGTATCGCGTTAGATATTCGGTACGCGACCACCGATAACTTCACAGGTGCGAAAATTTATAATCTCGCACGAGCATACGCACGCAAGCCTGTAGCTGAAGCGCTGAAGAGAGCCCAACAGGAGTTCGCTAAACTTGGATATGGAATTAAAATCTTTGATGCCTATAGACCCTATTCAGCTACAGTAAAATTCTATGAGGTGATGAAAGGCGATACTACCTATGTGGCCAATCCATACAAAGGATCTCGGCATAACCGGGGCTGTGCGATTGATATGAGCCTGATTGATTTAAAGACCGGGCAAGAATTGAAAATGCCTACTGAGTATGACGCACCTGTAAAGGAGTCATGGCCAACAGCGCCTGTGAGCGACCCGCTTGTTCGCAAGAATAGAGATACCATAATTTCTGTTATGGAGCGCAACGGGTTTAAGGTTTACTCGACTGAATGGTGGCATTTTGATTTTGTAGGTTGGGATAAATTTGCTGTCATGAATATTGATTTTGAGGAGTTAGAGAAGTAGGTATACCTGTTTCAATTTAATAGATTTGTTATGAATTAAATTCATGAGTTATGGACAAAAAAAGTAAAAAATTCCTGTTCGATTATTTGAATAATGCTTCGCCTACCGGCTTTGAGCAAAGCGGCCAGCAAATATGGTTGGATTATATAAAGCCATACATCAATGATTATACAGTGGATGTGTATGGCACAGCGGTGGGTATCATCAATCCCAAAGGAGCTTATAAAGTGGTGATTGAGGCGCATGCGGATGAGATTTCCTGGTTTGTGAATTATATCACCGATGATGGTTATATCTATGTGCGCAGAAACGGTGGCTCTGACCACCAGATAGCTCCTTCCATGCGTGTAAATATTTATGGCGCCAAAGGAGTAGTGCAAGGTGTGTTTGGCTGGCCTGCTATTCACGTGCGTGATGCCGCCAGGGAAGAAGCGCCCACATTAAAAAATATTTTCATTGACATTGGTGCCGAGTCAAAGAAGGAAGTAGAAGAAATGGGTGTGCACGTGGGTTCGGTGGCAGTATTTCAAGATGAGTTGATGGAGCTGAACAAAAATTATCTCACTGGTCGTGCATTAGACAATCGGATGGGTGGTTATATGATTGCCGAAGTTGCGCGCAGGCTTCATGAAAATAAAAAGAAGTTGCCATTCTGTTTATATGTGGTGAATGCCGTGCAAGAAGAAATTGGCTTGCGCGGAGCAGAGATGATTTCGCGCAGACTGAAACCAGATCTTGCAATCTGTACAGATGTTACTCATGATACCCAGTCACCCATGTATAACAAAAAAGAAAGCGGCAACATGAAGTGTGGTGCGGGTCCGGTGTTGTGTTATGGCCCAGCCGTGCAAAACAATGTGTTGAAGATGATCATTGATGTAGCGCAGAAAAAGAAAATTCCATTCCAGCGCCAGGCCGTTTCACGTTCAACAGGTACAGACACTGATTCATTTGCGTATTCTGCTGAGGGAGTTGCATCAGCTTTGATTTCTCTTCCATTAAAATATATGCACACTACGGTTGAGACTGTACATAAAGATGATGTTGAAAATGTAATCACCCTGATTTATGATGTGCTGCTTCAGGTGAAGCCCGGGCATGATTTCAGGTATATAAAATAAGGAATAGCGGTCGAGAGGTTTTGGTCACAGATTCACTGATTTAAAAATCAGAGAATCTGTGGCTTAATTTTTTTATCTGATCTCAAATCCCACCGTCTTCATATCCTCCCAGAATCCAGGATAGGATTTATTAACAACCGAAGGTTCCTTGATGATCAGATCAGTACGTGTTGCCCATGGTGCAAGGCCCATGGCCATGCGGTGATCATGATAGGTTTCTATGGTAATAGGGTCACCTGTAATTTTCCCTGGAGTCAATATCCACGTTCCTGTTTGAGGTTCGGTTAAGGTAGCACCGATTTTACCTAACTCATTCTGTAAGGCTGCAATGCGATCCGTTTCTTTTATCCTTAGACTTTCGAGCCCGGTAAATTCACCACTGATTCCTTTGGCTGCGCATACAGGTAAAACAGTTTGCGCCAGGTCGGGACAATCTTTAAAACCCCAACTGATTTTATCTGAGTGATTCTTCTTGGCCAGTAATAACGTATTATTTGTGAATGTCGATTGAACCCCAAGTATGTCCATGATGTCTGTGATCACACGATCTCCCTGCAATGATTTTTGCGACACATTGGGTAAAACGATGTTGGCCTTTTCTGCCAACGCTGTAAACCCATACCAATAGCTAATGGCCGACCAATCTGCCTCCACCGTTACATTGGCCGATTGATAGGGAGTTGAGGGGACCTTAATGATTTGGTTTTCGAAATCGAGATGACTGATAACGCCAAACTCTTTCATTAGTGCGGCAGTCATTTGTATATAAGGCACGCTTCCGATTTTTCCCGTAAGGGAAATGGTAAGCCCCAAAGGAAGTGTTGGTGCGATCATCATCAAAGCAGAAATGTATTGGCTGCTCACATTGCCCGGAATTTCAAGTCGATCCTCTCTTTGACTGGCAAATCCTTTGGTTTCAATAGAAGGATAGCCTTCGTTTTCAAGGTAATCGATGGTGGCACCTAAAGTACGAAGGGCATCCACTAAAATCTTAATGGGCCTCTCCTTCATGCGGGGTGTGCCAGTGATGATTTTATTTTTTCCTGAGACAGCAAAATAGGCGGTGAGAAATCTCATCGTGGTGCCGGCATCGAGTACGTCAATGATTTTATCATCGCTACCCACTAACCGATTCATCAGTTGCGTGTCGCGTGCATCAGATAGATTGCTAACAACGGATTGGTTACCACTCAGTGCTTTTAATAATAAGGCGCGGTTACTTATGCTCTTAGAAGAGGATAATTGCATAACGGTGCCAGAAACTTTTGATGTTTTTGAGATGGAGAGATACGTTGCCAAGGGTACTTGCGTTAAGTTGGTGTTAAAAGTAATTTTTATTGTAAGATTTTTAAGACACTTGAAACATTTTAATCTAAAAACGGGTTGAGAACGGTATGACAACATCAAAGAAAATTATAATTGGATTGGGCGTAGCAGGTGGAGCACTGCTTGCAGCCTGGTTGCTGACAGGTGATCGCAAAAAGAAAACAAAGGATTTTGTTAGTAAGAAAGCGGAAGACCTGAAACAAGCACTGAAAAAAGAAAAACAAGTAGAGTCTGAGGAATCGGATGTGCACTATGTGTAAACAAGTTGATAGTAGTTCAGTGACTCTTCAATCTCTTCTGAGCTAACCTCCACATCCCAACAGGCTTTACCAATTCCCTCGGTTAGCGCCATCAGAATTTTATTACCTTTATTTTTCTTATCCTGAACCATTAGTTTTATTACTTCATCAAACGTTGAAGGCAATATTACTTTAGGATATATCTGCTTTATATAAGTAGCGATCTCTACTAATTCTGTTCTGGTAATAAGTTTTTTTGATTCCGCTATGCAAGCTTCGGCAATCATGCCCACCGCTATTGCTTCACCATGGAATAAACGGTTTTCTGAATTCAAGAAGTAGCTTTCTACCGCATGACCTACTGTATGACCAAAGTTGAGAATTTTACGAAGTCCTTTTTCGCGTGGGTCTGTTTCAACCACTTGCTTCTTAAATGCAACCGAGTGGGGAATCAAGGTCGACCAGTCCTGTTCCTCCAATAGCTTGGATCTGACCACCTCCCACATCTTTTTATCTGAGATCAAACAATGTTTTATGATTTCGGCAAAGCCTGAGCGCAGTTCTCTTTCAGGGAGGGTAGTTAAAAACGCAGGACAAATCAGCGTGGCGACTGGCTCGCAAAAAACACCAATATGATTCTTAAATTGATTGAAATCGATACCCAGTTTGCCACCAACACTTGCATCTACTTGGGCAAGCAATGTAGTAGGCATTAGAACGAAATCAATTCCCCGTTTGAAGGTAGCGGCACAGAAACCACCCAGATCTCCAAGTACACCACCCCCCAACACAATCAGTAACGAATGGCGATCAAACTGGAGTTCTGTTAGCTTTTGCCAAACTAAACTACAGGCTTCGAGATTTTTATGTTCCTCCCCGGCAGGGATCGTGAGCACAGAATGACGCTGCAATGCGCCTTGAACAATTGGGTAGCAATATTTATACGTATTCGAATCAGTAAGGACGGCCACGGAAGAATATTGTCTGCCAGCAAAAAAAGTAGTCAGCAATTCGTGTGGGTTATTCCGTATGGAAATCTGGGATAAAGACATTTGTTTTTACAAAAAAAATTGAAACGACTTTCGCAAAATAAACCAATAATCAATCAATAATAGGATGGTTTAATAACAATCTTAAGGATCTTACGAACAGTCGTTTTTATAATCAATTGCACCCTTATATTTGTGCCGCAATTCTTTCGTATATGCAGATAAAGTCCAACGTCCATTTTGATGATACCCAGGTAGCCTTTTCCTATAAAAGTGATAAGGAACTGAAGAAGGCAAATTTTATCTTTTCGGTGGTTAACAATCCCACTATTTCAAACATTGCCACCAGTTTGGCTAAAGCAGGACTGGCGCTGCATCTACCGGTGAAAGGACTTATCAAGTTCACCGTATTTGAACATTTCTGTGGTGGTGAAGACATTGCGCAAAGTGAGCGCACCATTCAGACGCTTAGTAAGTTTCATGTGGGCACCATTCTGGACTTTTCTGCCGAAGGAGCCCACACAGAAGTGGGTTTTGATAGAACCAAAGAAGAAATTCTAAAGACACTAGATAAAGCCAAAGGCAATCCAGCCATTCCGTTTACCGTATTTAAAAGTACGGGCCTGGTAAGTATTGATCTGCTTACCAAGGTTCAAAGCAAAGAGCCACTCACTGCCGAAGAGCAAGAAGCATTTCAGCATTTTCGCGACCGGGTAGAAAAAATCTGTAAGAAGGCTCATGACTATGATGTTCCTGTGATGATTGATGCAGAAGACAGCTGGATTCAAAATCCGATTGATGAGCTCGCTTATGAGATGATGAAGAATTACAATCAGAAACGGGCTATTGTGTTTAACACCTATCAAATGTACAGGAGAGATATGCTGGATAATCTGCGCAATGCTCAACATGAAGCGGCAATGCATAATTATTTTTTGGGTGTAAAAATGGTACGAGGTGCCTATATGGAGAAGGAGGCAGAGCGTGCTGAAAAAATGGGTTACCACAATCCGATACATCCCAATAAACAGGCTACAGACGATTCATTCAATAAAGGCCTTGCCTTTTGCATTGATAACAAACAGCGCGTGAGTTTGATGTGTGGTTCACATAATGAATACAGCAATCAATATCTGGCAGTGCTCATGGAAAAACACAGCATGAAGCCAAACGATTCTCGCGTTTGGTTTGCCCAACTGTTAGGCATGAGTGATAACATTTCATTCAACCTTGCTAAGGCTGGCTATAAAGTTGCGAAATATGTTCCCTACGGGCCGGTAGAATTGGTAATGCCCTATCTCATCCGCAGGGCGTCTGAGAATACATCAGTAGCGGGGCAAAGTAGCCGTGAACTCACCATGATCAGAAAAGAGCTAGCCCGTAGAAAAAATGGTAAACATTAAAGTAATTAATAAGCAGTAAGCAAATTGCCTGTTGAACATTGCCTAGTGCCTACTTTTTTCATTTGTGAGCAGTTTACGGCCAATTGATTATTTTTGCCCCTCATTATTAATAAAATCGCAATCGTCATGCAATTAAGCGAACAGGAGATCATCCGGAGACAAGCTTTACAGGAACTGGTAAAACTGGGTATCAACCCCTATCCGGCCGAATTATTTGAAATCAACGCTTCGGCTGCTGATATCCACGAACACTATCCCAATCAAAAGATTGAATATAAAGATGTGTCCATTGCTGGTCGTATCATGTCGCGCAGGATTATGGGTAATGCCTCCTTTGCGGAATTGCAGGATGAAACAGGTAAAATACAATTATATTTTCGCAGGGATGATCTGTGCCCTGATGAGGATAAGACCCTCTATAATACAGTATTCAAAAAACTAATTGATATCGGTGACATCATTGGTGTGAATGGTTTTGTGTTTACTACACAGACTGGAGAAATATCAATACATGTAACCAGTTTTAAAATTCTTTCCAAGTCGCTGAGGCCGTTGCCTGTTGTAAAAGAAACAAAAGATGAACAAGGCAACGTGACATTGCATGACGCCTTTACGGATCCAGAGCAACGCTATCGTCAGCGATATGTTGACTTGGTGGTAAACCCACAAGTGCGTGATGCATTTGTGAAGCGCACCAAAATGGTGAACTCTATGCGTCAGTATTTAAATGATAAAGGTTATCTCGAAGTTGAGACTCCGATTTTGCAACCACTTTACGGAGGTGCCGCAGCACGCCCTTTCAAAACACATCACAATACATTGGATATGACGCTTTACTTGCGCATTGCCAATGAACTGTATCTGAAGCGCTTGATCGTGGGAGGTTTCAACGGTGTCTATGAATTCTCTAAAGATTTCCGCAATGAGGGAATGTCCCGCTATCACAATCCGGAATTCACGCAGGTGGAATTGTATGTCGCGTACAAAGACTACAACTGGATGATGAACCTGGTGGAGGAGATGATTGAAAAAGCAGCCATTGATCTTCACGGAAAAACCGAAGTAAAGGTGGGTGACAACGTCATCGACTTTAAACGACCATGGAAACGCTTCACCATGTACGAAGCCATACAACACTTTACGGGCATTGATATTTCTGAAATGGATGAATTTGCTTTGCGGGATACATGCAAGAAACTTCATGTGCCTATGGATGAAACTATGGGCAAGGGAAAATTGATCGACCAGATTTTTGGTGAAAAGTGTGAACATCAATTAATTCAGCCAACCTTTATTACTGATTATCCGCTGGAGATGTCGCCATTAGCGAAGAAACATCGCACGCGCGATGGACTAGTTGAGCGATTTGAAGCTATTTGTAACCGTAAAGAAATTTGCAATGCATTCTCTGAGTTGAACGATCCAATCGATCAGCGTGAGCGTTTTGAAGAACAACTTGAATTAGGCAAGCGCGGAGATGAAGAAGCGATGACACTGGATGAAGATTTTCTCAGAGCATTGGAATATGGTATGCCACCTACAGCTGGTTTAGGAATTGGTATTGATCGTCTTTCGATGATCATGACCAATTCACCCTCTATACAGGATGTGATTTTCTTTCCTCAGATGAAGCCTGAGAAACAAGCGGAGATGGCCGCAGTTGATAATTTTGAATCCATCGGTGTGCGTGCTGAGTTGCTTCCTATCCTGCAAAAGTTAGGAATAACATCCATTGCTCAACTGAAGGAGATAAAAGCCACAAAGCTTTTCAATGACATTCCCGGAATGCGTAAGAAACTAAAGTTGGATGCTGTCCAGAACCCTACGCTTCAGGAAATTGAAAGTTGGTTGAAGTAGTTTATTAAAATCGATAGAAAAATGAAATTCCTGTAGCTGGTAATGCCTGAACTCTTACGGCATTGAACCTTTGTGATGATTCATCACTTATGTTGCCCGAGCTATCAAAGGATTTCCATGAGCTTTCTTTTCTGCCGTATGATAACCGTAACAACGCTTCAGTTGCCATGTATAATCGTTCATTTATTTGAAATCGGATACCCAGAAAAGGAGTTACCCGTAATCCAAATTCATTATTGATAGTTTCATTGACAAGCAGATCAGATGAATGATACGCTTGTTTATTAAAATAATAATAAGGTGCTATATCACCTCCATAATAGAAAATCCAACGCTTGTTTAACCGGTTTTGTTTCTCTTTTCCAACAGAAAAGCTTAATGAATAGTTATCATATTGGTAATATTCCCTTTGATAACTATTAGTATCTACATTACCAAATAGTGAAATTCCATAACGCATCGCTGTATTGGAGGTCTTTTGTTTCTTCATCATAACATCAAATGGACTTCCAGATGCGTTAAAGATTCCATTGAATAGGAAATTAGTATTGAACCCAATGTCTTTTGAATATGCTTTAAGGTCAGGTAAATCCTGACTAAATAGATAACCACTACACAATAAGAGAAGGATGGTAAGTTTCGTTTTCATTTTTTATTGGGTTTAGATTAAAACTACTGATATCTATCGGATAGATATGTTTAGGGAATCAAGTAGTTATGCCAGTGGCACAAATAGTGCCATGCTTATGTGCCCAACAAGATTAGTTATCAAAGAAATTGCGCTGACGGTCTAGCTTCAAATCCTTGAGCATGCTTGATTTAATACCGATCGAGAAACTATACGATTGGTATTTTCCGAACGGAGTCCAGTTTAAACTCATCTGCCAGCAATGCAAATCGCGATTAAGGCTAATCAGCGTTTGTGTAAAAGCTTTGTTTTGAAAATCGTATCCCGAATTATACTGGACCTTCCATTTTTCAGTAAGCGAGATGTCTCCGTTGAAGCGAATGGCTTGTGTAATTGTAGGCGTTGAATTTATGGGGTGTTGATAATCGACATTATAACTTATCCTGAGATTCCAGGGAATTGAAAAATCGATATAAGTATCAGGGTTTTGCAGCAGGTATTTTTTTTCGGCATCAGGTAAATCTGACTTAGCTATCTTATCACGGGTATCAGTGTCTTTGTTCTGACCTTTGGGATTGAGGTTGGTACTTAAAGCTAAATTAGCCTGGGTGATTCTTCCAATTTGCCCAGAGTTCCACACCAGCCTGTCGATACGTTTTTCTGTATAAATAGGTTCATCAGTTACTTTATCATAGTCTGTCACATATTTACGATATTCATAGGGGTCGAGTGTAGCGCCAAGATTGAGATTGATTTTACCATTAAGAATATTGGTGTTGGCAGAAATGCCTAAGTTTGAAAGCTTAAGTGAATCTGCAAGGAAGTTGTAAGAACCTCCAATGGAGAGTGTATTAAATAAAGGAATCTTTCTATCTATCGTATCTTTTTCACCTCGCACTTTCAATTCAATGTTGTTGTTAAGTCCCATACTGATCGCACTGCTTCTTCCTGGACTGGCAGTACCATATATAAAATTTTCATGTCTGGCTTTCAGCACGATGTTTTCATTCTTTGCACCATCGATGGTAGTAAATTTTTGAAAATAGTCATACTTCGGATCACTGAAGTCTGGTTGATAACTGTACCCCACAGATGGATTAATAACGTGGCGGATTGCCTTCAGTTTTGCCTTTGGGTTTTTAGACAGATAGGTTCCGTAAATGCGCGTAGTTAAACTGGCTCCACCCGAATAGTTATAAACGCGATTAAATTGATTAATTGTATCCGCGGAGAAAGTATTGGTGAGTTTATCATAGTTCCAATTCAGTTTTTCTAAATACCAACGCTCTTCATAACTAACGCTAGGGCTCACGGTGAGAAATTTCAGTAATTTGAACGAAGTACTTAATGGTATTCCAAAACGTATTCCTTTGCGGGAATTTTTAAGAAAGGTCGAGAAATTTTCAGCAGAGAAAGGAGCAATACTATCAATCGGATTGCCATTTGCATCCTTCGCAATTTTGCCCATGCTATTGGTTATTTGATTTGTACCGGTCATCGTGTACCTGAAGTTTATGTTTTGCAGAAACATACTCTTCTCGACATTTTTAAACGGATAAATATTATTCATATTAAAACTCAAATCAGGCAGGCCCAAATCAACCTTCTTTGTGCTAAGGTCCTGGTTGTGCCGCAGATTCATACCGAGGCTGAATGGGGTTCCAGGGAAAGTCTTGCTGAAATTAATACTGGAGCTCAATTTCTGTGTGGTGTTATCAATACGTGACGATTGTGGATTGGAATTAACAGCTAGGTAGTTGTTATTATTGTACGTAGAACTAGCTGCTGAAACAGATGCTGAAAATCGACTTGTTCCTTTTGATTGGGGTGAGTGACTCCAACTGAGTAAAAAGTCTTTTGTTCTGGATGGATCTTCAATGTTATCCGTGTTAACGTTATTCGTGAAAGAGAAATTAAATGCCCCACTATATTTATATAGCGTGTTGTAATTTGTATTGATATTGATCGCACCTCCTCCTTTCGAATAGATATCACCTGTAATGGAGAGTTTTATGTACTCATTGATGTCAAAGAAATATCCTCCTCTTCTAAGAAAAAATCCGCGCCTGCGTTCCTCACCGAAAGCCGGGACTAAAATACCAGAGGCACTTTTCTTGGGGGAAGGGAAAATTCCAAAGGCAAAACCCAAAGGGGTAGGCACACCATTAAATTCCATGTAAAAAGGTCCAGATACCATTTTATCACCAGGTATCGCTTTAGCCTTACTTGAAATTATCCTGAAGTGAGGTTTGGCCAAGTCGCATGTAGTGTATGCGTTGCCGATAGTGAAAAGTTCATTCTTTTCATTTTTATAAACCAAATCGCCATGTAAAAAACCGTCCCCCTGTTTAGTTACGACTTCGGAGATCTTGGCTTTTTTGGTTTTAAAATTATAGACCATATCCTTGGTCTCATATTTTTCATTACCATTAATGAATATAGGATACCCATACGTGCGGCCGGCTGAGTCTACACGACTTTTGGCGGTAATCGTTGACTTTTCATAGTCGATCACAATTTCTTCAGCCTGGAGTTCAATAATCCCATACTTCACAATAGCGCCTCCATAAAGCCACATCATTTTGTTATTGAGGTTGGAAATGATTGAATCTTGAGCGGAATAGGTTATTGTTGTTTCAATATCACTTTTTTGGGGTGTCTTCAGCGAGTCTGCTTTGTTATTAGTATTTAAAGTATCCTTTTTGTTTGTTGCTTTGTCAGACTTTACGGGCAAGGTTCCGGCAGGCGCACGTAGTGGTTTTTCCACCTGGCCATGAGCACTCGTTAAAAAACCAATAACAGATATGAGGGAAATGAAGATGATACGTGACACAGTAAATGCAGTCTCTGATTTGATTTTCAGGAGTTTAGCTTTTAGTGAAAAATTCACAACTTTGTACAAAGTTATTGCAAATACTTCAGACATCGGTAAGACAGTGAAGAATATCAAAATTAAACTCATCCTGTTAGCAATAACCTTGCTAAATTTTTCAGGAATCTCTAACCGTATTGATTCAAAGGTTGATGTGGTTGTCATTGATCCCGGACACGGAGGCCACGACCCTGGCACCATGGGTAAAAGCTCGAAGGAGAAAGAAGTGGTTTTGAAAATCGCCCTTAAACTTGGAAAACATATTGAAGACAATATGCCTGGGGTAAAAGTGCTGTTTACACGCAAAACAGATAAGTATGTTGAATTTCAGGACCGGGCCGATGTAGCCAATAAAAACCAGGCTGATTTGTTTATAAGTATTCATGCCAATTCGATTGTAGGGGCCAATGCTTTTGGAACGGAGACCTATGTGATGGGACTGCATAAGGATAAGAGTAACTTTGAGGTTGCGAAACGCGAAAACTCTGTGATTCTGATGGATGAAAATTATAAAGAAAAATATGAGGGATTTGATCCTAAAAGCCCGGAGTCGTATATTTTATTTTCATTGAATCAAAGTGCATATCAGGAAAGCAGTTTAAAGTTTGCACAGAAGGTTGAAGGACAGTTTAAAAATCGTGTAGGCAGATCAAGTCGTGGGGTGAAGCAAGCAGGATTTTTAGTGCTTTGGATGACAACTACACCCAGTGTATTGGTTGAAACCGGATTTTTATCGAATGGTAATGAGGAAACTTTCCTGACTAGCGAAAAAGGTCAAGACCTGATAGCCTCTGGCATATATAGGGCCTTTAAAGAATATAAGACCGAGATTGAATTGATAAACTAACCATTGTGAAGAATAAAGAATTTAAAGTAGGATTATTTGTTGCCACAGGCATGGCGTTGTTATATCTCGGTTTCAACTATTTGAAAGGAATTGATTTTTTCTCTTCCACAAATAAGTATTATGCCGTGTATGATAACATTGACCAGTTAGCCGTATCTAACCCAATTCTTGTAAATGGATTCGCTGTAGGCAGGGTAAGTAAAATAAAAATCATGCAGGAAAAACAGAATAAAATATTGGTTGAGTTGGATATAGATTCTGATGTAATGCTAGGTGATTCAACCAAGGCTATTCTTAATAGCGATTTTCTAGGTGGTAAATCTATTCTATTGTCAATAGGAAAAGTCACTACACCACTGCAGCCAAATGATACAGTGTTGACAGAAGTTGCCAAAGGCATGCTGGATATGATTTCAGAAACAGCTACACCAGTAGCAGACAACATGCAGACCACGCTGCGAAAATTTAATTTGATAATAGACAATCTCACCAAAAACTCTCAACAGCTTGAAGTGATTTTTGAAAAACTATTAGTGACTCCAGATCTAATCAACCAAACCCTAAAAACCACTAACGGAAAGGTGGAGGACTTGTCAGGTAATTTCAAAGATTTAGCTGTAAATCTGAATAGTACTTTAAATGAACTGAAGCCTACATTACAAAACTTCAAAACCATTTCTGATTCACTCAAGCAAATGGAGATTAATGAAACAATCGCCAAGACTCAGCTTACGCTGTCACAATTAAATGAAACGTTAAGTAAACTGAATAAAGGAGATAACACGGCTAGCAAATTAATGACCGAGGATTCATTATATAATAATCTGAATAATTTGCTTTTGCGTCTGGATACACTTGCCACTCATTTTGATAATAACCCACGTCATTTTCTAGCGCCATTAGGTAAAAGCAGTAAAAAAATAGAAAAGGAAAGAAGGAAGGAAGAGGAAGAGAAAGCTAAAGCAACCGAGAAGAAGAATTGATTCTGATTTACACTAAATAAGCAAGCCTGATGGAACTGGAATTCAACAAAAATGAGGACCAGCTAAAACAGCTTTGTTCCCGATTAAAATCAAAAGCTGAAAAGACAGCACTTGGAGGTGGTGAGAAAAAAATTTCAGAGCAACATCAGAAAGGTAAACTCACGGCACGCGAGCG
>JAYVTC010000021.1:0-19711 GCA_043774745.1 Cyclobacteriaceae bacterium | reverse complement strand
GATGAGTTACTCCATCGACGTCTATCGCCGCCGCCTCGCGCCGGTGCGCCACTTCCTCGATCTCGCCTTCTTCATCTCGTTTTTCCCGCATTCCTGTGGCACCATGTGCCGCTGCATCATATGTTCCAGTGTAACCGTTTACAGTCACTACTGCATCGGCTTTACCGATTACAATCGCTGCTGTTCCAGTCTGATCATTATAGTTAGTACCGCCTGTGAAACTCCAGTTAGCTGTGCCCCCTGGTACGTTCGTAAAGCTGGCGCCTAAATTCAATGTACTGCCTGATGCTAATGCATCTCCGGCTACTCCGGCTGCTGATCCTGTGGCACCATGTGCCGCTGCATCATACGTTCCAGTGTAACCAGTTACACTTACAGTTGCATTGGCCTTATTGATATTGGCTGTAGTTGTGGAAACAGAAGTCAGGTTATAATTACCCGATGCGCTCCCTGAAAGTGTTGCTCCAGTTAAGGTAACTGTCTTTGCAGTGCCTGCATTGGCATCTGCAAAAGTAGCTGTGCCTCCAGTTAAACTAACATTAGCTGCATCACCCGCGAGAACTCCATTCAATGAACGAGTTAATACAGATGCACTATTATTGGCATCATAAGTTTTGTTCGATGCTGTGAATGAACCAGTGATGTTCAGTTTGTTTACTGTTAATGCAACAGCGCTGCTACTTCCACTATTGTAGTTTGAATTACCAGCAAATGATGCTGTGACGGTATAAGTACCCGCATTGGTTGGTGCACTAGCCGTTGGGCCATAAGATGTTGCACCTATTCCTGCATAACTAAGTGTTACAGTAGGGGTGGTTAAAGTCTCACTTAAAACACCAATTGCTGAACCACTCCCAGCCTGTGGTAAACCATTATAAGTAAATGCACCGCCAACCGCACTTACTGTTGGATTAGCTTTATTGATGGTGACTGTTGGCTGCGTGCCATTAATCAAACCGGCATTGCTGAAATTATTTCCTTTATAGGGAGTTGTAGTCCATACTTTTGAACCAATTGTTGTTGCAGTTGCGGTAAACGTTATTACAATAGTACCACCTGGGTCTATATCATGAGCGCCAGCCCCTACACCTGAAACACCATTCTTGAATTTCAATAAAGTAGCCGTCTGACTTAATAGCGTCCATGTTCGACTTATAGAGCCTGGATCAGTTGCCGTTATGCTAATAGAACCTGGAGTCCCTGCACCTGTAGGAATTACTACTTCGACAGAACCAATTACGCCACTTTGTGCGCCACCTGTTAGATTGGAAATTGTTAAGGTATAGGTAAATGGACTGACAAGTGTTGCTACAGTTGGGGTTATTCCTGCTGAATAATATGGATCATTTGGGCCATCCGTAAACGTCCATTCAGCAACTGAGCCCATGTTTCCATGAGCCTCCAATAGCAATGTTGCTCCGAGAGCATCACCCTCTGATGCTAAAGGAACATACCAGGAGGTAGTGAAGTTACCTGAAGCATCTGCGGTCACCGACCAGGGTTGGTGATATTGAGGGTCAGTCCCCAATGGATCGCCTTCGGCATGATGCACATGTAATTCAACCTCTTCACCTGGTTGAAAACCAATACCGGTGATAATGGCCGTTGAGCCGGGAGCGTAGTCATACTGGTCAGTTTCGACCGTGGCCTGAGCTTGAGCCATCATGGCCATGCCGGCAAAGGCGGCAATGAGTAAGAGTCTTAGAATGAGTGAATTCATTCCGTCTCGGGGAAAGATAAAAAGTTTCATTTTGTTAATTGATTAAAGTTGGACGATTGTGATTTATAGACGATAGGGTTTGCCTGCGTGCGGGTGACTACCACACCGGCAATGATGAGAACAAGAACAAGAAGTTGAAGGGCCAGGCGTAACGCTTTGCGCTTCGGAGATTTTAAGTTGCTCATAGTATTAAAGATTTTTGGTTATTAAGCTCACTCACCAATATTGAACCATGCGGAAAAACCGCTGAAACACGCGGTATTGTTTGTGGGCCATTGAAAACTGCCCCATTTTGAGAGGGCCAATTCCAGATTTGGTTTGTCGTTGCTGCATGGTCATCAAAGCCTGGTTCCACGGTTTGTGTTTTCAACAACACAGATGTCTTTGTTGTTGAAAACAAGAGCATCAGGAGTAGGTGTAATCTCTCTTTCATGTGCATTGGATTTGATAAAGTTTTTCTTATAGACTGACTTAAAATGTACGTGAGTATGGTTTTGTGTGTCTGTAAATGTATATGTCTTCATCACATTAGCACTGTGTTGGTGATCAAAAAACGCGTCACCGAAATGCAACCCGGGCTAAACAGAATGATTAAGGGCATAGGGCGAGCGTGGGGCAGGAATAGCTGACCCACTGGAGAGGAGGTTTGGGATGTAAGGTTGGGGTGGGTTTAGGAGAATAGTGGCCCGCAAAGACTCAGAGAACGCAAAGGGAATGCATTGACTATAGCGTAATCGTGGTGGCACGCAATGGGGTGCATGGCCTACAGCATAATAAATATTGGCACGCGAAGGCGCAAAGAACGCAAAGGAATGCAGGGCCTACAGCGTAATCGTGGTGGCACGCAAAGACGCGAAGGGCGCAAAGGAATACAGGGTCTTTCGCGTAATGGATAGTTTGCACGCAGAGAACGCAAAGAATACATTGCCTTTAGCTTAGCAGCCTTTGCGCCTTTGCGTGTTGTTATTTCTAACGGGAAAAACGAAGGAATGTACCCATGGGCAGATCGCGGCCGGTGTTGGATTTCAGGAAGAACTCACCGCACTCGGGGTCGGCTATATCGAAGTGGGTTTTCACTATATTCATTCCTACCAGCGGAGAAAGGCCTACGGCATACATGGAAAGGATAAAGAAAGAGTTCTTTGGCTCGAGGAGTTGGCTGGCGTGGTGGATCAATTCATTCAGCTTCTCTTGCAGGGTCCACTTCTCGCCTTCTGGTCCGCGGCCATACGGTGGCGGATCCATGATGATGCCGTTGTATTTGTTGCCACGCTTTACTTCACGCTTCACAAACTTCAGAGCGTCTTCATATACCCAGCGTATATCGGTGAGCTGATTGAGTTGCATGTTTTGATTTGCCCAGTTGAGTCCGGGCCGAGAGGCATCCACGTGAGTAACTTCTGCACCCGCAGCACGCGCCACCACCGAGGCTGCACCGGTGTAAGCAAATAAATTGAGTACGCGTGACTTGTTAGAGTTCCAACGCGTGACGGTATCATAAATGAAATTCCAGTTTTCGCCTTGTTCTGGAAAAATGCCTACGTGACCGAAGCCGGTGAGGGCTAAGCGTAAGTTGATTTCGAAAGATTGATGCTGATATTTTACATTCCAGCTGTCGGGAACGGCCTTCAGTTTCTTCCAGCCTCCCTTCACTTCTTCGCCAAAGCGGAAGTTGTCTTTTTGTTCGCGGGTGAAGTGGGCATGAGCTTGCTTCTGCCATTCTCCGTCCGTTAACACACGTTGCCAGATGGCTTGAGGCTCCGGGCGGATGAGGATGACTTTTCCGAAGCGTTCCAGTTTTTCAAAGTCGCCACTGTCGAGCAGTTCGTAGTCTTTCCAGGAGGCGGGGTATAGTAATTTCAGGTTCAAGGTTTCAGATTCAGGGGGTAAAAATAAGAAAAATGGGAATGGTGGCCTATCATGCTGGCACGCAAAGACGCAGAGGACGCAGAGGAATACATTGGCTTTGGCGTAATGAGTAGTTTGCACGCAAAGACGCGAAGAACGCAAAGGAATGCATTGGCTTTAGCAAGTTGCGCGCAAAGACGCAGAGGACGCAAAGGAATGCATTGGCTTTGGCGTAATGAGTAGTTTGCACGCAAAGACGCGAAGAACGCAAAGGAATACATCGCATCGGCTTCAGTGTAATAGTGCTGGCACGCAAAGACGCAGAGGCCGCAAAGGAATACATCGCCTATAGCGTAATAATGCTGGAATGTAAAGAACGAAAAGAGTTCATAGGCTTAGGTAAGTAAATACCTTACATAGAATGGAAAGAAATATTTTGCATTTCCTTAGCGGCCTTAGCGACTTTGCGTGCAATTGCATTTGTGCCTTTGAATATGGAATATTGGATAATCTATGCACGTAAAAATCACCAGCACCCAGAACCCAAAAGTAAAGAGCCTCCTTGCCCTGGAGAAACCACGCGAGCGCAGAAAGCAATGCCTGTTTATTGTGGAGGGTGCCCAGGAAGTGCGCATGGCACTAGAGGCGGGATATAAAATCGGCAATATCTTTTTCTGTGAGGAAATCATGGACCAAAAAGAATCCGGAGACTTGCTGCGTGATGACAAGCTTTTGGTACCTGTGTCGCGCGAAGTATTTGATAAGATTGCGGTGAGAGAAAGTACCGGTGGCATTCTGGCTGTGGCCGAACAAAAAGCACACCGGCTGGAGGATATGGTGTTAAGTGAAAATCCGCTGCTCCTCATTTTGGAAGCGGTAGAAAAGCCCGGCAACCTGGGCGCCATCTTACGCACGGCCGATGCAGCCGGAGTGGATGCGGTGATCATCTGCGATCCGCTGACCGATTTTTATAATCCTAATGTGATTCGATCTAGTGTGGGTTGTGTGTTCACCAAGCAAATAGCTTCGGCCACTTCGGAAGACACGATTGCGTGGCTTAAGAAAAACAACATCAACATTTTCTGCACGTATCTGAAGGCTTCTCACCCTTATCATGAAATTGATTATAAATCATCCTCTGCTATTGTGATGGGCACAGAGGCTACGGGCCTTTCGGATATCTGGGTAAAGAATGCTACGGCTAATATCATCATCCCGATGTTGGGGAAAATTGATTCGATGAATGTGTCGAATGCTGCTGCGGTGGTGGTTTATGAGGCGATGAGGCAGAGGGGGTTTGAGATTAAATAAAAATGGTTGCACGTTTAAGTGGCAAGCGAAGAACGCAAAGGAATACATTGGCTTGAGCATAATGTTGCACGCAAAGACGCCAAGAACGCAAAGAATACAATGCATAAATTCGAGGTCTTGAAATACTTGCATTCAGGGAAGCTAAAAACACTAAGAAATATTTTGCATTTACTTTGCGGCCTTTGCGTCTTTGCGTGCCTAAAATTACAATTACGATGAAAAACATCATTTACCTTCTGTGCCTGATCTTCATGATGTCATGCAGCAAGGCACCTAAAGAACAAGCCACAGAGAAAATCGATAGCACGTATATCATCAAAGGAAATCGGATTGCTAAAATTTCTTTTGAGACCATTAGTGGTGAGCTTCAAAAAGCGCTGGCCAATGGCAGCATTGAAAGTGCGTTGCGCTATTGTAATGTAAACGCCTTCCCGATTACTGATTCTTTGGCGGCTGCACATCAGGTATCCATCAGGCGAGTGAGTGACAAAACCAGGAACCCGCGCAATAAGGCTGATAAGATGGAAGAGTTTCTGATGAAAGGATTTGGGATTGATCTGAGTGAGGGCAATGATCTTTCACCCAAGCTGGTGTTGAAAGATGATTCGGTGATTTTTTATAAGCCCATCATCACACAGGCTTTATGCCTTAATTGTCATGGTGTGCCTGGAAAAGATATCACCTTTAGTAATGACTCGTTGATTCAGGCTTTGTATCCGAGGGATAAGGCGGTGGGGTATCAGGCGAATCAATTGAGGGGGTTGTGGAGGATTGGGTTTAAGGAGAAGTAATTTTGTTGCACGCAAAGGAATGCACTGGCCATTAGTGTAGGGGATGCTGGCACGCAAAGGCGCAAAGAACGCTAAGGAATACACTGGCTTGAGCGTAGGGAATGTTGGCACGCAAAGGCGCGAAGAACGCAAAGGAATACACTGCCTTTAGCGTATAGTTAGTTGCACGCAAAGAATGCATTGCCTTTAACTTAGCGGGCTTTGCGCCTTTGCGTGCAACAAAAATCAATTACCGCAAAACTCAAACTCAGTTGTTCCTATTGGCGCCCCAGGAGGTACAGGTAGTAGATTATCTTGTTTAAATTCTTCGGGGTCTTCCTGCAACATTGAAATCTGTTTCGCTATAAAAGCATAATGTGCTTTCCACGATTCATCGGTGGTTTGCTTTGCCGTCAGCCATGTTTTCAATTGATCTAACTTTAATGAAACAATAGCTTTGGTTTGCACCGATGACTCTTTGTTCAAGGCGAGTTTGGAAAGGTTGGTGAACAGGGCATAGTTCGTACTCATCTGCACGGCACCTTCGTAACCTGGCTTACTTGCCGACTTGAATGTGGCACTCACCAACTTATCGATTACACTTTCTAAACTTGGCAACCGTGCATCGCGTGAGTGATGCTCAAACACCCGGTTAGCACGGGCTGGATGTAGAATCATGCTAAACGTAAAATCAGAAGCTGTCTCTGCCACCGAGAGTGGATCAAAAGTTAACTCTGTTTTGATCTTCACCAGTTCACGATGACGATCATAACCGATCGGGCGTGGAGGAATGATCTTTAACAAACTTTCAGGAAGCATCAGCGCAGACGGCTCCACGGTTTTTAATAATGCGTCAAGTGCTTTCAGTTCTTTTTGTGGAGTCAGTAATTCAGTGACGGGTTGTCCGTCACCTCTAAGCGCATAGCGATAGTTCAATCCTCCAATCAATTTCACGGTAGCTTCAGCCTGGTAGCGATGAAAGAAATAAACCGGCACCAGTGCTTCTTCTAATAATGCATAGGGTGTGCCTTGCTCTATCGTATTCTCACCAAAGTTTTTCAATGCTACTTTTCTTATTTCCATCAAGCGATTGAGTTCATCGGATGGATCACTGCCATTATCCCACAGGTGTGCAAAAGGATGTGCACCTCCTAATGGACGTGCATCCTGATCCGATAAGAAAGTCAATCCATCCTTCAGTGATTTTTGAATGATGTCATTCAGCGCTTTGCGTTCATCAGTACCCTTGGGAAAATCCTGATAGCCCCAGGTGATTGAAACTTTATCAAACGCAGCGATCTTGGTATCATAGGCTTCGCTCAGGTCAATTTTTCCATCTTTCAATTTCACTACGGGATGAGGATAATCCATCACCGAAGCAAGATTCTCAGCGCTGGAGGAATAAGCATGTGACAAGCCAAGGGTATGCCCTACTTCATGTGCGGCCAATTGTCTTAATCGTGCCAACGCCATTTGTTCCATTTCTTTTGAGGCGGGCTTACCCTCTTCATAGGGCGAGAGTAATCCTTCGGCAATTAAATAATCCTGGCGCACGCGTAGTGAACCTAAGGTAACGTGTCCTTTAATAATTTCACCCGTGCGAGGATCAATCACCGAAGATCCATAAGACCAACCGCGTGTAGAGCGATGCACCCAGTTGATCATGTTGTATCGCACGTCCATCGGATCTGCATCTTCGGGCAACACCTCCACACGGAAAGCATCTTTATATCCTGCGGCTTCATACGCCTGGTTCCACCAACGAGCGCCATCCATCAAGGCAGAGCGGATAGGTTCCGGTGCACCCGGATCCATATAATAGATAATAGGCTTTACAGGTTCGCTGATGGCAGCAGTCGGATCTTTTTTTTGAAGACGATGGCGCGTGATGAATCTTTTTTCTATTGGCTCACTGATGGGTGTTGCATAATCATAATACGAAGTGTTGAAGTAGCCAGCACGAGGATCAAACTCACGTGGCTTATAATTCGCATCGGGCAATTGAATGAATGAGTGATGCTCCCTAACCGTAACGATCGATGGTGTGGGTGTCACACTGCGAATGTAGGCTCCGGTAGGTTGCCCACTAAAGGTGAGTGTCACTTCAAACTCAGAGTTCTGAGGAAAATTTTTAATGCGCGGTGAATAAAAAGCAGATCTGGTTTTATCTAACGTATAGCTTCCTTGCTGCGAAGCGCGAAGTCTGCCGGCTACATCATGCGCATCCTGCAAAAGAAAATCAGATGCATCAACCAGCACTTTTCCATTCTCTTCTGCCGCTAACGTAAAGCCTCCCAAGACAGATTGTGCGAATGCTTCCTGCACAGCCCTGCGTTCAGCTTCGCTATTGGAAACCGCGCGGTATCCATAATTCAATTGCGTCAATAAAACTTTAGGGCCTCTGCGTTCAAACTTCACGACACGCTCCCAACCTAATTGATTGCGATCCAGTCCGATGTCGTTAGAGCCAATGCCTGCGGTAAGGGATTCCACATATAAAAATTCTGTATCGAACTTGTCGATGAGCAGGAATACTTTATCTTGTTTCTCATCATAATAGAACTCAAAATAGCCGGAGTACTTTTTCATTCCTGCCACTTTGGCTTCGATGGGTGATAAAGTCGGTGTTGCCGCGGAGGCCGGCTCTGTGGTTGTTTTTTTCTTCTGACCAAAAACAGATACCGTGAGGAGAAGAGAAAGCGCTATTAGTATGTTTTTCATAACTAGAAATGATTGAGTCTAAGCTGGAAATCTACCCATTAATAAAAGTGAATGCAATTAATAGTTCCAAACGGTTATACCCGTTGATCAAAGTAGTAAAATGCCTTTTAAGATGTTGGACCACAAGCTGCGAGCAGCCACTCGCAGCTCATGGCTCGAAACTCAAAGTTCCTGAGTTTGTGACTTTCATAAATCCTTCGGATTATTAAGTTGTCAACAGACACTAACCCAAGCCGCATGACGGACGATGAAATCCGGAAAGAGCAAGACCTGATAGAGAGATCTAAAAAAGACTCGCGTGTGTTTGGTGAGATTTATGAAAAATATTTCGATCCCATTTTCAATTATATTTTGCGGCAAACCGGTGATGATGAATTGGCCGGAGACTTATGCTCGCAAACTTTTGTGAATGCTTTGAATAATTTGCCCCGCTATGAATTTCGGGGTTTCCCTTTTTCGGCCTGGCTCTATAAAATTGCGGGCAATGAAGTGAATAAACATTACCGAAAGCACAAAGGGAAAATTATATTCAGCATTGAAGAATTGAAAGTGCGTGAGTTGATTGAACAAACCAGTGACGATTGGGATGAAGAACTGATTAACCGCCTTGTCCAATATATGAATGAGCTGCCCACCGAAATGGTGCGCGTGCTTGAGCTTCGCTTTTTCGAAGACAAAGATTTTAAGGAAATTGCATTTATTCTCGACATGACTGAAAGCGGAGCTAAAATGCGCACCTACCGGGCCCTGGATAAATTGAGAACGAATTTCAATATTAACATGAAGTACGATGGGTAAGCACGAAATTCGATTACGCAGACAACGTATTGCTTCGCGCGGAAGCGAGCGGTTCCGTAATTATGGATCTGTGCTGAAACAACATGAAGAAGCAAAGCGGATTAAATTGATTGTGAGAATATTTACCTTCTTTATCATCATCGCTGCGTTGGTGTTGCTCTTTGTTGTGGTTACACGCTGGGAAAAAAAACAAGAAAATCCTGCCGGCAAAACTTCAGTAACAAAAATAATTGATCACACTACGTGACTCTCATGACGCTTTGGTATTAGGAAGTAAACCTAAACCACAAGCCTTATGGAAGCCAAGAAAAATCCCGACCAGGATGTGCACCAACAATCATTCAAATTCTTTTTGATCGGATTGGGTATCAGCGTATCGTTAGCGATTACTGCATTCGAATGGACGACAGAGAAAATGGAATATCCTGATGCCGGTTCTGGTTTTGTTCCCCCGTTGGAAAGTACCATTCAACTACTAACCATCAGGAATGATCCTCCCCCATCAATTCCAAACGTTGTGAAGAAAATTCCAGTATCCTTTCAAATTTTTACTTCGACATCATTACCGGAAAGCGCAACGGAAGATACCCCTGACGTAGACGTAGTTCCTGATGATTACTTTTCCGATCCAGCTACCGGAGCAGTTTCGTATGACCTGCCCGAAGAAGACACTACGATATTCACGTTGGCAGAAGTTCAGCCAAGGCCTGTAGGTGGCTACGAATTATTTTATGCCCAGCTTTCAAAAAATCTTAAATACCCAAAGCAAGCGATAAGAAATGGTGTTGACGGAAAAGTCTACGTTGAATTTGTGGTGGACAGAAATGGAAAAATAAATTTCATGAAAATACTGAAAGGTATTGGAGCCGGTTGCGATGAAGAAGCCATGCGGGTTTTGTCTTTCATGAGCTGGGAGCCTGGCAAGCAACGCGGCAAACCTGTGCATGTGCGCATGGTAATGCCTGTAGTTTTTAAAGTGAAATAGGAATTTTTTAGGAATTACATTCCCAAAACAAGACGATCAGTAACCTGAAAACGTCTTTTTTGCTGAATATGGGCCGTTTACTATTAGGGCACATTATTTTCTAATGGATGCATTATTAAAACAAATACATCTATGGAAACCACGGCTTTAATCCACAAACAAGAAAAGAAGAACAAACCTCCTTTGAACAAGTTTCTTCAACTGTTAATGAGAAAAACAGACTCTGATAAAAGAATTGCTGTTTATGGTCGTGATCCTTTTAAGCAGAAATAATTTTATCCCAGCCCATTAATTTCATTACAACCACTAAAAATCAAAATATGAATACCGAAATAAGACTTGCCCTCGATAGAGATATACCTGAAGATTTTGTCATTAATCAAGTAGGTGGCGTTGGCATGGTAAAAAGTGAAAAGACGAATAACCCCGAATATATTACTATCCCAAGAAGAATGGATGAAAACAGGGAGTACCTGTCAACCATTTGTGAATTGTTTAACGGCAAGCCTGTATGGTACAGAACCGATGATACACCTACTTATCGGGCAAATAAACTAGTTGGCGCTGAAAAAATTATTGAAGAAGAAAATCCATTAATGGGTTTGCGTGGCATGCGAAGGTCACTCTACTTCGCTGACACGTTTAGAAAAGAGTTAGAGATGTTTCTGGAGGTTCAGGATAGTAATAAGAATTTAGGATTGCTCTTGCCCGTTGTTCATGACAAATCGCAGGTGATTAAAGCTCAGGATATCTTAAAAGATTACGATTATAAAGGCCGGCTTGGTATCATGCTTGAAATTCCATCGGCTGTTCTTACCGTCAATGAATTTATTGATCTTGGTGTTGATTATTTTATGGTCGGAGTGAATGACTTAACATCCTTTACACAGGGAATATCACGCAGAGACAATTCGGTTAAAGATTTCATAAACTACAGGCATGATGCAATGACCTTCTTGTTTAATCACTTAAAAAAATACCACAACAAATCCATTGAAATTGTAATCGGTGGCGAAGTGGCTGATCACTTAGATTACTATAAATCTTTTGGTTTTGATGCCATTGCTGTTCCGTATAAAAATATTCATAAAACGCTGGATCAGACTAACGTGGTGAGTCATGCTCACAGTTTTAGCTATGCTGGTCATTATACAAATACTATTAATCAGAGCGTATCGGGTTTACGATAAAAAGGATAAGCTCGTCATTCTTAGTTAACAAAACCCTCACCTCAATGGTGAGGGTTTTCATTTATAACTTCCAGACACCAATTATTTTTGAGCAGACAATTTTTTGTCCCCAGAACCTGATTAAGCATATGATTGTTTTTAAATGCTTTTCTGGGCGCTGTAACTCAGATTTTTTTGGTGAAAATCATTATTTAGCTACATTTGCAAACATTTTTGGGCCTGTAGCTTAACTGAATAGAGCATTTGACTACGGATCAGAAGGTTGGGGGTTTGAATCCCTCCAGGCTCACACCTTAAAAAACCTAACTCAAACGGGTTAGGTTTTTTATTTAAAATAAACGTGGTTCTTGTACCGTTAATGGTACGTTAACTTTGAAGAATGAAGAAAAACGCGATTACTTTCCTTTTTTTGCTCCTTACAGGTTTTGCTTTTGCACAGGAAGTTGCTGAACAAAAAAAGCCGAAGCCAAATCTGCCGGGTACTTTTTTAATCGATATCGGTGTGAATCATGCCATTCAGTCTCCTTCCAAATGGCAGCAGGGGTTCTGGGGTTCGCGTACCGTCAATATTTATTATCAGTACCCCATTCGAATGGGGAGATCAAAATTCAGTTTCAATCCTGGCATTGGTGTTAGTTTAGAGCGTTGGAAATTCAAGAATGGTGCAACGCTCATTGATACTACGGAATTGGTAAGCTACCCAGGTGGAGCGGCAGCAGCAACCCAGGTAGAACAATACAATTTGCTAAGCCCTAAAAGAATTTTCCCGGAAGCGGCTGATAAATCCATGCTCATCTCGAATTATATTGAGATGCCCCTCGAGTTTCGTTTTGATACCAGCCCGGAAGATATCAATCGCAGTTTTAACGTAGCCATTGGAGGGCGTGTGGGATATTTGTTTGATGCCTTCACGAAAGTGAAATATCATGATCGGGGAGAAGTAGTAAAAAATAAAAACAAGCTCAACAATGGATTAAATCAATTCCGTTATGGTGTTTACACACGGATCGGACTAGGTGGATTCAGCATATTCTGCTTCTATAACCTCAGTGATATGTTTGAAAAGGGCAAAGGACCTTCGGGCACCACGATGAATTCACTTACAGCAGGTATCTCCATCAACGGATTCTAATTCTACTTTGTTAACTTACTTTTAAAGCCCTGAAAGGGCGGGTTCACATAACGCAGGGTGCAGCCCTGCGTTAATGGCGGGCTGCTCAAATCAAAGCCCTGAAAGGGCGTAATCATATCTCGCCCTTTCAGGGCTATTCTTTTATTTATGCTTCCAAGCAGACAGGGCTTCGCCCTGTCTTATTAAATTCCGCCCTTTCAGGGCTATGCTTTCGAAGTTAACAAAGTAGAATTAATTATTTTCCTGTAAAGGCAGGCTTGCGTTTCTCCAGAAAAGCGGCTACTCCTTCTTTATAATCCTGTGAGGTGCCGGCTATCTCCTGGCAATAAGCTTCATATTCCAGCATTTCATCCAAGGTAGAGGTTGCTGATTTTTCAAGCATTCTTTTTATCAGGCCGATTGACTTTGTAGGTGCCTGCGCAAAATGACCGGCATACTCGTTGACTACCGTGTCCAGTTGGTCTGCCGTTGTTACCCGGTTCACTAAACCTAATTGTAACGCTTCATTGGCTTTCACTTTGTTGCCCATGCTGCACAACTCAAATGCTTTTGCTCTGCCCACTAAGCGAGGAAGAAAATAGGATGAACCTGAATCAGGCACCAGGCCTATGTTAATAAACACTTCTATTAAGGTTGCCTCTTCTGAAGCGATAATCATATCACACGCCAGTGCCAGCGAACAGCCTGCTCCTGCCGCAACACCGTTTAGCCGGCAGATGATTGGCTTTGGTAAATTTCTCATCGCAGCGATAATCGGATTGTACCGCTTGTGCAGCGAATCCATAAATGATCTTTTCTCCTGACCGGAGGCTGCCTTCAAATCCTGGCCAGAACAAAAAGCTTTGCCAGCACCTGTCAATACCATCACACGGATTGCATCGTCTTTGGAAATTTTCTTTAACGCATCCTGAAGTTCGTAGGTGATGCCATCATTCAGTGCATTATACACTTCTGGCCTGTTCAAGGTAACGGTTGCAATTCCGTTTGCCACTTCGAATTTTATGTACTGAAAGTCCATCCCTATTTTATTTAGAACATGATTAACATCCCGGCAAAGCCGATAGAAAATCCGACAAGGCCGCCCATTAAGACTTCATTGAACGTATGAGCATTGAGGTGTAATCGGGCAGACATGATCAGGCCGGCAATCACCAATGCAATAGCTGTTGGCCAAAGTAACACATTATTTTCAAGAGCTTTATTGAGCGGTAATAATATGCCAATCATCCCACACGCTGCCAGGCTGTGAATACTTACCTTATAAAAAAAGGTGATAGCCGCAGAAACTACCACCATGATGGTGACAATAGTCATGAGCTTATTAACATTCATGAAAATGGGCAACTTATTATAAAACAAAAAAACCATCACGATGTAAATAATAGCAATGGCGACAAATGGAACCAGTCGCTCGTTGCGAGCCTGCAAGGTGAAGGATGAAATGGTTCCAAAATACCGAAATATGATGATGTTAACCACGGGCAAGAGGAATGTGAAGCAAAACACGAAACCAAGAACGATCTTAAAATTCTGTGGTGCTATGGAGAGCATAGCCGGAAAATAAAATCCAACGATGGTGACCAGGTACGTTGCCAGCAACAAAGGATGAAAAAGGACGGAAATTATTTGGGCAGCAGTTCTCAACGCATTTCTTTTCTTAAACGTGCTACCGGTATATTCAATTGTTCGCGATACTTGGCTACGGTACGCCTGGCGATGTTATATCCTTTCTCATTTAACAAGTCTTCCAGCTTATCATCCGACAGCGGTTTCTTTTTGCTTTCCGATCCGATAAGATCTTTTATGATTTGTTTCACTTCACGACTGCTTACTTCTTCGCCACTATCTGTAGCGATGCCTTCGGAGAAGAAATATTTTAATGGCAACACGCCAAAATCAGTTTGAATCGTTTTGCTGCTGGCCACCCTGCTCACGGTGGAAATATCCATGTTAATGATCTGCGCGATATCTTTCAGGATCATCGGTCTGAGCTTCGTCTCATCTCCTTCCAGGAAATAATCATATTGGAAATTGATGATCGCCTGCATGGTGCGCAGCAAGGTGTGCTGTCTTTGTTTGATTGCATCAATGAACCATTTGGCCGCATCCAGTTTTTGCTTCACAAATGAAACAGCCTCTTTAAGTTTCTTATCTTTTTTATCACTCTTGTCATACGCCTTAAACATCTCGGTATACGAGCGACTGATGTGCAGCTCCGGAGCGTTTCGTGAATTTAACGCCAGCTCCAGTTTTCCATTATTGTTGGTGAGAATGAAATCAGGAATTACGTACTGGTTTTTCACTCCTCCGCCTGTTGAAACCTCTCCGCCTGGTTTTGGATTAAGTCGCACGATCAATTCGATGGCATCACGAATGTAATCCTCATCATCCAGATCAAGCTTCTTTAAAATCTTTTCATAGTGCTTCTTCGTAAATTCCTCGTAGCACTCGTTGATGATTCGTTTGCCTACAATCACATCCACATCCTGCCCATCATCCATGCGCTCTAGTTGCAACAGCAGGCACTCCTGCAAACTGCGGGCAGCAATACCGGCCGGGTCAAACGATTGGATGAGTTTTAATACCTTTTCAACTTCTTCCAAATTGGTATCAACACTCTGTGAAAAAGCCAGATCATTCGCGATGGATTCCATATCTCTGCGGATGTATCCATCTTCTTCGATGCTTCCGATAAGTTGTTTACCAATCGTCAGTTCACGTTCGTTCAATCCTAAGAATCCAAGTTGGGTCATCAACGTTTCATGCAGTGAAGTTCCCATCGGCACAGGCATCTCACGATCATCCTCATCATCGCCATCATTATCTACCTGGGTTTTGTAGCTGTTGTAGTCATCATCGCGCAGGTAGTCGTTGATATCAATATCATCATTGGAGGTTGTTGGTTCTTCTACTTCACCACCGGTTGCTTCTTCTGCGGGTTCTTCTGATTCACTGGTAGTCTCGGGCTCTTCTGAATTTTTGTCTTCCTCTTCCGAATCATCACTGCCTTCTTCTAGCACCGGGTTTAGTTCCAGTTCCTCTTCAATGCGGTTTTCCAACTCGGCTGTAGGCACCTGAAGCAGTTTTATGAACTGAATCTGCTGCGGAGACAGCTTTTGTTGCAGACCTTGACTAAGATTTAACTTTTGCATGATATCGTAAACAGGACAAATTTATCAATTCAGGACGGTAGTAAAAAACGATATATCGAACCGGGGTGGATTATTATAATTTATCGTGAACACGCTCTCGGTCAGGTTGATAGTTTCATACTTCTGATTTTGATTAAAAAATCTAAATGCCGTTTTTTGCGATCCTGAATTCAGGCCTCACTGCATATTATGAAAAGAACGAAAATTAAAGATTTGCTGGCTACCAGCCCTGCAGGGCAAGCCGTGAAAGTGGAAGGTTGGGTGCGCACTTTTCGCAACAGCCAGTTTATATCGATTAATGATGGCTCCACCATTCAAAACCTGCAAGCGGTGGTTGAATTAAATTCTATTGAAGAATCTTTATTGAAGCGCATCACCACAGGAGCCTGTATTTCTGTGGCGGGCGAGCTCATTGCCTCGTTGGGAAAAGGTCAGGCTGTAGAAGTGAAAGTGAAAGAGTTAATCATTCTTGGCGATTGTGATGCCGAAGCATTTCCACTTCAGGCCAAAAACAGACCTAGTCTTGAATACTTGCGTGAGATTGCCCACCTACGTGCCCGCACCAATACCTTTGGAGCCGTGATGCGCGTGCGTCATGCGATGGCGTTTGGCATTCATAAATTTTTTAACGATCGTGGCTTCTTTTACATTCATACTCCTATCGTTACCGGATCGGATGCAGAAGGTGCAGGCGCTATGTTTCGTGTAACGACATTAGATTCCAATAATCCTCCCCGCGATGAGCAGGGCCACATCAATCACAAAGAAGATTTCTTTGGCAAGGAAACCAATCTTACGGTTTCAGGACAATTGGAAGGAGAAACCTATGCACTCGCATTGAGTGAGATCTATACCTTCGGACCAACCTTCCGTGCTGAAAATTCTAACACCACGCGTCACCTTGCTGAGTTCTGGATGATTGAGCCAGAAATGGCGTTCTATGATATTCATGACAACATGCAGTTGGCTACCGACTTGTTGCAATACCTGGTGAAGTACGCCTTAGACAATTGCAAAGAAGATCTGGAGTTTTTGAACAAGCGTGCACAGGAAGAAGAAGCCACCAAGCCACAAGATCAGCGCAGCGAATTAAGTTTACTCGATCGCCTGAAGTTTGTCACTGAAAATGAATTTCAAAAACTAAGTTATACCGAAGCCATCGACATTCTTAAAAACTCAAATCAGAACAAGAAGAAGAAATTCCAGTACCTGATTGATGAGTGGGGTGTTGATTTACAATCGGAACATGAGCGCTATCTGGTTGAAAAACATTTTAAGAAACCGGTGATTTTGTACAACTATCCGAGAGGCATCAAGGCATTTTATATGCGCCAGAATGAAGATGATAAAACCGTTGCTGCGATGGACGTATTGTTCCCCGGCATTGGCGAAATCATTGGAGGATCGCAACGTGAAGAGCGCTACGATCGCTTATTGAAACGCGTTCAGGAAATGAACTTGCCCGAAAAAGATCTTTGGTGGTATATGGACCTGCGCAAGTTTGGATCGGCACCACACAGTGGCTTTGGGCTTGGCTTTGAAAGACTTATTCTTTTTGTAACGGGTATGACTAACATACGCGATGTCATTCCGTTCCCACGCTTTCCGGGTAATGCAGAGTTTTAATCATAAAAAAGCCTCGATGGAATCGGGGCTTTTTATTTAATTAACAAATAGTTATTTGATTTCAATTCATTCGTTTAGTCCCACTTTGTAAAGTTGATAATCCCGCAGGGATGATATTATTATAGGGTTGTTAACGAGCATTTCATAAACCCCGAAGGGGTGATATTATGACACTCCTTCGGAGTTTTATGGCTATGCACTTTATAATATTCTATAATCATTTCAGCCCTTCGGGCTTGATATCCCAACATGACAAGCAGGATTAAAATCCTGTTCTTATAGTCAAAGGATCTTATTAAAGAATTTCTTAGGATTCAAGAACCTTACTCCAATCATAAGAGAATACGAATTATTGTACAAACGAGGCGACCAAGAATATAAATCATGAAATTTTGATATCTGTTTTATACCATAACTATTTATAAACTGAATCGTAAACTGAGTGCCTTTTATAAAATTGAATTTATAACCTAGATTAAATAGAAGCCCATAATCGTATTTGTTAAAATATCCATTTTGCATTACAGAGTATTTTACTGGGTAAAAATATTCTATGGTGATTTTCGTATCTTGAAGAATACCAAAATAACCACCTATGCCAATACTAAATTGTGATTGTTTACCCAGAAGCAATTGTGGTAAAATAGAAATAGTAGCATAGTTACTATTTGTGTTTTGCGTGGAAATTGTTGCAGTGCCTAAAAGGATCCCCTTTGCCAGATCTACTAATATTGAGTCCTTCTTTTGGTTTACCCCCTTAGTTTCCCACAAAAATCTCGCATGCAAATCAAAATGTTTACTGAATCTATGCACTAAATCTACTCCTAACAAATATCCGATCTTATTCGTTGATGTTGTTGAATAATATACTCCACTACCAGATGATCCTAGGGTAGGGTTAATACCTCTTAATAGAAGACAAATTAACCCCTATCAAAAATTCTATGGATGAGATTTTAGGTTTAGGGTAATATTTTTTTAGATTAAGTGAATCTTGAGCCAATAAAGAAGTCGAACACCCGAAAAAAAGAATAAATGCTGTGATTTTTTTCATAAGGTTAATATCATCCCTATAAAATTACACTCCATTATTCTTTGCTTCATTGAATCACAATTCACTAGTTCCTATACGTCAATTCTAAAATTATTCCATCATATGCAACAGCAAATGACTGGTTGCCGTATTCAAAAACCCTTGATAAATAGTTTGTTGTTGTTATCGGTTTCCATTGGTTATTATCAAGATAAAAAGCAGTTGTAAGATTTGAAGCAGGGTTGGTGCCTATTGCGATGAGTACATTGTCTTTAAAAAAGATTGTTTCCATATACCTATTCTTGAAAGAAGGTCCGATTTTTAGAGGTTTACCCTCCACTATCTTGTTAATTTCAGAGTCATCTGCATTGCGCGTAATCGTATAAAAATTGTATTCAGCATCAATCATATTAATACCTTGTCTAAATCCTGTGTCTTTTAATTCAACTCCATCAAATTCGTAGACATTGAATCCTCCGGCACTACGCACAAATATTTTTTTATTTGCTTTAATTAGATTGTAACCGGGCGTTGTGAAGCTTCCTTCCTTAGGTGCCACAGGGGTAAAGTTGGCCCCGTCATCTGACACAGCAAGTCCATACGACTTGTTTACATCCGCAAAATCTCCGGAAACGATAAGCTTTCCGTTGAGATGAGATACTTCGGTAATCGAGTTACCATAGTTTACTTTTTCAGGATCATTACCATTTATCCGCCAAAGTGCTCTCTCGTCTTGAGTCAGGCTTGCGAAGTATATGTGTTGCTTAAAAACTGTAAAATTATATACGTTGTAAGTCCAGTCTATGGTTACAATTGTTTCCCATGTTACACCCGTAAACCTATGGAACCCCATCTGGCTATCCATATAACCATGCGCATAAAGGAGCCCGTCATCGCCAGTGGCAAAGGAAAAGAAACCGGAGCCATACTTAGAAAATTTGGAAGGTGTCCATTCAAAAGCAAGTGGTACCACTGAATCCTCATTGCAAGAAACTCCGAAAATAAGGAGGAGTGTAATACAGGTAACACTTATACTTTTCATAGCATTGCATTTGATATTGAAGATTAGCCAAATAAAGTTAACAACCCTAAACGAATAAAATTCTACTTTTATATCATTACCAAATCAAATGTACTTTTTCTTTCAATGTACATACTTTTCAAGATCAAAATTTCGCTTTAAAAAAACAGAGGCTTTAAGACAAAAGAGAAACCACCTTCTGTTTTAAGGAAGATGGTTTTAATAAGTTGCGAAAAGTATTAGCAGCTCTATTTCTTAACCTGTATTTGTTCAATGATTAGTTCATCTCCTTTTTGTACATGGAGGGTAACCCTCCGATCAACTACACCTTGTTATTCCACTGGGCAGGCAATAGTTCATGAAGGTTTGTGATTTTGTAATCTTGGATTTTGAAAAGGACATCC
>JAYVTC010000020.1:0-39214 GCA_043774745.1 Cyclobacteriaceae bacterium | reverse complement strand
TCTATTGTATATCTCTAAGAAATCAATTGACATCATTCCCTGGCACTATGGTGATCGCTTATTGATCAAAGGAAATCCTGTTGAATTGAAACCGCCTGCTAATCCATATGAATTTGACTTTAAACGTTTTCTTGGATTCAAAAACATTTATCACCAACAGTTTGTCTTTGCTAATCAGATACAGAAAGTTGGAGAAACGAAAAGAAAGGGATTTCTATACTATTCTCTTAAGGCAAGAGCCTGGGCCTCATCAAAATTGAATCAATACATTGATGGTGAGCAGGAACAAGTAATCGCGGCTGCGCTGGTGCTGGGCGTAACCGAAGGCATCGACACCGATTTGCAAAACGCCTATGCTGCCAGTGGAGCCATGCATGTGCTGGCTGTGTCTGGGCTTCATGTCGGTATTATCTATGCCATTCTTCTTTTTTTATTGAAGCCGTTGAGCCGCTATGCATGGAGCCGTTGGGTGGTGTTCATGATTAGTATTGTTTGTCTTTGGTCATTCGCATTTGTTACAGGCTTATCGCCTTCGGTACTCATGGCTGTCACTATGTTTTCATTTATTGCGTTAGCGAGGCCACTGGGGTGGCGGACTAACATTTACAATACCTTGGCGGGATCAGCTTTTCTGCTCTTATTGTTTAATCCTTATCTCATTATGTCTGTAGGGTTTCAATTATCCTACCTGGCTGTGTTGGGTATTGTGTATTTGCAAAGACCACTTTATGATTTATGGGAAATTGAAAATCGAGTTGGAGATTGGATATGGCAAATCACGTGTGTATCCATAGCGGCACAAATTTCTACGTTTGCCTTGGGGATGTTATACTTTCATCAGTTTCCGGTCTACTTTTTAGTTTCCAATCTCTTTGTGATTCCTCTTTCAACGTTGGTTTTGGTGATTGGAGTTTTCCTGTTGGTCATCAGTGCCTGGACCTCAGCAGCATGGTTGATGGGCATACTACTAACCTATATGATTAAGGCACTCAACTGGATAGTTTTTTATGTTGAAGATATGCCGTTTAGTCTTATTGAAGAAATACACCTCACCACATTGCAATGCTGGGTGATCATGCTTTTTTTACTTGGTTTGGTTTTCATGATTGAGTTCAAATCAATACGGTGGTTATACCTTTCGGGATTCTGTTCAATAGTCCTGATCACTACGCAATGGATTCATTTCAAAGATTCAATAGACCGGAAGCAATTTGTGATATATAGTGTAAACGGATTTTCGGCTATGGAGTGGATTGATAACGGTCAGAGCTATTTCGTTTGTGATTCTACTTTACTATATGATCAGGAAAGGATGCGCTTTCATATCCGGCCCAATCGACTGAATAGTGGAGTTACTAAAGTCCATATCAATGTGCCTTTTCGAAAGGAATTACAAAAAGGAGTGAGTGTATCTCATTGGAATGGAAATTCTATCGCCTTTATTCAGCTTAAGAACTATTCGTTACCCGAATTGGCCGAAATGGATTATCTTGTCGTTGCTAAGAATTCCGTTAACATGAACAAATTAGTTAACCCACTGAACGTAAAGAAAGTAATACTGGATGGAAGTAATTCCGCCTGGTATATCAATCAATGGAAGGAGTTTTGCGCGAAGAAGAATATCTCTTTGCATGCTGTTTTGGAAGAAGGTGCTTTTGTTTTAACTGAGTGATATGAGTTTGGTTATTTATACAGTGAAAGATCGTGTGGGCTACATTACGTTGAACCGTCCTGAAAAACGAAATGCGTTAAGTCATGAATTAGTAATTGAATTAACCGATGCTTTCGATAAAGCCGAGCAAGATTCATCCGTAAAAGTAGTAGTACTGAAAGCGGAAGGAGAAGCATTTTGTGCCGGAGCTGATTTGGCTTATTTGCAACAGCTTCAGAATTTTTCCTTCGAACAAAATCTTGAAGATTCAAGACAACTCAAAAACCTGTTTTTAAAAATCTACCAACTTAAGAAAGTGGTCATTGCCCAGGTGCAGGGTCACGCACTGGCTGGTGGTTGTGGTTTGGCAACGGTTTGCGATTTTGCCTTTGCTGTTCCCGAAGCAAAGTTTGGTTATAGCGAAGTGAAGATTGGATTTATTCCCGCATTGGTATCAGTGTTTCTAATTCGCAAAGTAGGCGAACATAAAGCCAAACAACTATTACTGACGGGCGAGGTGATCAAAGCACAAGAAGCATTGACTCGTGGTCTCATCAATCAGGTAGTGAATGCACAAGAGCTGGAGCAGATCGTTTTTGAATTTGCATCCAACCTGATTCGATCCAACTCAGGACAATCCATGCAATTGACAAAACAATTGATTGCGCAAGTTCAATCGCTTTCTCTTGAAGAAGGATTGGAACAAGCCGCTAAGATGAATGCTCAGGCCAGGTCTACAGAAGATTGCAAAGCAGGCATTACTGCGTTTTTGAATAAACACGAATTGAAGTGGTGACATCTTCAGAAATTCTTAAGCAATATTGGGGTTACTCTCAGTTTCGTTCGCCTCAGGATAAAATCATTGCGGCTGTAATGAACAAGCATGATGTGGTGGCTATTCTCCCGACAGGTGGAGGCAAGTCGGTTTGCTTTCAGGTGCCCGCGCTAATGCAAGAGGGAATCTGCCTTGTGATTACTCCGCTTATTGCGTTGATGCAAGATCAGGTAAAGCAATTAAAGCAGTTGGGAATCGCAGCGGTGTCTATTCATTCAGGCATGCACAAACGCGAGATTGATATTACGCTTGATAACTGTGTATACGGAAATAATAAATTTCTTTATCTATCCCCTGAGCGTTTACAAACGGAACTCTTCCAGGAGCGGGTAAAAAAAATGAATGTGAATCTGGTGGCTATTGACGAAGCGCACTGTATTTCACAATGGGGTTATGATTTCCGACCACCCTATCTTCAGATTGCTGAACTCAGAAAAGTAAAGCCCGATGTTCCGTTTATTGCACTCACAGCATCAGCCACCCGACTGGTTAAAGAAGATATTATCAGCAAGTTGGAATTGAAATCGGCACAGGTATTTCAAAAAAGTTTTGCGCGCGATAATCTTTCGTTTGTTGTCAGGAGAACGGAGACCAAAGAAAAGAAGTTGCTGGAGGTGCTACGTAAAGTGAGTGGACCGGCCATCATATACGTGCGTTCCCGCAAGACAACGGTTACGCTAGCTAAGTTTTTTGAAAAAAGCGGCATCTCTGCCACGTACTATCATGCCGGGTTGAATCATGCCGAGCGCATGACTCGTCAGGATGAATGGATCACCAACCGAAGTCGTGTCATGGTGGCCACGAATGCATTTGGAATGGGAATCAACAAAGCCGATGTGCGAGTGGTGGTGCACATGGATTTACCGGAAAATCTTGAATCCTATTATCAGGAAGCAGGCCGGGCAGGGCGTGATGGCAATCGATCTTATGCGGCTATTGTTTTTCACGAAGTGGATGTGTTGGGTCTGCGCAACAAAGTGAAACAATCACAACCTGATATAGATCAGTTGAAGATTGTTTATCAGGCCTTGGCCAACTATTATCAGATTGCATTAGGAAGCAGCCAGGGTGAGAGCTATGATTTTGAAATCGATACGTTCTGTAAAAGGTTTGATATGAAATCAATCATCGTTTATCCGGTACTGAAGAAACTGGAAGAGTTTGGTCTGATCGAATTGAATGAAAGTTTTTATCGCCCCTCGGTTTTGCATATCTCCATGGATAAAAAGCGCTTATATGAATTTCAGGTTGCTCATGTGCGATATGATTTGTTGATCAAGACCTTGATGCGATTGTATGGTGGTGAATTGTATTCTGTTTTCACCGCCATCTCCGAAACCCAGATCGCCCAAGTCATGAAACTCACGGCTCAAGAAGTGAAAATTGAACTGGAACAGCTCCACAAGCTTCAGTTGATGGTCTATGAGCCAAAGAATGAAAGCCCGAAATTAACTTTTATTCTCCCACGACAAGATGCCGAGCGCCTTCCCATCGACCGGGTAGAGTTTGAAAGAAGGAGGGACCTTCATTTTGCCAAGATGGAAGCGATGATTAATTATGTAGAGCAAGATCATCGTTGCCGCATGCAACTGATTCAGGAATATTTTGATGAAGTAACGTATGAAGTGTGCGGTATGTGTGATGTGTGCATACAAAAGAGGAAGCGTGAAAACCTCGAAGCACTTCATGATTACGAAAACCAGATCAAGTATCTGCTCGGGCAGAAGGCAGTTACCGTAGAGGAACTAGAAATATTGGTGGATCCGAAAGACAAAGAATTATTTATTGAAGTTGTTCGGGAATTGGTAGATGCCGGTGAAATCTATTATGATGACTTATGGACGCTGCACCTTTCAAAGAAAAATTAGTATTGATTGATTTATGAAATTAGAAAAGACACTCTATCAGCGAAGCTTTCTTTATTTTGTTGTTTTCTTCCTTCTTATGCTCTCTGCCTTTTGGTTCACGTATTTCACCAAGCTGCTGGACCAGGATAATTATAGAATGCATGCTCATGGGATCACGTTGATACTGTGGTGTTCCATGCTCATCGTGCAACCCTACCTGATCCGAACGAATCAATACAGACTACATAAAACGGTGGGCACGTTTTCCTATGTGTTGATTCCGGTGCTAATGTATACTTCTATCGATTTGTTCCATAATCGACTGCATGTCAACCCCACCTTAGGCACGATGGATTTTTTCTCTGTAGCGTTGGTATTAAATGCGTTGGTGGCTTTAGCGATTTTTTATGGACTTGCCATTTATCATAGAAAGAAGCCTACGATTCACGCGCGTTACATGATCTGCACGGTCTTTCCGATGTTCACTCCTGTCACCGATCGGATCATCGGTATTTACTTCCCCTCAATAACACGATATCTTCCTACCATCGAACAAAATCCTATTGTCCCGGTGGTGGGTTTTGCCATGGCCGACCTGATCCTGATTGGACTGAGTATTTGGGATTGGAGGGCACACAAGCGATGGAATGTTTTTCCATTCGCTTTAGTAGTCTTGTTGTTCTATCATTATTCGGTGATGAACTTTTACAAGTTTGACTTCTGGAAAGCATTTAGCATGTGGTTCTTCGAGATTTAGGATGACAACGTGCGCATGTATTGAAAAGCATTATACACGGTGAGAAAATACTTAGAAAAGATACCGATTGGATTAATGTATTCCCGATTTGTGTTGGGATTTATAATCATTTATTTGTCCTGGCACCAACCCAGTTCTTATCGATATATCATTGTGGCAATAATGATCTGGGCAATCATATCCGATATTTTTGACGGAATAATTGTCAGGAGATTAAATATCTCCACGAAACGATTAAGACGTTTGGATTCATTCATTGATCAGGTGTTTTGGATATGTACACTGGTAGGAGCATTTAATATGTGCAGAACTTTTTTCGAATCTAATTATATGAAGTTCTTTATCATTTTATCGTTAGAAGGCCTGACTTATTTTATCAGCTTTTTAAGATTCAGAAAGGAAGTTGCCACCCACGCGATTTTATCAAAGTTCTGGACGTTGACAATACTGGGAACGTTAATTCAGATCGTTTTAAGTTGTAGTTCCGTAATGGTATTTAATGTTTGTTTTTATTTTGGAATTTTAACCAGGATTGAAATTATTGCCATATTATTAATCCTTAAAGAGTGGACTAATGATGTCCCCAGTTTCTATCATGCCATTCTTTTACGGCAAGGAAAGGAGATCAAGAGGCATAAATTATTTAATGGATAAAACAGAATTGATATAGAAACCTTTTCCTATCGAGCCTCCATCCTTAAGTACACTTATTGGTCGATGGGATAGGTGTCAATCATGAACTTCACGGATACTCGACACTATATCCGATCTAAAATACTTGCCGTTCATGACAATAATCATTTAACTTTAGAAATAGATTAAATAAGTTGTGTCCGGATAATAAATTAACACATCATGAAACATACACGAAGAAATTTTTTGAATACAACAACCAAGGCAGCCGTAGCTGCAGGTCTGGCCACAACCTTACCCTGGGAGGCATTCGCCCAGGCTAAAAGCCTTATCTCCGCCAATGAAAAAATCAACGTAGGAGTCATCGGTATCAACGGCATGGGTTGGTCAGATTTAACTTCCTTCATGAAGATACCCGAAGTGAATGTTGCCGCCTTGTGCGATGTGGATGATAACGTACTCAACTTTCGCAAATATGAACTAGCCAAAAACGGAGTTCAAACCAAGATCTATGCCGACTATCGCAAGATGCTTGAGAACAAAGATCTTGATGTAATTGTCATCGGCACTCCCGATCATTGGCATTGCCTGCAAATGGTAGAAGCCTGCGAAGCCGGTAAGGATGTGTATGTAGAAAAACCGGTAGGTAATTCCATCGAAGAGTGTAATGTCATGGTGGCGGCACAAAAGAAATATAACAAAGCTGTGCAGGCAGGACAGTGGCAACGTAGTATGCCACACTTTGTCGATGCATTGAATTTTATAAAATCAGGCAAGCTTGGAAAAATTCGTACCGTGAAAGCATGGGCTTATCAGGGATGGATGCGTAATATCGAAGTAAAACCGGATGGACCTGTTCCTGCAGGAGTGAATTACGATATGTGGCTTGGCCCCGCACCCAAAAGAGCGTTCAATCCTAACCGTTATCATTTCAACTTCCGTTGGTTCTGGGATTATGCTGGTGGTTTGATGACGGATTGGGGCGTACATTTAATTGACTATGCCTTGCTGGGTATGGATGCATCGTTCCCGAAATCTGCCGTAGCATTAGGCGGTAAGTATGCCTATCCGGATGGCGCTCACGAAACTCCGGATACTATGGCTACCGTGTATGAGTTTGATGGTTACAATATGATTTGGGAACAGGCACAGAGTATCAGCAATGGTAACTATGGCAAGGATCACGGTATCTCCTACATTGGCAACAATGGCACGCTGGTGTTGTGGCGTGGTGGCTGGGAAGTTATACCGGATGAAAAGAGAATGGAGGCTATTCCCGTTCAACCTAATAAAGGTTCAGGACTTGATCTTCATACCGTGAATTTCATTCAAGCCGTAAAAAGTCGTGACTTCAGTAAATTAACCTGTTCGATTCAGGCAGGAGCTCATGTTGCCACCGTGTGCCAGATGGGTAACATCTCATACAAAACAGGTGGGAAGGTAAGCTGGGATTCATCCAAAGGAAAATTCAATGAAGAGAAAGCAAATGCATTAATGGCCGCTAAGTATAACAACGGTTATAAATTACCAAAGTCATAGAGTGATCATTTCAGATGAACCAAAAATTTGATTACATCGTCATCGGCTCTGGCTTCGGTGGATCAGTGTCAGCCATGCGCCTGGCAGAGAAAGGATATTCTGTATTGGTTATTGAAAAGGGAAAGCGTTGGAAGACTACCGACTTTCCTAAAACCAATTGGAACGTTGGAAAATATCTGTGGCTGCCGATACTCAAATGTTTTGGGTTTCAAAAGCTCACCTTCTTTAAGGAAGTCTTTATCATTTCTGGTGTTGGGGTTGGTGGCGGTTCGTTGGTGTATGCCAACACGCACATGATGCCCAGGGAAAGTTTTTACACAAACCCGATATGGTCGCACATTAAAGATTGGAAATCAGTATTGACTCCTTTCTATGAGAAAGCCAAGTTCATGCTGGGCAGCGAAAAATTCACGAAGGAATATGAAGAAGATAAAATCCTTAAGTCTGTAGCCGATGACATGGGGCAGGGCGCATCCTACGATCGTGTGGATTATGTGGGTGTATATTTAGGAGATGCAAAAAAAGAGAAAGATCCTTACTTCAAAGGATTGGGCCCTTTGCGCAAAGGCTGCATTGAATGCGCAGGCTGTATGGTAGGCTGCCGGCATAACGCTAAAAACACACTCGATAAAAATTATCTCTGGTTTGCAGAAAATATGTTTGGTGCAAAAGTGCTGGCAGAAACACAGGTAACTAAAATTGAACATTTCAATAGCGAGTATCTCATTCATACGGAGCAAAGCACTTCCTGGTTAGGAAAGAAAAAGCAAACCTTCATGGCGAATGGATTGGTGGTAAGCGGTGGAGTGCTGGGCACCATGAATCTTTTGCTTAGACAAAAACTCATTTATAAAACATTGCCTGATATCTCTGATAAATTAGGAGAAAATATCCTAACCAACTCCGAGATGCTATCCGGTGTAGTTTCTGCCGATCGAAAGCTGAATCATGGGGTTGCCATTAGTTCCATATTTAATCCGGATGAACATACACACATAGAACTATGCAAATTTCCTGATGGCTCCGGAGCAATGATAAGACTTGCGGCAATGGCAGCCGGCAACGGTACACCGATTGTTAGAACACTTAAGATGTTTGGCAACATGATTACCCAGCCTTGGAATTTTCTTCGATCGCTATTCAATTTTAAGTTGGCGGAGACGAGCATCATATTTCTGATTATGCAGTCATTGCCCAATGCAATGCAGATGAAATTGAGAAAAGGAATCTTTGCACCAAAGCTCATCATGAGTAATAATTCAGGTCAAAAGGTGCCGAGCTTTATTCCTATTGGACAAGAGGCATTGTATCGCTATGCTAAAAAAGTAAACGGTGTTCCTCACAATGCAATCGGGGAGATCATGTTTGGCCTTGCGTCAACGGCTCACATTCTGGGTGGCTGCCCTATGGGTAAAACTAAAGAGGAAGGTGTAGTGGACGAAAACTTCAAGGTACATGGCTATCCCAATTTCTATATTCTGGATGGGAGCATTATGCCTTGTAATTTGGGAGTGAATCCTTCACTGACGATCACCGCATTGAGCGAGTATGCGATGGATAAAATCCAAATAAAAGAAGGAACAACTGCTCTTAGTCTTGATCAAAGACTAAGAGCAGTATGATTACATACTCGTTATTTTAAACTCTACTCTGCGGTTGATTTCACGCCCGTCTTTTTCATCATCGTTAGAAACGATCGGTCTGGTTTCACCGTAACCGATGGTAGTGACTCTGCCTGCATCAATGCCTTTGGAGGTCAGGAATTTTTTCACAGCCTTAGCTCTTCGTTCTGATAGGTTTTGATTGTAGGCGATCGTTCCTCTATTATCAGTATGGCCGGCAATTTCAATGGAGATGCCTGTTTTATCATTCATCATCTGAACCACTCTTTCCAATTCAGGGAAAGATTCTGGCTTCAGCACTGCCTTATCATAATCAAAGAATATGCTGTTCATGGTGAACATCGCATCCTTTTCAATGTGCACGACTTCGATAGGTCTTAACCTAAAGACAATTTGTTTTTTGTCCGTTCCTGCATTACGAAGGTCAAGAGTTTGGCTTTCAGAAATGAAGTCTTTTGCTTCTGCACGAATGCTGTAAAGAAATCCTATAGGAAGTTTGATTTCGAAATCTCCGGTTTTAGGATCTGACTGCCAAATTCCCATGTCTTTGCCGTCAGGGAGTCGTTCATAAATTATTTTAGCACCAATCGGAGCATCTGTTCTTGCGTCTACAAGTTTACCGGTTACAGTAACCCAATCTTCTGGAGATTGGATAATCGGAAGTTTCACATTAAAAATGTCTGTATTATTTTCTGATACTCCGCGTGAGTAATAAGCATAATCACTATTGGCTGGAATGTTGAAGAATAAATCTTCCAGCGGTGAGTTAATGGTTTTACCCATATTCTCGGGTGTTGACCAATTAGTCCAGCTATCATCCAGCCTTTTTGAAACATAGATATCACTTCCACCAAAACCACTGAATCCTTTTGAAGAGAAGAAAAGTGTTTTGTCATCAATCGATAAAAATGGAGAAGATTCTTCTGCTGCGGTATTAATGACTTTGCCCAGATTTAAAGGCTCTGTCCATACGCTGTCATCTTGCATAAAGGTCACATACAAATCCCGGTCTCCTTGAGAATCATCTCTTTGCACCGACATCAGAAGTGTTTTACGATTATTGGTCAGGAAGTAATTGGCCTTCTCATTGTGATTATAATCATTGACAATGTTCAGGTTTACTGGCTTTGTCCATATCCCGCCCACGTGTGAGCTTATGGAAACACCTGCAACACTTTTTTTGCCATCCTTTATATACTTATTACCGAGTACCATAATGACAGACTTTCCATCTGGTGTAGATGAAATCGTATTGGCAAAGTTTGGATAGGCATTATTGAATTCGGTACCCATGTTTTTAGCCAGTGTCCATTTGCCATTTTCATCCAATTCAGAATACCAGATATCTTCCTTATCTTCTACACCACCAACATTCTGAGGATGGTTCTTACGACTGAAGTAAAGTACTTTGCCATCGGGGGAAAGGAGTGGATTGTATTCATTGTATTCACTGTTTACATTTTTATCCAAATGCTCAATCACGATGCCCGCTGCTAAATAAGCAGCCAAAGGAATGTCAGCAATGATGGGATAGCTTGAATCCGAAATAGCAACGGCATCAATTCCGAAATAATCTGCAATGGCAGCTCCGTCAAATTCCAATTTAATGGCTGTTACTTTATAGGTTGTTGGTTCAAAAAAAACGGTTAGCATACGCCCCTTAAGTGGGATTGAACTGGGGCTAAGAGTATAGACCTCATGTTCAGCACCCGCTTCATCATAGGCCAGAATACGAGAAATCGCGCTGGGATTATACGATTCAGCAACTGCCACTTGCCTTACATTTATGGGAGTATCAAAACCTAGTTTGAGAAATTCTTTTTTGTTAGGCTTATCAGGCACCCACGCATTTGGATTTTCGCCACCTACAGGCAAAACATTTGGTTTGCCCAACGCCTGCTGAGCAGAGTACTGCCCGGGCGACAGTTCAGATGAGAATTCTAAAACTTTAGATGCCCACTGCACGACTTGTGCAGATGAATCGAAGCATACTATTGAGATAAGCGCAACTAGCAGACGTTTCATAGAAAAATTTAACTGATAAACATAAGCAAAAATCAGATAATCTTACATGCATAACTATGCCTGACTAACAGTTTTTCAAAAAAGTATTTAAAACCATACGGTCTGTTGGAAATCATTGACAAGAAAGGAATATGTATCAATTACTTTTAGGGTAATTTTTCAATTGTTTTTTGCATAACTCAAGCAGAGCGCTATATTTGCACCCTGTTTTTAAAGGTCTGGTAGTTCAGCTGGTTAGAATGCCTGCCTGTCACGCAGGAGGTCGCGGGTTCGAGTCCCGTCCGGACCGCTCTAAATCCCGTTATTTTAATTAATAACGGGATTTTCTGTTTGAGGAGGCCAATATATGTTATGCACAATAGTCCCTCTTATTCAATTAATGCCCTTTGATTATCATTTATATGTTATTACTGTTCAATATGTGGCGATGGGGGTGCCTTTAAAACTGATTTAGGTAATTGGTTGAGGCCGATGGATGAATCTCTTAAATCGAGTTTTTTTGTTAGCTCCCCCTGCAAATAAAATGAGAATCGATATTTAATATTCGGACATTAGTCATGTGTTTATGAAAATAATAAGCAAAAGAATTTTGATGTGTTTGATCGGACTCTTTGCATTCATTATGGAGGTGAATTGTCAAGCAGTAGGTGTTGAAAGAAAAGATGGTAAGCGTTTTCAATTAACTATAAAAGGTGTTGATGAATTGAGTGTAATTGGTGACGATGTAACCGTACCATATTATGAAAATTGATGGTATAGAGTTTCCTGAATTTGAAAATCAATTTAAAGAAGATTACGCTGCTCTTAGGGATAAAAGAAAGATATTATGTTTATATGCCTACAAAATTGGCACCTATGGCGAGTATATGTAAAGACCCTCGTCTTGCAGATTGATATTTTAAGAAATAGAGAAGCCGTATTTGAAAAGGAAATTGATAGCACAAAACTCATTGCCACTATTTATAGTTATTTAAAGTCAACGTGATGAAACACCGTAGCGAAAAGTGATCAACTATTTATTTCTCAATATAGCAATGAGCCCAAGCATCGGACCAACGGCCAGCCACATATAAATATACTTGGTGTTTAATTGATCTGCCAATATATTAATAAACTGAATACTCACAATCGTAATCGAAAACCCAATGCAGTTTACAATGGTGAGCGAAGTGCCTCTCGATTCTGGCGGGGCGCTTTGGGCTACTAAGGTGGAGAAGAGTGGTGAGTCGGCAATGACTACCAATCCCCAAAAGAATAAGAAGGCAATCATTACCGTATCGGATTGCGCAAACAGAAACAGGGGAGATGCCAGGCAGCATAGGCACGATAGGAATAGCGCAAGCATGGCTAATTTTTTGGCTCCGTAGCGTTGTGAAAATATTCCACTTGTCACGCAGGCTAGTCCACCGGAGGCTATGATGAGAAAGGATAATAAGGGAATATTGAGATTGGCTTGCGGATAACGAAGTGTATAAGCTGTGAGCATCACCGGCACAAAAGCCCAGAACGTATACACTTCCCACATATGACCAAAATAGCCGAACGAAGCCGCGCGAAAATCAGGCTGTCGGAATCCTTTGATGAACGCCATTACATTTAGCTTCTGACTGAATTTGCGGTAAGGTCCATCGGGCACAAAGAGTACAACGGAAAGTCCACCCAGGAATGATAGCGTAGTGGTGGCATACAACACATACCGCCATGGAAAACCGGTGATAACATTTTTCAACAGATGCGGAAAGGCCGTGCCGATCACTAAAGCACCCACGAGAAAGCCTAATGATTTTCCAAGACCGGCTTGGTAGTAATCGGAAGCGATCTTCATTCCCACCGGATAAATGCCTGCCAGAAAAAAACCGGTTGAGAATCGGAAGAGTAGTATTTCAGTAGCTTCAATACCGTCTATACTGACGCCAAGATTAAAAAGTCCTGCAAGGATTGAGCTGACAAAGAAAACGTAAGAAGGAGAAAAGCGATCAGAGATGGTGAAGACTGCGAAGATTAATGTGCCGCTGATAAATCCAAATTGAATGGTGCTGGTGAGGTGAGCAAGGAAGCTTGCTTTTAGATGGAGATCATGTGCCATGTCATTGACAATCGCGTTGCCGGCAAACCATAATGAGGTGCAGAGAAATTGAGAGATTACGATGACGGGGAGGATGCGTTTCATTTGTAGGAGGTAGTAGAAAGATAACGGTTTGATGCTATGTTTTATAGAAACTGTGGTGCGTTGATTGAACAGGATGGCAAGTCCCGCGATTCATCGGAACTGCGATGACAGTGTTGTGTGAGAAGGCGATTTAAATTGCGTTCAGCGCATGTTCAAGATCACTCAGAAGATCCTCCACATTTTCAATTCCAACAGAATAGCGGATCAAGCTTTCGGGAATTCCCAGTAACCTTCTTTGCTCTTCCGTTAATTCAACGTGACTCGTTGTGCGGGGTGGTCCGGCTAATGTGCTCACGGATCCTAAACTGGCAGCAAGGTGTACCAGCTTTAGCTTGGGTAGAAACTTTTCTACCAGATCATAGCCACCATCCAATGCGAAACTCATCATGCCACCAAAGCCAGTCATCTGTGATTTGGCGATGTCATGACCGATATGCGTTTCAAGGCCGGGATAGAAAACATCTTTTACTTTAGGATGTTCTTTCAGGTAACGCGCAATTCTTAAAGCCGAAGCATTCTGTCTTTCAATGCGCAACTCGAGTGTCTTCATGCCACGAGCAATCATGTAAGCAGGATCGGCTTGTAAGCTGGCTCCGTTGATCTCACGAAAATGAAATACTTTTTGTACCAGTTCTTTTTTTCCGGCAAGCAATCCGCCCATGGCATCGGAATGGCCGCAGAGAAATTTGGTAGCGCTGTGAATCACGAGATCCGCGCCAAGCTGCAATGGGTTTTGATTGATGGGAGTAGCAAAGGTATTATCAACGACTACCACAGCACCCACTTTTTTTGCCGCAGTGGCGAGTCGTTTAATATCAACAATCTTCAGTGTTGGATTAGTTGGCGTTTCAAGATAAAGCAGGTCGCACCCTTTGGCCACTTCCATTTCGATCTCTTCGCGGTTTGTGGTGTCGCATAGTTTCACCGATACGTTATAATGCGGCAGGAAATCAAGAAATATTTTGCTTGTGCCTCCATAGGTATCTTTTAATGATACAACTCTTTTACCAGCAGTAAGAAATGTAAACAACGTATTGCTGATGGCGGCCATACCGGTAGAAAACGCAGTGGCAGCTTCCGCGCCTTCCAGCACACGAATTTTTTCTTCCAACACCGCAACGGTTGGATTGGTATTGCGGCTGTAAATAAATCCATCCGATTTTCCGGTAGCTACTTTATGCCATTCATCGAGATCGGTGTAGGAGAAGGCCACGCTGTTCGTGATTGGAGAGGTGACAGCCCCTTTTACATTTAAATCACCTTCGCCTGCCCACACAGCGGCAGTACCTTTTTTGCTGGATGTAGTCATTGGTATTTTGAATAATCTGTAAACTAAGAAAAAAATTAGGGATGAGAGTCATCAATATTTATTTTTAAAATCGGTTAATTCTTGAATATTTGTTTGAATGAGAAAAACGATTCCCTATTTAATTCTGCTGGTACTCTTCGTAGTAGCCTTTTTCGTAAAGCGTTACCGCGAGCAAGATCAGCCAATAACCAACACACCATCTGTTGCTCAGGAGAAACCGGTAACGCAACAGAAAAAAGACACATCAACGGATGGCAAAAACAACCTGGATGTATTTCGTGATCCGGATGCTGAATATTTTTTTACCAAGCACGCGAGATGCCGGATGGAATGCAGAAGCATCACCCAGAAGGAAGTAAAAGAAATTGTGCGCAAGGCAGAGGTGAATTACAATAAGAGTGAATTGGATGCATCGCAAGGTCCCAAGTATGCGTTGGAAGGATACACGTCAAAGGACAAGCAACATGTGCGCATCATTGTGGCACCCAAACAAAAACACTTATCGATTGTAACGGTAATTGATTTAGATAAAGAGTGGGAGTGCCCAAGTTGTAATTAATTTTTAATTCAAGATTCACGGTTTAAGGTTATACGTTTTGTGTTTGAACTTTGAGCCTTAAACTTGGAATATTAATTATTAGATATCACGATTTTTCCTTTTGCGTGTGCATTTAAAACCAACGCTGCTGCGATGATGATCAGGTTTTTCATAATGTACTGACCAACGAGTGTAAAGGCATAGGGCAGCGCAGTGAAAGAAACATCAGTAAAGAAGAAGAGCGGCACAAAGGTGCAAATCATGTGAAGTAACAGGATGTAAAACACGGTACGCTTCCACACACCAATGATCAGCACAAACCCCAATGCGGTTTCCCATATTGCCAGTAAGATGATCGATATCCCACTAGGTATCAAACCAAACGTAATGAGATAGATCGTGTCTTTTGCGAGTTGATCGGCCGGGCTCAGGTTAGGAAAATATTTGAGGGCACCAAACCACACATAGATGATGCCGATACTGATGCGCAATAAATTCATTGCGTTTTGAGCGAGCCAGTTGTTTACTTTGTCCATGTTCATTTGAGTTTGAAATGTTCAAAGCTAAAGGCTTCTCTGAATTAGAAATATGACTTATATCAGGTAAATTGATTTTGGATTTTATGGATAAAGTTCAAGGTTTAAAGTTAACTGTACGCTGACTTTGAACCTTAAATTAGTAAACCTCAATATTTGAAATTACCGGGCAAGCCTTGGCATCTTCAATGGCAATCCGTATCCCTTTACAATTTTCAGGACGACTCAATTTAACGATGCGCTTGTAACCAATGGTAGTTGAATTATAGATGGGTTCCCAGATTTCATCCTGTAAAACAGAAATCTTAAATGATTTCACACGCTGCCCCATGGGAATGTACTCTTGAATGACCACATACTTTACTGTTTTTACGCTATCAAAATAAATCTCCAGGCTGGATGATTTAATTTCATCATCGGTAGCCCAATACGTGTTTTTATCGCCATCGGTAATATTATTGGCATGATACTGATCACTGCCGCCTCTATAGTTTTCAGCAAAAACTTGTTTGCCCTTAATCAGGTTATTGGCAAACTCAGTATCTAACAGCTCACGAAACCCTATCAGCGATGCCACATCCTTTTCATGGATTAGTCCGCGCCTGTCTGGTGGAACATTCAATAACAGGGTAGAACCTCTTCCCACGGAAGTGAGATAGATATCGAATAACTGTTGAGGCGTTTTTACTAATGAATCTTCTTCAGCATGATAGAACCATCCTTTGCGGATAGATACATCTACTTCGGCAGGAATCCATTTGGTTCCGTTTTCATCTCCTTCATTCAATAATTTTTCAATCCCCCCTTTCCCTGCAAAGAGTGTATCGGGGGTTATGGTATTCCAGTTTGTTTCTCCTGCTATGCCTCGTTCATTTCCCACCCATCGCACACCAGGGCCAGCATCGCTAAAGAAAATAATTGCTGGCTCCATAGAGCGAACAAGATTTAGTGTTACCAGCCATTCATAATAGGTTGAACCTTGAATGCTTCGCTTCTCACGCTTGCCTCCATAATATCCATCGCCTCCGTTGGCTCCATCAAACCACATTTCAAACACAGGCCCGTACGCGGTAAAGAGTTCTTTCAGTTGATTGCGATAATATTCGATGTAAGCGGGTGAACCATACTCGGCATGGTTACGATCCCAGGGTGATAAGTAGACACCAAACTTCAACTCATATTTTTTGCAGGCGCGCATCACATCTCGCACAACATCTCCTTTACCATTCATCCATGGACTGTTTTTTACGGAGTGCTCGGTATACTTACTGGGCCACAAACAAAACCCGTCATGATGCTTGCAGGTGAGAATCACTCCTTTGAATCCTGTCTCCTTAAACGTGCGCACCCACTGGTCAGCATCATACTCATCAGATGGATTAAAGATGGAAGGCTGTTCATCCCCATAGCCCCATTCTTTTCCTGTGAAGGTGTTGGTGGTGAAATGCACAAACGCATTCATCTCCATTTCATGCCATGCTAATTGATTGGCAGCAGGCACAGCCGACATGGGTGCAGGTGGTGCAACTTCTTCTTTTTTCGAACAACTGAAAAAAAGTAAGCCGATGAGGAGTGAGGAACAGAACTTCATAAGTTGATCAGTTGGGTTAAGGCATCCGCAGTGTTATTCACCGGAAGCAGACAGGTTTTATTTTGGCAAACATAAATCAATGTCTGGTTCGGTTTTGCATCACGACCCTCCAATAACGATAATTCACTCTTATCTCGCGTGCCAAGTGAAATCGTGAACGGCAAAAAGTGCTGATGTATTTCATGACGGAAGCTGAGTGCATCTTCTCCGGAGATAACCGCTTCACTCAGGCCATGAATAATCTCTGATAACAAAATTCCCCAATGAGACATGTAACCAGGTTCTGATTCAATAAGACCAGCCAGTTTGGAAGTCATTTTTATGGATTGATCTTTCCATTCTTCGTTATCGAGCAGTACACCCAAGGTGTGAAGGTTACGTGCCATCACCGAGTTCGAAGCGGGAATTACGTTATCAAATATTTCTTTTTTCTTCGCTATAAGTTGTTCTGCAAATAGCGAAGAAAAATGAAAGAAGCCATCTTCACGATCGAAGAAATGCTCGTGCACATAGTTGCACCAGATATGTGCCTTGTGCAGCCAACCCTCATTGAAGGTAACCTGATACAAGGAAGCGTAAGCCTGAATGAGATAGGCGTAGTCTTCCAAAAATGCTTCGGTTTCAGAGGGTTTGTTTTTAAAAGCACGATGTACTCTGCCGTTTACAATCAGGAAGTTTTCGATAAATGAAATATTTCCGAGCGCGAGTGTCAGGAATTTTTCATCGCCAAAAGCTTTGTAAGCATCTATCAATCCCTGGATCGTCATCGCATTCCATCCGGTAAGAATTTTATCATCGAGCCCAGGACGTATTCTTTTTCTTCGAACAGAAAGGAGTTTTTTCTTTAGCTCTTTTAGATTGTCAGGAGCAGGTTGAAGTTCAGATTCATGACCTCGTCTCAGAATGTTTCTGCCGTGTTCCCAGTTTCCTTTTGGAGTTGTGTGATAATAGTTTGTAATGAGTTTGGCCTGCTCGCCAAGAATAGTTTTAATTTCTTCCTCGGTCCAGGTATAAAATTTTCCTTCTACTCCTTCGCTGTCGGCATCTAAGGCTGAATAAAATCCACCGCCCGGATGCGTCATTTCGTTTTTCAGCCATTCCGTAGTTTCGTAAACTACATTTTTGAACAGATCATCTTTGGTAACCATGTATGCTTCAGCATACAAACTCAACAATTGGGCATTGTCATAAAGCATTTTTTCAAAGTGAGGAGCAAACCACTCTGCATCTACCGAGTAGCGTGAAAATCCACCAGCCAATTGATCATAAAGTCCACCATAGGCCATGTGCTTCAGCGTATGGGTTACCAGGTGCAATGCAGTCTGATTTTTTGTGCTGACGTAATATCTCAACACAAAATGCCAGATGGAAGGCATAACAAACTTAGGTGCCTTCTCAATACCTCCCCATGTTTTATCAAAGCGAGTTTCCAGAATGTTGAACATGCGGTCAAGACTCTCTTTGGTAGAAGCCACTTCGTCAGCTTTCGCAAACCGATGTAAGTCAGTGGTTTGCAAATGATTTTTTAAGTCCTCTGAAGACTCATCAATTTCAGCACGCTTTTGTTGAAAAGTTTTATGAATCTGCAGTAAGAGTTGTGCCCAGTTTTTGGGAGGAAAATACGTGCCACCAAAAAATGGTTTTTGTTGTGGAGTAAGAAACACATTCAAAGGCCAACCTCCGCTCTGTTGCATGGCTTGCACAGCCTCCATATAAATGTGATCAATGTCTGGCCGTTCTTCGCGATCTACTTTAATGCACACAAAGTATTCGTTCATGATCTGGGCGATGTCTTCATTTTCAAATGATTCGCGCTCCATCACATGGCACCAATGGCAGGAGGAGTAACCGATGCTTACTAAAATCGGTTTATCTTCGTTAATGGCTTTCTCTAAAGCTTCCTTTCCCCATTCAAACCAATCCACAGGATTATGCGCATGTTGTAATAAGTAAGGTGATGTGGATTTTATTAGTCGATTAGACATTCGTATGAATTTGTGATTGGATATTTTTAATTTCTCCTTCTACAGGAACAACTTCTTTTAGTTCTTCCAGCTTGTGCAACAGGTCTTTCAGGAAATGCTGATGTGCTTCTGATTGAGGATGGTATGGCCGGTGTTCCATGGCTTGCCGGATGGTATACCATTTTTCAATAAATGATTTTACTTCAGGCTTAAAATATTGATCGCTGAATTTATGGCTGATGTAATCCAATGCCTCATCGGTAGGATGTATTTTATCGCGATCATAAAACCGATAGTCTCGCAAGTCATCCATCATGATTTCGTAAGAAGGAAAATACGCTACTCCTTCAAATTGATTTGAAAGCGTATGACAGGCCAACCTGAGCGTGGCTTTACTGACACTATTTAATACCAGTGTGTCTTTGATATGCCTCACCGGACTAACCGTAAGGATAATGCGTATATCAGGGCGAATGCTTTTTATCACGCCATACAAATGGTTAAATGAATGTATCATTTCATCTACAGTGAGCAACCTCTTGTCAAATTCACTTGCAGGCACCTTGTGACAATTGGATACAATTCTGTTTTGTTCTTTATGATGAAATAACCAGGCAGTACCATAGGTAATAATCAACACATTCATTTTGTTCATATATTGATTTACCTGTATCTGTCCGTTTTTAAGGGAAGCCTTAAGCTCTTCTTTTTGCTGTGATGACCATTGAGAATGATAATCGAAGTGATGCCATAACCGGTGATGCTCAATAAACAGTTGTTCGTCCAGTTCGAGCGCAACGGAATCAATTAACGATTTGTGAATGGAGATCGGATTATAGTTGGTGCCGTAAGGATTCACCAGCACATCAAACTTATTGTTATGAAGCCATCGACCAAACTGATCGGCAAAGCACGACCCGGTCGTCAGGATGCGATCCTTCAACCCGATGGGATTAGCTGACGGGCAGTTAATTTCAGTTCGGAAAGTATTGGCCTTCATGATTATTTTACCTCGCGAATTTTTATTGAAAGATAGCACGTTCATGCGGCTGCTTAGTTAACTTTCGGAATCTTTTTATGAATTCAAACATAACCCAACTGACTAAAATTGCCGGAAAAAAATCCAGGTTGATTATTGGGTTGATGTCAGGCACTTCGCTGGACGGATTAGATGTTGCCCTTTGCAAAATTTCAGGTTCAGGGCTTTCCACGAAAGTGGATTTGCTTAAGTTTCAAACGGTTCCGTACAACAAAGAAATCAAATCCCGAATTCTTGAGGTATTTGCCAAAAAGCAGATTGACTTTCAGGCGCTTTGTGAACTCAATGCATCGCTGGCATTACTACATGGAGACATGGTTTTGCAAAGCCTGAAAAAATGGAAGTATACACCAGGCAGTATCGATATTATTGCTTCTCACGGCCAAACGGTTTTCCATTCGCCCAAGTCAATTACACCAAAGGCAAGAATAAATTCTACGTTACAGATAGGAGATGGTGACCACCTCGCAGTGAAGACTGGTATTGTTACCATCAGTGATTTCAGGCAAAAGCATCTTGCCAAAAGAGGAGAGGGTGCGCCCGTTGCTGTGTATGGTGACTACATGCTCTTTTCTAAAAAGGGACAAGATCGTATCATGCTGAATATGGGTGGAATAGGAAATTTTACTTACTTGCCTGGATCGATGGATGCCTCTAAAGTATTTGTAACGGATACGGGGCCGGCCAATACATTGCTGGATCAGACGGTAAGATCGTATCGTTCGGATATTCAATTTGATAAAGACGCTCAACTGGCAAAGCAAGGAATTTATAATCAGGAACTTTTGGCCGCTTTGAAGTCAGATGCATTTTTTAAATTGCCGTTTCCTAAAACGATTGGTCCTGAGTTGTTTAATATGGAATATGTTGTGAAGGCTCAAAAGAGAAGCGGTACCGAATCCATTTCATTAGCAGATTTGCTGGCTACGCTCACACGATTTAGTGCTGAGACAATCGCCTCTCCTATAAAAAAAGTTATTAAGAGTAAAAAAAGTTTTAGATTGTTCTTCAGTGGCGGGGGTGCACATAATCCACTCATGATTCAATGGGTGAAGGAGCTTCTTCCGTCCGTTCAATTTTATAACATGGAGGATCTTGGAATTTCCGGTGATGCAAAAGAGGCGGTATTATTTGCCGTGCTTGCTAACGAATCTTTGGCAGGTGGTAAGCTTCACTTTGGAGGTCGGTCAAAAGTTCCTTCTGTTTCAATGGGTAAAATATCATTTCCGAATTAATACCAATAAATTTTATGAGTCACGTATCTGTTTCAGAAAAAATCCCAACACAAATCTTTAAATCTTCAGAGGCAGCGTCCATTTTTGTTGCCAATGAGATTGCCGCATTAATCCGGCAAAAACAAACCGAAGGCAAACCCTGCATATTAGGGTTAGCAACCGGCTCTACGCCAACACGCGTTTATGCCGAGCTTATAGCGTTGTATAAAAAAGGGTTGAGTTTCAAAAATGTAATCACGTTCAACCTGGATGAGTATTATCCTATAAACCCGGGCTCTCTTCAGAGCTATGTGCGTTTCATGAATGAACTTCTTTTCAACGAGGTCGATATTCCTAAAGAAAACATCAATATCCCTGATGGAACAATAGCCAAGGATAAGGTGGCAGAATATTGCCGTAGTTATGATGCCAAGATTGAGGCGTTAGGAGGAATTGATTTGCAGGTTTTGGGTATTGGTCGCACGGGTCATATTGGATTTAACGAACCAGGTTCATCAGAGAAATCACCAACTCGTATGATCACCCTGGATCAGGTAACACGCATTGATGCCGCCAGTGATTTCTTTGGCGAAGAGAATGTGCCCAAGAAAGCAATCACCATGGGTGTTGGTTCAATTCTTAAATCCAAACGTATCATCATGATGGCTTGGGGTGAGGGAAAAGCGCCCATCGTTCAAAGAGCGGTTGAAGGACCGATCACGGATCAGATACCCTCTTCCTTCTTACAGCATCACAACAACACGGAAGTAATACTTGATGAAGCAGCTTCATCAAAACTTACCCGAATCAAAACTCCATGGTTGGTGGATAGTGTTGACTGGGATGAGAAGCTTATTCAAAAGGCCGTGGTGTGGTTGTGTCTTCAATTACAGAAGCCTGTGTTGAAACTCACCAACCTCGATTACATGGAGCATGGCATGGGTGATATTATTACCGAGTATGGTTCCGCTTACCAGGTAAATATTAAAATTTTCAATGCACTTCAACATACGATCACAGGCTGGCCGGGTGGAAAACCAAATGCGGATGATTCTAACAGACCAGAACGCGCAAAACCATTTCCAAAGCGTGCAATCATTTTCAGCCCGCACCCTGATGACGATGTGATTTCAATGGGAGGTACTTTCATTCGTTTAGTAGACCAGGGGCATCAGGTACATGTAGCCTATCAAACTTCTGGAAATATTGCTGTGTTTGATGATGATGCTATTCGCTTTGCGGATTTTGTTCGCGACTTCAATCATTCATTTGGGTTGAGCAAAGAAGACGGAGATAAATTTTATCAAAAGATTGTAAGCGACATTAAGAATAAAAAACCAGGTGAAATTGACAGTACTGAGGTGATGAAAATCAAAGGATTGATCCGTAGGGGGGAAGCGAAAGCAGGTTGCCGTTACACGGGTATTCCGGATTCACAAGCACATTTTTTGGATATGCCTTTCTATGAGACTGGCACCGTGAAGAAGAAGCCATTAGGTGAAAAAGATATTCAGATTATTGTTGACCTGATTGAGGAGATCAAGCCTCACCAGATTTATGCAGCGGGTGATCTTTCTGATCCGCATGGCACACACCGTGTTTGTTTGTCGGCCATCTTCCAGGCTATTGAGCGCTTGAAGAATAAAGATTACATGAAGGATTGTTATGTATGGCTGTATCGCGGTGCATGGCAAGAGTGGGATATCGATCAAATCGAAATGGCAGTGCCCCTTAGTCCGGATGAATTGATGCGTAAGCGCAGAGCTGTATTTAAGCACCAGTCACAAAAAGACAGTGCGGTATTCCCTGGAAGCGACAAGCGTGAATTCTGGATGCGTGCTGAAGATCGCAACCATGCTACTGCTGATGCTTATAATTTATTGGGCTTGGCAGAATACGAAGCGATTGAAGCATTTGTGAGATATCATTTTTAGGTATTATAAAACTCAACATAAGGGCAGGTAATTCCTGCCTTTATTTTTACATTAAAAGTATGTTGCAACTTCATTTTGTATCGTGGAATGTGAACGGGATCAGAGCCATTCTTAAAAAAGAGTTTATAGAAAACGTGCGGGCAATGGCCCCCGATGTAATCTGTTTGCAGGAAACAAAGGCAGCCAAAGAAGAAACACTTTCTGCACTTGAATTATTGCCTGAGTATAAGTCGTATGCAAATTCTTCGAAGGCGCGTAAAGGTTATTCTGGCACGGCCATCCTTTCTAAGATCGAGCCCATTGATGTTACGTATGATATCGGCATTGAGGAATTTGATCAGGAAGGAAGAGTGATTGTGGCCGAGTATGCGACCTACTTTATCGTTACTGTTTACACGCCTAATTCAGGTGAGGGACTTTCCCGTTTAGATTATCGTCAAAGTTGGGATAATGCTTTTCGCGAATACATGTTGTGGTTAAATAGGAGAAAACCCGTGATTATGTGTGGTGATTTTAATGTGGCTCACCAACCGATTGATCTGGCCCGACCAAAAGAAAATTATAACAAATCTGCTGGCTATACGCAACAAGAGATTGATGGTTTTGATAAACTGTTGAACGCGGGTTTCATAGACACATTTCGTCATCTCTATCCAGATACGGTAAAATATTCGTACTGGAATTTTGTCACCAATGGCCGGGCCAAAAATGTGGGCTGGCGCATAGATCATTTCATAGTGCCAGAGAAGATCATGAAGAATGTGAGTGATGCATTTGTTTATGATCAATATCACGGCTCTGATCATTGCGCTGTAGGATTGAAGATATCAGTAATATAAAGTAAATCACACAAAGTGGATGATCAGAAAAATCTCTGGCCAGAAGCATTTCAAAAGAAAGGCTTTATTGTTCAGTTGATATTATTTACAATTTCTATTCTGGCTGTTGTTTCGCTTTTACCATACTTTTTTCATGCCATCATCGGCCCTAAGCCGGGCATACGAATTAATGATTTAGTGTTGAATGCATTTGCCCCACGAGATCACTCGTGGATCATCTTCGGGTTGATTTATCTTTCCTTAGTTATTACCCTTCATGGCATTTACAGAAAACCTGAAGTAGTATTGCTTGGATTGAAATGCTATTTGCTACTCACGTTATCGAGGATGGTTTCTATGTTCGTATTTACACTAGAACCACCAGAAGGAATTATCCCCCTTCATGATCCATTGGTTGATGTAATTGCCTACGGAGGAAATGCTTTTAATAAAGACTTATTTTTCTCTGGGCACGTGGCAACACTTACTTTATTTGTATTGCTGGAAGAACGATCCATGCTTAAAACGATTTTACTGGTGAACACGATTTTGGTTGCTGGATTGATCCTTATTCAACGGGTACATTACACGATGGATGTGCTGGCTGCGCCTTTTATATCCTATCTAATTGTCAGATTGGTAAAGGGACTTACATGAAGTAAAACAATCAAATTGTTGTCTCCTGGCCTTCCGTGAATGACTTAAAATATCAGTAACATCTTATATTAAAAATTCGTTAACACCATAGTGAAATTCACCGGTTTATTTAACAACTTGATTAACTTGGGCTTACTTGCGGATAATGGGGAGTTTTTAATAAATTTGAAGCGTATTGAATTCAATCTTAATGTCTGAACGATAATGCATATGCCACAAAGACAATCTGAATACCCATTATTTCATTTGACCGAGAAACTTACTGAGGAGCAAAAGGATTTTTTTGAAGCGTACGGCTTTATTCATTTCCGCCCCTTCATTAGTCAAGAGATGGTAAATAAAATTCTCTTGGAGTCTGAACGCGTTCAAAGCGAGTGGATTGCTAAGGATGTTAAAGTCATCAACGGTGTTCCTATTAAATATGGCTATGATATTGATGGTAAGAAAATTGTGCAGCGTTTTGCTTTTTTAAATCAGCATAGCTCATTGATAGCTGCTTTGTTAACAGACAAACGATTTGAAGCTCTTTTCGACCTAATTGGTGCGCCTGATTGCCGTATTGGCATTAATGAAAAAGACGGGTTAGTATTCAATCATTATATTAATACCCAGGGGAGCAACTACTCACAATTAGGCTGGCATACCGACTCGTTACGCGATGTATTCTATGGTCAGAAAATTATGCCTATGCTTAATGTAGGTGTACATTTAGACCGGTCATCAACCGATAATGGTGGATTGCGCTTGTTGCCTGGAACGCATAACAAGGGAATTAAATCAATACTTTTTCATAAAAGATATCTTGATAATAAGCCTGATGCGAATGAGATTGGGCTTACTGTAGAACCGGGCGATCTTACCATTCACGATGGTCGATTATGGCATCGTGTTGCACAGTCTCCTTATGTAGGCGAAAAAAGCAGGCGCAGAGTGATGTATGTTCCCATTATTACCGGAAAAGTGATTGACCGTAGTAAAGAAAGCAAGCCTAAGTTATATCAGCGATTCATGGCTTTCACGAATAAATAATGACTCCATGTCCTCCTATGCGTTAATAACCGGTGCCAGTGGGGGCATAGGTTATCATCTTGCTCTCGAACTAGCCAGAAAAAAGCATAACATCTTATTGGTAGCACGCTCTGAGCAAAAATTGAAAGAGTTAAGTAATCAGCTTGTTGATCAATATGGAGTGAAGTGTGATTATTTGGCGTTGGATCTATCCACGAAAAATTCAGCACCTCTGCTTTTTAATTGGTGCCTCACTAATAAGCATGAAGTTGATATTCTCATCAATAATGCCGGCTATGGTCTTTTTGGATATTTTGATAAACAGGATGTGATGGAAGTAAAGAATATGATGCAACTCAACATGAATACGATGATGGAGTTATGTCATCTTTTTTTGCCCATGTTGAAGTTAAAATCCAGATCCTATATTCTTAATGTTGCCAGCACATCTTCCTATCAGGCGGTTCCTACACTTTCGGTGTATGCCGCCACCAAGGCATTTGTAGTTTTATTCACTCGTGGATTGCGATATGAATTAAAAAACACATCGGTTTCAGTAAGTTGCTTTAGTCCAGGTACTACAAGCACTAATTTTATGGATAGAGCCAGAATGGATGCCCTCAAGCAGAAGGCAGAGAAGTTCAGCATGAATGCAGGTGACGTTGCACGAATAGGGATAGAGGGTATGTTCAATGGAAAGGCGGAGATAATACCCGGTTTCGTAAATTGGATATCAGCTAAACTCACCGGGTTTGTTCCAAAAGCTCTTACCGAAAGAATTGCAGCAGGTATTTACAAAGATGCGTTGGATTACAAGAACTGAAAGGGAATTAAATTCGCTCAATCTGAGCACCTAATTTTTTCAATCTTCCTTCAATATCCTGATAACCACGATCGATTTGCTCCACGTTGGAAATCTCGCTTTCATTTTGTGCCGATAGCGCAGCGATCAGCAACGCAACCCCTGCACGGATATCAGGCGATGACATCTTTATTCCACGCAATGCTTGTTTCCGATCAAGTCCAATCACTGTTGCACGATGCGGATCACACAAAATAATTTGAGCCCCCATGTCGATGAGTTTGTCAACGAAGAATAGGCGACTTTCAAACATCTTCTGGTGAACGAGCACGGTGCCTTTAGCTTGCGTTGCAACGACTAGAACGATGCTTAATAAGTCCGGTGTAAAGCCTGGCCACGGGGCATCAGCAACAGTAAGAATAGAACCATCAATGAAGGTTTCAATTTCGTAATGTTCTTGTGCTGGTACGTGAATATCATCACCACGGAATTCCATTTTTATTCCTAATCGTCTGAAGATTTCAGGAATAATACCAAGCATATTAATGCGACAATTCTTAATCGTGATTTCAGATTGTGTCATGGCAGCTAAACCAATGAAACTCCCAATCTCAATCATGTCGGGCAGGAGCGTGTGCTCTGTGCCTCCGAGTTTATCCACGCCCTCAATCGTCAATAAATTAGAACCGATGCCACTGATCTTCGCACCCATGCGATTAAGCATCAGGCAGAGTTGTTGAAGATAGGGTTCACAGGCAGCATTGTAAATGGTAGTAGTGCCTTTCGCCATTACAGCTGCCATAATAATATTTGCAGTACCGGTAACGGAGGCTTCATCCAACAGCATGTAACATCCTTTCAAATGCGATGCATCGATGTTGAATAAATTTTCGTCAGCGTTATAATTGAATTTTGCTCCCAGGTTTTGAAAACCAATGAAGTGTGTATCTAATCTGCGTCTCCCGATTTTATCACCACCGGGTTTAGGAATATTAGCCTCACCAAATCGTGCTAAAATTGGTCCCAGTAACATCACAGATCCACGCAAAGTAGCAGCCTTCTTCCTATACTCGGGAGTTTTTAAAAAGTTTGTATTAATGTTCGCTGCTGTAAACCGGTAAGAACCATTTTGAAGTTTTTCAATCTTGCAGCCTAAGTCACTCACTAATTCAATGAGTTTATTGACATCGACAATATCAGGAACATTATGGATAGTAACTGGTTCTGATGTAAGCAATGGCAAACAGAGAACCATAAGGGCTTCGTTCTTTGCTCCTTGAGGAGTAATTTCTCCCTTCAGCCGAAGCCCTCCTTTAATCTTAAATGAACTCATTGATCTCTTCTGCGATGTGGATTGTGACGATTCTTTTTATTGAAAGGACGGTTGCCTCTTGGGTTGCGATTGTCACCACCGCCTTGTGGTCTTGAAGGCTTGCGTTGTTCGCGATATAATTTTTCGAACAGGTTTTCTTCACGCACTTTATCAAGATTCAATACAAGCTTTCCTTGAGATAAGATGGCAAGGTCTTTTACAATAACAGAGTCGTCAAGCGTTTCTTTGTTCCAGGCACCATAGAAGGTTTTCATCAGTTTACCTAAGTAGATCGCTGCTTCTTCGAGTTCTTTTGGATCCTCTTTTTTTACAGCCTCTTTCACCAACTTCTCGATATTCTTACCGTAATGTCTGAATCGAACATCGTTTTGAGGATATTCCATCTTACGCGGCTTCTTGAAGAGAATGGTACGATCAGGGGTCGTGAACGGATTATCAACATCCAGATTGAAGTCTGCCATGATGTATAAATCATCCCACATACGTTGCGGATTTTCCTGAGCTTCTTTGGCAACCGGTGCGAGTTGTTTGATTAATTCAATCAGCGTAATCGCCAATTGAGTTCTTTTCTCTTTATCCGGTACGGTGCGTATGTAGTTTACCAGTTTCTGAACATTGCGACCATATTCTTTTAAGATGATATGCTCGCGTGAGGTGTTGTATTCTCCTATCATGAAATGCTAATTCTCGTGTATTTTTAGCTTGGCAAAGCTAAGCAATAAGGTCTTCTCCCCAAAATCAGTAAAATTGATCATAGCCTTGCGTTCTGTGCCCAATTGCTCGATTTTAAGTACGGATCCAAAGCCAAATTTTGGATGTTCTACTTTCATACCCACTTTTAACGAGCTGGTATCACTCGGTACAAAATCAGCAGAAGGCTTGTAGGCGGTTGCTTTCACCACAGGTTGTGAGGCTACGGTTTTCTTCATTCCGCTCACAAAGCTCTTGGCGAAATTCGGATTAGGGGTGGACTCCACACTAGCCAGTTTCTTACTTACCTTGATAAAGCGACTACTGATATCGTCCAGGAATCGGCTCGGTTCACAATTTTTCAATCGCCCAAAGCGATAGCGGGTGAGTGCGTAGGAGAGGAACAATTTCTTTTGTGCACGTGTGATGGCCACGTAAAACAGTCGTCTTTCTTCTTCCAGTTCAGAACGACTGCTCAACATCATTTGAGATGGAAAGAGATCTTCTTCCATACCCACGATATATACGTTCTTAAACTCAAGTCCTTTAGCCATGTGAATGGTCATCAAGGTCACCTTGTCGGGATCGTTGTCTTTGTTTTCATCCTGACCTGTGATTAATGAAACTTCCTGAAGGAATGCTCCTAAACTCTTGTCTTCCTTTTCAGGATCTTCTACATATTCTTTGATTGCGTTGAGCAATTCCTGTACGTTCTCATAGCGACTTAATCCCTCTACGGTTTTGTCTTCATAGAGTTCTTTCATTAAGCCCGATGACCTGGCAATTTCAGAAGCGGCATCGTAAGCATCTTTATTTTGAATCTCGATACCAAATCGTTTGATCTTGGTAACGAAATCTTCAATCGGCCCCGATGCCCTACTCCCCAAAAACGAACTAGCATTTTGAAGTACTTCCCATATAGAAATGGCGTGATCGTTGGCGGCAACTACAATCTTATCAATTGATGAATCGCCAATACCCCGCTTAGGATAGTTAATGATCCTTCTGAACGAAGCTTCATCTTGCTGATTGAGCGAGTAACGTAAATAGGCAAGTACATCTTTAATCTCCTTACGTTGATAGAAGGAGAGACCGCCTACCACTTTATACTTGATGTTCATCCGCCTCAGTGCTTCTTCTATGGCGCGTGATTGGCTGTTGGTACGATACAGAATGGCAAAGTCGCTGAACTTGTATTGCTGCTGCATCTTCTCTTCAAAAATGGAAGATGCAATGAGCTTACCTTCTTCATTATCAGAAACAGCCTTGATTAATTCAATGAGGTTCCCTTCTTCATTGGCCGTCCAAACATTCTTAGGAAGTTGTGCTTTGTTTTTAGCAATCACTGAATTGGCTGCCTCTACAATAGTTTGCGTTGAGCGATAGTTTTGCTCCAGTTTAATGATGCGCAGGTCTGGATAATCTTTTTCGAAATTTAGTATGTTGGAGATATCAGCTCCCCGGAAGGCGTAAATACTCTGAGCGTCATCACCAACGACACAAACATTTTCGCGTACCGAAGCAAGCTTGCGAATGATGAAGTATTGACACAGGTTGGTGTCCTGAAACTCATCCACCAGCATATATTGGAACCGGTGCTGATACTTATTTAAAACTTCCAGATGTTCTTTGAAAAGCTTATCCGTGTTAAACAACAGATCATCAAAATCCATTGCACCCGATTTAAAGCAACGCAGGGCATAGGCCTTGAAAATGTTACCTATTTCGGGTCGCATGTTGGCCGTGTCATCGGCAGTGAAAATTGGATTGCTGATATATTCCTGCCACGATACTAAGCGGTTCTTGGCAGATGATATACGATTGTAAACGACATTTACTTTATACTGAGTTTCATCTAAACTCAACTCCTTAATGATACTGCGCAGTAGAGACTTGGAGTCGTCTGTGTCGTAAATGGTGAAGTTGCTTGGATAGCCAAGATGATGGGCTTCCGCTCGCAGAATTCGGGCAAATACAGAGTGAAAGGTACCCATCCATAAATTGCGTGCATCAGACCCCACCATATTTTCAAGGCGATCTCGCATCTCTTTGGCTGCCTTATTGGTAAATGTTAGGGCCATGATGTTGAATGGGTCTACATTCTGGCTCTGGATCAAGTGGGCGATTCGAAGGGTAAGTACGCGTGTTTTGCCAGAGCCAGCTCCCGCAATGATCATGCAAGCCCCCTCGGTATTCATCACGCCTTCACGCTGCGGTTCGTTTAGGCTATCTAAGTAATTAATCATAAAACATATGCAATATAGAGACACTAAGTGAATGGATAAACATCAAATTCAGGGTTGGTCTCCATAAGAAAATAACGATTCAATCATTTATTTATTTGTTTGCCGAAGTGAGTTGATTTACTTTGAGTTATGGAGATTATAAGCTTAGCAAAAAAATGTTTCTAATCATCTCATGAAATCTGAATTTCTAAAAACAGACAAAAAGGAGTCATGGAAAAGTTGGTGGTTTCGCGGGTTCATGAATTGGTATCCTATGTATTTTGGCACAGGAGGAAAGATTCTTTTTTGGGCCGCAGACTCTTCCGAGGTACAACTCAGGCTTCGCCTTAATATCTGGAGCTACAACTATGTGGGTACCATTTTCGGAGGCAGTATGTTTTCTGCAGCTGATCCTTTTTATATGCTGATGTTATTTCGGTCCTTGGGGTCTTCCTTTGTGGTATGGGATAAATCGGCCAGTATAAAATTTAAGAAACCTGCCAGCACGACTTTGTATGCGAAGTTAGAAGTGACAAGTTTGGTGCTGGAAGAGATCAAAACCAGAGTGAAGGAGCATGGGCATACCACACATGATTTTTTAATTCAATGGGTTGACAAAGCAGGAGAGGTGCACGCTGAAATGCAAAGACATTGTTACATTGCCGACAAGGAATTTTACAAAAAGAAAAAAGACTATTCGCAAAGCGCTAAATTGGAATTTAAAATAGGAAAGAAATGATTAGAGCAGGTGAAATATTGGTTTCGGATGACATTAAAGAGGTAGAGTTTGTTTGTCATCTGGAGATGTGCAAGGGGGCTTGTTGTGTGGAAGGTGATTTGGGTGCTCCTCTTGAAGAAGAAGAGTTGCCAGTGATGAATGAAATTATTGATAAGGTTAAACCTTACTTAACCCCGGAAGGAATCAAAGCAATAGAAGCGCAGGGTACCTATATTCTCGATGAAGATGGAGATTACTCTACGCCTACCATAGGAGGGAAGGAATGTGCTTATTCTCATTACGATGGACAAGGAGTTTTAAAGTGTGGTATCGAGCAGGCTTACCTGGACGGAAAAATTGATTTTAAAAAACCAATTTCATGTCATTTGTATCCCATTCGGATCACCAGAAATAAGAAAGGTTTTGAAGCCGTGAATTATCACAAGTGGAACATTTGTTCTGCTGCATGCTCTTATGGCAAGTCACTTAAGGTCCCTTTATATAAATTCTTGAAAGATCCTCTTATAAGAAAATATGGTGAGGACTGGTACGACCTATTAGTTGTTGCTATTGAGAAGCCAGAATGACCCAATCGTAAGATTTTGTATAAATAAAAAAGGCCTCGCTGTTTGCAAGGCCTTTTTTGTATAATGTGATATAACTTATTCAGCTACTACATTCACACTGATGGTGTGTTTAACCTCTTTGTGAAGATCAAGGGTAACTGTGTAAGTACCGATTTGCTTAGGTTGCTCTTTGAAATGGATCTTCTTACGATCGACCTCAAATCCTTTAGTCTTAAGAAAATCAGACACCTGAACGGCTGTAACAGCACCGAAAATTTTTCCGGATTCACCAGCTTTAGTTCCGATCTCAACAGTAAGTTCTCCGATTTTTGTAGCCAATGCTTCAGCATCTTGCTTCAATTTTGCAGCCTTGTGAGCAGCCTGACGGATATTCTCAGCAACCACTCTTTTGTTTGACTCATTAGCGATAATAGCTACTCCTGAAGGAATTAAAAAATTTCTTCCATACCCAGGTTTCACCTTTACCGTATCATTTTTATAACCGAGTCCTGTTACGTCTTGTTTCAAAATTATTTCCATAATGGTTACAGGTTAAGGTTATTTTAAAGAGTCAGCTACATAAGGAAGAATAGCAATATGACGAGCTCTTTTAACAGCCTGTGATACTTTCTTCTGAAACTTCCAGCTTGTGCCTGTAAGTCTGCGAGGTAATAGTTTACCTTGCTCGTTGATAAACTTCAAAAGGAAATCTGGATCCTTATAATCGATGTATTTGATTCCGTTTTTCTTGAAGCGGCAGTACTTAGGTTTGATCTCTGCACGCTTGATAGGTTCGTTCATTAATGTCATGATTTCGCGTCCTCCTTTCTTGGGCTTGTTTTCTTAGTGCGATTGAATTCGCCTTTACGTCTCCGTTCATTGTAGATAACAGCGTGTTTGTCCAATACTGTTGTCATAAAGCGCATTACTGATTCGTCTCGTCTGTACTCGGTTTCGAGCGTGTTGATCAAGTCGGAAGAGGTTGTCGTAAATTCAATGAGGTTGTAAAAACCGGTAGACTTGTTTTGGATAGCATACGCCATCTTTTTAAGTCCCCACTTTTCTACGTTAATAACATCAGCTTTAGCTTTTGTTAACACCTTCACGAATTTCTCGACAGTATCCTTTGCCTGGTCTTCAGACAAAACGGGATTTAAAATGAATACCGTCTCGTAGTTTTTCATGAGTTAATTAAATTGTTTAAAAATGAGGTGCAAAAATAGGAAAATCGTCCGGAAGTGCCAACTAATCCTGAAAAATACCTTGAATTGGCCTTTTTTCATTCATTAAGCCCCCAGTCGTAGTCGAGATAGTTGATTTTAGCCTTGAGCTTAATTTTTATCGGGGAATAAGCATTGACAAAGGTGGTTACTGAAACTCCTTTTTTGGTAAAATCCATTCCATACCAGTTAAAAATCATACTTAACTGGGGCTTATCGGGCGATATTTTATTGCGGAATGGATCGGCCAAAAATGCCTTGGTTTGCAGTGTAAGTTGTTGATCAAGTCTTTTAGGATCATATGCCTCGTTGAGCAAAATTGGGCAAGATTTGCTGGCACAGACCAAAGCCATATGAATTCTGGGGTCATCGAATTCCTTTCTCAGTTTTCCGTGCTCAATGGTATTCAGGTCCAATTTTTCATTTCCGATGGCAATGAATTTGATATCCCAGGGCGTATTTACAAAAGGAATTTGAATGCTGCTGCCAATGTCTTTAATGCTCTTGATTGGATAGTATTTGATAATCAGTTTAATGGTGAATGCATTGTAAGCATTAATCCAATAAGCCATTTGCTCCTCTTTCGACCATGTTTTTACATCGGGAACTGCTTTACTCAATAAGTTCAGATAACGGTTAAGGCTAACCGAATCTTTAATAAATCCTCTATAGTTGACTTTTCCTTCTGCTGAAACATACTTTTTCAGTAAAGCATCAAATGCTTTGTGTGTAGGTTTGCTTTGTGAATTGGCTGTTAATGCAACTCCCAACAGGAGGATAATCAATAGCCCTTTTTTCTTGTCCATAGTTTATTTTCAAGGTTCGGGTTCGAAGTTAAAACAATTCTAGACGTAGGGGTTTCATTACTTGAGAGTGTCTTTAAAAGGGGCAACCTTGAAGTGCTATGATTACCCTCTTTTAGGCATAAAAATGTAAATGAATTAGTTCAGGTAAACATCTGAGATTCCCATCGATGTAATTATCTTAAGGATTAGGGTGTTTTCTTACTCCGATAATGAATTATAAAGATAAACTCTTATTTTACAAACTTAAATTAGGTGGAGAGGCTTTTAGATAGGTGGTCAAATCTTATTCTGATAGAATACTTTCTGATGAAATAAAAAAATATAATGAATCAATTATTATATCTCGCTAGGAAATGAGTTATCAAATTAACGGAATTCAGCAAATCGGATTAGGGGTTGAAGATGCTGAACAGGCCTGGGCCTGGTATAGAAAATCGTTTGGAATGAATGTGCCAATATTCAGGGATCATGCTACGGCTTCTCTGATGACGCGATATACGGGTGATGAAGCTCACCAACGCTATGCAATTTTAGCAATGAACCTGGAAGGTGGAGCAGGGCTGGAGATATGGCAATACACAAGTCGGAAACCACAGGATATTTCTAGTAAAATACTCCTTGGAGATACGGGTGTTACCGCGGTCAAAATAAAGGCTCGTTCTGTTAAGGAAGCATACAAGGATCTTCAATCAAAAGGTGTCAACTTATTGAGTGAACCGGTTTTCGGACCTGATGGTCGCCTGCATTTTTACCTTGAAGATCCCTATTCAAATCTGATTGAGGTTATTGAATCAATTAGCTGGTTTCAACATCGTAATAAGAACTTGGGTGGTGTAGCAGGTTGTGTCGTTGGGGTTACCGATATCGATAAAGCGTTAGAATTATATCGCGATATGCTGGGCTTTAATGAAGTGGTCTACGATCAAACTCAGCGTTTTGAAGATCTTTCAAGCCTGGCTGGTGGTTACCATCCATTCAGGCGTGTTTTACTTCGCTCTTCTTCATCAAGGAGGGGAGCTTTTGGGCGATTGTTGGGTCAGCATGAAATAGAGTTGATTCAGGTGGCAGAAAGAAAGGCTGAAAAAATATTTCAAAATAGATGGTGGGGCGATAAGGGTTACATACACGTATGCTTCGATGTATCGGATATGGATTCACTTTCAACGAAATGCAGGAAGGCAGGATTTGAATTTACGGTAGATAGCAGAAATTCATTTGATATGGGTAAAGCAGCCGGCCACTTTGCCTACTGCGAAGACCCGGATGGCACATTGGTTGAATTAGTGGAGACCCACAAAATACCGATTGTTGAAAAAGCCGGATGGTACCTCAATTTGAAAAAACGCGATGCGTCAAAACCGCTTCCAAATTGGATACTCAAGCTATTATCTTTGAATAGCGTCAGGGATTAATTACTTCACCACAAACTGAGTTTTGCCCATCAGATAACCATCGGTATAGATCTCAACCTGATAGGTGCCTGCTGTGTATTCAGTTCCTTTCTCGTAATTGAATACCAGTTTCTGGCCGGTGTTGTCAAAAAGGATTTCCTGGGCGGCAGTGTAGAATTCTTCCTTGCCATTCAGTAGAAAAGTGCCGGACCCTTTTGTGGTATCAAATATCGGTTGACCATTCTCATCAATAACCCGGATAAGTATTTTCTTTCCTTCAATCGGTGCTACTTTATTTTCAGCGATTGAGAATTGAACCTTAATTATCTCTAGCTGCTTCTTACGGAATGGAGGTTCCTTTTCTCTGCCTTTGGAATTTACCGAAACCAGTACAACATTCTCTGCCTTAAGTTGAGAAGCGATTGCCACCTTGGTTGCCAGCTCTTCCTTGTTTTTAGTTACACGATTAAGAGAATCATTCAGCACATTTTGTGTGGTTTTTAAGGTCTTGTTTTCAGAAAACAATTCTTTATTGACGGATTTAAGTTTGGTAATCTCATCATCTTTTAACACGAGTAATTGCTCATAACCGGCAAGACGGTCTTTTAATTCTTTGATAGCTTTGGTGCTTCGGGTATTGCTGCGTTTAAGTTCAGCCATCACTTCTGCTTTGGCCTTCTCAAGTTCAGTGACATCACCCCCTAACTTGGCTATCTCTGCGATCTTTTGATCAAGCTCAAGCTTTACATCGTTGAGGCGTTGCATGGTCGTTGCGAGGTCCTCGCTGGTGGTTGCCAATTCTTCTTTTACTGCAACTTTTTCTTTATAGTCGAGGTATATCTTGACGCTTTGCACCAAAACAATAATTAAAAGAATAGCAATAATAACATTCGACCTATTATTTACTTTTTTTGGTTCGATAGAAGGAGTAGCTTGACTCATGTTTTTTTAAATCAGTGCGCAAAATTAACCTTAAAATATTGTTTTTTCAATGTCGATTAAACCGACCAAATGTAATGCTGTCGATTAAGAGCCGGATCAAAAAACAGGATGCCACATCGAAACAGGTCCACACTACCATATACCAGTTGATGATTACTTAGTTCCTTCCAGGCGCGGTTCATTTCTTCTGAGTAGTGGATATCATCGATAACGATGACTCCTTTGTCAGCCATTCTCCTGGAAAGTAAATTGAAGTATCGCATAGTGGGCTCATATCGATGATTGGCATCCATGAGCACAAAATCAATTTTAACGGGCTTCAATAGATAGTTAGAAAGTTCAGAATCAAGATTACCTTCTACCAGCTCAATGTTTTCGGTATTGAGGTATTCAAAATGGGTAAGGGCCACGTTAATCATGGCTGGATTACCTTCAAAGGTTGTCACGTGGGCATTATTTTTCTCTGCCAGGTAAAGTGTTGTAATCCCCATCGATGTGCCTAATTCCAGAATCTGAGTTGCCTCTATATGGTGAATGATTCGATGATACAACATGCAATAAGATGCCGGGCTTAGGCTGGTTTCTGCAATTCTTGAAAGCGTCCTGCTGTCCTTTTTAAAATGAGGTGATTTGGCTCCGAGGTCATTGATGGTTACTTCAGTTGTATTCACTAATAATTTATGCCTTAGCTCTTCAATGACGGCAAATTCCGATAAATTCTGATTGTCTTTTTTTATAACCTTATTATAAAAGTCAAAAAAGAAAGGTGAGTGAATTGAGTGTGCGTCAACAGCATTCAGCCAATGAGTGAGATAAGATTTTATCTGAAAAAATTTAGACACGGCTCGGTGTTGGGTGTTACATTGACTTGATTGTGGAGAAGATTTCAGGAAGCTAAACGGTGAGTTTAGTTAAGTCGAATAGGGGCTATCATGGTAAATTCGGGTACGACAACCTCAAATTTCACCCCGTCAACAATGCGCTCCATTTGATAATTGCCTACCATTTTACCAATCCCTGATTTTAGATTGCATCCGGAAACATATTGGTGATTCTGACCGGGTTCAAGTACGGGTTGTTGTCCCACCACTCCATCCCCATCAACTTCGCGCGGAGTAAACCCTGCATCGTAAATATGCCAATGCCTTCTGAGTAGTTGAATGGTGTACTCACTCTGATTTTCTATGGTGATGCGATAGGTAAACACATAGTGATATTGGCTGGGGCTTGAGTACGATGGTTGGTACTCCGTTTCCACACTTACCTTAATTCCTTGTGTTATTTCAGTGATCATGCATTCAAAAATATCAAATTTTTCTATTTTTCAACCCGGTAAGTAAGTTCATTGACCGAAAATAAATTTAATGAGTGTGGATGTAAAAATTGCCCCTTCCTGGAAGTCGAAATTAGAAACGGAATTTCATAAGCCTTATTTTAAGCAGCTTATTGAATTTGTAAAACAGGAATATCAAAAGAACACGATTTATCCTCCTGGAAAGGAAATTTTCAGGGCCTTTGACTGTGCCGATTTTGATCAGATTAAAGTGGTGATAATAGGGCAGGACCCCTATCACGGGCCGGGCCAAGCCAATGGCCTCTGTTTTTCGGTGCAGGATGGCGTTACAATGCCTCCTTCACTTAAAAATATCTTTAAAGAGATACAAAGTGATTTAGGTAAGCCTATTCCGAAAAGTGGTGAATTGGAGCGATGGGCCAAACAAGGTGTCCTTTTATTAAACGCAACACTTACGGTCAGAGCGTCCACACCAGGATCGCATCAAAATAAAGGATGGGAAACTTTTACAGATGCTGTGATTAGACAAATCTCCGATCAGAAAAATAACATTGTTTTTTTATTGTGGGGAGCTTATGCCCAAAAGAAAGGGGAGATCATCGATCGCAATAAGCATCTTGTTTTAATGTCTGCTCATCCTTCACCATTTTCTGCCGATCGTGGATTTTTCGGATGCAAACACTTCAGCAAAACAAATGAATACTTGAAAAGTAAGGGATTAAAGGAGATTGATTGGTGAAGCTCGTTGATGGTTATTCGTTGTTCGGACCAAAAACGAATAACCAATAACTAACACGATTATCTGATCAACTTAAAGAATCTGCTCCACCGAATTTTATGAATGAAGTCAGCATACTTGTCAATGGAAAGCCAGATAAAGAATCCTTTACCCACGATGTGATCTTCTGGCACAAAACCCCAGTAACGGGAGTCCAGTGAGTTGTGGCGATTATCTCCCATCATGAAGTAATAGTTCTGATTGAACGTATATTCCACTACTTCGTTACCCTCAATAGTAAGTTTACCGTTTTCAATTTTCACGTCTTTATTGTGATCATAGTCACGGATCACACCACCATAAATTGATAAGGTTGAATCGTTCACAGGAATTTTCATTCCCTCTTTAGGGATTGTGAGTGGACCATAGTTATCGCCATTCCAGGGAGTGTATTTGGAGCCCGGGAAGGTTCTGGAGTCCGGACCTTCACCTGTCCGGTAATCATCCGTAACCGAAATCACATAAGGAAGTGTTTTCAATTCATCTACTTTTGATTTAGTCAAAAACATTTGATACACTGCTTTGTTGTTTTCGGGCCTTCCTAAGTAGGTGTAGTCATCAGGATCTAATTCGAGTTTATTGAAATTACGTTCGTTGATTTCGTCATTGGCTGTAACCAAATAACTGTACTGCATATCCTCCGGATTGGGTGATGGTTGACCGTTGATGGTCACTTGTTTATTCTTTATTTCAAGCACATCTCCCGACACAGCCACGCAGCGCTTAATGTAGTTGGTCTTTAAGTCTATTGGGTAATCCTTT
>JAYVTC010000019.1:0-6277 GCA_043774745.1 Cyclobacteriaceae bacterium | reverse complement strand
ATTGACGAATGAAAATCAGCAACTTGCCATGTAAAACTTGAAACCATGTTGGTGATTTTCATTGTCAGGGTTAACCTTGACAATACTGACGATACCGTCTGTATTCGTCAACCCTCCGGGCAGATTATGCATCTCTAATGCATAATCTGGGTTCAATATAACACCGTGATACATTATCCATCATTGATGAAAACGGGGCAAATCTCCTTCTTCCAAATACAGTGACGAGGTGGGCAACCAGTTAATCTGGAATAGATTTGATTTTATGGGAGGATTGATATCAGGTAAAACCAGTAGTAAATAACTTGAAGGCGGCACTTGAAGACTTATTCCCTGAACGAGGCGCTCCACCATCGGTTAATCTTAAATGGATTAGGAAGTCTTTGGGTAAAATCTAAGGTGCCAGGTAGAGGCGTTTCATCACAGCAGGATCGCTGAGTATATTGATAGTTCCTGAGATGAAATGATGGAAGACTCCATGGAGAAGAGCGAAAGGTGACACACTTGTGCAGCTTCTATTTTTTAAAATAATCTATCGGAGCTTTATTCTTTAGTAGTGCCACATCACTCAACTGAAAGCCAACGCGAAGCATGAACGGCCTGGAATAAAGTGTATCTCCGTTTTTGTATAAAAAATTATATAAAGCCGTTACTGTCATGTCTACTTTCTTATGAACTGCAAACTTTTTACCTACTCCTAGTAAAGCGGCTGGCATCCATATTCTTTTTGAAACCCCCTCCTGTACTTTCACACCAGGGGAGTTTTGCGCATACTCACCATAGGCAAAGAATGACTTGACTACATCGTAACTCACAAAACCCTTATAGCCGAAAACTTCTGGTGATAAAGATGGAATAGTATCTTTAAAGGTTTTGCGATAAATACCGCCTATGCCCATGCTTAAAAGGCTATTAAAGCGATATCCGACCTGGGGTGCCATATCAATTGTAAATGGGTCAATGTTTAACATCTGAAAATTAGTAGCTATAACCAGGCGTTCGCGAACGGTTCTACCTTTAAGTGATGTTCGCTTTACTGCACTACTCAAATCATTGGAGTTTTTAACAGAGGAGTAACGCTTCATCAACAGGTTCATTTTCTTTTGTGCAGCCTGCAACACGCCAGGGTTATCCTGAATATACTGCATGGCTATTTCTTCTGCTTTTTGCTTCAACATCTCCTTTCGGGCTGTGGAATCATTGAGATCGCTTAACTGACTTTTATATTGATTCTGCATGGCCGTGAATTGGGTCATCTCTTTTTGGTAACCTTTAAATTCAGCCGAAGACATGATTTTGTTTTGTGCCTCTTTTTCAAAACGCTCTACCGCTACCTGTTTTAATGAATCCGAAGACATACTGGCATAACTTTGATATTTCTGGTATTCACCCAGGTATTGGCCTGCATCAGCACTTAATTCCTTTGCCTGCGTTATGGTTTCATTGTTATTAACTCTATTGCCCACCAGGTCTTTTCCTCTTGCCTTCAATTTATTAAACGGGTTCAGGTTAGTGGGTGATAATGCACCTTTAACTTTATTGATATCAGGTATCTTACTTGCCATCACAAATTGCTGAAAGTCAAAATCTATAACATGAGCCGTGTCTTTTGCTGATTCGATTAAAAACTGACGGGTAACGTTGTAATGTGCCTTAAGTTCGCTATGAGTAAATTTCATCTCCAGCTTTATGGGCATGCGATACACATCCACATCCACATCCAGCATGAAATCTGATAGCAGGCGCTTGCCAATAGATTGCGGGGAATTCAGTATTCGATCATTAATTGACAACAGCTTTTTTCTTTGTTTACTCACCCTCGCATTGTCACTATCCAATTTTGCCTGCCAGTATTGGTTAACTTCTTTCACATGGCGGATGCTGTCTTTATGAAAGTATTTTAAATATAGTCTACGCTTACTCACCGGATTATCTTCAGACAGCACCTTGCTCATGTGTTTCTCCGATAATTTTAATTCAGGCTGACCGTAAGCAAATACGGTCATTAACAGAATGAAAAAAGATATCAGATAAGTCGATTTCAATTTAGTAAGGTATGGTGCTGTGCTAGTTGGTCTTATAATTATACCGGTATTGCTTTTCAATTCCTTTCTCACTGTTGACTTGCAGAAGTCGCCCAAATGCATCATACGAATAGTTTAGCACACTTCCATTTTCATCAATAGCTGAACTAATGCCAACACCGGGCTCATAGGTATAGCTCTTCATCCGCGCATCGCTTGGGTAAATGCGCACATTATCAATAGCTGTGCCGTTGGTCAGGATCATACCATCGGTATAGGTTGCGCTTGCATAAATCCATTGAGTGCCACTCAAATACCAGTATTCAATCATGTAATTGCGGGCGTTTGGCTTCGTGTATGTGCAGGTGTAATCACCTATAAGGTATTTCTTACCCGTATGCGGAGTGGCCGTTCCTGTTGCCGCGCCTTCTTCAAAGCCTTCGAAGAAAAATTCGGTGATACCGGAAGTGCTGACTACAATATCAGGATAACTGATCTGGCCGCATGCATTTACTGTGACACCGGTAACAGATGCGCGCACCGTCATGTTGATGGTATAGGTTCCCGGAGCAACATTATTAAACACAACCTGATTAAATCCGCAAATCTGTCCGTTGGTTAAGGTCATCGTGCCATTGCCAAGAGTACTGGTATAATCAACAAAGGTGGTAAATGCAGGGCTGGTGGTTACTCCTAATTTTAACGTTACTGTTCCTGTATAGCCTACGGTGAATGTATTTGATGCCGTCTTTGGTGTAGCTCCGGAAACAGTGATAAATGAATTACTGATTGTATTGGTGTTGACCGTATACTTCGTGTTCTGCGCATTGGTAACTTCAGCTACGGGGTACGAATTATTGTACCCCCATTGATAGCCTTTGTTGATATTACTATTAGAAGCCACCAAGTTGGCAATATTTAGATTGTCGTTATACTGATATTGGTTCTCGATAAATTCAGCTGTACCGCTTGGATAGTTTCTTGATGAACTTACCAGAACGCTTGACCCGCGCTGAGTAAACTGCGTGTTTGACTTAGACGTAATCACTCCATTTACATAGCTACGCTGTTCGGTAATGGCACCGAGCATATTCTTAAAATTTGCATCGGTGGATGTAAACATAGCAGCTGGTGCTCCTGACCCTGCATCGGAAGCGTAGGTAAATTCCGTGCGTTGCACTATTCCCTTGCTATCAGTTACCTGCGTTGCCGATGGATTATTGTGTTTTGGCACGGCATTGTAAGTAAGCGTTGTTTGGGTGGTGACGCCATCACGAATTTCTCCCTGTGTGGTAGGATTGTACCGGTATGTATCAATATAATAATCCATGTAAAGTCCATCAATCAAATTATAGTCACTACTAAGACAATTTATGCAATTGACCTCCAATACTCTTCTTGCCATTATAGGAGATGGAGGACTTCCTATGATGCTGCTGGTGGATGATCGGCTAACCAAAGTAACATTGCTATTATTTTTTACTTCCTCCAGCGTTTGCTCAGAAGTGCTGACAATTGCAACCACCGGTTTCAAAGGATATAAGGCAGGGTTGATAATAGTGGGTGCTGTATTGCGAAAATTATAGGTGGTGAAACCATTGCCCGTTTCATCCACTTTTACTTGTCCATAGCCCATATGGTATCCGTGCGATGACCACATGGCTGGAAATGGTGACGACACATGCTGAACACCAAAATCCAACGCTCCTAAGAAAGCTCCGGTAAAATTATCATTGTTGTTAGGGTACTGATATTCATAGCTGGCCGGTGTGTAAAAGACATTACCATACTGATAAGTGAAGTTTTTTGTTGTACTGTTGCCATATCCATCATTGGTGATTAGGTTTTTAATACGTAACCCACCCACCGCAGTTCCATTGTCAAGTCTATGAGTCTCATAAATAAATTCACTGGTGCCACCTGTTGGATATTTCACCATGGTTAGGATGCCAGCTTTAGCATTAAACTCATTAACGGTTCTTAAGGTGCCAGTACTGTAGGTTATGTTTACCCCTGGAATCGGATTAGCGAAGGTTTCTAAAAGACCAACATTGCTTTCTGCACCGTTATAATAGCCCCACGTATCTCTAGCCAGCGAATACCTTCTTGGTATTGGGGTGGCGTTATAGGTAAACTCATATTTTGGAAATACTTCTCCTGCACAAGTTGACTCCTGAACCCAGTTAAGTCGAAGACGTTTTTTATCAAAGGTGCTACCAGACCATGTAGCCGTACACCCACTACATGTTGCTGCCGCGTAATAATCATGACTTAATTCAAATTTCTTACAGAGTGTTCCATACGCAATTTGAATGGTCTTGAGCCGCTTTGACACAATGTTTGCCGCCTCGGCATTAAAACTTGAATAAGCGGTTAAATCTTCACGGGCTTCTCCTGCAGGGATGAAATCAACAATAGTATAGCCCGAACTTGTTGTAATCTGTGTGAGGCGTTGGCCATCCACAGTAGACGTTGATAATATATTGGATGCATAAGTAGGATCTCCCAAAACCTGCCCAGCACTACCACCTCCACCTCCACCTGGCGAATAGGTGAACTCTCTAAAAGTGACGGAATGCCCTGCCCGATTGCCAAATGAATAATTATCACTTGCATAGGTAAGATTTATCCAATCCTCACCGTTAGCCGATTCAATTCTATTTAAATACCAGGTGGTTGATGTACTCACTTGTTTGTTACCACTTAATTCACTTGGGTCAGAACATGACAATTCTTTGGCAGTACCACCAAAGAAATATTTAGTGCCATCAGGGGTAATGATTCTCCATGAATAGAAGTAACTGGGGGTATTGATAGGCTCAATGAAATAATCCGATTCAGGGATCATGTGTACCTTTTGAGCTCCATCAAAAAAGAATTTACCAGAGCTGCCCCCTACGTTAAAAGTGTATAGGTCTGGCTCGGTGTCGATGGCACCTTTAGCTGCCTCGTAATAAATAGAGTGACACCCGCCCCAAGTTGGATACGTGTTTGACACCGGGCCTTCAATTGAAATTGGTCTTGCACTACATGAATTTACTTCAGGAAGAATACCACCGTTTTTATACCAGCCCCAACCTTGATATGGAGAACGACCACCGTTTACTCCTCCGGTCATGCCTTCATCAGGTCCACCATTTACGGTGCGGGTGATCATGCCACCTGCATTGAGCGACCACCCCAAACCAACATTGCTGGCGACTTCATCTACTTTATTGCCTGAGCTATGGTACGACAAACTAATAGGCACCGACAAACTTCCTTCTGTGATTGTATATAGGGGAATTGAAATCTCGGGCACACCGGTGTGATAACTTACCGGTATATCACCATACTTACCTAACGCTGCTGCATTAGGCGAAGCAAAGCCTGGGGGTTTTACTGCCGGGGCTTGTGCATTTAACAGATTGACTGCAGCACTTAAAAAGAAAACAAGAATGTATCTCTTCATAATCAAGAATTAGAATCGCTAAAATATTTTTTCTTCAAAACTCCAAACCGAAAAATTACCAAGTCCCTTACTTACACCATAGTATAGTTTGTCTTTAACCACGAAATAAAATTGGATTCCAAAGTCTTCCAATGAAGTCGGAAATTTTTCAGCGACTTCCCATTCGTTGAGAGAGGCATCATAGCTCCAAAAATCAGTATCCTCACTTAGCCCAACATACATTTTCGAGTTATTAGCGAAAGTTACAAGGGGCTTCGTGCTATTACCAGGATAATCTTTTCTTTGTATCCACTGGTTGGTGGTTACATTAAACTCCCAAAATGTTTTATCATACATTAACAAGTATCCGTTTGCTCCGTCAAAGACTCCGGAGGTGGAGCCAGTTGAAACATTTGGTGTAGGAAGAGGATACCATAAATCATTGGTTACATCGTACGCATACGATTTGTAGCTGCTGAGAATATAAATGTATCCATTAGCGGAAAAGGCATGATAGTAACCTCCAAAGTTTCCATAATTAAAGGGCAATGGAGAAACCACCGACCATATATCGTTAACTAATTTAGTAAGATTGTTCGTTTTATATTCGAAAACATAAAGCGCTCCATTGTGCGAGCAGGTCGTAAATTTAACACCCGAATCACCAGCGAAAGGTAAATCCTGGATTTTAGCAATCGTTTTTTTCTCCGGATCGTACTTGTAAGCTTGCGATAGTTGGTAAAGAATATATCCGAACTTACTGTCTGTGCCTCCAAAACTAGAGAACCCACCCGTCACATCTGCCAACTGCGTTTCTAAACTC
>JAYVTC010000018.1:0-9660 GCA_043774745.1 Cyclobacteriaceae bacterium | reverse complement strand
TGCTTCCGACTTACTGGATCAGGTGGTAAGGATGAATAAGGGAATTTATCTGGATGAAGAATTGGAGAGCGCAGCGCCTACGAATTTTTGCATTGGTGTGGCAGGATATCCGGAAAAGCATTTTAATGCCCCCAACTTAAAAAGTGATCTTAAATATCTGAAACTAAAAGTAGACATGGGGGCCGAGTATATAGTTACTCAGATGTTCTTTGATAATAGAAAGTATTTTGATTTTGTAGACAAGTGTCGGGAAGTTGGCATCAATGTGCCCATCATTCCTGGACTTAAGCCATTAACCGGAAAAGCGCAACTTACGGTTCTGCCAAAAACATTTCATATTGATATACCGGAAGAATTATCGGAGGAAGCAGAAAAATGTAAAGACAATGTTTCTTTGAAAGAAGTTGGTATTCGCTGGGCCATACATCAGTCAAAAGAATTGATAAAAAGAGGAGTACCCACGCTCCATTTTTATTCCATGGGTAAATCAGATCCGATTTATCGGATAGCAAAGGAGTTGTTTTAATCACAGTGATAAAATAAAAAGAGGCTGTCTCGATTTTTGGAGACAGCCTCTTTTTTATTATTCTAAATTCACTAAGGAACAGGAAACTCGTTGGCAGCAAAATTATTGGGATTGCAAAGCGGTATAGACGATCCCCATTTCGTATTTATTGCCTCAATGAACTTATTTGCAACATAGGCATATCCTCTTGCATTGGGATGAATACCATCGGTTGAGAAAGCTCCAAAGGGAGGTGCTATTGAAGAAGTAAGACTGGATCCAGTTATAATTACTGGCGCTGTTTTTAAATCCTTTAAAATTTTAGCGGCATCCACAAGTACAAGTCTATCTGATGTCCCAACGGAAGAACTGATATGTGAATTAAATGCATTGATTCGTGATTGAATGTCCGCAATTTCTGTTGGAATAAGAATATACTTATCAACCAATGGTTCTGAAACTCCAAGCACACCAAAAGTTCCAGGGGTACCTAATACGGAGGCAGTTCCAAGAGGAATAAGGTCTGCAGAAGTCGTCTGCCTTGCCATTGCATAAGGAATTAATCCAGCATACGGACCAGCCATATATGGAGTTAAATCCGTAAGCGTTTCATCTTTAATCAAAATTGCATTTTGACCTGCTTTATAAGTAAGCTTTCGTTTAGTTGCTTCATCAGCTGTAATAATTGAATTTGCAACCATACCATTCAGAAAGGCATTATAATTATTGGCAAGGTTTGTTGTAAGCACCGAGGCGGTAGTAGCGTCCAACGGAAGTGCATTGTAAGTGACCAATGAGAAATGAGGGAGGCTGGTGATATCCGGTATATTTGAAACCACACCCTTTGTATTGGCATTTGCACCCAGAACGGTATTCAATGCAAGTGTGTAAGCACCTGTAAAGGTACCAATAGAAGTCATTGGTTTGGTTGGATCATTTTGATCAGCGCCATTTAAAGCATATCCAAGTGCATCATCAGCCCCCAGCCAGAAAGTAAAAAATGTTCCTCCATTCGCTAGAGCAGCTGCTGCATCGGAGATCATACTTGATCCTGTCGTTCCGTTCGCACTAGGATTTGATGCAAACCTTGCGAAATAAGGATTATAGTAAGGATTAGCGCCAGAGGCAGGACCGCTGGTGGCAGCCGCTAATGATAATTGGATACTTATACCATATGTCCCAAAGTTGTTAAGCTTCGATTTATCACCTGTATAAGCTGTAATAGGGTCACCAGGAATTATTGGCGTAGGTTTAGGACTTGATAATCCTTTTAGACGGAGCCTGCCTGCACTACAAGTTAGGGGGTTGTAACATCCGTTAGCCGCATTAATACTGGGCTGATTAAATTCTCCACCTCCAACAAGCTTCAGTTGATCAGCAAGAATTGCCGGAAATGAAGTTTGTTGACCTGCGTTGTAAAGGGCACCGTTAGAAAATCCTGCGGTTAAGGAGCTTCCAATAGAAACCATCTTTGAAAAATTGACTGATTCACCCGCTGTTGGTTGTGGTAAATCCGGTAGAGTGTATTGGTCGCAAGCTCCAATGAGTGCAGCAATACTTAGTATGATTGAGTATTTCTTAATATTTTTCATAATCTTCAATATTGGAGGATTAATTCATTAGCTGATCGAACGTGATAGAAACATAGTAGATGGCTCCGATGGTAGGACCACCATAGTTAAGCACATAGCGCGTGTTAAGCAGGTTTGAACCACCGAACTTCAATACCGACTTCATTTCCTTTAGCCGGTAGCTTACTTGTGCATCATAGGTGCCTATAGCAGGTACATCGCCTCTCGCAAATGAAGCGCCCCAATAGAATTTATCCTGCCAGCGATAATTTACATTAAAGCCAATGCGGTCAGTGACTTTACGGTTGCCGATTCCTATGTTGAATTTATGTTCTGGAGTATTGAATCCATCAAACAAAAAGTCAGGACCCAGGCTGGTTTTTAACTTATTCCAATTATAGTTACCCGTTAGCTTATAACCCCGGGGGAGACTATACTCCATACCGACAGCAATACCCTGTGAAGTGATTTTACGATCATTAATATTGGTATAAACAGAGAATGTATTCTCCTGACCAGGAGTTGTAATCGGTGTCAATAAGCTCTGACCATTGCGAACATTTTGCTCAGTAATGGTAGTTGCTCCCTGATCGATTACTCCGGCTGATTTACGCACCGCAATTTGGGTAATGAAATGGCTGATTTGGTTTCTGTAGTAGGCGACATCAAGCATAAATTTGTCACCGATCAAACCTTTATAACCAAACTCAATATTTTGCACTTGTTCTGGTCTTACTGCTTCAATACTGTTAATAGGTTTTAACAAATCAATGGTGGCAGGATCTCCCAATGCTAAACCGGCATTGGCTCTACCACCTATTGCTGCTACATAGGCAGGATTAGCTAAGTTTTGAGTAATCTTATTGATGTAATCATTAACAGATGATAATGTGTATGTCTGACCGGGTACAAATACCTTATATTTTTCCGCATAATAAGGAAGACCTCCTAGTAGACGAGCTGAGACTACGTTCAAGTCAATATGCTGGCCTTGCGTAGTTGGGTTTCTAAAACCAGTTTGATAGGAAGCTCTGAGATTATGCTTTTCTGCAATTGTATAGACAGCAGAAATACGGGGGTTGATTTGCTCTTTGAAGTTCTGATTTTTGTCATAACGAACAGAACCTGTTAGCTTCAACTTATCATTCATGAATTTCTTAGCGGCTTGAGCATAGGCTCCAACTTCCTGGATAGTAATTTCGTTACCAGGACCGTCAGCGAAAATGGTTCCGTTTGAATTCAAGTCATAGTATCTATAACTAGCTCCAATGAGAAGGTCCATGAATTTGATTTGATTTTTGAAATTGTATTGACCTTCATAATGATACAAAGCAGTTTTATCGCTGAATAATGAACCATACGGAATTACATTTGATCGGGCGTTCTTACTGGCGTCAGTAAATGCTTGTGTACCAGGTAAAATACGACCAGTATCAGCAATGCCCCTGGCAAAGTTATGGGCGGTCTGTTGTTGTTGCAGCGTTGGATCTGTGTTTAAAGTGGGGTTGAATCCTTGAAGTGCCAGAGATTGTAAGTAAGCACCACCATATTGACCAAACCATTGCGAATTATTTTTCCATCCATCGTTAATCAATACACCAGTTAAGTCTGCTATGTATGAATCACCGCTATTCTCAATGGTAGCATATCCGCGCAAGAAGAAATTACTTCCTTTCAATTCCAGTTTATATTGATTGATGGAGAAGTCTTTCAAAGAATAGCGCTGGGCACCTGTGTAAACGGACGTTCCGGCACCATAATTCCACTGGCCGATTAATTCAATTTTGTCTGTAATTCGGTAATGCAACGCGGCATTCGCCTTAAGATTCTTGGCATTGTAATCAACTAAATATCTTTCATCATATCCGGTTCTTGAAACGTTTTGATTTGGCAGATAACCTAAAAAAGGCTGAAGGGGTGCTGGCAGGCTACTGCCAAGGCTCAAACCTACTAAAGAAAGATTAGCAGCGACTTCATCACCAAACACATGCACTTTATTTGCCCCAGGATTAGACGAATAACCTGGAGGTGTTTGAGATGCATTTTGATCCAATTGATTCGTGCCATACCAGTCTGTTGCCTTACTGTATGATAAGTTCAGTTTAAATGCAAAGCGGTTATTGAAAGCCTTGGCATAACGCAGGGCACCTTCAAACATTGGGCTAGCATATCCAGGACCGATTGGATTAGCGCTTCCACCATTATCCAAATAGGAGGTTCCTCCATTGGTGTGGTTTAACCCTACTTTTGCGAAGGCACTTAAGCCTTGGTATTCAAATGGACTTTTACTACTTACCAATAATGCTCCATTAAATGCGCTTGGTCCGTACAATGCGGAGGAAGCACCTGGAATAAATTCTACACTTTCCACATCTAATTCAGAAGGACCATTCAAATTACCAATAGGAAAGTTAAGTGCCGGTGCCTGAGTATCCATTCCGTCAGTAAGTTGAATGAAACGAGTATTCCCTGTTGAATTGAATCCACGGGCATTAATAACCTGGAAGTTGATACTACTCGTAGTCATATCCAGACCTTTCATGTTAATCAACCCCTTATAATAATTATCAGATGGTGTGTTTTGTACACCGAGTATATCCATCTTTTCTATTGTCACAGGAGATTTTAATATGCTCTCTTCGATACGAGATGCAGAGATAACGATTTCCTGGCCAAGCAGGGTTTGCTCAAGCATTGATATTTCCAGTCCTGAGGTATTGGCATCCTTAATTTCAATTTCCTGAGTGCTATAGCCAATAAAAGAGAAAACCAGAATAAATGGTGGTGCAGCATTTACCTTTAAATTGAACTCGCCACTGGTGTTTGTAATCGTACCGATAACCCGTCCCTTTACTACGATGTTAACACCGGCAAGAGGGTCACCGGTTCCTCCATCTTTCACCGATCCGGCAATGGAGGTAGTCTGTGCCATGAGTGTCGCTGTGCCGCAGAGCCAAAAAAGTGCAGCAATCAACGCCTTCCTGTAGAGTATATTCATAAGAATTATGGGTTTAATTCTTAAATCTACAAGAAAAACGGAATATACAAACGATTGCTAGAGTGCTTTTTTTGCAAACGGTTTAACCGTTTTTAAGCGTTTGGTTTTTCTTGCCTGATGAGTTCTACAAGCCTGTCGCAAAGGGAGTTAATCTCATTTGAAATCCGTTCATCACCTGTAGAACTAAGTACACTTTGAGCTACTCCCCCTAAACATTCAATATAGAATCGTTTCATCTCATCGACAGGCATATCCTTGGTCCACAAGTCAATGCGCATTGTGTTTTTTTGTTGACTATCCCACAAGGAAATGGAAATTGATTTGGTTTCTGAAGGTGTGTCCTGTGGTTTATCGGTAGCATCCCAAAGTATTCGCTCGGGTACATTGTTTTGGTCAAGATCGATGTTGAATTGAATGGTTGATTTTTTCATTTATTTTTTTCAATAATCTTTTTTAATACTTCAATATCATACTTGTCCAGATATGATTTTTCTCCAGAACGATTTAATGCTTCTTTGTTTCTCAGTAGGTCACGAATGTCTATAATAGGTACTAAAACCCCTTCCTGATTGATCTCCTTTGCATTTTGGTATATCTCCTTAAAGTTAAGACCAGGAGAATAGTTGAGGATATCTATGGCATCTGGTTCTAATCCGAAAGAAAGAACCAGATTACTTCTCCACTCATCATCTGCAATTTCTGGTAATTCCAGCTGAAGATGTTTTAATGCTTTAATTAGTTTATGTCCATTTTCTACTGTGGGTTCGATAAGTACATCTAAATCACCTGTGTTTCGGTTTACCCCATAGTAAATGGCCGCATGGCCACCAATGATTAGATACCTGACAGAAAATATATTTAATGCCTTGATGAAATTCAGATGTTCATAATCAAAAGGTCTCATTATAATTTGGTGATTTTAACCATGAGTCCATGATAGCTATAATTGACATCAGATTTTTTCATTCTTTCCCTAACTCTACGGGCAATGTCCAAACGTTCTAAGCCTGTCAAGTTCAGAAACACCTGATCTTTCTTAAATTGTTCTTCTTCAAATGTCGTCTTTACAACCGTTGTTATCATAAGACAAATTTATCAAGTTTATAGGAATTGCATTTCGGGTATTTCTCCTTCTACAATTAATCTCCCCTCAGTTGAATTTATAATCTGCTCCACACTAACCCCTGGAGCACGCTCAAGTAATCTGAATCCCCCTTGAGGCAACACGTCTAAGACTGCCATATCGCTTACTATTTTCTTAACACACTGGATTCCGGTAATAGGTAACGAGCATTTCCTTAAAAGTTTGGAAGCCCCATCTTTACTACAGTGCTGCATGGCAACAATTATATTTTTGGCAGAAGCCACCAGATCCATAGCGCCACCCATTCCTTTTACCATCTTGCCAGGCACTTTCCAATTGGCGATATCACCTTCTTCTGAGACTTCCATGGCACCCAAAATAGTCAGATCAACATGTCCGCCTCTGATCATGGCAAAGCTTTCTGCAGAATTGAACAGAGCCGATCCGGAAACCATGGTGATGGTTTGTTTACCGGCATTGATAAGATCAGGATCGACTTCACTTTCATTGGGAAAAGGGCCGATACCGAGTAGCCCATTTTCAGACTGAAGAACAACGTTTAATGCAACCGGAATGTAGTTGGCCACCAGTGTGGGAATACCAATACCTAAATTGATATACATACCATCACGAACCTCTCTGGCAATTCTTTTGGCGATGCCTGTTTTATCCAACATAACTTATCATTTTTTTGAGGAGCATCTTCAAATTTTCAAATTGAATCATTTTCAAATCTTAGATATTGTCCTTTGTTCGATTCTTTTCTCATAATTGCTACCCTGAAAAATTCTTTGAACATAAATTCCAGGTGTGTGAATATGGTTAGGATCCAATTCGCCAACCGGCACAAGTTCTTCGACTTCAGCAATCGTTATTTTTCCAGCTGTTGCCATCATTGGATTGAAATTGCGTGCCGTGCCCCGGTAGATGAGGTTTCCCGATGAGTCTCCTTTCCAGGCTTTTACGATGGCAAAATCTGCAGGCAGCCATTGTTCAAGCAGATAGCTTTTTCCTTCATATTCACGCACTTCTTTTCCTTCGGCAACTTCGGTGCCCACACCCGCAGGTGTATAAAATGCTGGAATTCCAGCACCAGCCGCTCTTATTCTTTCAGCTAATGTTCCTTGAGGAATTAAGTCTACTTCCAGTTCGCCTGAAAGGAGCTGTCTTTCAAACTCAGCATTTTCACCTACATAGGAGGAAATCATTTTTCTCACCTGTCGGGTTTTCAACAAAAGTCCAATTCCAAAATCATCAACTCCTGCATTGTTAGAAATACAGGTAAGTCCTTTCACTCCCTTTTTTAGTAATGCTTTAATACAATTTTCTGGAATGCCACAAAGACCAAACCCGCCCAGCATAAGGATGGAATTATCGATAATATCATGCACGGCTTCTTCTGCACCGAAAACAACTTTGTTGATCATAGTATTTTCTTTAAAACAAATCTCAAACTAGCGGGAGCAAATTCCAAATAGCTTTTTTAGGTATTATTGAGTACTTCCTGCGCTGCTTCTTTGTCTTTATGCAATTGCTCCTTAAGCGCCTCCAAATCTTGGAATTTTGAATCCATCCGAAGCAGTTTTATGAATGAAACCTGAAGTGATTCACCATAAATCTCCTTATCAAAATTGAAAATATTCACTTCGATTGATCTTTTAGATCCATCTATGGTTGGCCTTGTGCCAATATATAGCATGCCACCATATATATTTTTTTCATGCAATACTTTTACCGCATAAATTCCTTCAGTTGGGATAAGTTTATCGTGCGAATCAAGATCAATATTGGCTGTAGGAAAGCCTAATACACGTCCTAGTTTGTCACCTTTGATAATCCTACCCGTGATCGAGTAGGGGCGACCCAAAAAATGAGTAGCAATGTCTATATCCCCTGCCTCGAGTGCTCTTCTGATTTTTGAAGAACTTACGGCAACATGGTCAATATCTTGTTGTGGTATCTCCTCAACATCAAATCCATAAGCAGGGCCATTTAGTTTTAATTGTTCAAAACTGCCCTCCCTGTTTTTACCGAAACGGTGATCATAACCGATAACTAATTTTTTGGTTCCGATCGTTTCAACAAGAATTTTTGTAATAAACTCTTGCGAAGTGATCTGAGAAAATTCTTTTGTAAAGGGTATCCTGATTACGTGATCAATATTTTGTTGCCGTAGTAATTCAGCTTTTTCTTCAAAGGTGTTCAGTAACTTCAATGTTAGGTCTGTCGGTTTTAGAATCTGTCTAGGGTGTGGCCAGAATGTGATCACCACACTTTCTCCATTATTCTTCTTTGAAAATTCATGCAAACGCTGAAGAATTTTTTGATGACCAAGATGCACACCGTCAAACGTACCGCTGGTTACAACGCCATAGTTTAATCGAGTAAAATCATCAAGACTATGATAGATTTTCATCGCATTTAAGGGTTAATATCCTCAATGGTGAGGGCATCCTTCAAATGAAATTGACCTATTCTTGTTCTACACAGTTTAGAAAGATATGCACCAACACCTAATTCTTCCCCAAAGTCACGTGCGAGACTTCTGATATAAGTTCCTTTTGAACAAATGATGCGAAAGCTTACCGTAGGCAATTGAATACCGGTGATCTCAAATGCAGAAACAGTGACCTCACGAGGTTTTAATTCAGGCTCTTTGCCTTTGCGAGCCAATGCATAGGCTCTTTTTCCGTCAACTTTTATTGCAGAGTGAATAGGGGGAACTTGCTGTATCGTTCCTGTAAATTTTTTAATTACCTCATGAATAACTTCTTCCGAAATAGATGAGATGTCTTTCGCGTCCGATACCAGGGTTTCAAGATCATGTGATGGTGTGGTTTGACCAATCACAAAATTACCGGTGTATTCTTTTTCTTGGGCCTGGAATTCATCGATACGCTTTGTCATTTTCCCAGTACACAAAATAAGTAAACCGGTAGCAAGCGGATCTAATGTGCCCGCATGACCAATTTTTTTTATTTTTAATTTTCCTCTGAGCTTATTTACGACATCAAACGATGTCCATTGCATGGGTTTATTAATAAGAAGGACCCTGTCTAGATTATTTTCCATTACATCACATTCAATTCAACACCTAATAAGTAAAGGGTTAAAATGATCACTCCTAACGCAATCCGGTAATAGCCGAATAGCCTGAACCCGTGTTTTGTTAAGTATGAAATGAAAGATTTGATAGCCAATATGGCCACAATAAATGCGACAAGATTCCCGATGGCAAGGATCATTATTTCATTTCCCCCAAATGAACTTCCACTTTGGTAAAATTTTAGCAGCTTGTAGGCGGTTGCCATAAACATGGTTGGCACGGCCAGAAAAAATGAAAACTCAGCTGCCGTTTTTTTTTGTTAATTTTTGCGTTAGACCTCCAATGATGGTAGATGCAGATCGTGACACACCGGGCACCATGGCAATAGTTTGAAACAGTCCTATTTTGAAAGCTGTTGAATAGGTGACATTGGTTTCTCCGCGCTCTTCCGTTTCA
>JAYVTC010000017.1:0-105293 GCA_043774745.1 Cyclobacteriaceae bacterium | reverse complement strand
GTTATTGTGAAACATCTTGCTTTGCGTGAATGAACCATACTCATAATCTTCATCCCTGATTTGTCCGTCAGCAAAATAAAATTCATTACTGATGATTTGCGGGATCATGTTATCCGTGATTTCGGCTGAGGCCGTGAACATTTGAGCGATATCGGACTTACGCGCATGGCAAGGGGCACAGGTGTTTAGCTGAATCTGTGGCGAAGGGTTTTTGGCATAGATGAGTCCAGAGTTTTCAATACGATTTCCATTTTTAAATTCTTGCGAATCGATGAACTCACGGTGTTTGCTGCCAGGGCCGTGGCAACTTTCACAGCTTACATTAATTTCACTCCACGTGGTGTTGTAAGAATCGGTCTTGAAATCATAATTCTTCTGAAGGTTAGTGGAGTGACATGAAGCGCACATCGTATTCCAGTTCTGACTGTTGCCCGTCCAGTGCAGCCAATCATGATGATAAATTTTCTGCCCTTCATATTGATGAAACCATTTCTTATCCCGCGAGTTCCAACTCACCCGGGTGGACTGCATTCGGCCTCCCGGAAATGATATAAGATACTGTTGTAATGGAAAATATCCGAAAACGTATTGCACTTCATAATCATGATTCTTTCCATCGTCACCTTGCGTATTGATAAAGAATTTTCCGTCTTTCTTAAAGAACGTGTTGGTAACGCCATCCGCGGTGAACGTGGTGTTATTAAAATCGCCCAGCACGGAAGAATCGTTCACGTGTTGCATGGCAAGGAAGTGATCGGATTTTTTCCAGTCGTTGAATTCTTTGGTGTGGCACGATTGACACGCAGATGAACCGATGAACGCAGTCGGAATGTTACTTTGTTCATTTGTTGGATTTTCCTTTTGTTCCCTGGGATTGCTACAGCTATTTAATAGCAGAACAACGATATAGACGAGCAGGCAAACAACTGCAACTGAAACGAGACTTGGTTTCGTCATGCAGGAAATATAAAAGAAAGGATTGTGCTATTCAACAGGATGAAATGTCTGTGTGGTTAGCTTTCCATTTTTTATAGTCACCATTGTGCTCTCGGGAACCTCCTTCCACATTGTTGGGTAGACCCCTAAGGGCTCTGAAACGATCATATGAGCAGCATCCCCGAAGCGCCCTTTGATGGCAGGATTAATTTCATAGACGTCTTCTACATCTACACTATGATACAACGTAGGTGATTGCTTGTCGCTCGCATATCTAACCGAATAGATGGCTTTACCATCCGTTGCGGCTACCGTCATCCAGAGCGATTCAGCCACTCCTTTTTCGCGACCGGTCTTTTCAATGAAGCCTGCCATACGCGACAGCGCCTGAGCCGGATTGTGCTGCAGACCAAACGTAAGCGCCAGGTGAAACATCACTTCTGAATCGGTGGTGCCCATGATGTTGTTGAAATATTCCGGTGCGATGGCCATGAGCAACTCACGTCTCATTTTTTCGATCTCAAAGATTTCTCCGTTATGCACAAAAAGCCAGTTGTCATAGCGGAATGGGTGACTATTGGTCTCCTGAACAGTAGCGAGTGAAGTGGCTCGCACATGTGCCAGAAACAGATGTGATTCAATATTAGCTGCGAGATCTCTGAAATTGAAATCGTTCCATGCAGGTCGTATACTGCGAAAGAGTCCGGGTCGTTCACGCGTTCCATACCACCCTACTCCGAAACCGTCTCCGTTGGTTGGAGTCTCAGCGGATCTGGAACTCATACTCTGATCGATGAGGTTATGCTTTGCGTTGAAGAGCAGGTCTTCCATGGCAATGCGTCCACCGGAATAAGCCATCCATCTGCACATCGTCTTTAGATAAGTTTATCCATTGTATGGAACAAATTAAGTATTTCCGGTAGAACAAAAAATGACTTAGCTAATCAATGCGCTATACATGTATCGATGGAAATGATTTTCACAAGTCAGTTTAAAATTCAATGAAACTTCCAAACAACGGAATACCCAAATATTGGTAAAATAGCAGTTAATGTTTTTAAAAGTGTATAACTTTCTAGTTTAGTGATAAAGGATTTTAATTCATATATCCTTGAGCGGCAAGGAATTCTTAAGTGGATTGCGGGATTGGAAATAGTATATTTAAACGGAGGCGATTAGAAAAATAATTCTGTAATTCCTGATAATATGGTGGAGTTTTCTGAAATCGTTAACTTTAAAATTTATCAGATCGCCTCCTTTAGCAATGGAAGTGCTTTTAGTCTACGATGGTTTTTTATGCGATTGAAGTATTCCCTTATCCTTTTAATTACAATACTCGCATTGGTTCCCGCAAAGGTAAATGCACAAAAAACAAATCAGCAAATGTGGTTTGAATATATGCTTAATTACTCCTTCGCTAATTCGTTTAACCTTGAAAATGCGTTTACCTACAGCACGATACTCAATAATGAAAAGTGGCGTGCCCTTGACTATGCCGCAACTCTTGAATACTCATTGAATCAACACTTCGATTTTCAGGCAGGGGTATTACTATCGTATACTACCCAAAAGGAATCATATAATACCTTTGAGTTCAGACCTATGTTTGGGACGCGAATCTTCTTTACACCTAATAGGCGGATACAAACCAGGCTTTTGTTGCGTGAGGAAATGCGTAATTTCAAAAATCTGGAAACCAACACATGGGAAACGGTATGGAGGCCAAGGGCACGATTTGAGTCTTTAATACCCATCAATAAAAAAAGTTACTATGAGAATGACATGTGGTATGGAATTCTGGATGCTGAATTACTTTTTGTAAATAATGATGTTAGCGAGCGCTTTGCGAATCGCTTCCGTCTGCGAACGGGCATCGGCTACCGACTGAATTATGCTTTCCGGTTCGAATTTGTATATATGTTACAACAATCAAAAGATGAAATTGATGGTGGATTTGAATCTTCTGATAACGTCTTCCGTTTTCGGTTAAAGCATTATTTGAGAAAATCAAAACCCGTTAAGATAGAAGGTAATGGCGGTTAATCTTCAAATCTTTCCTCCATCTGTTAATTTTAATAATCGGTTTATAACTACGTTACCATGAGATATCTTTCAATCATTATCGCCTTTGCTTTATTTGTTCTATCGTGTGACCATCGAAAGAATCAGGAAGCGAAAAGCATCCCACTCGCTACGTTGTCACCACGTCCACCGGAGTCTATTGAAAAAGCCATCCTTCAGGAATTTCCTGGCGCTGTGCCCGTGGGTATTTTTGCGGATACACTATTCAAACAGCTGGCTGATCGATATCATATTTCCTCAACGGATATTCTCATGGGCATATCCACCTGTGTAGATGACATCATTTTTATAAAAAATTTTCATCGGCATACTGAAATAAAAGGACCATTTTACCTTGGCGGTCTTGGCGGTTTTCCTTTTTCAGGAATCTCCGGATTAAATGCATTTTCTCATCACGTCCCTGAAAATGGTACCATGGTTCTTTTTGTTGGTCCTCATATCGGATATTCTAGTGAAAAGGGCTGGGGAAGTGTATTGCGACCAGGTCAAACACACGCCAGCTCTTGCTGTGGTGCCTTGGTGGGATCGCTCACCAAACTGGAAAATGGAAAAATTATACCTGCTGTTATTGACCCTGATGATTACGAAGGTGATATGATTAATCAATTTGCACTTCAGCATGAACATGAAATTCTGAATTCTCCGAATCACCTGGTTACATTTACGAAGCTGGCCAGTAAGGAAGTGGAGAGTTCGATACAACGATTTTTTCCTAAAGTTGATCTCAATGAAGAGAAGTACATTGTGGCCATCATAGGCGTTTTGATCAACACTGATTTTACCTATACCGATTATTTGTGGGTTTCACATTATAAAGTGTATGACGTTAAGAACAAGGTTTTGCTTGAAGACAAATCTTATCCTTGATCGATTTTAACTTTGCTGTGTACTAAAATCAATGGATTGATGATTTTCTTAAGTATGTTAAGCTATTCTAACATGCTGAAAAATTTTTGGACCCCTGCGATTCAATCAAATTCATTGTTGTTAAGAAATAATTTACTCATTCTGATTGTTCCCTACTTGCCTTGGTTTTTTTGAACCATACAGATGACCATCCAATAGTTACGGTACGGAAATCAGCACCCGATCGAATAATGGCTCCATCACTATATGCCAGTTTCAATGTATTCCTTTTCCCAATGGGCAGCGCCAGAGTTGCACCAATGCGTGAGTTTGATTGCCGGTCATCTTTATGGATATCATTTACTGACGATTGACCTCCGGTATAAAAAGTTGCGTTGAATGCAATCCACATTCTTGGATTTATATTATAGCTGAGGTGAGTTTGAAAGGCAACCAAAGGATCTTGTGTGCGAACTGAGGTGCCCGGATAAAATGAATGATTTGTTGTAAAGAGCCAAACTCCAGTATAAAAATCAATCAACCATCGCTTACTTATCTTATGAGTTATTGCAAGTTCTGGTTTAAATGACCAGCGCCAGGTACCGAGGTTAATCAGTTTATCAGAAAAATATTCACCAGTGGGAGCGATTACGGTCAAGCTCGTACCGAGCACAGTACGACTTGGCGCTTCTTTTAATGCCTCGCTTAAAGTGACTGCTTTGCCACCTAGTAATAATACGGATATTCGTAAACGCATGTCCGCCATACCTGTGCGGCTTCCTGTCTGTTGTTGTCCATTGATTAAGGCAGAGCCATTCAACCAGGCAAAAGGTAAAACTGCTAATGCCTGAGTTGTTTTACCGAATAAGCTGAACGTTTTCGCTACACCCACCGATGCTACCTGTACGGTTGCTTCAAGATTCTGAAGTGGCAGAGTAGGGTCTGTTAGCACTCCTCCTTTAGAATAGGAGAAGCCGGAAATAAGGACTGTACCATTAATGGGAATTTTGGCATATGCTCGTGGATCAAGATCCTGGGCACACAATTTATTGTTAAAAAAAATTGAGAACACGAGTAGAACTCCCTGGCTAAATCTCATGATTTGAAATGTAGCAGGTAATTTAAATTTATTAAATCTTAACTCAAAGTAGTTGAAAGATGAATGATGATGGTAATCATTCTGCAAGCGGGCCCTTAGGAAAACCTAATGGCGACTAAACTAAACTGTTTCTGATCAAACACCTGAAGGAATTATAGTTTGCCTCACTTTATTGATTTAAATTTATCGCCATTAGTAGTTTAATTTGTTGCATTACTTCAGTAGAATTTTAAATGAACAACAGGATACGTTACAGGCGAAAAACTATTTTTCTTGAGATTATTTCACTGTGCTTTGTTTCCATTTTGTGTCACCTGCTTAATCCTTGCATGCTGTATGCTCAGGAAATTCCAACTGAAAGCGTTGACTCTGTTTGTCAGCAAAAAGATTTACCTGATTTGATACGAGCGGCCCGGCATAAGCCACCCCAAATAAAACCGGTCAGCACCGGATCGTTACTGCTCTTTCCTATCATAGGATCGAATCCTGCCATTGGATTCATGATGGGTGTTGGTGGGCAGTATGCCTTTAAGATGTTGGGAAAAAATACGTTGTATTCCATCGTATCAGGCAGCGCCCAATACACGACCAAAAATCAAGTGCTATTTTTGTTGAAGAATAATATTTATTCAAACAATAATCGGATATTTTTTAGTGGGGATTGGCGGTATCAGATTTTTTCGCAACCTACCTATGGGTTGGGCACCAATTCGCCAGTCGGTGGAATATTGGATTACCAATATAACTTGTTGGGAGTGGAGTCCACCATTGATTCGTTGGCACAACCGATGAAATTTAATTTTGCCAGGTTTTATCAATCAGCCTCTTTCAAGTTAAAAGAGAGTCTCTATTTAGGCATTGGTTATAATTATGATTCGTATTCAAAAATAGTGGATGAACGACTACGACTGAATCCAGGTGATAGTTTAGTGACGAGCCATTATGCATACAACCAATATTATAATTTCAAAACTACCAGTTACTACTCATCCGCTTTTGCATTGAATTTTATTTTTGATACTCGTGATAATATGATTGATCCCCGTAAAGGATATTATGTTTTGGTGAATTGGCGTGGTTCGAGAAAATTGCTAGGCAACAAGACCAATGCAAATTTTTATAATGTAGAGTATAGGAGTTTTCATGGGTTATCTAAAAAAAATCCCCGACATCTTATCGCCTTCTGGCTGATGGGCAATTTTTCTCCGGAAGGCGAATTTCCGTATATGATATTGCCAGCTACCGCGTATGATCAACGCAGTCGTAGTGGACGTGGCTATACACAAGGCCGTTTCCGTGGCAATAACCTGGTCTATGGCGAAGCGGAATATCGTTTCCCGATCTCTCAGTGTGGCGGAGTGTTGGGCGGGGTTTTATTTTTGAATGGCACCACGGCAAGCAACCCGACACAGTCATTAAAGTTATTTGAATCAGTGAAGCCCGGCTATGGTATGGGCTTGAGGGTGATGGTCGATAAACAATCTCGTACCAATCTTGCTATTGACTTTGGTTTTGGTGATAAATCGAGTGGCTTCTACTTTGCCGCGTCAGAGACCTTCTAGGTGTTTGTCAGTTAAGGTGAATAATAGTTCGATATGGATCAAACTCATGCTCAACGAGTGCCATTCAAAATGAGTTCCTTAACATCAACAGCTACTTGAACATCTGTTTTAACTCAATGATTTTTTCGTTGGGTTTATCCATATTGATGATGCCGCTCCGTGGCCGATCCAGGTCAATGATCGTAAACACGGTCATCGAAAGCATCAGAGCAAATCCGATTACCACGATCCAGTCAAATTTATTTTTGCGATCATAACCTAGCAAAAAAGACGAACACAAACAAAGCATAAATAAAAAATACATGATCGAGTCGGGAATGGTGGCTTCCCCAGCTGCTCTACGGGTAGTAGTAATGTCGATCATCGCATTTAAGGCAGGAATCAATTCAGAGGTGCGCGTTGTAATATTATCTACTTTTGAATAAGCCGCAATAGTCGACCATAGTTGGCTACTGATTTCATTGGCTTTTTTATACTCACTAATAATTTTTTCAGTGCTCATACCAGCCTGGTAAAAGGCTATACGTGCCTCCACATAATCTTTCAACATCGCTCTCATTCGTTGACGCATACTATCGGGATAGATGTCGGTGCGCAAAATAACCGTGCCGATATTATTGGCTTCCTCGATGATCAGTTGTCTTCGCGTATCATATCGGGAATTCGACATACCAAATGTAAAAGCAAGCAATAAGGCCAATAACCCCAACAATGTTCCATTGATTGCACCTAGGTCTTCAATATTTTGTTCCGGATGATTTTTTATGCTTCTGGTTCGCAAGCGATAACCAAAAATGTAAATGACAATCAGGAGAACGAAAAGAATAATGGCGACTGCGAGGGTAGGAGCAGATTGAAGTAAGGAGAGGTTAAGCATTGATGGAATTCTTTAATAGTATAAAATATAAATCTATTGGGTCTGGTACAGATTATACAGATGACTCATATTTTTTTTGTTGCAAATCGGTATCTCCTTTTAAAGTTGTCAATTCTTAAGGTCGGAACAAAACAAAAGATCCCCGGTTCATTGGGGCCCTTTGTTTATAACTATTTATTTTTTAGTTGCCGAATGTAAATCCGAGGTTCAAAGAAAAATAGGATTGAGCACTTTTTAATTCATTACCGGCCTTAAAGCCGTAATTGTAACGGGCACTTACATTTACCCTGGTAACATCCGAGGCTTCTATGAGTACACCCAGGGCTGGCTGCAAGGTGAAATTCCAGGCATCTTGTTCAATGGTGTACAAATTCATATCTGTATTTCTTAGGGTATAGGTAACTCCGGCACCCAGCCCCACATAAGGATTCATGGAATCACCTGGCTTAAGCTGGAAAGTAGAGCTCATCATGATCGGTATATGATTACTATAACGCCATTGCTTGCCAGACAGAGAAACATTGTCAACGGTATAGGTGCCATTACCCATTTCCTGATAAAATACGTTCCAGCCTACACTAACACCAACACCAATATTGTCTTGTACCATTTTCTGGTAATCAAAATTGATGCCTCTGAAACTTGTTTTTCCAATAAATTCCTTCAGGTTGCCGGTTGGAAAGCCAACGGAATAAGTTAATGTAGTGGTGCTTTGTGCTTTTAGTATTCCAACCGTACTCAAACAAAGTGCGCAGGCTGCTATTAATATCTTTTTCATAGGAATTTGCATTAGTTGGTTTTCAGATAAGGAGATTGTGAGAATGCTTTGTCAATTCCTTTTATGGCGCGATTGATATCATTTGATCCAAGCAGGCCATTGCAGGCAGCTACCCATGCCGCTTTAGATTCGTTGATAGGGGTTTCCAGATTAGGATCAGCCATAACCAAAATAACTGTGCCCGTGGTATAGCTGCTTACACTATAGTAAGGAGGATAATACCATCCCCATCCTCCATAATATCCACCATACCACCAGTCATACCAATAGCTGTACATATAGGTTGTATTTTTGATAGTACCTGGGGTAATCAATACATCTGGATTGTTACTAATAGCCACTTTTTGCCAACCATATTTAGTCATGTTTGATTCAATTGCCGTCAGTAGTTGCTTTGCATATGCATCAGCCATGTAGACAAATGTGGTGTCGCCATTCTTGATTTTTACATCAGTTACAATTTTATCCGGCAGTGAATACGTGCCTTTACTCTGGAAATCGAAGTTAACATCATACGTGCTATACACTACATCCAGATCTTCTACATACTCAGGCCCTGCCGGATAGCAGCCTGACATAAATACTCCGACCAAAGTCGTAAGTATCGCTTTACTAAAAATTTGTTTCATAAGTGGTATAAATTTCAGATCAGATGCAAAGTTAATATTTGGTACCAGTCTATGACAATGATTATTAGCATCAAAATTTTAGACGGCATCGTTTAACTGACATCTATTCATTTTAATCATCATATAGGTTATTGGCTTGGCGCTTAATAACTTGCAGAAATATACATCAGATATGAAAAATATTGTATTGTTGTTATTGCTAACTAACGCGATTTCAGCACAGGCTCAGGTTCAATGGCCACGTACCTTGGACACAAAGCAGGGTGGAAAAATAATTGTATATCAACCACAACCTGAGAGCCTGAACGATGGCAAACTTACGGGAAGAGCTGCTGTTTCGGTCAGGGAAATAGCCGGCAATGAGCCCATCTTTGGAGCTGTGTGGTATGAAACGAAATTATTGACCGACCGTGATACACGCATGGCTACGCTGGACAATATTAAAATCACCAATGTAAAATTACCGGGCATTGCAGATAGCAGTAAGATTGATAAACTGAGAAAATTTCTTGAAGCTGAAATTCCGAAATGGAAGCTTGAACTTTCGATGGATGCGTTATTGGCTACGATTGAGCAGGAGCAGGGCACTCGTTCCGATGAGTTGAAAAACGATCCGCCAACGATGATTTATAAAACAACTCCATCTACGCTTGTTCTTATCGATGGAGAGCCCAAAGTTCAACAAGATGATCAGCTGAAAATGCAGCGCGTAATCAACACACCATTTTTGATTGTTCAAAGCAACGAGGATAAGAAGTTTTATCTGAAAGGCGGAAAATTCTGGTATGTGTCTGGCACTATTAAAGAGGGGTGGAAAAGCACCACGCAACTTCCCACTACAATTAAACAACTCGATCAGCAAGTAAAAGAGGAAACAAAGAAAAATGCTACCACCGATGTGAAGGATGATTCGACTCCCGCTGAAATCATAATCAGTACGGAACCGGCAGAGTTGATTCAATCGAAAGGAGCCGGAGTGTTTGCTTCCATTCAAGGAACCGGTTTGTTGTACATGAGTAATTCTGAAGATGAAATCTTCATGGATATCAACCAGCAAAAATATTATGTGCTGCTATCGGGAAGATGGTATATCGCCTCAGCTATGAAGGGGCCGTGGGCGTTTGTTTCATCCGATAAACTCCCTGATGATTTCCATAAAATTCCGGAGGGTTCTGCGAAAGACAATGTACTGTCTAGCGTAGCCGGTACCAATGCTGCCAATGAAGCGGTTATGGATGCACAATTGCCGCAAACGGCCAAGGTCGATCGCAAAAATGCTACATGCACCGTAAAATATGATGGCGAACCCAAGTTTGAAAAAATTGAAGGCACCAACCTCCTGCTGGCTATGAATACCGGCAGTACAGTAATAAAGTCAGGAAACAAATATTACTGCGTAGAGAATGCCGTTTGGTTTGAGTCAACCACCGCGAAAGGTCCGTGGGCAGTATCTACGGAGCGACCAACGGATGTTGATCAAATTCCAGCGACCAGCACCGCTTATAACGTAAAATATGTTTATATCTATGATACTTCCCCTCAGTATGTTTATGTAGGATATACTCCCGGATATATGGGCTGCTATGTTTACGGGTCAACAGTCGTCTATGGCACCGGATATTATTATTCTCCCTGGTATGGTCCTTATTATTATCCCCGCCCAGTAACATATGGTTTTAGTATGCATTATAACCCATGGACAGGCTGGAGTATGGGATTTCATTATAGTACGGGATATTTTCATATGAGCATATATGGTGGAGGCGGTTATTGGGGTCCACCTATGTATCTGCCTCCTTATCATCCTCCTTATCATGGTGGTTATTACGGGCGCGGAAACACGATCAATCACTATGGCGATGTGAACATCAATGTGGATCGAAGCAACAATATCTATAATAACCGCAAAGATGTAAGCACCCGTGACGTGCAACGAGGCAACACAGGCAATACCGGAGCGGCAGGGACCAGGGATGTGAAGAATGGTGGACAAAATAAACCAGCTCAGCAACCCGGCATCAGTAAAACACGCGAATCAAATAATGTATATGCGGACAAGACCGGTAATGTGTATCAGAAAAACAACGATGGCAACTGGCAGGAACGCAATAACAATCAGTGGCAGAATGCAGATCGAAATAAATCATCGGTAAATCAGATGGATAAGCAGCAGCAGATGCGTGAGCGCGGAAACACCAGGCAGAATAATTTTGATAACTCTAATCGCGGAGGAAATATGGGTGGTAATTATAATCGGGGAGGTGCAAAGCCAATGCCTTCGCGCAAAAAATAGGACATCCATGTGGCGAATGTGAATAGTTTGATACAGGATGGTCATTGCGTATTTCAAATAGAATTCGATCTTTATGGCCGATTTTTAAAAATAAACTCAAATAACAAAATGAAAAATTTACTTTTAATCGCAGCGCTGTTCATATCGGTAGCTGGTTTTGCTCAGAGCAATAAGGAGGACGTTGACTTAATCCAATCTATTTTTGGTAAAGAAAAAAAAGCGATTGTTGCTGAATTTATCAAACTGGAAGGTGCTCAAAGTGATGCTTTCTGGAAACTATATGATGAATATGAAACCCAGCGCAAGGAGTTAGGCAAACAACGTATCAGTTTATTGGAGAAATATACCAATAGTTATATGACCCTGGATGATGCCACCACCGACCAGCTCATGAAAGAAATGATGACGTTAGGCGTAAAAACTGACAAGTTGATTTATACTTATTATGGGAAAATCAAAAAAGTATCCGGTGTAAAAGCAGCAGCACAATTTGCTCAATTAGAGACCTATCTCTTAAGTATAATACGCTCCACTATTTTTGAGAATATTCCATTTATTGGAGAGTTAAAATAATAGATCACCTTCGTGTTTGGTTAAGTGGCAAATAACAATCCCCGACTTTAGGTTGGGGATTATTTTTTAGTAGCGAATAATAATTAAACATAGAAATTCTTGGACGGAAGCGTTTAATCAAATCTCAGGTTAAGTTAAATAGATTATGAGCTTCAACTGATATAAGTCACAATTAATATTGATAAATTGAGATTAATTTTAACTTGAGTTATATTTATATAATAAATTTTATGAAAAAGGTTTTAATACAAATAGGATTGCTGTTCGTTTTAGCGACAGCCGCGTGGGCACAACCTACCATCACGTTGATGACGTTTGAGAGTTATACATTTCCTGATAAATTTGAAAGCGAATATGGATCGGGTAAGATTCAGGACGGTTTTCAATGGGGCGGTGGTCTTGAATTTGGCTTGGGAGAACGAGCAGCAGTTGAATTAATTTATCAAAATCTAAAGACGGATGCCTACTATGATGGTTATTCTGCACTAGGATCTTCAAAGCGTTTAAATGGCACGGTCGGAATAAATTATATGATGCTGGGTTTTACCAAATATGCACCAGTAAATGAAAAAATAAGTGGATTTGGTACACTGGACATGGGTGTGGGTTGGTTTAATCCAGGTGCATCATTGGAATCAGAAAGCATTACGAAATTTTCTCTTGGTGGCCGTCTAGGCGTGCGAATTCAAGCAAGTGAAAAAGTTAGTTTGCGCATTCACGCTCAGTTATTTTCACCGGTGCAGTGGGCAGGTGGTGGATTTTATTTTGGAACAGGTGGTTCTGGCGCTGGTGTTTCTACGGGATCTACCATTTATCAGTTTAACCTTGGAGGTAGTTTAAACTACCGCCTAAAATAAATAAGCGTATTATCAAACAATAAAAATCAAATAACATCTGTAACTATGAAAAATGTAGTGATTGTTTTGGCATTCATGAGCCTTGTTGCTTGCAGTTCTGTACAGGTTAGTTATGACTATGATAAAGAAGCTAACTTTACAAAGTATAAAACGTATGAATATACCCAGGAAACAAAAGAATTAGGAGGCAGTTCAGGTCAGTTGATCAGAGACCGACTCTTGGCCTCCGTTGACCAGGAAATGACCTCTCGCGGTTATACCAAAACAGAAGGTGGCGCGGATTTGATGGTTGAGCTACACATTAAAGCTGAGCAGAAAACCACAGCAACAGCTTATAATACAGGTGGTGTTTATGGTGGCCGTTATGGTTATTATAGGTACGGTGGTATGGGAACCACCATTAATTATAACCAGTATACCGATGGTACACTTTTCATTAATGTGGCAGATAAATCAACAGATAAATTAATTTGGCAAGGTCGCGGCACTAAAACGTTGGATGAGAATGCTTCACCTGAAAAACGTGATTCGAGTATCAAGAATGCAGTAAAAACTATTTTTGCCAAGTACCCGGTACAACCAAAAAAATAGTGATCTTAATTCAATGATCGTGAAAATCAGAGTTTATTTAATTGGCTTTCTGCTGATCACAACCATCGTTGTGAATGCACAGGATAAAAAAGTTTATACGACCACAAGTGGTGAGCTTATCTTTTCATTCGCAGATATTAATTATAAAGACAGTGAGGCCTCCAGCGTACTTCGGTTTTCTCCGGTAGTAAACATTCAAAATATGGTAAACATCGATAAGTCAGACCATTTTGGACTATTTACTGGTTTGGCAGTTCGGAACATAGGTTTTATTTATGATGTGTCAGATCAACCTGGCGTGAGAATGAAGTATAGAACGTACAACCTGGGCATTCCTATTGGTGTTAAGCTGGGAAACCTTAATGACAAGTTTTTATTTGCTGGTTATGAGCTTGAAATTCCGATCAACTTTAAGGAGAAAACTTTTATAGATGAACATAAGACTAAAAATAGTGTGTGGTTCAGCAATCAGGTGACCACGTTTAACAGTTCATTTATGGTGGGCATCCAATTCCCTTACGGTGCAGCGTTGAAATTTAAATACTATACCAGCAATTTCTTTAATAAGGATTATACTAAAAGTGACGGCTCCAAGCCCTATGCGAATTCAGACTATAATGTTTTTTACTTTTCGCTGAGCTTTGGATTGCTGAAGGGTATGGATACTTACTATAAAAAATAGAGATTTAACGGATAATCACATTATTTCAAAAATGATTAGAACCTTATTAAGGAAACCTTAAAGTCCAAATCACTTCAGTCTCCTTATTTGCATTTATCAGAGTTTCCTACAAAATAACGTTCACCATTGCTGGTAATTTTCTCATCCTTGATCGTGATTGGAACTTCAACAGGAGATAAACTCTTATTCGAGAAAATGAATTGTAGCGTTGCCTTTTCTCCATCGCCTTTAGCGGCCCATTGGCCAGTTAGTATACCTTTATAAGATGGATTTTGTTCTTTGAAAAATCCTTTCTTTTTAATGCTGGCGGAAAAACTGCCACCCTTACACAAGTGAATCGTACTCTCTTTGGAACCACCTTCAGCGGAAGCATAGGTTACGAGAAACTTATCCGATAAAAAATCCTGCCAATCAAAATCTTCGTAAGGACTTGCGTTGGATGGAGCTTCAAACGTGCTCCTTTTCATAAATTCGGTTACCGTATTTTTCACAGATTCATAAAACTGTGGTGGGGCGATCATTAAGGTTGTGACACAGGGTCCACTTGGGCTGCAGCGGGCGGCAATAAATCCCTTATATCCTTGGTTCACATATTCACCCTCTGCCTTGATTTCAGAAGATAACATTACATGATCATCAGTTGGGTTTATAGCTGTTATTCTGATTGTCTCACTCAAATCTACACCCTTCAGCCACGCGTTATTCATGGAAGTAAGATCACCATGCTCACGCCCGAACACAAAAATTTCTCCGTAAGTAGATGTAGTGCTACTTAGTAAAAATACTTCGCTTTCTCTTGGCAGAATTCCTTCCCAGCCTATCGGAACGGTGGCGGTGAATCCAAACCGAGGTGCGTAAAGGGTTTTTCCTGGCTCATACATTTTGCCCGGCTGCAGGCGGCTTTTCTTTTTTTGCGCATTACCGTGGAAGGATATTGCGACAAACAGCAGTAGACAGACCAGTGTATTTAAAGCTTTCATGGTATACTGAGTTGAGTAACGTATGGGTATTTGTAACAGGTAAAGATAGTGAAAATGACATGTAAATCTTTCGCGGTTCTATGACTGAAATCATAGAATAGGTTTTTGAAGGAGCATAGATTTGATACGTATTAAAATAAAAAATCATGACCTTCACAGATCAAACTTTAGAAATGGTTACGGCTACAGTAGCCGATGTAGCCCTGGCTTTTCCACAAGCCATTAGCGTTCTTAATAAATATGATCTTGATTTTTGTTGCAATGGAAAAGTGCCTTTTGTGGAGGCATGTAAAAAGTCAAATTTGAATAGTGAAAACTTATGGCAGGAAATACTTGAGGCGCCAAGGATGAAACAAGGCAACACATTAAATTTTGAAACGTGGAATTCATCGGTGCTCGCAGATTTTATTGTTCAACATCACCATCAATATGTGCGTGAGGCTATTCCTAAGATTCGTGAGTTATTGGATAAGGTTTGTCGTGTGCATGTTGACACTAACCCTGAACTGCTGGCAGTGCGTACCGACTTTGAAGCATTGGCTTTAGAACTTTTAGGTCATTTACCAAAAGAGGAACAGATCCTTTTTCCTGCCATTAAACGAATTGAAGGTGAGCCCATCGCATCCGTTGAAGATGCTATTGCCCCTGATGCTCTTGCAATGCCAATTCATGTGATGGAGGCAGAACATGAGCGTGCTGGTGAACTTATTAAATCCATACGTTCGCGTACGAATCATTATACTGCACCATCATACGCTTGCCCAACTTTTCAATTGACTTATGTTATGCTTCAGGAGTTTGACAATGATCTTCTTCAACATATTCATTTAGAGAATAATATTCTTTTTCCACGGTTTAAATCAATCGTTCATAATAATTAACAAATGTTATGGAACTCAATCAGGAAATATTAAGTGACTTAATTGTTCAGATGAAATATGCGCGTTACTTGCCTGAGTTGAAGCGCAGAGAAACATGGCCTGAGATATGTCATCGCTATGAAGCGATGATGATGGAAAAGTATCCTTATATCAAAGAGGAGATTCATCATTGGATGAAGTTTGTGTATGATAAGAAAGTTTTGCCATCGATGAGGGCAATGCAATTTGCAGGGCCAGCTATCGCGCGTAATCATAGTCGTATTTATAATTGTGCTTACCTGCCGGTGGATGATATCCGTGCATTTTCTGAAACCTTGTTTTTGCTATTGGGTGGTACGGGCGTTGGTTATTCGGTGCAACGCCATCATGTAGAGAAACTTCCACCGATAAAAAAAGCGAGTAAAACAAAAAAATTTCTGATCGGTGATAGTTTAGAAGGTTGGTCAGATGCGGTAAAAGTTCTTTTGAAAAGTTATTTCGGATTCAGTAACTATTTGCCTGATTTCGATTATTCTGACATACGCCCAAAAGGCGCGCGGCTGGTTACGGCCGGAGGAAAAGCACCCGGACCTGAGCCGTTGAAAATATGTGTTGCACACGTTCAGGCAGTTCTAGATCGTAAGACCGAAGGCGGAAAATTAACTCCACTCGAATGTCATGATATTTTGTGCTACCTCGCCAATGCAGTTTTAGCAGGAGGTATTCGAAGATCAGCTATGATTTCATTGTTCTCAGCGGATGACGAAGAGATGCTCACCTGTAAGTTTGGCAATTGGTGGGAGTTGAATGAACACCGTGGTCGCGCTAATAATTCTGTCGTATTGCCTCGTGAGACAACCACACACGATGAGTTTTTTAAACTATGGAAGAAAATTGAACTTTCTGGTTCAGGTGAACCTGGATTTTATTTCACCAACGATTTGGATTGGGGGACTAATCCATGTTGTGAAATTGCCTTACGTCCATTCCAATTTTGTAATCTGTGTGAAGTGAATGTATCCGATATATTCAGTCAGCAGGAGTTGAATGAACGAGCAAAGGCAGCCGCATTTTTAGGAACACTTCAAGCGGGCTTTACCAACTTTCATTATTTGCGCGATGTTTGGAAAGATACCACAGAGGGAGATGCTTTAATAGGTGTAGGCATGACGGGCATTGCCAGCGGCAGGATTTTGAAATACGATTTACGCGAAGCAGCTGAAGAAGTGAAACACATGAACCTGGAAGTGTCTTCCAAAATAGGAGTTCAGTTTGCCGCCCGCTGCACCACCATCAAACCGTCAGGAACAACTTCACTGGTGTTAGGTACCTCATCGGGCATTCACGCCTGGCACAATGATTTTTATTTACGAAGGGTAAGGATCGGAAAAAATGAAGCGCTTTATCAATACTTGTATATAACACATCCAGAGTTGATTGAAGATGATCAACTGAATAGCAAGCAGGCAATTATTTGTATTCCACAAAAAGCACCGGAAGGAAGCATTTTGCGCAACGAAGATGTCATGGATTTGCTCGATCGAATCAAAAAGTTTAATACCGATTGGGTGCGCAATGGTTTTAGAAGAGGAAGCAATGCTAATAATGTGTCTGCTACGGTTTCGATTCAGGAGGGTGATTGGGAAAAAGTGGGCGAGTGGATGTGGTGGAATAAGGCATCGTATAACGGACTAAGTGTATTGCCTTACGATAGCGGAAATTATAAGCAGGCACCTTTTGAAGATATTACCAGCAGTGAATTTGAGAAATTGGAGAAGAGCCTAAAGTCAATCGATCTTACTCTGGTGTATGAAGCCGATGACGAGACCGATCATAAAGCAGAAGCTGCTTGTGCTGGTGGAGCGTGTGCCATCGTATGATGGAATTTGTAAATGATTTGTCGGTTAGGACTAAAGTCCATCTTTTAAATTTGATAAATAGGATCGGGCTTAAGCCCGATCCTATTTAATTACATCATAGGTGGGCTTTAGCCCAATGCCATATCGAGTTTTAGCTATGTTGGATCAGCCGTTATTCCTTACCTTTGTTTAACCCAATATCAATTGATCATGTCTAAACAAACACGCAGAACATTTTTGGCCAGTGTCTCCATGCTGACGATGGGTGTTGCTGCTTTTGCCAAACCTTTTACTAAAAAGAAAATGAGTAGAGCACCTTTAGTACACCACGTTTTTTTCTGGCTTAAGAATCCTGACTCCAAAGAAGATCTTGCCAAATTGATTGCAGGCGTTAAGTCGCTGGAGAAAATTGAAACCATCCGTTCCATTCATGTTGGCGTACCCGCTTCCACTGAAAAGCGCGATGTGGTAGACAACAGTTATTCTGTTTCTGAGCTGATGTTCTTTGACGATACAGCCGGACAGAAAGTTTATCAGGATCATGCCATTCACCAAAAATTTATTGCAGACTGCTCACACTTGTGGGAGAAGGTGGTGGTGTATGATACGATGGCGGTGTAAGATAAATCTGATCAGTATCTCAAAATTTCATTCAATGTTTTTATAGCCCGGTCAACTTCACCGGGTTCAATTTTTCCAATCTTATTGATAAGACGATCTTTCGAAACAGAACGTATATGAAATACTAATATCTCTGATTCATTTTTTAAGCCATTGGTCATGGTGGGTGTTAAGATTGGATTGCCTTTATAGTTTTTAATTTTTGTGGTGAGTGGTGCTACAATCACAATATTCAAATGTTCATTAAGCAAGTTTCCACTTAGAATGACTACGGGTCGTATGCCTGCCTGTTCACTTCCTTTGGTCGGATTCAGGTTCGCAAACCAGATTTCTCCTTGCTTCATTCTTCCAGCTGTTTGAGGTAGTCTTCCATCCCTTCTTCCGCCATAAGCATCACATCTTTGTCTTCGGCAGCTTTCTTATAGGATTTGATGTACTCAGCCTTTTCCAGGTGTTCGAGGTAAAGGCGCAAGGCATTTTCAATCAGTTTGTTTTTTGGTACAGATAGTGTTTTTGCTTTTTCTGCAAGCAATTCTAACAGATTATCGGGCAGAGTGCTGGTGAATGTTGCCATTTTATTTACTATTAATACGTATAAAATATAAATATAAAATATATGTATAAAATAGCAAAATGGTACTTATATCTTAAATTGACTCTTAGAAAGCTGATGTCTATTTGTTCATTTGAAATAGTTCGATCAAGTTGAGGTGGTGGTTTATGAAACCAAACTCTACCTTCGTGCCCGTGAAACGAGAAATACTGATTGCTTACTTCTGTCTGGCAGGTATTTGCCTGATCTGGGGAACAACCTTTTTGGTCATGCGCATAGGAGTGACGCATTTTCCACCGTTTTTGTTTGCTGCTATCAGACAAATAATAGCAGGTCTGTTGCTATCAGGTTTTTTGTTTTTAGTTAAGAAGGAAAGCTTTCCGTCATGGAATGTTTTAGGCATTCAGGCTTTTCGAGGATTTTTATTGATTACGTGTGGCAATGGTTTAGTATCGTGGGCCGAAGTGTTTGTACCTAGTGGCCTTGCTGCCATCATTTGTTCTACCATGCCGGTGATGGTGATTCTGATAAATCTTACCGTCAATAGATCAGAACTGCCCAACTGTATAATTACCCTTGGTGTTGTTATCGGGTTGTCGGGTATCATCCTGGTATTTAGTGAATACCTCGCTGACTTTGCCAATCCGAGTTATCGTATGGGAATCATTTTAATTTTTTTAGCCACGTTTACATGGGCCATAGGAAGTATGCTTACGCAACGAAAAAATATTAATACCAACCCATTTCTAAATGCAGGTATGCAAATGCTATTTGGTGGATTTTTTTGTTTGCCTTTCAGCTTTTTCTTTGACGATTTAAGTAATGTGGTCATCACTTCGGAAGTAGTATTGGCGCTTTCTTACCTTATCATCATGGGTTCAGTAGCGGCATTTAGCATGTATGCCTATACATTATCGAAGTTACCTATTACCATCGCATCGCTTTATTCTTATATCAATCCATTGGTGGCAGTGGTGTTGGGTTGGTTGGTGTTGAGCGAGAAACTTAATCTGAAAATCGGTTTGGCGTTTTTGATTACTGTATTAGGGATTTACCTTGTTAACTATGGTTATCAACGGCAGCAAAAGAAACAATACGAATTAACAAATCTGTAGTTGATGATTTCTAAAATCAGTTTCCATCCTAATGTGTCTACTGAGAAACCGGTTTTCTCCATTCTCATTCCATCATGGAATAATCTGGACTACCTGAAATGCTGTGTGGAGAGTATCCGAAAAAACTCACGCTATCATCATCAAATTATTGTTCATGTCAATGAAGGTAAGGACGGTTCGGTGGAATGGATAAAAAGTCAATCACTTAGCTATACTCATTCAGAAGAAAATGTTGGCGTGTGTTATGGATTTAACGCTCCGGCAACATTGGCTATATCGGATTATATCGTGCTGTCAGATGATGACTATTATTTTGCTTCTGATTGGGATTATCATCTGCTGGAAGAAATTAAAAAACTCGATCATATTTATTTCTGCATTTGCGGTACGATGATCGAACACAGTCCTACGCAATACTCGAGCATGATTGCGCCTCATAATTTTGGTAAGACTGTTCATGAGTTTGAAGAGGAAAGATTTCTGAAGGAGTACAATTCATTTTCATTTGAGGATTGGAACGGAGCGAACTGGTATCCTATGGTTCTTCATAAAAATATCTGGAATCTGATTGGTGGACTGAGCACCGAGTTTACACCGGGCATGGCTTCTGATCCTGATATGATGATGAAGTTATGGCATGTGGGAGTGCGCTACTTTAAAGGTGTTAGCCGTTCACGCGTTTATCACTTTGTTTCGCGCAGCACGGCCAGAGTAAAAAAGAATGATGGCAACAAACAGTTCTTGTTGAAGTGGGAAGTTTCCAAATCCACCTTCTTTGATATGTATTTGCGCCTGGGCCAAAAGTTTACTGGCTACACACCTGATCCTGACGAAAATGGATTTCGAATAAAATTACTTCGTGATAAAGTAAAGCGATTATTTTCTGTTTGGAAAAAGTAACTCTCTTAATTTGCAAGGTTTATTGAGCCGCGGGCTGCGCGTAACTCATAGTTGAAAGCTCGAAGCTCTTAGCTAACTAATCTTATCACTACCATCCCTGTTTAATCACATCACAAATGTATTGTACATTCTCTTTGGTCATTTTCATGTGAAGAGGGAGTACGATATAATTTTCTTCAACAGCATCCATATTCGGTAAGTCATCTCTTCTTCCACCTAAAATACTGTATCGGTCGTTGCGATAATGAACCTGGCCTGATTCAATTTTTTTCTCCCGTAAAGAATGCATAAAACCGATCCGATCTTTTTCCACCAGGGCGGTGCACAGCCATGCTGCATGTGTGCGATCATGAGCATCAGCGCCAATAAGTTTTAGCCCATGAGCACCCTTTAATCCTTTTTTATATTCTTCAAACAAACCCTGACGATGTGATAATGTATGATCAAACTCATGTAGCGAAGCAAGACCCATGGCAGCACTGATGTCTGTCATTTGATATTTATACCCCACTTCAGTGATGTCATTTTCCCAGGTACCTTTTTGTTTGTTCGATCTGTCGATGCCGAACCAGCGAATGCGCTCCGCTTTAGGAATTAAGTCTTGATCCTGAACGATCACCATGCCGCCATCACCTGTGGTAATGTGCTTGATGGCCTGAAATGAAAACATGGTGAAGGGAGAAATTTCTCCAATGTTTTTTCCTTTATAGGTTGCGCCCAGTGCATGGGCAGCATCTTCAATCACCGGTATGTTATATTCCTTTGCGATGGCATGTAGTTCATCCATGTCACAGGGAAGCCCGCCATAATGAACGCACACGATCGCTTTCGTCTTTACATTGATCAATTCGCGCACATGCTGCACATTGATGTTTAACGTTTCTGGGTCAACATCTGCAAACCTGATTTTCACTCCCATGTATAAAAACGGGATACTTGTAGCGGTGCAAGTAAATACGGGTGTGATTACTTCATCACCTTCTTGCAGGCCAGCTAAAATATATGAAAGATGCAAGGCATCGGTTCCCGAACCAACGGCTATCGAAGTTCCATTTCCGCCAAATCGCTGAGAAAACTCTTTTTCAAATTGTGCCACACGTGGTCCCTGACCAATCCAGCGTGAGTGTAACACCTTGGTTACTTCTTCAATGGCGGTTTCAGGAATATGAGGGTGAAAAAGAACAATGCCTTCGGATTCATTCATCACCGGCAATTCATTCATCGGCTTTTCTTTGTGCAACTGATCCATCAACGCCCCTGAGTTTGAAGGGTACGCAAATTTAGACCAAAAAAAAGAAAGCTCCCTCGGGGGAGCCTCTTCAATGACTATAAATAAATATTTCTTAAATGTTTGGTTGCGGTGTTGTCCTTAAATAAGACTTAATCCGGTTATGTCCTTTCGGGAATTTGGCCGCGATATCTTCGTCTTTTACTGCAGCGGTGATGATCACATCTTCTCCTTGTTTCCAATTGGCCGGAGTTGCAACACTATAACTAGCCGTTAATTGTAAGCTGTCAATCACTCGTAGAATCTCATCGAAATTTCTTCCTGTAGAGGCAGGATAGGTGATCGATAACTTCACTTTTTTATCTGGGCCAATCACAAATACAGAGCGAACTGTAAATTTATCGCTCACCTGAGGATGGATCATATCATACAGATTTGATACTTTAAAGTCAGTATCGGCAATGATCGGAAAATTTACATGAGTTTTCTGAGTCTCATTGATGTCCCCAATCCACTGAGTGTGCGAAGCAACAGAATCAGTGCTGAGTGCTACTACCTTCACATTTCGCTTATCAAATTCTGCTCTTAACTTTGCAACTGCTCCAAGTTCAGTAGTGCACACGGGGGTGAAATCGGCAGGATGAGAAAATAATACTCCCCAGCTAGTGCCGAGCCACTCGTGAAATTTAATGGTGCCTTCCGAGGTTTCAGCCCTGAAATCCGGGGCGATGTCTCCTAATCTTAACGACATAAATTTTAAATTTAATTTGATTACAAATATATAATTTGTCTATAGAATTACTAGTCTATTGTTAAAAAACCTTCATTACTTCAAGGCTTTTTGCCGCTGAATAATCTTGGCTAACGTGCTCTCTAACAGAATTCTGAGGGTCTCGTCCCTAACCCCAAGAAAGGCATCGCGAATACCACAGGTTTTTTCATCACGACACTCCTCACAGGGTTCGTAATAGTTAATGGAAACACAAGGCAGCATGGCAATAGCTCCATCCATGAGTCGAATGATGTCTATCAGGTTTACGTCCTCTGGCTTTTTGTATAAGTAGTAGCCGCCACCTTTTCCTTTTTTGCTAAGGAGAATTTTGGCATTTCTCAATTCAAGTAAAATGGCCTCCAGAAACTTTTTGGGAATACGCTGTTGTTCGGCAATTTCCTGAATATGCACTGGCCCCTGCTGATAGCGCTCTCCCAGGTAGACAAGCGCGTGAATGGCATATTTACATTTTTTAGAAAGCATAATATTTTTTTCAAGATATACTTTTTATGAATAATTCTAATTTTGTTTCTCTTAGATTGACATTTAAATGCCGAGGTAGCTCAGGGGTAGAGCAGCTGATTCGTAATCAGCAGGTCGTGGGTTCAATTCCCATTCTCGGCTCTGAATAAATTACTTCGCAATTGATCGTTTCCAAGCCGCAAACCAATACCATCGTTTCATTCAGTTTTTTTCTTCTCATTACCATTGTAGTGTTGGCCATGAATGTCTTTGCCTTGGTGAAGGTGCCTGCTCCCGCTTGGTATAATTACCTGATGGTGTTCTTATTGGTGCCCATTGGCCTGTTTGTGTTTTATAAAATATTTGTCCGTTACAAGGTTATCCGTTTGGGAAATAACCGGTTGGAGTTGAGTTTCCCGATGCTGAGAAAGCACAGTGTATATTCCTTACAGGATATTGTCCTCTGGAAAGAGAATGTCGTGAAGACAGGAAAAAGTTCTGTATTCAGACAATTGGAGATTTTCCTTCCGGATAAGCAACGCATTAGTTTTGGAGATAAAGAACATACCGAGTATGGCCGGGTCGTTCAATACCTCAATCAAAAAGTGCCAAAGAAAAAGACACCATAGACTTGTTTGCTATAGATTGGTAAAGTTTCAAAACCTTTTTACTTTTGCCCGCTTGCCAGACGGTCAGGTTTTCCCTCACTCTGATAATTTGCAGAGTTATTAAATGCCCAGGTGGTGAACCTGCCTGCCGGCAGGCAGGATTGGTAGACACGCTACTTTGAGGGGGTAGAGTGATGGTTCTTTAACTTGAACCAAATTGTTTTTTGAAATAATAAAATCTGATGTTTCGTCTTACAATGAACACATTTGATTGATTAGAAAGATGTCTTGCCCAGGTGGTGAAATTGGTAGACACGCTACTTTGAGGGGGTAGTTCCGTAAGGTGTGCTGGTTCGAGTCCAGTCCTGGGCACATGTTCTTTGTTTACGCTATAAGGAGTTTGACCCGAAATTATATTTATGTTGGTCTTTCAAATAATTATGAAAGGAGATTTAAAGAACATAATGAAGGGTATGAAAGAACGACAAAGCCATATCGTCCTTTTGAATTAATCCTAGTGGAGAACTTTCCTACGCGGCCAGATGCCAGGAAAAGAGAAAAGTTTTTAAAGTCTGGAATAGGGATGACCTATTTAAGAAGTTTAAAGTGATCAGGGGTGGTGGTTCGAGCCTGCCTGACGGCAGACAGGTCCAGTCCTGGGCACCAATGAAGTTCAAAGTTTAGGGATTAAGGGTCAATCGCGTAATGAAGACTTTAATCCTTAAACTTTGATTGTTTTAGCCGAAGTGGTGAAATTGGTAGACACGCACGTTTCAGGGGCGTGAGTCTTAACGGATGTGCGGGTTCGAGTCCCGCCTTCGGCACAAAAATAAAGTCGCTCCAGGATTAGGGCGACTTTGTTTTTTTAGAGGCTTTACTTATTTGATCAGACCAAACCGTAGTTTGATATTTATCCAGGAAGAATCTTCAAAATCATTCCACCATCAACACCGATATACAGATACCCGTCAGGGCCTTGTATAACATTGCGAACCCTCCATTTCATGCCTTTCAATATTCGCTCTTCATTTACCACCAAACCATCGCGAATGGTTAAGCGATTAAGGTGCATCAACACCATGGAGCCAATAAATAGATTTCCTTTCCACTTAGGATATTTATCTCCGGTATAAAAAACCATTCCACTTGGCGCGATAGAGGGGACGTAGTAGTGGAAGGGTTGCTCCATGCCTTCTTTCTGAGTAAGCCCTTCGCCAACGAATTTATCATCATAGTCCCTTCCGTAAGTAATTACAGGCCAACCATAATTTTTACCTGGTTTAATGATATTGATTTCATCACCTCCCTTTGGCCCATGCTCATGCTCCCATATTTCATTCGTAAAAGGATTGATCGTTAATCCCTGACCATTACGCGTTCCATAACACCATATCTCTGGGCGAGCTCCTGGAGTATTAACAAATGGATTATCCTCAGGCACGCTACCATCTTCTTTTATGCGCAGGATTTTCCCAAGATGATTAGTCAACACCTGTGATGAATCTTGTTTTGATTTATCGACACCCGTAGTGATGAAGAGATATCCATCCTGATAAAGCAGTCGGGAACCGTAAAAACTTGCGCGATCATAATAGGGTTGAGCGGTGAACAATCTTTTGCTGATAATTAAACTATCGCCTTCCAGTTTGGCGCGTTCTACAGCAAGGCTATATCCTAATTCACTTTGGAAAGAGTAAACAAAAAATAACTCATGATTTGTCTTGTAATCAGGATGAGGTAGAATGTCGAGGAGTCCTCCATCACCTTTATTGTTCACTTTGGGAACACCTTTCACTTTTGTTCTGGCTCCATCGCTTACGTTGACAAGGATTATATCACCTACAGGTCTATCTGAAACAATCAGCGTGTTGTTATCAAGAAAGGCCATCGCGAAGGGAATGATAATGCTGTCGGTTACAAGTTCAAGCTTTAATGGACCATGCTCACTTTCAACCATCCAGTGTTCCTTTTCTTTTTTTGATTCAGTACACGAAACATATACGAAGCAATAGCCAATGAGTATGAGAAGAGAAAGTTTAAGTTTCATTAAAAAAAAGTTAATGTTTGTTATTAAAAGTTTGTGCCGACAGTCCGTTCAGATCCCAGACAACTTTACCTGCACGAATGGTAAGCTCCGATTCGAATTTACGTGAGCCATCAATTTTGTTTCCACCGGCATCGATGAATCCATAATTTCCGGTTAAGATGCTGATGACCGCAATGTCGGCCACGGAGCCTTCGGTGAGTGAGCCAAGTTCATTTCGTTTTAAAGATTGTGCGGCACTCCACGTAGCGCGTTGAATGACATCAGGTACTTCCATCCCCATGTTTAAATATTTTGACATGATGTTGAGCATGTTTTTCATTCCTGAATTCATGCTGAAGCGATGAAGGTCTGATCCAAAGGTGTTAGGAGCGAGCCCTTGTTGAAACGAAGGCATAGCTTCGCTAAACCAAAATCCATATCCTCCGTGACCAACATCAAACAAAATACCTTTCTTTTTCGCATCTAATACAAACGGTTTCACTTTTCCTTGATCATCGACAACAGATTCACGCTCCGTAATTTTTTCGTACGAGTGCGTGATGATATCTCCGGGGCGCATTTTATTTAATTGATCTTCCAATGAATAGTGCGGAAGATGACACTCTACAAATAACGGCACCTTAGCCATATTTCCTGCCTCCAGTGCACGATCGAATGGAGTCCAATCACTTCCTTCATAGTGACCAATTTTTACTCCCACAATAATTTCAGGATATTTTTGAATAGTGAGTGCAGTCATTTGCGCATTCATGTCAGTGATATCTTCCTGATCGGGATTGCCAATCATGCCTGCTCCGGCAATATTTATAAAGGCAAGAATTCGTGTTTGTGATTTATCGATCACGTTGCTTTTGAACGTTGGAAAATTTCTCCAGCCCGATGTTCCTGCATCCACCACCGTGGTTACTCCTGATTTAAAACTAAAATCGTCAGCAGAAACACTATAAATTCCATCGGCAAAGATGTCTGGTTTACTTCCAACAAATACATGCGTGTGCATATCAATGAATCCGGGTGTCACTAATAATCCGGTAGCATCAACCACTTTTTTAGATTGTGTTGCAGGAATATCTTTTGCCACTTTGCTGATTTTACCTTCAGCAATGGCCACATCCATCTTGGTGTCAATCTTATTTTTTGGATCGATGACGCGACCATTTTTTATAAGCAAATCATACTGCTGAGCATGCAAGCCAAGCAATGTGACGATAAAAAACAGAATGGTTAGAACAGCACGCACGCTTACCTTTTCCATCTCCTTGTTCATAGTTTGTTTCGGTCTGTGAAGATACAGACTGAGGGGTGAAAACAGTGTGAGCAAAGCTAACCGCATGCTTACTTTTTCTGGAGTTCAGTTTCCCAGACAGGCGCACTAATTCCATTTAAGTCCCACACAATTTTTCCGGCACGCACTGTCAACTCAGCTTCCAGTTTTTGTGTGCCTTTGAGTTTCATTTTTCTGATATCCAGAAAACCAAAGTCACCTTTACGGAGATTAAGAACAGCTACATCTGCTTCGGCACCAACACTTAGGTTTCCAAACTCTGGTCGTTTGATGGCATTGGCTGGATTCACTGTTGTTCTTACAATGACATCATGAAGTGACATGCCCATATTTAAAAATTTGGACATCACATTGCAAAGATCTTTCATTCCCCCATTCATACTATCGGCATGAAGATCGGTACTGATTACATTAGGTTGAAATCCTTGCTGCATCGCGGGCATCGCTTGTCTCCATGAAAATGCGCCACCACCATGGCCAACATCAAAAATAATTCCGCGCTTCTGTGCCTCGAATACAAATGGTTTCACCTTTCCGTTTTCATCGACCACTGTTTCGCGGTTTGCAGGTCCGTAAGCAAACGTATGGGTAAACATATCACCTGGACGAAGATGTTTCATGAATAAATCTTCAATCGAGTTGGTGGGATTATGTTCTCCAAAGTCAACCATAACAGGCACATTGGCAAGCTTGCCTGCTTCTACGGCACGGTCCACTTGTGTGAAGCCTCCCCAATAGTGAGCTGCTTTAATGCCCACGATGATTTGAGGAAATAAACGATTGATCATATAAGCAGTTTGTTCCGGATTCATGTCATTCGTATCCTGCTCTTCAAATCGACCGAGCATGCCGGTGCCAACGATGTTAAGCAAAGCGAGTATGCGTGTCTGGCTTCTGTCGATAGTTTGTTTTTTGAAATCACGAAAATTTCTCCAACCAGAGCTTCCGGCATCTACCACTGTAGTAACCCCTGCTCTGAACGTAAAACCATCCGGAGGCAAGCTTGTAAATCCATCAGCGATGTAGGCATCAGGTTCGTTTCCCTGATAAGCATGCACGTGCATATCGATGAGCCCCGGAACTACATAAAGCCCGGTTGCATCAACAACTTGTTTTGCTTTTTGTGGTGAAATATTTTGAGCCACCTGATAGATTTTTCCATTGGTGATGGCCACATCCATTTTTGAATCGATTTGATTTTTCGGATCGATGACATGACCACCTTTGAGCAAGAGATCAATTTCTTGTGCATAAGCAGATGCCCCACAAAAAACAAATAAGCAGAATACCAAAGTTGTTACAAACAACTTATTGAGTTGAAGTTTTTTCATGATTAAGTCTGTTTGATAATCAAATTTTATGTTGCCAACGGAGGTCCGGAAGGAACCACAATGCGTTCGCGTTTGCTCTTGTATTTATATTTCGTTGCGGTGAATTTTGCAGTTCTGTATTCGCCCATATAAATCTCTCCGGAAATGGAATCGCCAGAAATTGTACCAGAGAAAATAAATGGCACATGATCCGCATCGCCTCTTTCTACACTGCGAAGTATGATTTTATCTCCTTCAATAGTGCCCACCAAATCGCGAACAGTAAATTCACCTTTGTGTGACCCCACTATCCAATTGCCATCCTGTTCCATGTTAAGCATGTGCTTGCCCTTGCTACTGAAGAACTCGATGGTTGCTTCCCAACGGCCAGTAACAACAGCTGAAGGAGCTGACATGGTAGTTGGCTTGGCGCTTCGCTGTTGCGACAGGATTTCAAAAATTCTATCCGCCACCACTTTGTCATTACCAGGTTGCATCTGACCGGTCGTGATTTGCACAGAGGTCATGTTGTCTTTCGACTCAGCACCAATGGCAATGCGAGGTTTTGTTCTTCCGGTTATTTCTGCAAGTTCCTCACCGGTGATATTTAGTTTGGCAGAATCCCACATGATATTGAGCACCGGTGATTTATTCGAAAGCTCGGTTGGCTCGAATATGGAAGTAGTTACTCCCGGAATGGTATTTATTTTTTTAGAAATATTATTCAACCACAAAAGCCAGGTTTTCCATTCGGCAGCGTGATCACGTTTCTTCCACGTTTCTACTGCGGCCATCATGCCGATCATTTCTTCGCGACCAACTTTATTATCACGACCTGGTCCGTGGTGCGGAGAGCTGGCTTGCCATGCCGACATCAAAATATCTTTTTGTCCTAATAGTAACCCTGCGCATTGCGGACCACAAATCGCTTTACCTCCGCTATAACACACCATAGTAGCACCTTGTTGAAGATGCACGTTTGGAATAGTGAGTACTTCTGCTGCAGCATCTACCAACACGGGAATGTTCTTTGTTTTTGCAATTTTAGCAATGGCTTCAGTCGACATAGGTTGGCCAGGTTGTGAGGCACCATAGGCCATTACATAAATCAACGCTGTTTTTGAACTCAGCGCTTTTTCTAATTCCTCGATGGTATCAACGGTGATTACTTTCACACCAATATTTCGGATGGCATGATCATAAGTATTGCGCGAATGTCTTGGGATAACCACTTCCGTTTTTTCAAAGCCTGTCAGGTCAGGAATGCGCACTAGTTTTTCAGGGTTTCCACCTGTTACACAAGCAGCAGTTACGTGTTTCATGGCAGCTGCACATCCTGCAGATACCATTCCCCACTCGGCACCAGTAAGTTCCGCTAGTTTGCGACCAATGCCATCAGCTAATTCATCATACTGAACAAAATTTTGCGAAGCTGCTTCCATGGCAGCGCGCACTTCAGGACGTTCAATGGACCCACCGATGATGGTGAATGTGCCTCTGCAATTGATGATAGGCTCTACGCCAATTGATCGAAAAATATTTTGCTGTGGTTCATCCTTCAAATCAGGAAAGATAAGGCTGTCGGTTGTACTGCCAAATGCAGATTGAAATGGGAATACGGTGCCAGCCAACGGTAAAAGTGCAAGATTCCTAAGGTGTTCTCTCCGTTTCATGTGTTAATAATTTTTAGTTTAAGGTCATATGAAACAGCCTATTTAGCATGGCTTTAAAGACAAACTAATTTATAGACCATTTCATTACGGTTAGTTTGATAATTTACAATAAGTTAAGGCGTTGAAAAATCAATACAAAGCCATTGGTGTAATTGCTGAAGAAACAACCAAAGGAGATAAGCTGAGCAGACGAGAAAACCTTATTTTTTTATAACAAAGGTTTGGATGGGATTTCCTACTGAACCAATCAACAGGGTGGTTTGTGCAGGGCCTGAAACGATTTTGATTTCACGTACATCACCCTTCATAATAATTCCTGATTTCTGGTTGGGCAGATATTCGAAATTTCCTTTTCCCTTATTGATGAACACCATTCCGCGACTTGAACTATTGCGGCCTAAACGAACACGCACATAGGATTCATTTCCCCCCATGAGGATATCGGGTAAGCCATCCTTATTCACATCTGCAGATGCAACCGAATAAACGGGTGACCATTGCGCCTGTGTTGGCAATTCTTTTTTAGCGAACGAGGTACCATTGTTTTCAAAGAAGAGCGTACGCAACTCATTTGCTTTAAGAGCTACGGTATCCGTTAACTCCCCGGGAGTAAAAACCTTGTCAATCGTTGCGTTGGAATAGGAGATATAATCCGGAAAACGTTGTTTAAGAAAACTCACCTGGCCGAGCGCTTCATCACGACTTGCGTATGGATAGGATATTCCATTGATAAAATAGCAGAAGAACGGATCAACTTGTCCATCAAAATTGAAGTCTTTGAAGATCATCGTTGCAGGATGTTGTTCCGAAACTCCGAACTGATTATTGGTTCCGGCATTTCCGGCAATCAGATCTAAATCACCATCGTTATCGAAATCATTTATTTCAAGGCAATTCCACCAGCCATAGTTAGCGAAGGGGAACCATTGTGAAGTTTCATCTTTAAAATTTCCAGCATGGTTTATCCAAACCTGAATAGGCATCCATTCTCCGGCAAGAATTAAATCAGAGAATCCATCTTTATTCAAGTCAATCACTTTTGCATCAGTGACCATTCCGGTATACTGAAGGCCAGGTGCCAGCTCTTCTGCTTTATTGGTGAAATTTCCTTTTCCATCATTGATCAAAAGGAAGCTTCTTGGATTGACTGGATATTGCCCTGGCGTAATTCTTCCCCCCACAAATAAATCAAGATCCTTATCACCATCGGCATCAAATGAAATGACTACCGAGCCAGCCTCTGTTTCTATCGGTAATGCTTGAATATCCTTTTTAAAATTTCCCTTGCCATCATTGCGATAGAGGCGATCTTGTAGCATAGGATCACTCATATTGAAAAGATAACCTCCGCCAACGATGTATAAATCTAAATCGCTATCATCATCAGCATCGAAGAAGGTTGCATTCTCGTTTTGATAAATGGTATCGGCTGCGAATGAATTTTTCAAATCTGATTTGAATGATCCGTTTTTCTGTTGAAGGAGTACTGTGCTGCTTTGCCCTTTGGGGCCTGCAATAAAAACATCTTCAAGACCATCTCCATTTACATCACCGGTTGCCATTTTTGGCCCCGTGAAAGAATACATGTGAGGAAGCAACAATTGTCTTTTGAAATCATTCACAGCTGCGGGCTTATGTTTCCAGTTGATAAGATTTACGGAATCAAAGAGTGGTTTGGCAGCTTGAGGAAGAGTAAGTGTTATGTTTTGTTTGGCATCATCAATGAGCGGACTGATTTCTGATCCGGCCTTTATGTTTTGAATGCTTTGCTTTTTTCCATTTGGCCAGGTGATGCTGACAGAGTCAAGTTGAAGAGCTTTTCCAAGACCAATAGAAATCGATGACATCATGGATGATTCATAACCGCGCACAGGAGAAAATTCTAAATATTGAGTATTACCTGCAGCGTATGCGAGAAGCTTGGTTCCTATCACGTTCTTACCAGGGTTTTTCTTCAGCAAATCAATCTTCACATAGTTCGATTGTTTTTTATCGGCACTGGTGTTTTTGTAAATGAATGATAGGGTATTCATCCCATTCACGATCAGGTCCTGGTCGCCATCATTATCCAGATCGGCATAGGCAGCACCACTCGATTTATTTTTCTTAGTAATTCCCCAATCTTCAGTTTTGTTTGAGAAGGAAAGATCCCCATTATTCTTAAATAAGAAGTTGCCCTCATTAATAGAAGGCATGTTGTTTAAAATTACCTGCACGCTGATGGGCACACCGGTTTGTTGTGACTTGAGTTGTTCATCCACAGTGAATTTCAAAAATTGCATGTTGGTGTAATCTTTTTCATAGCCATTGCTTACGTATAGATCTTTCCAGCCATCACCATCAAAATCATTGAACAAGGCAGACCAGCTCCAGTCTGTATTTGAAATGCCAGATAGTTGACCAATCTCTGAAAACGTGCCATCACCATTGTTTAACTGAAGCATGTTGCGCGTTGTTTGATGATGAAACCCGGCACCAATCAGCATTTGATATTTATCATAATTGTCATCACCGGATGAAAGTTTGATTCGTTCGTTAGTGGCTGGCAACATATCAAGCGTATAGATATCAGTAAGTCCGTCATTGTTAATGTCGGCAGCATCAGAACCCATCGAGAAAAGGGAAACGTGATCGGTAGCTTTTTTAATCGTGTTGGTGAATGTTCCATCACGATTGTTCATATACAGATAATCTTCTTCGTTGAAGTCATTGGAGATATACATATCCAGATAACCATCCTGATTTAAATCAGTTACCGCCACACCCAGTCCAAAACTCAAGACGTTACTGATCAACCCGGCATGCTCAGATATGTTAATAAACTTTCCGTTCTGATTTTGATATAGCTTGCTTCCGAATTTATCACTCTTTTGTCCTTTGGCATTATTGAGCAGAATGTTGAATCCGGCATAGCGCTGAAGAGAGTGATTGAGCACAAATAAATCAAGATCATTGTCATTGTCGTAATCAAAGAATGCCGCTTGGGTTGAGTAGGAGCTGTCATCAATTCCATATTCCGCAGCTCTTTCAGTAAATGTTAAATCTTTATTGTTTACGTATAAAAGATTTTTGCGAAGCAATGAATCGCCCATGGCCGAGCGGCACACATAGATATCAAGCCATCCATCTTGATTAATGTCTGTCAGGCTCACACCGGTTTTCCACCCTTCAGTTGCTCCAACACCTGCTTTGTCTGTGATGTCTTCAAACGTTAATTTTCCTTTATTGATGTATAGCTTATTCGATTTTTGATTGGCACTGAAATAAATATCTACTAAACCATCGTTGTTGAAATCGCCAACACCAACGCCACCGCCATTAAAGAAATAGCTATAATTCAAAATGTGATTGTCTGCACTCTGTACTACTTCGTTGGTGAATGTAATCCCTGTTTCATCAGAAGGCATTTCAATAAAGAGTGTATCCTTAGCGGGGTTTGCGCACTGATGAAATAAGACAACCGATATCAGACATATCACTAAAGAAACTTTCTTGTTCATTCTATTAATTCTTTGTGCTTAGATAATTTGATAACCAGGATAGCAATCTAAGTTGGTCATTATTTATTGGAGGACTTTCTACCTGGGAGCTTTGTTTGTAAACCTGAATGCACCAGTTCGAAATGGTTTTATCCGTTGATTTTTCTCTCCATTGCTCTAACAGTTTTGCACCATTCTCTTCCATTCCGATCTTTCTTAAAGCAAATGCATTGATCAACAGGTTTGCATTTTTAATATTTGTCATTTCAGTATTCAGTGATGAGTAAACTTTATCCGCTTCTGGTTTCTTTTTCATCTTCTCTAAACACAACGCATGTAGAAATTTTTCGAAGCGTACGTCAATATCGGCATCGTAAGGTTTTCCTACGCCCAGATTTTCGGGCCACAGTTTTGCTTTTTCAATATTCGATATGGCTTGGGTATACTTTCCTTTCTCGATGTTATCAAACGCCATCATCAATAGCGACTCACGATAAAGTTGCCGACCTTCCGTTGCACCTTCGTTAGGTAAAAATGTTTTACTGGTGAGTACCTTTAAGCTATTTGGATACTGCTTATTCAGTAGATAGCATTTTGCCAATAAAAATGTTAGGCCATCATTACTTGAAAAACGTTTTTGATAATCGATCGCGATAGCCAATGCCTTTTGTTGATCCTCTTTGCTGAGATAATGATTGACAAGCAGTTTACCATAGCGCCATTCATTCTTATCCAATTGAGTTGCCTTGATTAGATTTTGTTCTTCTTCGGCAGGAAAGAGTGATGCTTTTGCTGCATAAAATGGAGCGAAGTCTGGATTACTGCATTGCTGAAGTAATGATTTGGTCTTGTCTGTGTTTCCGGCATTCCAATGGATGAGCGCTAAAAAATATTTCGGTTTCCATGAGGTAGAGTTTTGCATCGCCCACTCCATCACATCGGCAGCATGAATGCGATAAGGAAAAATTAGTGTAGTGGAAGAGTAATCAGCTTGTGCAAGCACGGATGAATACGATGCGTCATTATTCTTCTTTAACAAATACGCTTGCCAATACAGAATTTCTGCTTGCTGTGGAGCTTGCTTCAATATGGCGAGAGCATCCTGATAACGATGAATGGTCAGATACCAATCAGCAAGATTAAGAAAAACTTCATCCGTCATTTCCTGACTGATTTGTTTCTTAAAGTCCTGTGGTGACGTGATATTCCATAAAAGCTTCTCTGCATTTACAAAATGACTTAGCGGGTTGATTTCTAAAATTTGATTAAATGATGATATTGCTTTTTCTTTTTGTCCTTGCACGCGATGTATGGCAGAAATAATTTGCCATGCATCCATGTTTTTAGGATGATCGTTAATCGCTTTTTGGGCATAATCGAAACTTTTCTGTAATTGATTTTCCCTGAAATACAACTTTGCTAATTCTGTATAAGAAGCACTGCGATATTCAGTGGAGGCAGAGGCAATACCAAAAGCTTCTTTCGCATCAACACTATGGTTCAGTGCAACATTTGCCAATCCATATGCGAAATTGGCTGCCGGATCGTAGGTGTTTATGCTCAGTGCTTTCATTGCAAGTTTATGGGCATTTTCATAATCCATTTTTCTTAGTTGCAGGAAAGACATTTCAGTAAGTGCCGGCACGAAATAAGGATCCTTTGCAAGACATTCTGTAAACTTGATTTCAGCTTTTGAATAATCTCTTGTTTGCATGACACCTTTACCAAGTGTGTAAATTGCATATGGTGTATCCCATTTATAATCTGCCGGTAATGCAACGGGCCTTGAAAGGCTATCGGCTGTAGGATTGGCGTCATATGAAAATTTATCGCCAATGGTAAGCTTTATTTCTTTAGGATCGCCCGACCATTGTATTGAGTCTTTGTAAATCTGAAGAGGATTGAAAGAGATTTTTCGTTCAACGATTTTCTTGTCGCCATTGGAAATAGTAAGCGTTTCATTGACTGATTGTAGGGGTGAGAATAGCCATTTAAGATATCCGCCTTCTGCTTTAAGATTCAATGATCCGTAAGGATCGGCTTTCACTACTCCCTTTGTTCCTTTGATCGGGAACCAATATTCTGTCCACACGTCAGTTGCGTAAGGAGAAAACCCCTGGTGTTTAAATGGCGTGTAGATACTATTGTCTGATGATTGATTGAATAGTCTTCCGGATTGTACTTCTACATATTGGCCATCGGTATCGGATAATAGATTTTCCCAAATCATGCCTTGACGGGAGAGTCCCCAGATCCAGATTTTCTTTCCTGGTTTCTCATCATACAACGAGTAATGACCCATACCAAAATTTTGATCGTGATAAAAGGATGCAAAGAAATCTGTATAACTGCCGAAGACATGGTAAGACTTATATGTTCCAAAGTTATTTTGTTCATAAAAGGAAATATCCTTTTTATTCTCTTCATTGATTTTCCAACTGGCATATTCTCCTTCGTGGCCTATGTAGCGGGTTCCTGGAAATACAAATTCGAGATTCCCTTTTGCGGGCATGCCTACATTCATCCAGGTATAGTAAGGTTGTTCTAAAGAATTGCCATTGTGCCAGGAAGATCGTGTAGTAAAGTAGGCCTTGTCGGATGGAAGATTTATTTCAATGGTCCAAAACGTTTGAGTGAGTTTATCAAATGTGCCTACATAGCAACTTACACTTCCATCTGGTCTATTTTCTATTCGATAATCTACGGGTGTTGCACAATTGGGTGTGTGCCCGATGATACCATAGTTCGGTTCAATTCCACCACTGGTCCACGGGCCGCGCATCGCTACATCGCGGAACTTTACTACCTGATTATTGTAGATGAAAGGAAGTCCCGTTGATTTTTCCCAAGCTGACCAAATTTTTCCACCTACTTCAGGCAAAACCATCAATTTGATGTATTGATTTTCAAGTTCCACCACCTTCCACTGTTTATCCACGGGCTTATCCGTGAAGCCATCAAACCGGAAGTATGGGTAAATCAGACTTTTGGACGGAATAGGGTTGGGGTCGCTGAAGGGATAAGTCTTGAATGTTTTGGTGCTTTCCTTTACTGACGCGGTTGATTGTGCGTTCAAGTGATGAAATATCATTAATGAGAGGAGCGTGAGGCAGATTTTTTTCATAATAATGACCTAATATTCTACGAGATAATGGTCAGTAATTTAAGAACCTTTCGATAGAGTTGACCCAATTAATATTTGTTTTTTTCAAGCGGTTATTCAATGGCAAACTCACCAAAGAATCTTTACTTTGTGACCCACTTGTACACTGATTTGATTAGCTATGATATTGAACTTTATTTGGAACATTAATCCCGACATGTTCTCCTTCGGGCCATTTCAACTTAAATGGTTAACTGTTTTATTGCTGGTTGGAGTTTTGGCAGGAAGGAAGCTTCTCTTTTATATGTATAAGAAAGAGGGCGCTAATCCTGGCGAGGTGGGGTCGGTTTTTAACTTCACTTTGGTTGGAGCGATACTAGGTGCACGCCTTTTTTACGTTGCGTTTATTGAGCCTGATATTCTTTTCAATAAGCCAGCACAGATTCTTTTCCCTTTCGAATTTAGTCAAGGTTTTAAGTTCATAGGCATCGGCCAGTTTTCTATGCTGGGATCTCTCGCGGGCGTAATCATCATCTTGCTGATTTATGCCAAGCTTAAAAGCAGACCATTTCTGTGGTTGCTCGATAGGGGGTTACTTCTCATGCTCGTGATCATTATTTTTCTGCGCGTTGGCAACGTGTTTCAATCTGAATATTTTGGCAAACCGACCGATTCACCCATTGGCATTTTGGCTGTTGATAAAATAGAAAAAGGTTTGCTCAAAGTGCCTTGTTGCGCCATGCGAAATCCCAATGGCGAAAATCCGCTCGATACCGTTTCAGTGAAAAAAGGAAAAGCGATGCTTCATGAAGGTGTTGGCTACGAGCCATTGATCGCGTATGTCTTTTTTAAAGATGGAGCAACGGAGCAATTGGTCAATGAGTTTTTGATTGGAGATGTTAAGACGTACTTGTTTGAATTATCAGATCAGATCTTTGAGCCTGGAACAGAGCCTTTGCACTATACCATTTTTGTTGATACCGCTAATAATTACATGGCACGCATTCAAACGATCGGGTTGGCTCGGCATCCGCTTCAACTATATGAAGGAGTTGTATTTCTTATTTTAATAATAAGTTTGATCTGGTATTGGAATAAGCACTTTAAAAAACTTCAGGCAGGAAGAATGGCTGGTCTGTTAATCATATCAATCAGCGGCATCCATTTCATGATCGAGTTCATGAATGTATTAACAAGACCGATGATCAAGGGCGTTTCTTTAACAATAGATCAATATATCTGCATTCCGATTTTCTTATTCGGCATGGCGCTCCTGATCTCTTCGTCAAAAGACAAAAAGGTGTAACCGATCGGATAAACTTATTTGTTCGGTATATTACTTATTTGAATCGAGCGAACTTTTCCTTGATAGTCAGTAATGGTTAATGCCGAAATTTTAGAAGATAATTTTAAAGAACGACTTGAGTTGGATAGGTAAGTAGATCCATACTGAAATTCATGACGGTATTTTCTTCCATCTGATAATGTCACGGCAGCAGTCACATCATTAGTATTGGCTCTCACATACGTTGCTGGCATTTGATCAATAAATGATTTTGCTTTATTCGAGTTATTTCCAACAACAATTAAACTCAGTCCGTTGGCGAGTATGATTTTAGCCATTCCCTTTGAATCCAGACCTGACACGAAGCCACTTTTGCTATTATGTATAGGAATGAAATTTCCTTTTCCATCTCCTCTCAATAAAAGCCCGATCATAGCATCATCTCTGCCCGAAAGAACTTCGGGTGCATAGGAGTTGCCACTAAGAAGTACATCCAGATTTCCATCGCTGTCGAAATCTTCGGTCACCATTCCATAGATTGGTCCAACCTGGGCAACGAGTGGAAGTGCTTTTATTTTAAATTTTCCGTTGCCTAGATTTTCAATGTAGCTGCTTTCAAATGTCTGAGTACAAACTACGTAAGCATCATCCAGTTCTTCAGGTAGAAATGATTGGTCGAATGTGGCATCCGAATAAGCTGTAAAGGTCCTGAATCTTCCGCGCATCGTATTTATTTGATCGATGAGAACGTCACGGGGATGGCCAATGTAATTTACGCCTTGTGTATAGTAACTCAGGATCGGATCGATGCGTCCATCTTTATTAAAATCTTTAGCGTGTATGCAAAGTGGTTCTTCTGCAGAGGCTTTGAAATGACTGTTTAATCCGAGATTGCCAGCTACATAATCGATGTCTCCATCTAAATCAAAGTCACCAGCGGCAAGAGAGTTCCACCAGCCTGAAGAGTTTTTAAGATTTTTTGACTCTTCAAATTTTCCTTTATTGTTTCTATAAAATTGGATTGGTAAAAACTCCCCTGTAATCACCAGATCCATCCAGCCATCGTTATCATAGTCGCTCCACAACGCAGCGCTTACCATTGCCGATTGATTTATATCGGGTATGATTTCCTGGGTGACGTTTGTGAATTGTGGTGTTCCGTTTTTAGTGTCGTTTCGTAATAAAAAACTTTCGGCCGGCATCGGATATTTTCCAGGAGTAACTCTTCCCCCAACGAAAAGATCAAGATCTCCATCGCGATCATAATCGGCAGCCACTATGCATGATCCACTTGTTGTTTCCTCAGGCAATGCATGTTGAGCAATACTAAAATTACCTTTGCCATCATTGATAAAAAAGCGATCCTGATAAATGGGAGCATTGCTTGCCTGTTCGGTGTCGCCACTCGTAATGTATAGATCAAGATCTCCATCTTTATCAGCGTCAAAGAATAGCACGCCTGTATCTTCGGCCAGACTATCAATGCCCGTTGAACGCTGGCGAGAAAATTTTCCTTCTGTATTTTGAATGAATAAACCACCAGCGTAGGTTGCTGCACCACCAATATAAAAATCTTCAAGCCCGTCACCATTAACGTCACCAACAGCAATGCCTGGTCCATAGCGAGAGTTCATGTGAGGTATGGATGGTTGTACTTTAAAATCTATGAAAGGATTTTCTTTATGAAGGAAATCTATTCCTGTTTCGTTGTCTGATGGTCTGAAAAGTGTCGTGGTTCCAGAAGTAATTATTTTTGGTCTATTACCTGCATCTTTATAAGAGACTTTGATCAATTGATTTGTATTCACTTTAGTTAGCAATTGATATTTTCCATCGGGCCAGATAATCTCCAGGCTATCAACAATAGTATTCTGATTCAATCCAAAATGTAAAAATGGTTCTACGGATGACAGATATCCCCGGAAGGGTGAAAAATATTGATACTGCAATGTTCCCTTTGTTTTCAGGTAGACTTTTGTTCCAAAGCCTTCCCAATTTTTTTCAGGACCCTCAAAGGCAATTCGTAAATAGTTTGATTGATTTTTTTTGTTGTTTGCCTGGCTTTCTAGAAGGGAAGCCTCACCATCAATATTGTTAATAACCAAATCAAGATCTCCATCATTATCAAAATCAGCGTATGCAGCGCCATTTGAAAATGTAGCTTCTGTTAAACCCCATGATGCTGATTCATCACTGAAAGTGAGGTCTCCTTTATTCTTGTAGATGTAGTTGTGAATGTTTATGCCGGGTAGTTCATTTAATAAAGCCTGTCGCTGTTCTTTATCTGCAGTAGGCAAGCCCATGTTTTGTGTTTCATCACCATACATGATAAAATCCAGGTTGGTGATGTCTTTTCCATATCCGTTGGTGATGAACAAATCTTTAAGTCCATCATTGTCATAGTCGGCAAACAAAACGCTCCAACTCCATTCGGTAGCCTCAACACCTGCTAATTGACCAATTTCACTAAATGTGCCATTGCCATTATTGAGTTGCAATGTATTGCGAACATATTGAGGTTCATAACCTACACTTAATCCATGTTCAAATTCATCGTACCCGTTTCCGCGAGGTGTAAGTTTCCATCGCTTGTTGTCTTCGGGCAACATATCAACTACAGCAATATCAACGAGTCCATCGTTATTATAATCAGCGACATCGTTGCCCATGCCATTAAAAGTCTGGTGCTTGAGGTAGTTAGATACCTGGTTGGTGAATGTTCCATCCTGATTGTTGATCCACAACAGATCGTTGGTGATAAAATCGTTTGACACATAGATATCGGGCCAGCCATCATCATTAAAATCTGAAACTGTAACACCGAGACCAAATCCTTCAATGAGTATTCCTGCGTCTTTGGTTACATCAGTAAAAGTTAGGTCGCCATTGTTTCGAAATAGCTTATCATTGGATGCTGCTTCGCCATTGACTACTTTAGGTCTTGAAGCATTGCGACTATAACTGACAAAAGAGTTGCGCAACAAATACATATCAAGATCGCCATCACGATCATAATCAAAAAAGGAGCTTTGTATTCCATAGCCTTTATCGTTCAATCCATATTTTTCTGCTTGTTCAGTAAATGTTAAATCACCATTGTTGATAAATAGAATATTGGCTCTCTCGTTTTCTGGTGTGTTGCGATTACCGCCTACACTGATGTAGATGTCTTTGAAACCATCCTGATTGATATCCACCATAGAGGCACCACTTGCCCAGGTGAATGTTGCTACATTTGCTTTTTCAGTAATATCTTCAAACTTCCAATTGCCTTTATTTAAATACAGTTTACTGGATGTCATGTTGCCGGTAAAATAAATATCCTGAAGCCCGTCATTGTTGATATCGCCTACGGCAACACCACCTCCATTGTACATGTATTCAAAGTCAATGACCGAGAGCGAATCCGCATAGGTAATGGTGTTCGAAAAATGAATGCCTGACTCTGCAGGGTTTATGCTTTTGAATAATGGTTCTTTATCCTTGCTGCATGCCATCAATAGTAAGGCACTAAAAATCAACTGAAGTGAGCTTTTCATGGAAAATGGTAAATGCTATAAAAAACAAAAGGTCAGTAAATTTACTGACCTTTTGAATTAAGAAATAGAGTGACTTAGTTTTTATCCCACCATAGTGGAGTTACAATTTTATCGCCACCGGCACCTAACAACGGAACTGCTGCATCAACGGCTGCACCATTGGTTACCTTTTCATCAGTGATGAAAGGAATCCTTCTGATCCAGTTGTTTGTAGGAGTTTTGTTATCAGCAAATGTTGGAAGATCAGTGTTATCTGATTGCACCACGGGATATAATTTGAAAGCGCGGCTTCTGCGAAGATCGGCCCAGGCCTCAACACCTTCAGGATATAACGCCAACCATTTTTGAATGGTGATTTGTTCTTGTTTTTCTACGGTTGTTCCTGCTGCACGGAATTTAATTGGAGCTGTTGAAACAGCTGGTGAATTCTGAGCATCGCCAGGAGCGATTGGAGTCTTAGTGCTATTAATATAAGCAGTGATTGCGGCAGCATCATCAATACCCCATTGGTTCATTGATTCAGTGATACCCTGGTTGTAGTATGATTCAGCAGTTCCACCACCCATATTCCATCCAAGAAGTACGCCCTCGGCACGTAAGAACCAAGCTTCAGCAGTAGTCATAACATTGGAAGGAGTTTCCAAACCTGTTGTTGATGACCAGCGTTCGCCATGATGCGAGTTGGCATCTGCACTATTTAATGGTTCAGCCATGGCAGCCTGTGAAAGACCGTTACGCAATCCTTCATAGTCACCTGATTTCACAGATTTTATGAAATAAATTGGCATCCTTGGGTCTGCATATCCTTTTAATACAGACTCCATGGTTGCACTCATTCTGAATTCATTCCAGTCCATGATGGATAATCCGTTGAAGTCGTCACCTTTTTTGGTTCTGTAAATCAAGGCATCATCACCAGGGCTATCGATTAATACACCATTGGCAGCAGCGGCTTCACCTTCTGTTTTTGCTCTTGCAGGATCTACTTTAGAAATACGAACAGCAAGGCGCAGACGCAATGTATTGGCAAATTTGATCCACTTTGTAACATTGCCAGCATAGATAAGATCGAATGTACCAAAAGGTTGTTCGCTTTTCTTTCCGTTTAACACCGTGATAGCGGTTGCCAATCTTTTCAGCATATCATCATAGATTTTATCCTGAGCATCGTAAGGTACACCTGTGCCAGAAACGCCTGCATTGAAATAGGGCACTGGTCCCCATGTGTCAGTAAGTCTGTGGAACGTATATACCCACCAAACCTGAGCGATTGCATATTCAGCAGAAGCTGGATCATATTGCTCAAGAAGGGTCTGCAATTGAGGCACTACTTCACTATAAATAGGGTTCCATGCTGCTCTGATCCAGTCCATACGAATTACTAGACGATCAGAAGGGAAGTATGTAGTAGTGTTAGCGAAATACTGACAATACTGATCGTGGAATAAATTCTGAGCGATTTGATAATTCCAACCATTATTGGTTGCCGTAGACTGCGCTTTCGAAAAGAGGAAAGGAAGTTGAGATGTTTCCAACTTTGAAAGTGCATTCTTGTTTGTATTGATGTCGTCAAACTCTTTCGTACACGACACAACCAGTACAATGCTGCACAGAAACAAATAGCCTCCGTACGTTCTTAACAGGTTTATTATTTTTTTCATATCAATTTTCATTCTGTTTAAGTTTTATAAGCTTAGAAAGTTAACTGGAGGTTGAATCCTAAACTACGTGTAGAAGGAAGTGTTCCGTAAGAAACACCTTGCCAGTTACCATTACCAAGTGACATGTCAGGGTCGAATGCCATTTTGCGTTTCTCAAGACCTGGAATCTCCAGTTTTGAATATCCTCTGTATAGGAAGAACAAGTTACGGGCAACCGCTGAAATACGAACCATTTTGAACACTGAATTGTCAGGAACAGGAATGGTATAGCCTATTGAAAGTTCACGTACTCTGAAGTTGGTTGCATCATAGGTAAAGAATTCAGCTGTTCCATAACGTCCACCTGAAGCGGTTGTCCAGAATTGCTGTGAGTTGATTGGGGTATTTACAGCTGCACCATCAGTACCTTTTCCTCCCAGTACCCAACCACCTTCGCGATGTTGCGATGTGATTTCGGGAGCACCATTAAAGGCAAGAAACATCTCAGTTCCATCTACAACAGTTCCACCAACACGACCATCAATTAAGATTCTAAATGAAAGCTTTCCATAATTGAATGTATTGGTCAAGCCAAGAGTTGCTTTAGGATTGAAGTTACCGAGATACCCAAGTTCACCTGTGGTAACCGTTGATAGTGGCGTGCCACTAGGTGTAACTAAATTATTACCATTGGCATCTTTCTTCCAGTAAAAGCCTTGCATATCTCCGTAGCTACCACCTTCTTTCACGATAGGAGTTGCTGAACGTCCGAAACCACCTGCTAGAGTAAACTCCTTAACAGTTGGTGTGAGTTCAACAATTTTGTTACGGTTCATACCCAGGTTGAAGCCAATATCCCACTTAAGAGCACCTTCTTTCAAAGGAGATCCGTTTATCACCACTTCGATACCCTGGTTTTGGATATTTCCAGCATTGATATACTTACTAGAGAAGCCAGTTGCCACAGGTACACTAACTTGCAACAATTGGTTGAATGAATTGCTCTTATAATAAGTAAACTGGAATCCAAGTCTGTTTTCCATAAACTTGGCCTCAAAACCGAGCTCAATGTTTTTCACGATTTCTGGCTTTAAGTCTGGAATTGCCTGAGTGGAATTTCTGTAAATAAATCCATTCGTGCCACCTTGTGAATAGCCATAGGTGTTAAAGCGCAACTGAGCGCGACCTCCGTTACCTACTTCGGCATAACTGGCATTAAGTTTCAAGAATGAAATGGCATCCGGTAGCGTCATTAAATCTGAAAGGATAGCTGAAACACCTACAGAAGGATAGCTAAAAGAATAAGGAGAAGGCAGTGTAGAACTCCAGTCATTTCTCAAACTGGCATCCAAAAAGATAGCTTCCTTAAACGATAAGTTTATCTGGCCAAACACTGATTGTGTTTGAACATGTGATGCATCCTGGCTATAAACAGGGTTAGTGGCGAAATTTAATCCAAACTTGTTTGTTACATTCAAGCCATTAGCATTGGTATAAAGCGCATCATACTTGTTGTCTTGTATGATAGCACCTACACGGTAGTCGATCTTAAGGTCATCGGTTAATTTATTCTTTCCTTCCAGCATGGCATCAAACCAGTGTTGAGCAACATTGATTTCTTGTCTTGAGTAAGAACCACCAACGCCTGAAACACCAACTGTTCCTGCGAAGAATTGTCTCTGTAAAACATCGGTATACTTATCCATGTTTGCTCTTCCGCTTAACTTTAACCAATCTGTAATCTCATATTGAGCAGACAAGAAGCCCATAAGCCTGTTACGTTCTTCATCGGATTGAGTATTATTAACAATCCAATAAGGGTTTTGATACAAGGCTGGGTTAATTACTGGGTAAGGAGCACGCACAGGAACACCGATATTGTTAAGATCCTGGTAATGCTTGGCATCAGTAAGACTTACGTTGCGCGGAATCTGGTAAATAGCAAGAACGGGGCTAAGTGCAGACTCTCCGGTTTCGTATTTACTGTCAATACTCTGCTTGATGTAAGTCAATTTAGCATCGGTTTTGATTCTCTTGCCGATATTATTTGATACACGAAGGTTAATCGTGTGGCGCATTAAATCGTTTCTGGGCTGAATACCCTGGATGCTATTATTGGTATATGACAAGTAGGTTTGCATTTTGTCTGAACCTCCGGAAATACCAATCGAGTTATTTAAAGAAAGACCTGTTCTGAAAAAATCCTTCACGTTGGTTTCCTGCGCTGAGTAAGGGCGAGTTTCGCCCATATAACCATCCTTGCTTGTGCCGTCAAGCTTTGGACCCCAGCTTTCACCAGAGGTCTTTTTATAGACTCCTGAATTTCCCTGGCCATATTCGTTCTGGAAATTTGGAAGGACAAAAGGTCTTTCTGTAGTAACACCTGAGTTAACGGTTACTGTTACTCTGTCTTTAGCTCCTTTTTTGGTTGTAATTACGATTACACCGTTACCAGCAGCACTACCATAAAGAGCGGCAGCCGATGCACCACGCAAAATAGTCATTGACTCAATGTCATCTGGGTTGATATTCGATGCACCATCTGATCCTTGCAAACCACCAAAGTCACTCGTGATTGTACCACTGGTGCCGTTAGTAATAGGCACACCGTCTACCACAATAAGTGCGTTATTGCTTCCCTGGATTGATCTGTTACCGCGAAGAACAACGCGAACACCTGAACCAGGACCACCTGAACCTTGCGTAATCACCGCATTGGCAACTTTACCTTGCAATGAGTTCATCACGTTGTTTGCGTCTCTTACTTCAACCAATTGAGAAGGCTTCACCTGCTGAGTTGCATAAACAAGAGTTTTTGTCTCTCGGGAAATGCCCAAAGCGGTAACTACAACCTCACTTAGCTGGGTGGCGTCTTCTGATAAGACCACATCAACCACTGACCTTCCCTGGAGGGATACTTCTTTGGTCACATATCCTATAAAGGAAAAGACCAAAGTGCCATTGGACACATCGGAAACATTTAATGCGTAGCTACCATCCGAATCGGTGGCAGTACCAGTAGCTGTTCCCTTCACCAGAACCGAAACTCCTGGCATAGGAGCTCCATCTGTCTCAGAGGTAACCTTACCGGTCACTTTCTGCGCATACACTGACACGCTGAGCAGCATGATCAGGCACGTGAGCTTAAGTAATCGTTTTTTCATAAATAATAGTTGGGTTTATTGGGATTGCATGCAACTCTGCATGAATCAATGAGGTAAATTAATCCTACTTTTAATAAAAACAAAATATAATGTGGGAATTGTGTTCGCGCACAGTTAAATTGTGTGCGAAAACAGTCACCTCTCGTATTTTTTGATGATACCCACTAATATTCGAATAAAAGACATTGCAAAAATGGCTGGGGTTTCCGAGGGAACCGTGGATAGGGTTTTGCATAACCGTGGAAATGTTTCAGCCAGAGCGCTAACCAAGGTTAATAATGTTCTTAAAAAGATACATTATAAGCCTAATCTGATCGCAAGATCTCTCAGGCGATCTAAAAATTTTAGGGTGTCTGTGGTCATTCCAGAACCAAATTTAGATCCCTATTGGGCTGAAGTAAATGCGGGAATAATTCAGGCAATAGGTGAATGGGGACATTATGGAGTGGCCATCGAACCCTTTTTTTATGCCCATGATGGAAAATTGTCGCTTGAACTCATCGCCAGTCAGGCGTTAAAGTCAAAACCGGATGGGATGGTAATAGCACCCATTTTTTATCCACAGGCTCTTCATGTTTTTAGCCAACTACAAAAAAAGGGTATCCCCTATGTTTTGTTTAATACAAATATTCCGGAGTCAAAACCCTTAAGTTTTATTGGTCAGGATTTGTTCCAGAGCGGAAAACTGGCAGGACAATTAATGAGCATTGGCCATGAAGCAGTTGAAGAGATTGTTATTTTACATATTGGGGAGGATGTAAAGGACTCTGTATATCTTATAGAGAAGGAAAAAGGGTTCAAGGAATTTTATGAAAAGAATATTAACCATCCCTATAAAATAACAAGCTTGAACCTGGATCCAGGTGAGAAATCTTTTAGAAGTAAAATTGAATCCTTGATCTTAAGGGAAACCATCACAGGAATATTTGTCACCACCTCCAAGGCAGTGTCAACCATCGCTCGTATTTTAAAAGATCATCCCAGCATTAACATACGACTGATTGGCTATGACATGCTGGAGGAAAACCTGAAGCATTTAAAAAGCGGATTAATAAGTTTTCTGATCAACCAAAACCCTAAACGGCAGGTTTTTCAAGGGATAAGCCATATGGCGAATCATTTACTTTTCAAAAAGGAAATTCCACGCACCGAGCTTTTTCCATTGGAAGTTATAACTCAACAAAATGTTGATTCTTACATCGCATCAGGAATTCATTAATTATAAAGCAAAATAAAAAAGCATCATGCGTAAAGAAATGTTATCGAATCGTCTTAAGCCAAACGAACAATAAACCAGTAAAAGATTAAATATTCAACCCATGAAAAATGTATTGTTATTAATAGTTTTTATTAGTTCCTTTTCGCTGCTCAACGCTCAGCAACTTGATCGAGAGCAAGTTATTTTCTTAACACAGGAATGGAAAGGTGAACGCTATGCCGATGGAAGACCCAAAGTTTCAGATGCTCTTTTAAAGCGTATGAAAAATGTTGCCATTGAAGAGGCGTGGGGCATCTTGAAGAATAAAGGTTTTAATAATCAGTATGATGGAAATTGGCAACGACTACGTGATGATGAGCCTTTTGTTGGACGTGCCCTCACGGCTCAATATATGCCGCTTCGCCCCGACCTTCAGGCACGCATCGTTGAAAAAGGAAAAAAAGATGGACGGGTTGGCCCTATGAATTCATGGCCTATCGATATGCTTCAAAAAGGAGATGTGTATGTGGCCGACTGCTTTGAAAAAATAAAAGATGGAACATTGATTGGCGATAACTTAGGTAACTCAATTTTTTCTAAAACAGGCACCGGAGTAATTTTCGATGCAGGTGCTCGTGACATTGATGGCTTAGGTGCTATTGCAGGATTCAATGCTTATGTGCGTGGTTGGCATCCTTCTTTTTTAAACGAGACAATGTTGATGGGAATCAATCACCCATTGATCATTGGAGAAGTTACTGTACTTCCTGGAGATGTTGTGTTGGCTCGCAAAGAAGGAGTTGTTTTTATCCCTGCGCATCTTGCCGAAGAGGTCGTGATCAACGCAGAGTTTATTCAGTTGCGTGATAAGTTTGCCATCACCAAACTAAAAGCAGGTGTTTATACGCCAGGTCAGATTGATACAGCCTGGACGGAAGCTATAAAGAAAGACTTTCTTAAGTGGGTGAAAGAAAATCCGGGTCTGGTTCCCCTCACGATGGCAGAGTTAGAAACTTTTATGAAAGACAGAACCTGGTAAAACTCAATGAATGAATCTTCAATTTTATTATCTGCCTATAAACTAAACTATATGAAAAAGTTCACCTTCCTTTTATTTCTGTTGTGCTCTTTCCTTGGAGCTCAATCTCAATCCATTGATGTTCTGATTAAGAATGGACATGTCATCGATCCGAAAAATAATATTGATGCCATTATGGACGTGGCCATCATTGGAAACAAAATTTCAGAAGTCGCTGCTAAAATTTCAAAACCTGCATTAAAAACAATTGACGCTACGGGCCTCTATGTAGTGCCAGGGTTGATTGATATTCATGGGCATCATTATTTTGGCACAGAGCAAGACAAATATTTGAGCGATAGCTATGCAGCTTTGCCTCCCGATGGTTTCACTTTTCGCGCAGGCGTTACAACCGTGGTAGATGCAGGTGGTGCAGGGTGGAGAAATTTTCTTGATTTTAAAAATCAGGCGTTTGCGAATTCTAAAACCAGGATGTTCGCCTTCTTAAATATTGTAGGTGCAGGCATGAGTGGAGGTGCCACCGAACAAAATCTTGCGGATATGGATCCTAAACTTACTGCGATGGTTGCCAGGCAATATCCCGACTTGATTGTTGGAATTAAACTGGCGCACTACATGAGTTCTGAATGGGCACCAACGGATCGTGCCGTGAAAGCTGGCGAGTTAGCGGGCATCCCTGTTATGGTTGACTTCGGTGCAGCAAAACCTGTGCTATCATGGGAGACTTTATTATTGGAAAAATTAAGACCAGGTGATATCGTAACGCATTGTTATGGACAAACTGAAGGAAGAATGCACATTGTTGAAAATGGGAAAGTTCAGGCTTACGCTGCGGCTGCACAAAAAAGAGGAGTTAATTTCGATGTCGGTCATGGTGGAGGTAGTTTCATGTTTGAACAAGCCATACCCGCAATCAAGCAAGGCTTAAAACCTAATTCTATCAGTACAGATCTTCACACCGGAAGTATGAATGGTGGCATGAAAGACATGGCCAATGTAATGTCAAAATTATTGAACATAGGATTGACCTTGAACGAGGTAATCGCCTGCTCTACCTGGAATCCTGCACAAATCATTAACAAGAAAGAACTTGGTCATTTATCCGTTGGTGCATTGGCCGATGTGGCTATACTAAGTCTTGATAAAGGAACATATGGTTATGTAGATGTTGGTGGAAATAAAGTGATGGGCGATAAGAAATTTACATGTCAGTTTACGGTTCTTAATGGTGATGTGGTATGGGATTTAAATGGATTAGCAGCCCCTCTGTATATAAACAAGTAACTGTCACATGCGAGATTTGATCATTAAAATTATCTTCTTCGTTGGAGCCTCTTTTATCATAGCCAGTTGCGGAAATAAAATTGAATTACCAAAAGGTGATCCGGATAACGGAGGCCTTGTTGTTCCGGGTGGATTTGAAGTTGTTGTAGTTGCTGATAGTGTTGGTAGTGCACGTCAGATGGCTGTAAGTAGCCAGGGAGACATCTATGTGAAGTTACGCGGTGGTAAGCCAAAAGGCATTGTCGCTTTGCGCGATGTTAACAATGATGGAAGGGCAGACACCATTAAATACTTTGGCGATTATGACGATACAGGAAATTATGGAACCGCTATGCGTATTCATAATGGCTATATGTATTTTAGCACAGCGGGCGAAGTATACCGAATCAAATACACACCAGGTCAGCTCATTCCAGATGGAAAAGTTGAAATAATTGTTAAAGATGATTACAAAAACGACAGGCATGGTTATGAACACATTGCCAAACCCATTGCATTGGATGAAGCCGGAAATTTATATGTTCCCTTTGGTGCACCAGGTGATGTGTGTCAGGTTTTAAATCGTGTTCCGGGAGAGCCAGGCGAAGAACCTTGCTCACAACTCGAAGAACATGGTGGCATCTGGAAGTTCAGTGCAAGCAAAATAGGCCAGACTCAAAAGGATGGTGGTAAGCTATATGCGACAGGTATTCGAAGTTTAGTGGCCATGGATTGGAACAAAGAAGACAATACATTGTATGTCGCAGTGCATGGTCGCGATGACTTGAATTCAAGGAACCCTATTCAATTTACAAGATGGCAAAGTGCTGTTTATCCTTCTGAAGAATTTCTTCGGGTTGAGGAAGGAACAAATGGTGGCTGGCCTTATTGCTATTATGATCAGGATAAAGGTAAGCGTGTTTTAAATCCTGAATATGGTGGTGATGGTGTTAAAGAAGGAAAGGGTGCGGAGTACACTCAACCACTCCTTGGCTTTCCTGCACATTGGGCGCCCAACGATCTTTTCTTTTATACAGGCGATCAGTTTCCCGATCATTATAAAAATGGAGCCTTCATTGCCTTTCACGGATCAACCAACCGTGCGCCCTATCCTCAAGCCGGATATTTCTTTGCCTTTATTCCATTTGAAAATGGCAAGCCAACAGGCAAGTGGGAAGTTTTTGCTGATGGTTTCGTTGGCGAAAATCCGGTGGTGGATGTGAGTGATGCCCCTTACCGTCCAATGGCCATCGCCATGGGACCCGATGGTTCTTTATACTTATCTGAAACCGTGAGAGGGAAAATCTGGAGGGTGATGTATAAAGGAGATAAAAAGAATTTTGGAGAAGCTAATCTTGCAAAAATGGAAGCAAGAAAAACATTGCCTCATATCAGAACACCTCATGAGATTGATGATAATCTGAAGAAAGGACAAGTAGCCGGTGGACAAAAAATTTATGAAACCTATTGCGCCTCTTGTCATCAGCAAAATGGAAAAGGAGCAGAAGGCAGATTCCCTCCTTTAGTCGGGGCGGCCTGGGTGAAGGGCGATAAGACAAAGCTTATTAATGTATTGCTCAATGGCCTCGAAGGAAACATCGAAGTAAATGGAGTTGGCTATAATGGTGTCATGCCGAAGCATTCCTTTCTTACGGATGAAGAAGCTGCTGGAGTATTGACGTACATTCGACAGAACTTCGGAAAGACAGATGATGTAATAACAGCTGATGAAGTAGGTAAACTTCGAAAAAATTAAACCGTAAATAACATACACTATTTCTAATAGTAACTAAACAAAACTAATAATCATGAAAACCGACAGACGATCAATTTTCAAAAAGATTTTATTCGGAACCGCTGGCTTACTTGGACTTTCAGCAGCCAATGCGAATGCATCTGATAACAACAAAGAGGATGACGAAATAAAGACCGGTGATGTAGTTTATGATCAAGAGGTTCCATTATTCTCAGGTTCGCAAGTGTATGGGGGTCTTGTTTACATCGCAGGAAAAGGGGCACACTTTGAAGGAGACATTAAAGCACACACCGATCACGTATTGAAAGAACTACAAAGTGAACTGGAGAAGGCAGGTTCATCGATGGATCGTGTTCTTAAAGTGAATGTGTATTTGAATGACTTGAAAGACTACAAGGAGATGAATGAAGTTTTTCGTGGTCGCTTTGGAAAGAATCCTCCTGTGCGCACGACCATTGCCGCTGCTGGTGGAATACCAGGCGATTCACTCGTTGAAATTGATTGTATTGCAGCTCTAAAAAAGAAATGACATGACAAAACGCAGAGATATTCTTAAAGGATTAATGACCTTACCTTTGTTGGGGGTTGCATCCGGTGAAGCCTTAGCTTCATCTGCTGCAGAGAAGGACTATGATCGCGATTACTTTAAAGAACTTGGAGTACGCACATTTATTAATGCTGCTGGAACCTATACCGCATTAACAGCATCACTTCCTCATCCTGAAGTTATCAAAGCCATTAACTACTCAGCATTACAATTTGTAAAATTGGAAGAGTTGCAGGATCGGGTGGGCGAGCGTCTGGCAGAGTTACTCAAGTGCGAAGGTGCTATGGTAACGTCTGGTGCTTTCTCAGCAATAACATTGGGCACCGCGGGAGTTATTACTGGTGGTGATCCTGAAAAGGCAGATCGCATTCCTACTGACATGACGGGTTTGAAAACAGAAGTGATCAGGCAAAAGAGCCATCGCGTTGGATATGATCACGCCATTCGCAATGCTGGAGTTAAAATAATAGAAGTAGAAACAAGGAAAGAACTGGAAGCAGCCATTAATGAGAAAACTGCCATGATGTGGTTTTTGAATTATGCTAATCCTGATGGAAAGATCAAAGATGTAGAGTTCGTGGAGATTGGAAAGAAATATAAAATCCCAACTATGAATGACTGTGCAGCAGATGTTCCTCCGGCAGAGAACTTATGGAAATACACACAGATGGGATTTGACCTGGTGTGTTTTTCAGGTGGAAAAGGATTACGTGGTCCTCAGAGTGCTGGCCTCTTGCTGGGAAGAAAAGATCTTATTCAGGCTGCGCGTAAAAATGCACCGCCTAATGGAAGCACTGTCGGGCGAGGCATGAAAGTAAATAAAGAAGAGATTCTTGGAATGCTGGTGGCTATTGAAGTCTATTTAAACAGAGATCATCAGGCTGATTGGTCGTTGTGGGAAAAACAAATCAAACTGATTAACGATACAGCCTTATCAATCCCCGGTGTAACAACAGAGAATCACATACCGACTATCGCAAACCATGTGCCTTCCATTCGATTGAAGTGGGATGCTAAAAAAGTGAAAATCACACCGGATGAAGTGCGCGATGCATTACGCAAAGGTCATCCTTCTATTGAAACCATGGGTGGTAGTGAGTCCATCGATATAACCACATGGCAGATGATACCAGGAGAAGAGCGCACTGTCGCAAAGCGAATTAAAGAGATATTACAACAGGCTTCTGTCTCTTAGTCTTAAGAATAAACATCAGTCATGCTCGGGATTTTAAACGATGTAAAATAGGAACATGAAGCGCAGAGAAATAATAAAACGATTATCGTTGGCACCTCTTGCCACTGGTTTATTGGTCGGTACCCCACTCGAATCTTTAAGTGCAGCTCCACTTTCGGTAAAGCGGGATTTGTTTAAAGAACTCGGTCTGCGCACTTTCATCAACGCTGCTGGTAACTATACAAGCATGACTGCTTCACTGATGCATGATGATGTCATGGAAGCGATACAAAGCAGCTCAAAGGAATATGTCATGCTGGACGAGGTGCATGATAAAGTAGGACAAAAAATTGCCACACTATGTAAAGCAGAAGCTGCCATGGTAACAGCTGGCTGCTGGTCAGCCTTGGTGCTAGGCACCGCTGGTGTGTTGACGGGAATGGATCCAAAAAAGGTAACTCAATTACCAAAGCTTGAAGGCACTGGTATGAAGTCAGAAGTGATCATTCAAAAAACGCACATCAACGGATATCATCATGCGCTCACCAACACAGGTGTTTCTATTGTCTCTGTTGAAACCTTTGAAGAGGCAGAAAATGCAATTAATGAAAAGACCGCCATGTTGTGGTTTCTGAACCGTGAAGCACCGGTTGGTAAAATTCAGCATCAGCAATGGTTAGATCTTGCGAAAAAACATAACCTCCCAACGATGATTGACATGGCAGCCGATGTGCCTCCGGTGGAAAATTTGTGGAAGTACAACGTTATGGGCTTTGACCTGGTTTGTATTTCCGGTGGCAAAGCGATTTGTGGACCGCAAAGCGCTGGAATCCTGATGGGCAAAAAAGATCTGATTGCAGCGGCTCGCTTAAACGGCCCTCCGGCAGGAGGAAATATCGGCCGTGGGATGAAAGTGAACAAAGAAGAAATGATCGGGATGTATGTAGCATTGGACAGCTATATTAAAAGAGATCACGCGCTGGATTGGAAAATATGGGAAGATCGAATTGAAGTGATCAATGCGGCCGTAAAAAAAGTGCAAGGTGTCACTACTGAAGTGATCGTGCCTCCGGTTGCCAACCACACCCCATCGCTGGAGATTTCCTGGGATAGGAAAAAAGTAAAGGCAACGCGCGATGAGTTTGGAAGAAAATTGCGCGATGGAAGTCCTTCTATTGAAGTTATTGGCTGGGAAAAAGAAAACAGCATCCGGATTACTGTTTTCATGTTAAAGACCGGCCAGGAAAAGATAGTGGCAAAACGAATTCAAGAAGAACTTCTCAAAGCCTCAGCCTGATGTTAAAATTTTTCGGCTTAATGTTCACCTGTTACTAAATAATATCAACTATGATTCGCTCTTTATTTTTAATCATTATGGCAACTGGACTTTTATCAAACACCACTAAAGACACGCTGAAAACCTATACAGTAAAAAAACTTCAAGAAGAGGAACTTGTCATAACGGGAAAAGGTGATAGTCCAGTATGGAAAAATGCCATTGAACTGACAGACTTTATTTATCCGTGGGAAAAGGAAACACCTCCGTTTACCTCATTCAAGGCTCTTCATAGTAAGGATTGGCTCTATTTACTTTATAAAGTAAAGGATGATCATATCAACGTACTTGTAAAGACAAATGAAAAATTAGAAGTTGTTTCTTCGGATCGAGTTGAAATCTTTTTTAGAAAAGATGATCAGATGTTACCGTATTATGGTTTGGAGATGGACCCCCATGGTAGGGTGTATGATTATTTGGCAGAATATCATCGAAAATTTACTTCAACATGGTCGTGGCCGGTTGGTGAATTGATTATAAAAGCAAATAAAGTTGCTGATGGCTATACGGTGGAGGTGGCGATCAGCAAGAAATCCTTAAAGCAACTGGAGCTTTTAAAAGGGAACAGAATTGAAGCGGGTTTATATCGTGGTGACTGCGTTGAAATAACAGAGGATAACTCAAAGATTAAATGGATCAGTTGGGTTAGGCCGGATTCTCCAACACCAAATTTTCACATCCCTTCCTCTTTTGGAATTTTAGAGCTTAAAGATTGAAGTCATCTTTTTAACAATTATCTGAAGAAGTGTAAAACATTTCTTCCCTTAGTTACTAAGACAATTCTTCCTTTTTAAACATCTAAACCCTGCGTATGTATTTTCTCAACATGTTGAAATTTTACCACCGTGTAAAAAAACAAAGTGTAAAAAAGCACAACTCCTAAAATGCAAATCTGTATCATATGCTTTAAAATTTAACTTAGTTCAAAGGTTGCATATTTCTTTTTATGAAGAATTGTATTCTTGCGATCTAACCTACTGACGTAATTTCTATCATCTTTTTTCGTTTCATTGATTAATTTTGTAGAAAATTTAAGCGACCAAAAGAATAAAAAAGGTCTGATTAATAGGTGTTTACGATTATATTGCCATTTCAAAATAGATAGTTACTACCATGAAGATTCGCTTACTGAATGTAATATTTCTACTACTACTTGCAGCGGTTCCTGCATTTTCGCAGTCCCTGAAGATCAAAGCGATACCAGAGGATTGGTTCTTGAAAGATCCGGAACAGGACAGTTTGCAAGGAGTAAGTGCAGAAAGGGCTTATCAGACCTTATTGAAAGATCAACCCTCACGGTCTGTGATTGTGGCTGTGATCGACTCAGGCATCGACATTGACCATGAAGACTTAAAAAGTGTGATTTGGGTCAACGAAAAGGAGATTGCAGGCAATGGCATCGATGATGATAAAAACAGCTACATAGACGATGTGCATGGATGGAATTTTATTGGCGGCAAAGAGGGAAACGTAGATGCTGATACATACGAACTGACGCGCGAGTACATACGGTTGAAAATCAAATATGAACACGTTGACGGACACAAAATCCCTAAGAAGCAAAAACAAGAGTATGAAAGCTATGTAAAAATTAAAGACAAGTTTGAAAAACTAAAAGCTAAAAATGAACAGCAGTATAAACTATACTCTGGCATGTATAAAAGCATCACCTTCAGCTTAGACACCCTGAAAGCATTGCTCAAGGTTGAAAAGATCATGCCCGAGGATGTAAAGAAATTTGAAACAAATGATCCTGGTCTTCTGTTCGCCAAAGGCTTTTTATTAAGTATGTACAGAAACATGGGCGAGGATGCTGATCTGGAAGAATATCTCGCTGAGTTGAAGGAAGCAGTTGATTATTATGGCGTCATCGTGAAGTACGGATACAATGAGAATTTTGACTCGCGTCTTATCGTGGGAGATGATATCAATAACCCACAGGAAAAAAATTATGGAAATAATGATGTGGAAGGACCGGATCCCGACCATGGCACTCACGTAGCAGGGATCATCGCAGCGGATCGTCAAAACAATCTTGGTATTAAGGGAATCGCTGATCATGTAAAAATCATGGTGGTGCGTGCTGTGCCCAATGGGGATGAGCGAGACAAAGACGTTGCCAATGCGATTATCTATGCGGTTGACAATGGAGCAAAAATTATCAACATGAGTTTTGGTAAATCGTTTTCCCCGCAAAAAGAAGCGGTGGATAAAGCCGTACGTTATGCAGAGCAAAAAGGAGTGTTACTCATTCATGCTGCCGGTAACGATTCAGAAGATATTGATGTGAATAAAAATTATCCTTCCAAGTATTACCTGGATGGTAAGGAAGCAAAAAACTGGATTGAGGTGGGTGCTTCTTCTGCTGGAAATGATGAAGATTTAGTAGGCAGTTTTTCAAACTATGGAAAGAAAATGGTTTCGTTGTTTGCCCCGGGTGTTGAAATATATTCAACGGTGCCCGATAATAAATATAAAAATAACGATGGCACCAGTATGGCGAGCCCAGCTGCTGCAGGTGTAGCTGCTTTGTTGATGTCTTACTTCCCTGAACTTACAGTGCTTCAGGTGAAAGATATTTTAATGAAATCGTCAAGAAAATTTGATAATCTTAAAGTACAGAAGCCAGGCGGTGGCAAAGTTGAATTTAATCAACTCAGTGCATCAGGCGGATTAGTGAATGCCTACGATGCGGTGAAGATGGCACAGTCCATGAAGAGCATGAAGATCGAGAAGTGATCAGATCTTGGCTGCCCTCAGACGCAAACTATTGCTGACTACCGAAACTGAACTCATTGCCATAGCGGCACCGGCTATCATGGGATCAAGTAAAAATCCATTAATCGGGTAGAGCAATCCAGCTGCGATGGGGATTCCAATCACGTTGTAGATAAATGCCCAAAATAGATTCTGTCGTATGCCACGCACTGTTTTCGTAGAAAGATTTAATGCTTTGGGTATCGATTGAAGATCAGAAGTGGTCAATACCATCTTGGCAACATCCATGGCAATGTCAGAACCCGTGCCCATGGCGATGCTCACATCAGCTTGTGCCAGCGCATGTGAATCATTTATGCCATCGCCCACCATCGCGACAATTTTTCCCTCGCTTTGTAATTGTTTTACAAAGTCCGCTTTTTCGGAAGGAAGCACTTCTGCTTTGAAATGATTAATACCAACTTGGTTAGCGACAGCCTGTGCAGTGTGTTGATTGTCTCCGGTAAGTAAATACACATCCAATCCTTTTCGTTGCAGTGCTTCAATGGCAGCTTTAGAAGTTGCCTTGATTTTATCGGCAATGGCTACAAGGGCAAGCACTTTTTCCTGATTACCAAAATAAATAACCGTCTTGGCTTCAGCTTGCCATTCATCTGATAATGCAGCGATGGTTTGTGGCATGCTAATATTTTTTTCTTCTATAAGTTTTCTGTTTCCAATGAAGAAAGTAGTATCACCAAGGGTCGAGGTTACACCTCTTCCTGTAATGCTTTCGAACTTGTTCAATGGGATTGATTGAGCATCATTTTCTTTCAGATAAACGACAACGGCTTGCGCCAGTGGATGTTCTGATTGACTTTCCATACTGAACATCACATCCTGATATGTTGTGGAAGCATTTTCATCTTTAATCCACTGCATGTTGGTTACCATTGGTTTGCCTTCCGTGATCGTGCCGGTTTTGTCTAGGATGATGGCATTCACTTTATGAGCGAGCTCTAAACTTTCAGCATCTTTTATCAGGATATTATTCTCTGCCCCCTTGCCGACACCCACCATAATGGCCGTGGGTGTGGCCAACCCAAGTGCACAAGGGCAAGCAATCACCAACACGGTTATTGAAGTAAGTAAGGCATGGGTGAAAGCATCATCACCACCCACCAGCATCCAAATAATAAAAGTGAGCATGGAAATACCAATCACTACCGGCACGAATATTCCCGCAATTTTGTCTACCAGTTTTTGTACAGGCGCTTTACTACCTTGTGCTTCCTGTACCATGTTGATGATGTGCGCAAGAATAGTATCGCCTCCTACTTTTTGCGCTGCAAACTGAAAGCCTCCCTTCTGATTGATGGTACCGGCAAATACTTTTTTGCCTGCGTCTTTAAGTACCGGCACTGGTTCACCGGAGATCATACTTTCATCTACATACGATGCCCCTTCTTTGACGATACCATCAACCGGAATTTTTTCGCCCGGATGAACGAGAATAATGTCACCCACGTTCACCGATGCAATTGGAAGTTCCTGTTCAACTCCATTCACAAGAACTCGTACCGTTTTGGGTTGAAGGCCCATCAGTTTTTTTATGGCGCTGGAAGTTTTTGATTTTGCTCGTTCTTCTAATAGTTTGCCGAGCGAGATAAATACAACCACCACTGCGGCAGCCTCATAATAAACATGCGGATGAATATCTCGTGCATGCCAGAACTCAGGAAAGAAAGTATTGAACACACTGAACGCAAACGCTATACCTGTAGAGAGTGCCACCAACGTGTCCATGTTCGCTTTGCCATGGCTCGCTTGCTTAACTGCGTGTATGAAAAAACTTCTTCCAAAATAAAATACGACTGGAGCAGTGAGAATCAAGGAAATAATGTTCCCATACGGAATTTCCATAAAAAACATTCCGATGATCACCACGGGCACAGTAAGAATAGCTGACCAGATTGTGCGATGTTTTATATCTTCATAGCTTTTAATAGCAGACTCTTCTTTCACAGCCTGTGGGTCTTCGGCATCAACCACTAAATCGTAGCCGATGGAGCGAACCACATTTTGTAAATCTAATGGGGTGGTTAATGATTTATCGTAGTCTACCCATGCCGACTGGTTTGCATAGTTTACGCCAGCATCAATGACGCCTTTCGTTACTTTCAACATCGATTCAACGCTCACGGCACAAGCCGCACACGACATTTCTAGTACTGGAAATGATTGATGAACGTGTTTTTGACTTTTGGCAATCATAATGGAGTTTGATATAATTTTCTGGTGGATCACAATCAATATGCAAGTATACTCTCAATAACACACTTGAGTTTTATATAATTCGCGATTTGATTTATATGATAGCAGGCTTGCGCGATCACTTTGCCAGGAGATTCCTCTTCGCCTGCAGCAAATGCCTTTCATCGTGAGCGATGATGAACAGGAATACATCTCCCAATTTAAGTTTCATCCAACTCAATATAGAGATGGGTATGCGTATTCGATTCATATCAGTTTGTCGTGCCTGTTTTAGGTATGATAGTAATTGTTCTTGTTGTTGAATGAATTCTGCTACTACCTGGTGTGCATCCAGTTCTGCTGACGGAATATGATTTTTGAATGCTTTGAATTTTTTCATCTGCGCACCGGGTTTCATTATGCGCGTGAAGTAGCTACCCAACCATGTACTTTTAAAGTCAGGATTGGCCGGATAATTTTTGGCCAACCCCGATTTTATTTTGGGCAAGTAATAGTCTCCATAACTGTTCAGATGCCATAAACATTGTGCAATGCTCCAGCCTCCATTAGCGGCTGGCTTCAGCAATTCTTCGGCTGACAGGTTCTGAAAATTTTTCACGGCATTGTTGATGTGACTCTCCACCTGATCTTCGAGTGTTTCCAATAATTGGGTAGCTGGCTGTTTAGTCATCGTGTTAAATAGTTAATATACTAATAACACAAAGATACCCGCATTAAAAAAATCTAATCTTGGTATTTACCAGGATTTTATCTGTTGTTAAACCCGAATGTTGTTCATCAGCTTACTGAAGTTAGTGGCATCAATACCAATATAATTTGCCAGGTATTTATGTGGAATTATTTGTAAAATATGAGGACTGCGCTGAAGTAATTTTCTGAATCGGTCTTCGGAAGAGAAACATTGCAACTCGACAAGGCGATCCATCACACCAGAGAGCGATGCGGTTACTCCCTTGCGCACGAGCTTTTCAATGGCAGTATGGCGCTCCATGATGGCATAAACTTCCGAATAAGGTGCGCGAAGAAATTTTGATGGCGTCAATGCTTCATAATGATATTTGGAAGGTTGTTGCATCAACAAGGAATCGAGTACTCCGCCAAACGAAGGAGCATAAGTAAATACGAGTGTTGCTTCGCGGTCTCTATCGTCAAAATAATACACGCGTTGAATACCTTCGAAAACAAAGTATAAGTACTTTTCCTTTTCTCCGGCTAGAGTAAGTTGTTCTTTTCGCCTGGCAGAGCACTCAGTCCAGATGGACGAAAAATCATTCCATTCCTTTTCTGATAAAGGCTGGAAAGTTGTTGCAATTTGTTTTAATGACGAGTAGGGGTTAGGCATAATATGACTGGCTCGTTTTGTCAGGAGCAAAACTAATAAATCGGTGAAGAGATTGTTGGATACAATCACCGCCAGTCAAAATTTCATTTCTATTATTCACTTAAAAAACTATGTTTGGTTAGATTAGAAACTGACATTGAATGTAGGTAACTTCATGAACCGATAAAACCGAACGTATGAAAATGGATGCTGAAAAGTTTTTTGCGCTTAGTCGCAGAGGATTCTTAAAATCTACGAGTGCAGCTGTGATGGCAGGCACCTTACTTCCACACATAGGTCTGGCAAAGCAACCTGTAGGAAGTACCAATACATTAAAGGTAGGTTTGATTGGTTGCGGAGGCAGAGGTGCGGGTGCTGCAAGTCAGGCGTTGCAAGCGGATCCGAATGTCGTGCTCACCGCGATGGGCGATGTTTTTCAGGATCGGCTTGATGAATCGTACAACGCTCTTTTTGAAATGTATCCTGAAAAAGTAAAGGTAGACAAGGCTCATCGGTTCATTGGGTTCGATGCCTATACAAAAGTAATTGAGTCAGATGTCGATGTAGTGTTGCTCACAACACCTCCTTCTTTTAGGCCTGATCATATGATGGCTGCTATCGAAGCAGGTAAACATGCTTTTTGTGAAAAGCCCGTGGCGATCGATGCACCGGGTGTGCGAAAAGTATTAGCAGCAGCAAAAAAGGCAAAAGAAAAAAAGTTATCCGTTGTGTCGGGATTTTGCTTTCGGTATGATTTTCCCAAGAGAGCATTATTTCAAAAAGTACTGAATGGTCAAATTGGTGAAATCAAAAATGTGTACACCGTGCGCAATGGTGAGCAGCTCTGGTCAAAACCACGACAGGCTGGCTGGACGGACATGGAATATCAATTAAGGAACTGGCTCTACTACGATTGGTTGTCAGGCGACTTCATTAACGAGATGATGGTGCATAGTTTAGATATGATGTCATGGGCATTAGGCGATAAAAACCCGATCAGCGCTATGGGTACAGGTGGAAGACAGACACGTGTGGATCCCATCTATGGCAATGCGTATGATCATTTTGCTATTGAATATGATTATGGCAAGGGAGTGAAGGGAATACATTTTAGCCGGCAACAAGATGGATGCAGTACTACGAATCGCGTTGAAGTTGCCGGCACACAGGGCAATGCATTCATTGGTGGAGGCAAGCATGAGATCAGTGGTAAAGTAAATTGGCAATACAGTGGTGAGAAGAATGACATGTATCAAACAGAGCATGATGAATTGTTTGCATCTATACGAACTGGTAAACCAATGAATGACGGTGAGGTAATGGCACGAAGTTCAATGCTGGGTGTTTTAGGAAGAATGGTTGCCTACACCGGACAAACCATCACCTGGGAAGATGCACTGAATTCAAAAGTGGCGCTATCACCGGCTATTGATCAATATAGCTGGGATTTAAGATGGCCGGCATCATCCGTGGCCATGCCTGGTATCACAAAAGCATTCTAAGATCGTTTAATCCAAACAAAGCCGATGAGAACAAATGTGTTTTATATAATCTGTTGCTTTATACTCTTAGGTGCAACGGAAACCCTTTCTCAACCTACACCCATTATATTTGGCAGCGTGGTTCCATTACAATCAATAACATCAAAATCAAAAAAAGAAGAAGTTCCTATACGGTGGATGGATGTGAACACAAGTCCGGATACATGGAAGGTGAAAGGCAAGGAACTGATCAACACCGGCAATCCGATTGGTGTGATGCGCTCTGAAAAGCAATATGAAAATTTTATCCTGCATGTAGAGTGGCAACACATGGAGGCAGGCGGTAACTCTGGTGTATTTGTGTGGAGTGCAGCGAACCCTGATCCTGAAACCCGACTACCAGATGGTGTAGAAGTGCAAATGCTTGAACTCGACTGGGTAAATCTGAATAAACGCAATGGTGAAACTCCGCCTATTGCCTATGTGCATGGAGAACTATTTGGCGTGGGAGGTGTGCAAACTATTCCTGATAATCCACGAGGAGAAAGGAGCAAGTCTATTGAGAACTTATGCAAAGGAAGAGGTGAATGGAATACCTATGAAGTGATCTGTGTGGATGGCGTGATTAAACTTTCTGTGAATGGAAAGTTTGTGAACGGCATCAGGCAGTCGTCACAAAAGAAGGGATACCTGTGCCTGGAAGCTGAAGGTGCAGAAATTCATTTTCGCAACCTGAAGATTATTGAATTGCCACCCGGTGTAACTTCGGCTGAACAAACAGCTGCTGTAATAAAGTAACTTATAAGTAATTTTGAATGGAAATAGTAATAAAGAACAGCCCGAAAGAATTAGGGATTGCGGCAGGTAAATCTGGAGCAGCATTAATTCGACAGGCGATTGAACAAAACGGACTTGCAAACATCATATTAGCCACGGGCACCAGTCAGTTTGAAACATTGAATCAACTACTTAATGAAACAGGTATTGACTGGAACAAAGTAACGATGTTTCACCTGGATGAATACATCGGGTTGCCCATCACACATCCGGCAAGTTTTAGAAAGTATCTGAAGGAAAGATTTATCTCGAAAGTTCCACTATTAAAGGAAGTCAATTTAATCGATGGTGAGGTAGATGAAAAAAGCGAGTGTGAACGGTTATCAAAAAATATCTTGAAGCATCCGATTGATGTTGCCTTTGTTGGAGTCGGTGAAAACGGACATCTCGCCTTTAATGATCCACCAGCAGATTTTGAAATTGAAACACCTTATATCGTTGTGGAGTTGGATGAAGCGTGTCGTAAACAACAATGGGGTGAAGGTTGGTTTAAGACCATAGACGATGTGCCACGCAAGGCAATCAGCATGTCTGTAAAACAGATTTTGAAATCGAAACATATTATTTGTTCTGTTCCTGATCAACGAAAAGCAGTTGCTGTGAAAAATACCATTGAACAACCCATAAGTAATTTATTCCCGGCCACGGCAATGCAGATGCATATACACTGTACCTGTTTTCTGGATGATGCTTCTGCATCACTATTATCAAAAACTAAATAGTAGTTAATCTCTTTTAGGAAAGAATGGAATCCATACTTGACAGATGCAGCTTATTATGAATAATCACCTTCGTTTTTTTTTATTACTTACTTTCCTTCAGGTAACCGTAGTTTATTCCCAGGAGATTAATTACGTCTGGTGGAATCCCGCAGGAAATCAATTCACGGTAATAGAAGGACAAGCCTCAAAAGAGGTAAAGAATCCCTATGATAGACTTCCCGCAAGAGCGGAAAAATTGGTAAGGAAAGACGTTTGGGATTTATCTCAAAACTCTGCGGGATTGATGTTGCGTTTCAAATCTGATGCAGATCAGATTATTGTTCGATATAAAGTAAGTGGTGAAAAAGCTATGCCACATATGCCTGCAACAGGAGTCAGTGGGATTGATTTATATGCGGTAAGCAGCGATGGAAAATGGTTGTGGTGTGCCGGCAAATATGCTATGGGCGATACTATCGAATATCGGTTTAAGGGTTTGACACCGAATGATAATTATCATCAAAAGGGTCGTGAATACCGTTTGTATTTCCCACTGTATAACAGCGTTCAATGGATGGAGGTTGGCGTTCCAACGGGAGCCTTATTTAATCCATTGCCTGCACGAAAAGAAAAACCAATTGTAGTATATGGAACTTCCATCGCACAAGGAGGATGTGCTTCTCGTCCAGGGATGGCATGGCCCGCCATGGTTGGAAGAAAACTGGATCGACCATTGATCAACCTTGGATTTTCTGGCAATGGAAGATTAGAGAAAGAAGTGATCAATTATATGGAAGAGATCGATGCTAAAATGTTTGTATTGGATTGCTTGCCCAATCTTGATGCTTCTGATGCCTCTAAATCTGAACAAGTAAAAAACCTGGTTATACAGTCTGTCAAGCAGCTTCGCCAAAAAAATCTAACGATTCCCATTTTGCTGGTGGAGCATTGTGGCTTTAGTGATGAAGCTATTAATCCATCTCACAAACTAAGTTACGCAGCCCTTAATAAAGCTCAGCGCGAAGCATTTGAACAACTAAAATCAGAAGGCCAAAACAATTTATATCTTTTATCAAAGGAAGAAATTGGATTATCGATGGATGCAACGGTCGATGGAATTCACCCGAATGATCTGGGCATGCAACAATATGCCGATGCTTACGAAAAAATAATTCGAAATATTTTGAATGAACCATCGGGAGAGTATTCTACCATGCAGCCAATCATTCAAAACAGAGACGCCAATGTATATGATTGGGATAATCGTCACCAGGAAATACTGGCGTTAAGTAAAAGCAAGCCACCGAGGATTGTCTTTCTTGGCAATTCTATTACCCATTTCTGGGGTGGCGAACCGAAAATTTCCATTGTGAACGGCCTTGATTCCTGGAATCAATTTATGGAACCATTAGGCGTTCGCAATTTTGGTTATGGTTGGGATCGAATTGAAAATGTTTTGTGGCGTGTTTATCACGATGAGCTCTCTGGTTATGAAGCCGCTCAGATTGTTATACTAATCGGAACGAATAACATTTCATTTAATTCGAATTCAGAAATTATCGAAGGATTACAATTTCTTATTCAAGCTATTAAAATCCGCCAACCTAAGGCGGAGATTTTATTAATGGGAATTTACCCTCGAAGAAAGGATGAGGAAAAAATTTCTGAATTAAACCAAGGGTTAGTAAATATTTCTGGATTAATGAATATACGTTACCTCGATGCTGGCAAAGCCCTTCTCGATGCGAATGGTAAAATCAACGAAACTTTTTTTACTGATGGCTTACATCCCAATGCCGAAGGATACAGAAAATTAGCACAGGTGATTACTCCGTTCCTTAAGCCTCTTGAAAAAGTACAAACCAAAAAGAAATAGATATGAGTAACGGAACTATCATCATTTAAATGAACAAACCTATTCAATCCATACAAGTCGGTTCGTTAAGCAAGCGGGATACAACCATTTCCATTCTGATCATTGGCGTGTTGTTTTTCATTTTTGGTTTTGTCTCCTGGGTGAATTCTATTCTGATTCCTTATTTTAAAATTGCCTGCGAGCTAAGCAACTTCAGATCATACTTAGTCACCTTCGCATTTTACATTTCTTATTTTGTCATGTCGGTGCCTTCATCCTACTTGTTGAAGTCGGTGGGATTTAAAGAGGGAATGATGATTGGCTTTTGGGTGATGGCCGTTGGTGCTTTCATTTTTGTACCTGCAGCACTGAGCAGAACGTATGAAGTATTTTTGTTAGGATTGTTTACGTTGGGAACAGGATTAGCCATTCTTCAAACAGCAGCGAATCCATACATTACTGTATTAGGTCCTAAAGAAAGGGCAGCACAACGCATCAGCATCATGGGCATTTGTAACAAAGGTGCTGGTATATTGGCTCCGTTGATTTTTGCAGCAGTGATTTTACGCGTGGGTGATACAGAATTGTTCAATCAATTATCCACCATGGGTGATGCTGAAAAGAATGCAGCACTGGATGAATTGATACGCAGGGTAATCATACCTTACTCTATTGTGGGAGTAGTTTTGTTTGGTCTCGGCTTGATGGTGCGTTTCTCTCCATTGCCGGAGATTGACACCGAACATGAAAGTTCAGATGTAGCCATCGCGAATTCAGGTAAGACAAGCATTTTTCAATTCCCACATCTTATCTTAGGTGCGTTCGCCATATTTGTTCATGTGGGCACGCAGGTGATTGCCATCGACACCATCATTGGTTACGCCAATTATATGCACATCGATTTGATGGAGGCCAAAGTATTTCCATCGTACACACTCTTTGTTACCATCTGCGGATATGTGATTGGCATTTCACTTATTCCGAAATTCATCAGTCAGGTGAATATGTTTAGGATATGCACACTGCTTGGAGTAATCTTCACCTTGCTTATCATTTTCACCAAGGGTCCGGTAAGCTTTTTGGGTCATACGACAGATATTTCAATTTGGTTTGTTGTCTTATTGGGCCTCGCGAATTCACTAGTATGGGCTGGCATCTGGCCACTTGCTTTGGATCGATTAGGAAGATTCACTAAGCTTGGCGCTTCTATCATGATCATGGGCTTATGCGGCAACGCAATCATGCCGTTGTTCTATGGATACGTTGCGGATTTATATGATGTAAGAATTGCTTATTGGGTTTTATTCCCTTGCTACCTATACCTGGTATTTTATTCAGTATATGGACATCGGATCAGAAGGTGGAGTCTATAAATATGAAATCTGGCCCTCGGTCTGTGTCCCCACAGACCGAAACTCAGTATGGGAGAGGTCTTTAATGAACGAGACCAATGAGGTTGAACATTAAAATGCTTACGCATGAAAAATTTTAAAAGAAGAGAGTTCATTAGCACGGCCATAGCGGGAATGGGAAGTTCTTTGCTTGTGCCGGGTATGCTTCAGGCAAAAGACGAAAATGGGATGATGAATCAGCTTCCATTGAATCAACAAAAAAAAGTTATTGTTGCGGGCGGTGGTATATCGGGCCTTTGCTGTGCCTATGAGCTCATGAAAAAAGGCCATGACGTTGTCTTGTTGGAAGCTACCGGAAGACATGGTGGTCACGTCTTCACAGGACGCGATGGATTATCGGATGGGTTATATGCAGATTTTGGAGCCGATCATATTACTAAACCGGGCTATGAACATTTCTTTGATTACATCAAGGAATTCAATCTTCCTGTTTTAGCATATCCACACGCAGAGGGTTCTGATGCTGCTCAGGGAAGGCATGCACTCAAAATGATTGATGGCAAGTTTTATTCTGAAGCGGAGTTGGCGGATCCAGTCGTACTCAAGAAGTTTGGATTTAATGAACGCGAAATAAAATTCCTTTCGAAAAATCCATGGTATGAATTCAAGTCACTCTTCCTGAATTCATATCTCACCAATTTCAAAGATGAAAATCAACCTTTCGGTGTAGGCCTCGATCATCTCGACAAGATCTCTGCAGCTGAGCTCTACAAAAAAGAAGGAGCTTCTCCTGCGGCTCTTCGTTTTCTGGGTGGACAAGATATTTCAGCGCTCTATCATTTATGGCGACTGTCCACGATGCGGTTCCGAGGAATACCTCTTTCCGAAGGCACTACATTCCGACTTCAAGGCGGCAATCAGGAATTGCCCAATGCTTTCGCAAAGCAACTTGGCAAGCGCGTATTGTTGAATCATCCGATACAATCCATACAACAAACAGAAAGCGGAGTTACCATCACCTACAAAGCATACGGCTTTGAGGAAGAGAAAAAAATGTCTGCTGATTTTCTGGTGAATTGTATTTCATTACAAGTATTTAAAAACATTCCTGTAACACCTGCATTGTCTCCCGAAAAACAATTTGTGGTTGACAATATGGCGTACAGCTCTCATCCTTTCTATGTATTTGAAGCTAGTTCTAAATTTTGGTTGGATGATGGACTCAAGAGTATCAATATGGAATTTGAACATCCTGATATTTCGCAGATATGGGAGGAGCCTAATGAAATTGAAACAAGTCGCGTCATTTTAAAAGCGTATGGTCCGGGTGGATTATCACCACAGCGTGTACTGGCGTCTTTCAGAAAACTTTATCCTGGCAAACAGGATACGATTGTTGAAGGCTTGACAAAGGATTGGACGAAAGATAAGTATGCGCCCAGTTGCGAAATGGAACCGTTTCCCATAGGGGAGATGCATAAATTCTGGCCACAGATAACCCAGCCAGAAGGACGGATTTATTTTGCTGGAACGTATGCCGACAATCTTAGTCGTGGAATGGAGTCGTGCCTGCGTTCTGCACAACGCGTGGCCAAAGAGATTCATGAGTTATAGAAATGATGTGTTGCATCAATAAAACTATGTTAAGAACTATTTATTCGATTTTGTTTACTATGATTGCCTTGTGTGCAGTTGGACCTATTGATACGCTTGCGCAACAGGCAAATAATTCACCTCTTGTAAAGATTATTGATCCGATAAATAAAAGCAGTTATGATTTGAATGCGCAGGTGCGCTACCGCATCAAAGTTTCTGACAAGGAAGATGGAGAATCTGAGTATGATGAGATCGCTTCCAATGAAGTGTTTCTCGAAGTAAGGTACTTGCCCGATGCATCGAAAGCATCAATCCTTTCAAAAGCAGATCCGAAGGGACTTGAGGCTATGAAGAAATCAAATTGCTTCACCTGCCATGCGTTTAATGGAAAGTTAATTGCCCCATCGTTTTATGAAATCGGTAAGCGCTATCCGCAAAATTCATCGAATGCAGAACGATTAGCAAAGCGTATTCTGGATGGATCCACAGGTGTGTGGGGCAGCGCGAGTATGCCAACACATCCGGAACTTTCAACTCAGGAGGTGCGCGATATTGTAAACTGGATTTTAGAAAACGCGCAGGATCCTACATTGAATTATTATACTGGAACAGTTGGCTCCATTAAAATAAAAGTACCTGAAAGTATTGGCCAGAAGGGTGCGTTTATTCTAAGCGCCACCTATTCAGATCATGGAACTAAAAATAATCCTAAGCAGAATTTGACTTCAAAAGATGTGATCCTATTGTATGTAAAATAATTCCGCACCATGTCACGAAGATTGAAAAAGTAAAATCCTGAAATTGTAAACATGAAACTTCAAGGTCACTCATATCAGAATAATTCACCGATAGAAGTCATCATCGTGGATGAACGCATTGAAAGTATTATTCCGGTCTCTAAACATACAAATGATTTTTTTATTTGCCCTGGCTTTACGGATATACAAGTTAATGGGTATGGAGGTGTTGATTATAATGAGCTGTATGCTGATCCGATTAAACTGTTAGCAATAACACAACTTTTATATAAAGCAGGAGTCACCACGCATTACCCAACCATCATTACCAATTCTGCTGAACAGATTGGTAAATTGATCAAGCAAGTTGTTGCTCTTCGAAAAGTAAATGAGCTTGCGCGATGGAGTATTGAAGGTTTGCACATTGAAGGGCCATTTATTTCTCCGGCAGATGGGCCACGAGGAGCTCATCCAAAAGAATTTGTATGTGCACCTGATTGGAACCTGATGCAACAATGGCAGGATGATGCAGAAGGATTGATCAGCATCATCACACTTTCTCCTGAATGGGAAAAAGCAAACTTCTTTATTGAACAATGTGTAAAAAATAATATCCTCGTTTCCATTGGCCATACTCAGGCAACACATCAGCAATTGCTTGATGCGGTGAGCGCAGGAGCAAAGTTATCGACACACCTGGGCAATGGCATGCATCCAATCATTCCACGATTCCCCAATTATTTGTGGTCGCAACTTGCCGATGATCGGCTTGGTGCTTCCATTATTGCGGATGGATTTCATTTGCCAGCCGAAGTGATCCGTGTTTTTAAAAAAGTGAAGAATGATAAAATGATTTTGGTGAGCGATAGTGTTTCTTTGGCAGGAATGCCGGCTGGTGATTATGATCTTCACATTGGCGGCCAGGTAACTTTAACCAGAGAAGGCAAACTTCACTTGCGAAACAACCCTTCGATTTTTGCCGGATCTACAGCCAATGTAAAGGACTGTGTTTCATTTTTAGTTAAACACAATTTGGCAACGCTTTCAGAAGCGTGGGAGATGGCTTCTATTCGTCCTCAAAGACTTTTACATTCAAATATTCCTGTGTTTGAAAAGGGCGCTGTGGCGGATCTGGTCATATTGAAAAGAACAGAAGATGGTCAATTGGAAGTGATCAAGACCATCAAAGAGGGAAAGGAAGTCTATTCTTGCTAACCGTTCATTGAATTGTTTGGCCTGGTTAGTAAAATACGTTGGATAGCGGAATAAAAAGTATCATCTTCCTAGTGATATTTTTTGTTCAGAACTTGGATCAAGTATTCAATAATAGAACCTCAATATGAAAAATGACATCAAACGCAGATCGTTTATTAAAACATTGGCGGCAGGAAGTTTGGGATTAGGTGCAGTAACCGCTGCCAGTTCTTTTAATATTTTATCTGCATATCCGGTTAAAGATAAATACAAGGTTGCTATCATGGGAGTTAATGGTCGAGGCTCACAACACATTGAGGCCTACGCCAAGTTGCCCAATGCGGAGATCGTTTATATCTGCGATGTTGATTCACGCGCTATCGATAATGGAATTAATCTGGCCATGAAAGCCGGTGTGCAAAGCAAACCCAAAGGACTTGCTGATTTCAGAAAGGCATTGGATGATAAGAGTGTTGATGCGATCTCAATTGCTGCTCCTGATCATTGGCATGCACCAGCGGCTTTGCTTGCATTGAAAGCGGGCAAGCATGTATATGTAGAGAAGCCCGGAAGTCATAATCCTGCAGAGGCAGAGATGCTTTCAAAGGCAACCGTAAAATATGGGAAGGTTGTGCAGATGGGTAATCAACGCAGAAGTTGGCCGCGTGTACAGGAAGCGATCGCAGAACTTCATGGAGGCGTTATCGGCAATGTATATTATGCACGCGCGTGGTATACCAACGATCGTCCTTCCATCGGAATGGGTAAAGAAGCAGCCATTCCATCGTGGCTTGATTTTGATTTGTGGCAAGGCCCGGCTCCGCGCAAAGCGTTTAAAGATAATCTCATTCACTATAACTGGCATTGGTTCTGGAATTGGGGCACTGGTGAGATGTTGAATAATGGAACTCATTTTGTTGACCTGGCCCGTTGGGGACTTAATGTAAATTATCCGATCAAAGCTTATTCCACCGGAGGTCGCTTCCAATACAAAGACGATTGGCAAACACCCGACACCCAAGTGGCCACGTTCGATTTTGAAGGAGGTAGAACTATTTTATGGGAAGGTCGCAGTTGCAACCGAAGAGGCATTAACGATATGGGCTCAGGCGTTTCATTTCATGGCGAAAACGGAACACTTGAATTGCTGGATAACTCCTATAAGATTTATGATAAAAATAATAAGCTGATAAAAAGTGTGGAGTCAACAACCAACACGGTGGTAGACCAGAAAGGCCCGGGCTTTGATATGGACAAAGGTCATTTTGCCAATTTTATCAATAGCATCGACAAGGGAGAAAAATTATTTTCACCATATCCTGAAATTGCAAAGAGTGTGTTGCTTTGCCACCTCGGCAATATTTCATACCGTGTAGGCCGGTCACTTAACATTGATAACAAAACAGGATACATTCTAAATGATGGTGATGCGATGAAATTCTGGAAGCGTGAGTATGAAAAAGGATGGGAGCCAACATTATGATGATTAGTTAATATGGAAGCTCAATCATCGCTAACCAATAAACGCCTGATATCGATTGACGCCTTGCGCGGATTTGATATGATCATGATATGCGGTGCCGATGCTTTCTTTCATCAGCTTGATGGGAAGACAGGTTTGGCATGGGTAGATGCACTCGCAAAGCAATTCGAACATCCTGCCTGGATTGGGTTTACCTTTTACGATTTTATTTTTCCACTCTTCTTGTTTATTGCAGGCGTCTCCATTCCATTTTCTCTGAGCAAAGCAATCGATCAGGGTGTAGCAAAAAATGAACTTTATAAAAAAGCATTTGTTCGGATGCTCATCTTAATTGCGCTGGGCATGCTGGATAAAAATGCACCATTCCCATTTTTCGATTGGCCACACATTCGGTTAGGTAGTGTTCTTGGCCGGATCGGATTGGCTGGCTTTGTCACCGTTGTTCTCTATCTGAATTTCAATTCTACCAAGCGGCTTTTAATGGTTGCAGCAACACTGTTACTTTATTATATCTGTGTGATGTTCATACCGGTGCCTGGTTTTGGAGCAGGCAATATGACGTTCGAAGGAAATTTAGTAGGCTGGATTGATCGTACTTTTCTTCCGGGCCGATTGCTTCAAGGCACGTATGACGAACTAGGTATCATTACCCAGTTCCCTGCTATTTGTCTTACGCTGCTGGGCGCTTACGCTGGAGAAATTTTAAAAAATTATACTGTTGCAGATAAGAAAAGATTTAAACACGTGTTGATAACTGGTGTCATTTGTATTGCTCTCGGTCTTATCTGGAGTCTTCACTTTCCAATTGCCAAGCGATTGTGGAGTAGTTCATTCATCTTACTTACCGGTGGTATGGCATTTATTTTCATGGCTGCGTTCTTTGCCATCATCGATATATTCAATGTTAAAAAATGGTCTTTCTTTTTTGTGGTCATTGGAATGAACAGTCTTACCATTTATATGATTTATCGTTTTGTGAACTTTCGCTACACATCAAGACTTTTATTTGAGGGACTCTATATTGGTTTGGATGAAAAATGGCATTCCGTATTCGAAAGCTTTGGAGCATTAATGCTCGTGTGGCTTTTCTTATATTTCCTTTATAGACAAAAAATATTTTTTAAAGTATAATGTCAGAATACGTCTCATCAAGATTATTTCAGAATAGATCATGAATACATCCAGAAGAAAATTTATTAAGCAATCGGCTATGAGTGGTGTGGCATTGGGATTAGCATCGATGCCGTTTTCTACTTACTCCGGATCCATGGAAGAGAAAATCCGAATTGGAATCATCGGCCTCGACACTTCGCATGCACCGGCTTTTGCGAAATTGTTTAATGCCGAAAATTCTGATCCAGCCTTGATGGGATTCAAAGTTGTGGCAGCCTATCCGCAAGGTAGCGCTGATATTAAAAGCAGCGTTGATCGCATTCCGGAATACACTAAACAAGTGCAGCAATATGGTGTAGAAGTAGTTGACTCCATCAAAAAAATGCTGAGCATGGTTGATGTGGTGTTACTTGAAACCAACGATGGCCGTCCTCATCTTGAGCAAGCACGCGAAGTTTTTAAAGCCGGCAAGCCCGTTTTTATTGACAAGCCTGTAGCTGGTTCACTAAAAGATGCGGTTTCTATTTTTAAAGAAGCTGCCGAAAGAAAAATCCCCATGTTCTCTTCATCTTCTTTGCGCTACATGAAAAATGTGAACGCAGTGCGCTATGAAAATAAAATAGGCAAGGTGCTGGGCGTAGATACCTTTAGCCCGGCAACACTGGAACCACATCATCCTGATTTGTTTTGGTATGGCATTCATGGTGTGGAAGTTTTGTTCACGGTGATGGGTGCTGGTTGTGAAACGGTTACCCGCTTTCAAACCGAAGGTACCGATGTAGTCGTTGGAAAATGGAAAGATGGGCGACTGGGAACCTTTCGCGGAACACGCAATGGTAAGCATGACTATGGAGGCACTGCCTATGGCACCGAAGGCAATCTTAACCTGGGGCCATTTGATGGTTATGATGCACTGGCTGTTAAAATTGGAGAGTTCTTCAAAACAAAAGTTGCACCTGTAGATTCGCGGGAGACGCTGGAAATTTATGCCTTCATGGAAGCTGCCGATGAGAGCAAGCGTAAGGGGGGAGCAACCATTCAAATCGAAGATGTTTTAAAGAATGCCGGCTATAAAGGATTGAAATAGTTGCTGAGTTTCTTTCATACTTGGAATGGATCGTCTGTAAAAAACCTTCAGCAAGGTGTTGGAATATTGGTTAACTTTTGAAGCCGGTAAGTTATTTTCAATTAATAATTATGAAAAATAAATCCAAGCGAAGAGAATTTCTGAAGATCAGCGGCTTGACTGGCTTAGGATTAGTGACTCCGGTATCGTGGAGTGCCTTTGCCGAACCTTTGGTCAATACAGAATCAAATCAAAATCATGAAAATACCAGTATGAACCCTGAAGAAAAAAATACTAGTCTCATTGGTGTGTATGGTCCATGGGCAGTGTCGCTAACAGAAGGTAAACTCCCCAGCCTTTCATTTAGGAGAAAGGAATTTACAAGCGTTGATGATTGGAGAAAAAAAGCAAGGGCAAGGATGGCTGAAAGATTGGCCGCTCCCAATATTGGCACTCATCCGAAAGTGACCGTAAGGAAAAAATATGAATATGACGGGCTTATCATTGAAGAAGTGAGTTGGCAGTTACCATACGGCCGTCCCACGGAAGCGATCATACTGAAACCTAAGGATGCAAAGGGTAAACTCCCAGGCATACTTGCATTTCATGATCATGGCGCAAATAAATATTTTGGCAATAGAAAGATCACTAAAACATCAGATCATGGTCATCCGGTAATACAGGATTATCAACGCGATTATTATGGTGGTTTTGCATGGGCAAATGAAATTGCAAAACGTGGTTATGTGGTGATCGTTCCTGACGCCTTCCCATTTGCAAGTCGCAGAGTGCTTCTGGCCGATGTGCCTGAACATTTGCGTAAAGGATTAAATGATCTTGATCCGGAGAAGCCTGAAAATATCGAAGCCTACAATCAATGGGCTGCGGACCATGAACACATCATGGCCAAGTCGTTGTTTAGTGCGGGCACCACCTGGCCGGGGGTATTCTTAGCGGAAGATCAAAGAGCGCTTGATGTATTGTGCGACCGTGATGATGTTGATGCCTCGCGTGTAGGTTGTGCGGGATTATCAGGCGGAGGAATGCGCACGGTTTTTATGGGAGGCATGGATGAGCGGATTAAATGCGCAGTGTGTGTGGGATTCATGACAACCTGGAAAGACTTTATTTTGAGCAAATCATTCACACACACCTGGATGACGTATGTCCCCGTCTCGCCAAACGAACTTGACTTTCCGGAAATACTGGGTTTGCGTGTACCGCTTCCAACACTTGTATTGAATGATACGCATGATGATTTGTACACCTTGTCTGAAATGCAACGGGCTGATAGCATCATGGGCGAAGTGTATGCCAAGGCAAAGGCTGCTGATAAATATAAATGCTCATTTCACCCGGGCCCTCATAAGTTTGATGCAAACATGCAGAAAGAAGCCTTTGATTGGTTTGATCAATGGTTGAAATAATTTGAAGTTGTTATAATAAAAAATAACCTGATTAAGAGATGAAACAAAAAAGAAGAGAATTTCTAAAGACTTCTGGTCTTGCTGGTTTAGGCATGGCAGGGATTGGATTACTAAGTGCAGAAGGGAAGAGTAATCCACCACAGGTATTGGTAGGACCTCCAAAATTTAACATGAGTGGCTTTGCTGCGCCAAAGATTGCAACGGTGCGCATTGGATTTGTCGGACTTGGAAACCGAGGGCCCGGAGCCGTAGACAGAATGAGTAAAATTGATGGTGTTGATATTAAAGCGCTGTGTGACATTCGCCCTGAGAAAGTAAATGCTGTAAAGAAATCATTGGAGGGCTCCGGTCATAATCCTGAAGTGTACACAGGCAAAGAAGAGGAATGGAAAAAAATGTGTGACCGTTCCGATATCGATTTGATTTATATCGCTACACCATGGAGCATGCATGCCCCGATGGCCGTGTATGCCATGAACCAGGGAAAACATGTTTGTATTGAAGTACCTGCAGCAAAAACAATAGATGAATGCTGGCAGCTGGTGGAGACATCAGAAAAAACGCGCAAGCATTGCATGATACTTGAAAACTGTTGCTATGATTTCTTTGAACTGCTGACACTCAATATGGCAAGGCAGGGATTGTTGGGAGAAATCATTCATGGCGAAGGAGCTTACAATCATGATTTACTCGACCAGAATTTTAACAAAACTCAGTATTATGACATGTGGCGTTTAAAGGAGAATTTCAGAAATGGAAATCTATATCCTACCCATGGTCTCGGTCCGGTAGCTCAGGTGCTCAACATCAATCGTGGTGATCGAATGGATTACCTGGTAGCTACTTCAACAGCTGATTTTAGCATGAGTGCTAAAGCAAAAGAGCTGGCTGCGCAAGATGATTTTTACAAAGAGTATGCAAACAAGACGTATCGCGGAAACATGAATGTGACAACAATACGCACTGAATTGGGCCGCACGATTATGTTGCAACATGATGTGTCGTCACCCAATATCTATTCCCGCATTTTCAAAATCAGTGGCACTAAGGGATCAGTACTTAAATATCCTGAGCCAGGCAAAATAGCTTTTGATCACAAGAGCTGGATTGATGAGACTGAATACAAAAAAGTAGAAGAGCAATATCAGCCCCCGATCATCAAAAGAATTGGTGAGTTGGCAAAGCAAGTGGGTGGGCATGGTGGTATGGATTTTCTTATGGATTGGAGAACCATTGACTGTTTACGGAATGGACTTGCACTTGATATCGATGTTTATGATGCAGCATTGTGGAGCGCTATTGCGCCACTCAGTGAACAGTCGGTAGCGAACCGTTCTAAATCAATAGACATTCCTGATTTTACAAGAGGAGCCTGGAAAACGAATAAGCCGGTTGATATCTCCATGCAAACCGGAGGCACTACGAAAGTTAAATTATAAGATTTTCTGAAAGTCGCTCGATCAAATAGAATCGAGCGACTTTCTTTCTTTATCAATATTTCGTGACTTCTTTAACTCGGAAGGAGTGAGTCCTGTAATTTTTTTGAACTGGCCTGAGAGATGTGCCACACTGCTATAACCAAGTCGGTCAGCAATTTCACTCAGGCTAAGTTCATCATAAAACAAAAGTTCTTTTACGCGCTCAATTTTTTGACGGATGATGTATTGCTCCAGGGTGATGCCCTCCATCGATGAAAATAAATTGCTGAGGTATCCATATTCAAGATGTGCTTCATCGGCCAATAGCGTTGACCAATTCACTTTCAGATTAATCCTTTCAGAATGATGAATGATCTGGATGATGGTGTTCTTAATGTGTTCAATCAGTCGCGCCTTGCGATCGTCAATGCGCTCGAATCCCACTGCTATCAACGCATCGTCAATTTGCTTTTGTTGGTCAACTGAAAGATTGTTTTCAGTTAACACCACTTCACCAAGTGCCACCTTTTCGGGATGAAGCCCAAGTTTTTCTAATTCCTGATTCACCACCATTTTACAACGGTCGCAAACCATGTTTTTTATGTGCAGTGTGGTCATATCTTCAAAGATAATAATCGTTGTGATACTTATAACGATAATTGAGCGAAGTATAAACTGCATTAAAAAAATCGAAACGATTGACAACGTCAGTCTGAAAATAATTAACTTTCATAATGATTTCATTACATCAGCACGCTGCCCTCTACACCGATTATTATGAATTGACCATGGCTCAAGGTTATTTCCTTACGGGCATGGCCGAAAAGAAAGCATGTTTCGATTATTTTTTCCGAAAGCTTCCCTATAAAGGTGGGTACGTGGTATTCGCGGGATTAGACAATCTTTTAGAGATACTTAAAGATTATAAATTTGATAAAGAAGACATTGAGTATTTGCGAGAGCGTGGATTTCAGGAAGACTTCTTATCTTACCTTACCAATTTTCGATTTAAAGGAACAATACATTCCGTAAAAGAGGGAGAGATTATTTTCCCGAACGAGCCGGTGTTACGTGCAGAGGGAACCATTTTTGAAACGCAAATCATTGAAACACTAACGCTGAACCTTTTAAATTTCCAATCACTCATTGCGACAAAAGCCAGTAGGATAAAGCATGCTGCAGGAAATCGAAGTGTGATTGAATTTGGCTTGCGCAGAGCGCAGGGTCTTGGTGGAATTCATGCAACCAGAGCAGCGGTGATTGGTGGGGCGGAGTCAACCTCCAATGTTTACAGTGCATTCACGTATGGAATAACTCCATCCGGAACGATGGCCCATTCATGGGTTGAAAGTTTTGATGATGAGGAGGAGGCGTTTCGCAGGTTCGCAGAAATTTATCCCGACAACTGTATTTTTTTGGTAGATACGTATGATACGCTGCGCTCCGGTATTCCCAATGCGATTAAGGTAGCGCATGAAATGGAAAGGGCTGGTCACCGGGTAAAAGGTGTGCGTCTTGATAGTGGTGACCTCGCCTATCTCAGCAAGCATGCACGATTCATGCTGGATGCAGCTGGCCTTCATCACGTAAAAATTGTAGCGACCAACCAATTGGATGAGCACATCATAAAAAGTTTGCTCGAACAAGGCGCAAAGATTGATGTATTTGGTGTAGGCACGAGTTTAGTGATTGGCCGTGAAGATGCTGCGCTGGATGGCGTTTATAAGCTCTCTAAGTATGATGGTGAACCTAGAATAAAGATCTCCGAGAACATTGAAAAGATTCTGATCCCTGATGTGAAGAAAGTATTCCGGTACTATAATGGAGAAAACAAATTTTACGCAGATGCTGTCGTAAGAGAAAAGGAAACCGACATTGATTACATGGTTCATCCTCATCAACCTACCAAACGACTTTCGCTGAGCGGATTAAAGAAGGAGTCGCTGGTGAATTGTGTGATGCATGAAGGTAAGGTTCTGATCGCTAAACAAACACCTTATGAGATTGCCTCCTATGTCCAAGAACGGCTAGCTCTATTGCCGGACGAGCACAAACGATTTGAATACCCTCATATTTACAAAGTGGGTGCTAGTGCTGAGGTATTGAGTGTGCGTGATAAATTGGTGAGCGAAAAGCTTTATTTCAAAAACGAATAGTGATGAAATGAGTTGTGATTTTAAATAGTAAACATGAAAGCGTTATTGATTGTAGATGTTCAAAATGATTTTTGCATCGGAGGAACATTGGCTGTGCCCGATGGAGAGAACGTGGTGCCCGTAATTAACGCACTCATGAATTGCTTCTCGCTGATCGTTGCTTCGAAAGACTGGCATCCGGAAAACACGGAGCATTTTGAGAAGTGGCCAAAGCATTGTGTTCAAAATACTTTTGGTGCCGCCTTCCACCCACAACTTGATGCAGAAAGGATTCAGGAAGTTTTTCTGAAGGGAACCGGCAACGAAGACGATGGCTATTCAGCTTTTGAAGCTACCAACGATAACCTCGAACAATTTTTACGTTCTCATAAGGTCGATGATTTATATGTGTGTGGCCTGGCCACTGATTATTGCGTGTTATCTTCAGCGCTTGATGCGCATAAGAAAGGATTTAATGTGCTGGTGATTGAAGATGCCGTTCGAGGTGTAGAATTATTGAAGGGAGACGTGGAGCGTGCCATCGAAGAGATGAAACATATGGGAATTGTATTCCTCTCATCAGAGCTGGTTGCATAGCGTTATTCGTACCTCAATAAAAAAGTTGAAAGTATTAATTGTGATGGGTATCTGAAAAACTCTCATTATTGAAAGGATATGAGAAGTATTGCAATCTCTATCCCAATCATATGGATAAGAAAATTGCGATAGAAACCGACTTTCCTCATTTTTATAGAAATCCAGATTCCTGAACATCGTTAAATGAATACTACTTTCTATTGAATTGGAGCTATTTTTTTAACGGTTGCGATAGATGCTCCATCGAGTGATACCCTCGTTTCAACTAAAATTAGTGGATCATTTTTATTAAGAAAGTACTTTTATCGTCTAAATAGAAATAGTATGTCATGAGCATTAGAGTTTTATATATCGAGGATAACAAGGCCGAGCAAACCATAATGAAATCCCATTTTCTGAACTTTTCTGAATATACATTTTGTGTGGCATCCAGCTTACGTGAGGGCTTGCATCACCTTGCCATAGATAAATTCGATATTGTATTGACTGACTATTTTCTTGAAAACGAAACATCAATCGAAATCATAGAAGCGGCTAAAACGAAGGTACCAGTAATTCTAATTACGGGTTCTGGAAATGAGGCTGTTGCTGTAAGATCAATGAAACTTGGGGCCTCTGATTATCTGGTTAAAGAAAATACGCTTCAATTCTTTGATCAGGTTTTACATAGCATTGAGAATTCAATACGATTATTTACAGCAGAACAAAAATTAAAAGAGACTCAAACAAGATTTCAGAATTTGTTTGAAAATACAAGTGATATGATACAAAGTAGTTTTACAAATGGTAAAATTGAATTTGTAAATCCATCATGGCTTGAAGCCCTTCAATACAATCAAGCTGATTTAGGTCAGCTTTCAATTGCTAATATCGTTCATGTAGATCACCATGAGTATTTTGTCGAATTGTTGAATCAATTTGAGCAAGGACTTTCAGCTGCCCGAGCGGAAATGAAATGGAATACGAAAAATGGAAATATCATTTTTGTTGAGTGTAACCTGCATCGTGTGTTAGAGAATGATATTGTAAAAGTCAGGGGTGTTATTCGGAATGTAACGGACCGTAAACGTTCAGAGCAGAAATTGAATGACCTCAACGAAAGGCTCATTCGCTCGAATAAGGAGCTAAAAAATATGACTAAAAATTTGCATAGTCTTGTTGAGCAAAAAAGTGGGGAACTTCAAAGCTACCAGGAGGCTATCGATATGAATATATGCTCTGCGATAATTGATAACTCCGGTAATATTTTAAATGTAAATAACACTTTTAAATCAGTGTTAAACCTTGAACAGGAAGAGATAACTGGTAAAAGTTTGGGCGTGTTAAGCGATATGGAGCTATACAATGAGTCTGGTGTTGCTAAAGCACTTGCGATTAATAGCGCATGGCGAGGTGAGCTTCGTTTCTTAACTAAAAACAATGTTCAGGTTTGGGTTGATTTGGCTATCATTCCTATTTTAAAGGAAGAGCAGCCAACGGGTAAGCTTCTGGCACTTGCACTTCCTATCACAGAACGAAAAGAATCGGAAGAGCGTCAAGTCAGGGTTTTACGATTGCTTGAAGATATTGCTTTCCGAACATCTCACAAAGTTCGTGGGCCGCTCGCTCGAATTCAGGGTGTAGTTAGCCTGTTGGAAAACAAACACATTAATATGGAGGAATTTAAATCGGTGTCCTTGATGATAAAAGGCTCTGCCCTGGAACTTGACCTGGCAACACGTGATTTGGTTGGGTTTGTAGATGCTAATTACAATTCGATGAACGGCTCAATAACCCATATAAGCACTTAGCAGAATTGCTTGGAACCTCCATTGATTTCAATTACGATTAAGTCTCTGAGGATTTTATCAACCATTGACGAAGAACCTTTTCCAAGGCTACTGCCGAAATGGGTTTACTCACATATTCATCCATACCTATATCGATGCATTTTTCTTTTTCACCAACTACCGTTCCTGCAGTTAAAGCAATAATAGGTGTTCTAGGAGAGTAGCGTCTTATTTTCTCAAGCTTTCTGATATTAATCACAGATTCATAGCCATTCATTTCTGGCATCTGCACATCCATAAACACAAGATCGGGGTTTGATTGTTCCCACTTTTCCAAAGCAATCCTTCCATCAGCGGCTTCAATCAGTATACAATTAGGCAACATGTTTTTTAAAATTATTTTTATTAAAGACATGTTTACTGGGTTATCTTCGGCAATGAGAATTTTATATTCATTGGATCCTACAGAGGACGACTGTTTGGTTTCAAAATTATGCTGCGTTGAGGTTAAGTATCCGTCTTGTTCACGACTCAATTGGAATTTTGCATCAAAGTAAAATGTACTTCCTTTTCCAGGCGTGCTGATCAGTTGCAGCGTGCTACCCATCATTTCTAAAAGCTTGTTAGAAATATTCAGTCCGAGACCAGTACCTCCAAATCGCTTAGTGGTGTAGGACTCTCCTTGAGAAAAAGGCGTGAAAATCCGCGTCTGATTTTCAGGATTTATCCCGATACCGGTATCGCGAACAGAAAAACGAAATAAACCATAGTTCTTACCTGAGGATTTTTCATCGACCAACACTGGATTATCAATTGCCGTCATGATACCTGACTCAACTTTTAATTCAATTTCGCCCATTTCCGTAAATTTTATGGCATTGCCCACCAAGTTCATCAAGACTTGTTTTAGTCGAACTGGATCAGCAAGAATAAATCGAGGTGTCTTTTCATCCATCGTAATGAGCACCTCAATATTTTTCTTCTGTGCTTCGAGTTGAATCATGTCGATCACTTGCGTAATTAAAGTTGTCAGATCGATCAACTCAGGCACCAGTTCCAGTTTTCCAGCTTCAATTTTTGAAAAGTCTAAGATGTCATTAATCACATCTAATAGTGAATGTGCCGACTGGTTGACCGTTGACATGTACTGTCGTTGAGTCTTATTAAGATCAGTTGCCATCAATAAATCGGTAAAGCCAATCACGCCATTTAATGGTGTTCGAATCTCGTGGCTCATGTTGGCAAGAAAATCTGATTTTGCCCTACTCGCTGCCTCAGCAATTTCTATTGCAGATTCCAATTCGCTTTGATAGTTTTTTAATTCGGTAATATCAACGGATACTCCTACCAGAAATTTCGATTCATTGCCTGGAAATTGATAGGGCATTTTGGTAGTCCGCAACATTCTTACTTTACCTGAAAAGTCAAGAAACGTTTCTTCAATTTTTTTCTCTTTGTCAAGAGCGATAGTCTCCTGATCCTCCTTCATAAATTTTTCTGCCTCTTGGTGGGAGTGAAAATCAAAGTCAGATTTTCCAATGAGATATTCAGGGGAACACCCAAGAGCATTGGTGAAAGCCTGGTTGGCTAACACATACTTACCTTTCTCGTCTTTAACGAAAATAAAGTGCGGAACAAGATCGATGATCCCCCTCAATTTCATTTCGCTTTGTTTGCGATCAGTAATGTCGGTCAATACTTCAATCTGTTGCACAGGATTTCCTTCTTCATCGTGCACCACACTATTGTTTAAACGAACCCAAATTTTTTCTCCTGACATTTTTCTGGTCTCGAATTCTAATGCAAAATCCCTGGCATTGATTTCGTTGATTTTCTCGTGAAAAGATTCCTCACCAGAGTTAAATAAATCACGAGGCTTCCGATTAGTAATTTGATCCGATGTAACACCAAACATATTCAGGTAGCCTTGGTTTGCCCAAAGCACAGAACCATCAGTATTGGTTATGGCAATTCCATTGGTGGCTTTCTGGGCTACTAATGAGAGTTGCTTGAGTTCTTTCTCAGTTTCATGCGAAACCGTAATGTCAGAACATATTCCACTTCTCCTAATCACTTCTCCAGAGTTGTTTCGGATGGCCGATGATTTTTCACGAATCCATTTGATGGTACCGTCCGTGGTTTTTACCTGATATTGGAAATCGTAGACGCCTAATTCCGTCAACGGGCTTTCTTCATCGCTAAAATATTTTGTATACTTTGGAGTAACTAATTTTTGTAACAAGTGCCCATCGTCATAGAACATTTGTTGCGATATACCGAAAAGATCAAGACATGAAGGGCTTATATATAGATAGCGCTGCTGAATGGTATCATAGAGCCAGAAAACATCATTGATGGTTTCATTAATTTGTTTGAAATTACCCTCACTTTCTTTCAGTAACACTTCCGCATGCTTTCGCAGATTGATTTGATTTTCTAAATATTCGGCTATCGTGAGCAAGTTGCTACCATCAAGATTAACATGTTCATTACCCTCAATAGAAGCAATGGCATTCAATAATGTTTTAATACTCCGCTCTCTAAGATTTTTTTCCGTAAGCAAAGCGTGTGTTACTTTCTGATACTCTTTATCGGCCAGGTCAAAGGCGCGCTGTGAAATAGTACTATCTTGATCATAACTTTTAAAGGACTCATTAACAGCATCTACAAAGTGTTTATAGTTCACATTTTCAACCCAATCTATGTGAGTAAGATGCTTTTGAATGAGTCGCTGAAGATGCTTATTCATGATACTCTTTGTTTATTCAGCCAGTGTGGTGATGGTCATTGTCTGGTTATGCAGTTGGCATTTCATGTAGCCTTGAAGTGGGGAGATTTCACCATAAGAATAAAAGCCGGTAATTAAAGTTTCAGGTCCCAGTGCTTCGCGCACGGCTTCAAATTCTTCATCAACTCTGTTTCCAAACACGAGCTTGCGGCCTACGCAGCTGATTAATATGGAAAGTTTATCTCCGGAAGTCTCCTGGGTAATTTCGCTAACATCAGCAGCACTTGATGCTGCATCGACCAATTTGTCTAACGTGGTCTTCATCAACCTAACTTGACTGCCTTCGGGCATATTGCCAGCGAACGTCATTGTTTTTTCTTGCTGATCAACACTGAGTATAGTTCGCACCACGGTTTCACTTTGATCGTTTGTTAACGCAATCGGAAATAGTAAAGCGGAGCCGGGCAGTTTATCCGCATAATCTCCTAAATATTCCTTATACAGGTCCAGTGCATTTTTGTTATCAATTTCATAAAGCACATTTTTATTGGACTTTGTAATCGTACGAGTTGGTCCGAATTCACTCCAACCACCATTCGAACCAAATTCAAACTTTAGGTGTGATCCATAGAAACCAATCGCCACAATATTTCCGATAGCAACGTCATCATTAAGTCCAACCAATGTTGAATTGAATGCAGCGCCATCACCTGCCAGGCCACCGGCTACAGGTATTTCATTTTTAAAAAACTCATTTAATCCATTCACCAGATCACCTCCATTCACTATGGCGCCATCAGCGAACACCATAACGAATCGCAACCCCAGCATGGGAAGGAGCGAAGCGATGGCTTTACCAGCCTCAAGGCTATCGGTGAATTGAGCAATGTTTATTTTAGCCACTTGCGCTGTGCTGCTTTGCAATTCTATTGCCGTGGCTACTATCGAGTCGTCAGTGATCTCATTGTTTGTAATTTCGCCTGCGGTAGAAACCGAAATAATTGACGCATTTTTAAATTTCAATCGAAGGAAAGTATTCCAATCATTTTTCTCTAGAACAGCTTTGTTGCCGAAGCAAATAATAATGGTTGGACAAATGTTGTCATTGATCTTAATGGGTTTCCAGTGGCCATTAGTAAAAAGGTCTTGAGATAATTTCATTTTAGAAGAGAATACTTTTTCATGATTGCTTCTTGGCAAATAATTTTATTATCATATTCTGAATCGCACCTTCAGCAATGGGTTTGGAGATGTATTCATCCATGCCAGCTTCCATACACTTTTCTCTTTCGCCTACGGCAGTTCCGCCAGCAGTGATAGCCACAATCGGTACTCTGGCAAGCTTTTCTTCTGCACTTAGTCCTTCCATTCTTCTTATTTCTCTAGCTGCATCGTAACCGTTCATTTCGGGCATTTGAATATCCATGAAGACTAAATCAGGTTTTTCGGTTATGAATTTTTCAATAGCCTCTCTTCCGTTTACAGCATAGGTGATGATCGCATTAGGTAGTAATTTTTGTATCAGGATTTTAGAAAGTCTTTGATTTATCACATTATCTTCAGCCAACAATATTTTTTTCTGAATAGCCATCGGAGCGAAAAACGTACTTTCTTTTTTTGGTACACGTAAAGGTTTTCCGTTTTCTGTTTTTGTTCCGTCTAACACTTCAAAGAAAACATCGAAATAAAATAAGCTGCCGTTTCCCTGTTCACTATTAAGTTGAAGATAGCTTCCCATTAAGTCAAGCAGATCATTAGAAATAGTAAGCCCGAGGCCTGTGCCACCAAATTTTTTTGAAACGTAAGAGTCGGCCTGAGTGAAGGCTTCAAAAATTCGAGTCTGATTGATACTGCTAATGCCTATGCCGGTATCGCGCACTGAGAATCGGAAAAAATTTACTTTGGGTGTATTTAATTGAGCACCAGGGGGCATCTCAAGAACTGTGATGGTTAATTCAATTTCTCCCGCATTAGTAAATTTGATAGAATTACCAATCAGGTTAACTAAGATTTGACGAAGTCTCAAGGAATCTGCCAAAACGAATTGCGGAACAGATTCAACGCCTGATACAATAAGTTTAATATTTTTTTGCTGCGCCTGAAAGCGAACAATGTCGATTACCTGACCGCACAATTCATGGAGATTTGTGCGCTCAACAACCAACTCCAATTTACCTGCTTCTATTTTTGAAAAATCTAAGATGTTAGTTATTAATTCAAGAAGTATGTGTGCAGATTGGCTTACCGTAGTCATATACTCCTTTTGTATGGCGTCAAGCTTAGTGCCCATCAACAAGTCAACGAAGCCAATTACTCCATTTAGAGGTGTGCGAATTTCATGACTCATGTTGGTTAGAAAATCTGATTTGGCGCGGTTTGCCATCTCTGCCTGCTCTTTTGCCAAGCGGATCTCAATTTCAGCTTTTCGTTGTTTGGTTATATCTCTGGCAACTAAGCTCACTTTCACAAGACGATCACCTTCATAATAAAAACGGGCGGTCTGCCCTAGCCAAATGGTAGAGCCATTTTTAGCCACCACTGGTAATTCGATGTAAGAGAGATTTTGTTTGCTTTTGAAAGTATCAATGTAAATTTTAGAGTAGTAATTTTTATAGTTCGGATTAATTAACTCCCAAAAATGTTTGTTCATGAGGTCTTCAGGCTTATAGCCAATGATGGCTTCGCAAGCCGGACTTATGAATGTAAATTTTCCATCCCCACCCACTTCATAAATTATATCCGAAACATTTTCAATAAGATCTTTGTAAAGCCTCTGATGCTCCAGAATTTTTTCCTGGGCTGCTTTTAAATCGCTAATATCTCTTGCAATGACCGATGTTTTTGACATCAGACCATTCTCAAAAAGCATTCTCACGCTTTGTCCCAACCAAATCACTTTACCCACTTGCGATACCATGGGCACTTCTTTATAGGTAAGTTTTGTTTCTGATTTAGCCTGGTTGAGATAAAACTGCATAACCGTTTCCTGATAATCAGGATGAACAAATTCCCCAAAATGCTTTTGCATTAACTGTTGCATGGAGAAGCCCGTTAATTTCTCGGCCACCTTATTGGAATAGGTTACCCGGCCATTCTCATCGGTTTCATAGATAATGTCATTTGCATTTTCTACTAGCTCCCGGTACTGTTTTGATTTTTGTTCAATTTCATTCTGAAGCCCCTGGGCCTTCACCAAGGCTTTATATCGACTAATTGCGAAGTAATACGATAATGCAAATACAATTGATGAAATAATACTAAAATTGATAACAAAAAAAAGATTTGATAAGGCGCTTGTTGGCGGATAGGGATGAGGAGCGTATCGATCAAAAAGACCAGAAAGAATAGTCAAAATTATATACGATATAAGCCATCGAAAGCTGTTACTAAACGTGCCATAGGTAAGCGAAGCTATTAAGGCAATGATAGACCAAAGCATGGCTCCTCCTGAAGCCATGAAGCCACCTAAAATAAATTGAAAAATAAATGGCAGTAAAAGGCTTATTAATGTTTGAATAAACCGGCTGCGCAAGAAATTTTTTGAATTGGAAAAGTAAAGGAAATTGAAAAAAGTTATTACTGTATAGGAAAATGGCACTAGCCCTTCTTTATAGAGCCCAAGAGAAAAGCAGAGCGTGGCCCAGATAAGACCACCAATACTCATGGCACAGCCCAGGTATATCAGGAAGTTTTTTTGAATAACTTCCTCTTGAGGGTCGTTCGGGTTAACTCCGATCCTTTTTAACTTTTCAAGTATTCTTTTCATAAACATTATGCCAACCCTGCCTCTTTAATTTTCTGTCTAAATAGCCACCGCTCTGTGACCATGTCAAATGGCTTAAGAAGTACTACGATCACTATTTTGAGTATCCAATTGTAGTTTGGATTACCTGAGTATTTTACTAAAGTTGGTTCTAACCAAAATTCAGAGAAAAAAAATAATGCCAGCGCAAAGATAAAGACGATACTAGATGCCTTTCGGCTTACCGTGGCATTTCGCAACTTTATAACACCATCTTCAATTAGCTTATTCTTCTGAAGTAGTGCCTTGTTTTGGTCCTTAATCATGAGTTCATTAATGCGCTTTTGGGTAACATCACGAAAAATGGCGCGGATGTAGAAAGACTCGTCATTCAATTGTCCTTTACTTACATTGCCCTCCATAATATACTCCACATTATTTTCATTGCGCATTCTAACAGTTAAATCTTCAATGGATTGGCCCACCACCAATGACTGAATAACTTTTTTGTAAAACTGAATATCGTTGGGATGGATATACTTAAAAATAATTAACTTTTCTGCAGATTTTGCGATCGGCCCCAGTATCTCAAAGAAAGGTTCATTAGTTTGATTGATTGTACCGTCTTCCCGTAAGTAAAGTATTATATCGAGCGAGTTTTCAAAAAGATCACGGAATTTCCTTTCTTGTTTAGCGGCTTCTTTTTCTGACTGCTTTTTCTCTACAACGGAGGCGATTTTTTCCGGCATCAGTTTAATGAACTGTGCATCTTTATCCTTAACAACAAAATCTTCAACGCCTAGCTTCATGAGGTCAACGGCAAGATTTACATCGTAGGTGGCGGTAAGAACAATGACTGGTAAATCCACTGACAGTGGGAAAAGATCTTTGGCTTCACCATCGGGCAAAAAGTAATCTGATACAATGGCACTGAATTTTTTGGGATGAAGCTGAAGGATTTGTTTTGCTTCCGCTATCGTCTCAGTCATCACAAATTGGTATGGCTTTAATATGGATGATTGCAATAGTTGAAAAAGCTTGCGCATTGCCGCATCATCCTCAATATATAGAATTTGCGGATTGTCAACAGATGTGTTATCGTTCTGGTAATCTAAATTTTTCTCCATGGAATAGAATCTCCAAAGACAGTTTTATTGCAACCCGTTTTTTAACATGATCTTAAGCTGTTCAACTATCAATACAGTTTTTTCGTCAAGTTCTGCCATGATGGATTGGTGATTGTAGGACGAGTGTGATCCAATGGCATTCTCCCATTTTTCAAGTTTTGCATTGAGTTCATCATTTCCTACGTAGCCGTAATAGGCTTTTATGCTGTGAATTTTTCTTTTCAGGCCTTCCCATTCCTCGCTTGCCAGCAATTGCTTAATCTCTGCTACGCTGTCAGGTGTATGGGTAATGAAGAGGTTAAGAATTTCAGTTATTCCCTCCACACTTCCTCCTAATAAATTTCTTAGCGAAGAAAGATCGACTAATGGCTTTTCGTCTTTTACGTAACTCATTTTTGTCACCGTTTATTATTTTCCTAATAGTTAACCTATTGTTGAGCCATATTTTTAAGTAACCAGATTTTAATAACCCTTTCTAGTTCGGCTTGAACAATGGGTTTGCTTACAAAATCATCCATGCCAACATTTAAACATTTCTCTTTTTCTCCGGCAATAGCACCGGCTGTTAACGCTACTATGGGTGTTCTGCTTAAGTTTTCAACTCTTGCTTCATAGTCTCTGATGGCCAAAGTGGCTTCATAACCGTTCATAAGGGGCATCTGCACATCCATAAAAACGATGTTGAACGATTCGCGCATGAAAGAGTCAAGTGCAATTTTTCCGTTTTGAGCCTCGCTAATTTGAGCATGTGGAAACCTGTTAGTGAGTATTATCTTAATAAGGCTCATGTTAACAACGTTATCTTCTGCCACGAGAATTTTTATCTCAGATGAATTTGGTGCTTTGAGGTTATCTTTCAATGAAGCGACATGGTTCACTGGGCTTTCTATGCTTTCTTTTTTTATTTCAGTTTTGAGTGCTACATCATAAAAAAAGATACTGCCAACCCCAGGTATGCTCTTCAATTGAAGTTTACTAGCCATTAAGCCTAACAACCGATTTGAAATAGTAAGACCTAGACCAGTACCTCCGAATTTTTTGGAAGTTGTGGCATCTTCTTGCGAGAATGCCTCGAAAATCTTTTGTTGATTTTCAGGGTTCACGCCTACTCCAGTATCGCGTACTGAAAATCTCAGTAGAGTTTCGCCATCATTTAATCTAGAGAGGGGAGTGATATACAACTCCACGTCACCCCGTTCTGTAAATTTTACGGCATTTCCCAATAAATTAACGAGGACTTGCCTAAGCCGTACAGCATCCACCCAGATAAAGTCAGGAGTATCTTCTGTAATTGATAATTTCATTTTGAGGCCCTTTTGTTGAGCTTGAAAACGGACTACATCAGTAACCTGTTTTGATAATTCATAGATATTCGTTTTCTCGGGCGCAAGTTCTAATTTACCAGCTTCAATTTTTGAAAAATCAAGTACATCATTAATAATTTCCAAAAGGCCGTTGGCAGACTGATTGACAGTTGCCATGTATTGGCGCTGCGTTTCATCCAACTTAGTGTTCATAAGCAGATCACTAAAACCAATAATACCATTTAGAGGTGTTCTGATTTCGTGGCTCATGCTCGATAGAAAATCAGATTTAACGCGTGTGGCATTTTCGGCTTTGTCACGCGCAGTTTTTAAATCCTGGGTTAGGGTCAGCAGTTTTCTATTATCACGGTGCTGGCGGCTAAGTAATGGGTAGAAAATAAAAATAAACTCAAGGGCAAGAATGATTAAGGTTATGATGGATAGAATAATTTCAATTCTTTTTAAAGACGACAACTTTTCCTCAGCCTCTAGTTGATAAACGTTAACGATGTCATTCATATTTTTTAAAAAAGGCTGCTCCATATTCATTATAGTACTCACAGAAGTTTGAATGGTGAGTGAATAAGGGTTTTCAATCATAGCCTTGCACGCAACTAAAATGGTGTCTAATCGATTGGCATTTTCCCTGAGCATTTGATCAATTCTGGGCGAGTTTTGGGATGATTGTGCGCTAATCAATAATTTGCTGTATCCGCTTTTCCACTTTATCAAGAGTTGGGCGAGTGTATCTAAGTTGCCATTTATTTTATTCAATGCCCCTTGCCGGTTGGCATAGTCGATATATAAAATGACTTTTGAAATTTGTTGACTCAACAATAATTGCTGTCCCGCTAAATTGATGTGAGCGGCATCGTCATTTTGTTTATTCAAACCGATCTGGATAATTATTTGCGTGCCAACAACTACCGCTAAAATAGAGGTTAAGAATATGATATAAATGTTCCTGGTCTTGATGGACGTCAATTTCATTGTTCTAATAGAGTCATGTTTATAATCGATCAGTACCTGTCGGTCATGAAATTGATTTCTTCAGTAGAAGTATTTCCCAACAAATCGTTGGCAAATATTTTAATCACATACTTTTTGTCTTTTACAAAACCTTTTATTGGTGAAATGTAAGGTTGTTCTTTGCCACCATTAATGGTATATCTGATTTGATCGGCTCCAACCTGCGCATCTGTTCCAGAAAGAAATATACTGGTGTAGGAAGGCACTTTTCCACTAGCCGCTGCAACACTAAACTGATATCCGATTTCAGGCCCTTTGTTATCGACTATGAAAAATGAATGTCTAGAATTCTTGTTATTTACATTGTCATACCCAAAGTAGTCGAAAGATTGGAAGCCTGATGCCGCAGACATATCAATTTGTTGTGATGAATTATACGTCTTTTCTTCACCTTGACCATTTAATATATAGGTGATATTTTTTAACCCGGCTTCAGGGTCAGTGGCCAAGATACTCAATCTTGTTTTAGGGCTAATAAAAACTGTATCGGCACGAATAAACGTTGGTCCAACAAACCCTTGCGATATGGTTGGCCCGGTTAAGTCAACATATACCACGCCAACAGTATGACTAAAATCGTCATTGGCGGTATTACTCGTATTATCTACGGCATAGAATTTAACGGTGTGATAACCGGATTTGCCAGGCAAGTAGAATGGCTCCGTGTACTGACCAAAAGGTTCTGAATTAATGGAGTAGAGTATTTTCTTAATGCCAGATTTATTGTCTACAGCGGTAAGTTTTAATTTGGTTCTACCTGAAAAATACACTTTTTCGCCAACCAGAAATTTGTCACCTAAAACATCAGCCGACATGATGGGAGCTGTTTTGTCTAAATAGAATTTAAAAGATTGCTCTACTTCTTTATTAGTAACATGATCAATAGAGTAATAGGTGAGCGTGTGTTCGCCATCCAGCAAACTTTGGAAAGCGATATTTCCACCTACGTAGGTTTTATAGGGCTCTTTATCAAATTTGTAAAATGTTTTCGACACACCAGAAAGTGAATCTGAAGTAGTAAGATAGATAGAGGAAGTAGTGGAAATAATATTTTCTGATGAAATACTAATGATATGATGGTAGGTAATTGGAGCGGTAAGATCTACAGTAAATGATTTCGTGTTTGCTTTCTCTGTGTTGCCTGTTTTATCCACTGCATAATAATTATACGTGTACGACCCTTCCTTTGCAAAGGAAATCGATTTGTATTTAGTATACCCATCACCATTTACGGAGTGATAGACATCTTCTACACCCGACATTTCATCTTTTGCTGCCAGTGTGACTGAGAGGCCAGGGCCGTAGAATACTTTTGAGGAATTATAGATGGGAGCATTCAAAAAAGAAGATGAGGTAATGGGTGCAAGGCCGTCAGCATAAATCATAAACTCATCTTCTTTTCCAGTTGTATTGTTCTGATGTTTTAGTGCATGCGGCCCGTGGCCCTCCAGATAAATTTCTTTTTTTGCTGTTGGCTGCAGCGGGATTGTTTTGCCATCCGGGGATGTGGCAATCATAATATAAACGGGAAGAGAGGCTTGTTGGTAATATCTTCCCAAGCTATCCACATGAGTTTTTTTTGGGTAGTCTGGTTGAGTCTGGCTAAAGCCTAAAAGGCTGATGAGGAAAAAACAGAGCGTGTAAAAAAATTTCATATTAAGATACGTGGAGTTAAATGGACAATGACTTAGCGCTAACAAGTGATTCATGTTGCCTGGTTAAGGAAGATATTTTTTGAGACTGCTCAGAAAGCTGAGCGAGTAGTTTTTTCTTACTCTGATGGTTGAAATACCAAACAAGCAACAAAGCCAAAATGGCGGTTAGCTCTATGCCTCCGATAATAATAATTCGCTGTTGTCTTTGATTGGATTCTTCGGCCTGCTGAATTTTGGAAGCACTCAATTCAGATTCCCTTTCAAGCAAACTGAGTGCGAGTTCCTGCTTAGTATTATTCTTAATCAGCGATAAAGCTTCTGTGCTTACCTCGTTTAGTTGGCGCTCGGTTTGATAAAGCTCTTGTGATTTCTTCAATAACTCTACCTCCTTTACTTTATTTTCAAGTTCAGTTTGTAATACTTGAAGTTGTGCTTGTTCTGTTTCCTTTTTCGCCTCTTTCATGAGGTTGCGTTGAATCATTTCATGAAACGTGCGGTATAAGTTGAAGTAATGGGTTGTTCGTTCATGATCTCCTATCTTCTCATACGTTTCTGCCAGCATGCCATAACAGCTCTTCATTTGTGCGGCATCATTCATCTCAGTAGCCAACTCTAAGGCCTTCTCAAGATTTTGAGCTGCTTCCTGGTGTCGTTTTAAATTATTTAAAATCACAGACATGTTAACCCGGCAGGAAATTATCTCTGGTTTTATTTGTAGTTTTTCTCTGAACACCAGAGACTGTTGAAAATGAGTAAGCGATTCATCGTATTGCTGCATATCAGAATAGATCATTCCTAAGTTGCTTTGAATTTTGGAAATACCGCTCTCGTTGTTTATTTGTTGATTGAGCTGTATTGATTCATTGAAATAGTGTATGGCATCAGGATAATTCTTTTGTTCCCATACAAGAGTTGCGGCTTCATTTAAATAACGGGTTGATTCTTTGATGTCGCCCGCCTCTTGGTTCTGTTTTGCCAAACGGAGATAATGATCAACGGTTGTACTATTCTGGCTCACACGTTGAGCTAAAAGGGTAGTGCAAAACAGGGTAAAGTAAATAATGGCAAACGGGTATTTCATGAAAATCATTCTTGTGTTATTACAAAAGTAGACGCTAGAGGACTCAAAGAGACCCTTTATTAGATGACTTGAGATTTCTACTCGGTAAAGCAGAGGTTTGGCAAGGTTACTTCAATACTCAAAACAAAGTCTGCAAAAACGATAGATCCAGCGAATATTTTAAAATCAATTTGCAGGTGATCAATTCGTATTTGATGTACCGCACGAAGCACTGTTTACGCAATTTACTTTCAATACAAAGGTTTAGAACACATGGATTAGAAATTATTCTTGTTTAGCAATATGGAATTTTAAGACATTTTTACTACCTATGCTTTAATTGTGAAAAAGTTATCCAGTGCCATTGTTGATGATGATTTACTCAGTCAAGCAATCCTCGAAAGGCTAATAGATGATTCTGGGCTCTTTGAATCGACAATAAAATTCTCGTCAGCATCGGATGCTATCCCATGGTTAATGACACACCCTGTCGATCTTTTGTTCCTGGATATTGAGATGCCCAAAATGAGTGGGATTGAAATGTTAAAATCACTTCCCTACATGCCCAATGTAATCATTGTGAGTTCAAGCCCTGACTATGCCATTACCGCTTTCGACCTTTCCGTAGTTGATTATCTGGTAAAACCCCTAAAGGATTATTCAAGGTTTTTGACGGCAATAAATAAGGCATTGGTTAATCGAAATAGACCGACCGACCGACCTCAAAGTGAAGATAATTTTTTTGTTAAAATTGACTCTTTACTTTTAAAGTTAGAGCTCGACTCGATCTTATGGATAGAAGCGTTTGGCGATTATATAAAAATTCAGACATCAGAAAAAACTCATACGGTTTACTCCACACTTAAGAAGTTAGAAGATAAATTAGATAATGGGAAGTTTGTACGAGTTCATCGTTCATATGTAGTTAATATCTCAAAGATCACTAACATCGATCCGAATAACCTTGAGATTAATAAAAGGATTATTCCGATAAGCGGAACGTATAAAGATAATCTAATGAGAAAGATTAAAGTCCTTTAGAGATCATAGCTACCAACGATCCGTCTATTCACCTGGCCTGAGGTTGTGCCGAATTCATTTTATGGAGGAGTATCTTTCATACTGTTTATAAAACGTAACCTATATTCGCAAAAAAGTAAACAAAACTCCAGTTTAAACTTAAGGTTCCTAATACGGGTGCAAATTTTTTGCACGATCATATTTTGGTTGATCAAAGAGTTGCTGTCCGGCCCCCAACTAGCGAAAGCGAATGGACCAATTCAATTATTTGTGCCAATGTTTTTGAAAAGAGTTTCTTCTCAGGCAATTGGAGGTAGAAAGAATAAACCAATCGGGTGATAGGTGTTAGTGTTCTGGTGTCGTGTTATGGATTACCCGTATATGGGTGGGATGACTTAGCTTGTAATCCGTTTGCCGGTTATTGATGGAGAGACCCCGGTTAATGTATCCTTTTTTGTACTTTTTTACCCTCGCTTCAAATTCAATGGTGACACCTTCCTTTAAAGGAGCTTTCTCAAATCCTTTAGTATATGCAAACCAATGGTGATCCGTTACTACTAAGTTGGTCTCAGTATCCACGATGTTGGTGAGCAGGATAGTGATATCGGTATAACCGTTATAATTGACCTTTTTTCCAAAGCGGGTAAATACAGCTCTGAATTTTTTACGCTGTCCGATTTTATCTTCAAGATTCTTCCTCATAAGAAAGTTTTCAATAACGATCAGCTAGTCTTGTATTTAAGAAAAGACGAAAACAAGTTGGTAGGGCAGTTTACTATCACTTTTGCCATCAAATTAAAGATTATGAAAGAATTGAACCTGTCTTCAGGTATTTCAACTCCGCTAAGACAAACTTCAGAAAAAAAAGAATACGGCTCATAAAAGTAAAGAACATCAGGAAGAACTGTACAAAAATGCGGAATGCAGCCTGAATTGTAGGGTTGACGCTTTCTTTATATCTTGACTACTTATTGTAAATACGCATGAAAGAGGATGTAGGATTTAAAATGAAACACCGAAATAATGTTCGAACAGACCTTTAAAAACATAGACGATATTCTGCATAAAGATGCGGGTTGTGGCAGTGAACTGGATTATGTGGAGCAGACCTCTTGGGTGTTGTTCCTGAAGTATCTGGATGATCTGGAAAAAGATAAGAAGACAGCAGCCGAACTAACGGGTAAGAAATACAAGAGCATTATTGCTCCCGAATACCAATGGAATGTTTGGGCAATGCCCCTTCGACAGGCCCAAGGACCGAGCGCCAAAACAAAGATGGTAGATGGTGAGCTTGTTGAACCAGATCATCATAAAGCCATGACTGGTGATGACCTCAAAGATTTTGTTGACCAGAAACTATTCCCATACCTGAAGAAATTTAAAACGGATGCTGAAAGTGCTGATACCATTGAATACAAGATCGGTGAGATTTTTAGCGAACTGAAAAACCGCATACAAAGCGGTTATAACCTGCGTGAAGTGGTTAGCCTGATCGATCAACTACGATTTAGAACCAACGCTGAGAAGCACGAAATGAGCCACCTGTATGAGGGTAAAATTCAGAACATGGGCAATGCGGGTCGTAATGGTGGCGAGTACTATACGGTTCGTCCATTGATCAGAACGATCATAAAAGTCGTTGACCCAAAAATTGGCAACAGTGTTTATGATGGTGCTGGCGGTAGCATGGGTTTTTTGTGTGAAGGCTACGATTACATGCGACACAGTAAAGGGAAACTTGAAAAGTTAACTACGAAGGATATTGAGATTCTTCAAAAGCGCACATTCTATGGCAAAGAGAAAAAGGGATTAGCGTATATCATTGGTATCATGAACATGATATTTCATGGTATTGAAGCACCCAATATTATTCACACCAATACATTAGCGGAAAATCTTGCCGATATACAAGAGAAAGATAGACACGATATTGTGCTGGCCAATCCACCTTTTGGTGGAAAGGAAAGAGCCGAAGTGCAACAGAATTTTCCGATTAAGACAGGAGAAACCGCTTACTTGTTTTTGCAACACTTTATAAAAATTCTGAAAGTAAATGGCAAAGCAGGTATCGTTATAAAAAATACATTTTTAAGCAATACCGATAACGCTTCCATTAGTTTGCGAAAACATTTACTGGAATCATGCAACCTGCACACGGTACTGGATTTACCTGCTGGTGTATTCACAGGTGCGGGCGTGAAAACCGTAGTCTTGTTTTTTGAAAAGGGAGTGCCTACCAGAAAGGTATGGTTCTATCAGCTTAACTTAGATCGCAACCTCGGAAAAACAAATGCGCTCAATGAAAATGATTTAGCGGATTTTGTAAAACTTTACACTTCAAGAACCTCAGCGACTGAAGGACCAGAAACCGAAAACTCCTGGAACGTAGACATTCGGCCCCTGAGCTTGTCGAATGGGGCCGAAGCTACTTACGACCTCAGTGCCAAAAACCCCAATAAGAAAGAAGCGGTTCGACTACGTTCACCAAATGAGATTTTAGATGAAATGAAAGCCTTGGATGAAGAGAGTGCGGAAATCCTAAGCACCATCAATAGTCTGATATGAGTGAAGAAGTAACCATATCGAAAAAGCACATTGAAAATCGAATTTTCACTATTCGTGGACAACAGGTAATGACAGACCGCGATTTAGGGGAAATGTATCAAGTGGAAACCAAGATTTTAAATCAAGCTGTTAAAAGAAACATAGAAAGGTTTCCTGAGCAGTTTCGTTTTCAACTTACCGTAGATGAAGTAAATGAACTGGTCTCAGATAGTGACAGGTTTAGTCTCTTGAAGCCACAAAATGTGACCTCAGGTTCAAGGTCACAAATTGTGACCTTGAACACGAAACGTGGACAAAACATCAAGTATTTGCCCTATGCCTTTACCGAACAAGGCGTGGCCATGCTCTCTGCGGTTTTGCACAGTGAAACGGCCGTAAAGGTCAGCATTCAGATTATCAATGCCTTTGTAGAAATGCGTAAACTCATAGCCATTCACAGCGGCTTGTTGCAGCGGATGGAAGGCATAGAACGTAAGCAATCAGAAACCGACCAGAAATTTGAACAGGTTTTCAAAGCCCTGGAAAGTAAAGATGTAATTCCTACCCAGGGTGTATTCTTTGACGGACAAGTGTTTGACGCTTACGCATTGGCTTCCCGCATTATCCGCTCCGCAAAGCATAGCCTTGTGCTGATTGATAATTATATAAATGAAAACACGCTGATCCATTTAGCCAAAAAGAAAAAGAGCGTAAATGTGCTGTTACTCACCAAAACGATAAGCAGACAAATTACCTTGGATGTAGAGAAAGCCAATGAACAATACGGCAACTTTCAAGTAAAAACCTTCACCCAAAGCCACGACCGCTTTTTGATTGTTGACAACAAAGAAGTATATCACTTAGGTGCATCGCTAAAAGATTTGGGTAAAAAATGGTTTGCCTTTTCTAAGCTAAACAAAAGCTCAGTAGAAAGTATAATGAACTCAATCTTGGAACTGATATGAGCTTCAATAAACTCAGCTACCATAAAGGCGATGCCCTGACCCTGCCGAAGGGTTGGGAAATAAAATATTTAGGGGAGGTTTGCGAAAAAATCAGTCGTGGTATTTCGCCAAAGTATGTTGAGAAAAAAGGTGTGATTGTATTAAATCAGAAATGTATTAGAGACCATAAAATAAATTTTCAGCCTTCAAGAAAGCATGATGAAGTCAATAAAGGTGTAAATGATGATAAATATATTAGAATAGGTGATGTTTTAGTAAATTCAACTGGAGAAGGTACATTAGGGCGTGTTGCTCAAGTGCGTGATTTACCAAACGAGAGAGTAACTGTTGATTCTCACATCTCTATTGTCCGACCTTTGAAGGATAAATTCTTTCTCGATTTTTTTGGTTGGGCGATGATATTCATAGAAAATGAAATTGAAAATAGTGGTGCGGGAGCAAGTGGACAAACCGAATTAGCACGAACTGTTTTAGAAAACAATTTTAAAATAGCTTTTCCGCAATCCCTCCCCGAACAACAACGCATTGTTTCCATTTTAGACGAGTGCTTTTCGGCTATTGAGCGAAGTCGAAATAATGCCGAACAAAACCTTAAAAACGCTAAGGAACTTTTTGAGAGTTATTTGCAAGGGGTGTTTGAGAATAAAGGTGAGGGGTGGGAAGAATATCGATTTGAAGATTTGTGCGACTTAATAACTTGCGGTGTAGCATCAACTCCAAAGTATGTTGATGAAAGTGCTGGTGTTCCATTTTTATCAGCCCAAAATGTTAGGGATGGCGAAGTTGTTTTAGATAAGTATAGATATATTTCAAAGCAGTTTCATCAAGAACTTACCAAGAAAAACAAGCCGTCTAAAGGAGATATTTTATATTCAAGAGTTGGTTCAAAGTTTGGCGAAGCGGGAGTTGTTGAACACGACTTTGAGTTTAGTGTTTATGTGAGTTTGACTTTAATTAAGCCTAAGCCGAATAAGCTAAATAATTATTACTTAAAATATTATTTGAATTCACCACTTATTAAAGCTATCGCTAAAAAAAGCATAAGTAGTTCAGGTGTTCCGAATTTGAATGTAAAGGAAGTAAGGGAATTCCCTATCAAATGCCCTTCAATTTTAATTCAAAATAAAATTGTTAATGAAATTGAAATGGTATCAACCGAAACCAAAAGGTTAGAAGCCATCTACCAAAAGAAGATTGATGATTTGGAAGAGTTGAAGAAATCCATTCTTCAAAAAGCCTTCAGTGGTGGTCTGAATTAGGATTTTTAAGATTTAAGGATGATAAGATCATGGAAAAGAATAACAACACAGCGATAAAATCCTAAAATTATCTAATCCTAAAAATCTTAATTCAGACAATTAAAGGATGATAAGATTAAGAAGAAAGCAAAATGAAACACGAAGAAGTAACACATAAGATAATTGGCTGTGCAATGAAAGTTCATAGTACTTTGGGCAATGGTTTTCAGGAAGTGATATACCAAAGGGCTTTGGCTATTGAAATGGAAAAACAAGATTTGAGCTTTCAACGTGAAATGGAAATGTCTATTTTTTATGAAGGTATTGGTATTGGCACACGAAGGGTTGATTTTTTTGTAGAAGAAATCATAATGGTAGAACTAAAAGCACTAATAAAATTGGAAGAAGTTCATTTGGCACAAGCAATGAATTACTGCCAGGCATATAATCTACCCATAGGATTACTGATAAATTTTGGAGCAAAAAGTCTTGAATTTAAAAGGGTGTATAATGTAAATCACCCCGACAATAAAGACTTCATCAAGAACAATCCTAAAATCATCAAATCCTAAAAATCTTAATTCAGACGATGAGTAAAGACTTAACTAATTCGCTAATTGACAGGAAGAACATTCTCAATAACAATACTGCTATTCAGGAAGTCTATGAGCAGGTGGGGTTCTATGGGTTAAAGTTTGAGGGCAAATACCGTTTCACCAAGCAACAATTAGCCAGCTATTTCGAGGTAGACATCAGAACAATCGACAGGCTTTTGGAGAATCACAGGGCTGAGCTGGAGCAATCGGGGTACGAGCTTTTTACGGGCGCCCGGCTCAAGGCTTTTAAAGATCAATGGGCTGATTATCAGGCTGCTTCAAATGCGGGTGCACATGATCACGACACAAATGTCGTGATCATAGACCAACTGACTGAAAATGAGGTGGATAGTTTGAGCAAAACTGCTAGAATGGCGGTTTTTACATATAAATCATTCCTCAATATCGGCATGCTGTTAACGGGCTCAGAGAGGGCAGAAAAATTGCGTTCTGCTATTTTAGATATAGTCATTGATGTTCTTAACAAGAAATTAGGAGGGAAAACCAAGTTTATCAATCAGCGAGAAGAGGAGTTTCTTCCAAGTGCTATTCGTGAATACAATTACAGAAAGGAATTCACCGATGCCATTGATAGGTATGTTGAGAAAAACAAATTCAAGTACAGCCAGTTAACTGACAAAATCTATAAGAGCATTTTCAAAGAGAATGCAAAAGAGTACAGAAGAATTTTACAGCTTAATAGTAAAGAAAGCGTCAGAAGCACCATGTATTCTGAAGTGCTTGATTTAATTTCTGGATATGAAAACGGATATGCCGATTTTTTAGGAAAGAAATCAGAAGCTGCTGGCAGAAGACTGACATTATCAGAAGCCCATCTGCTGTTCAATGAATTTGAATCTGTGATGGAAGCATTCATCAGTCCACTACAAGAAAAAGCCAGAAGCCTGATGGCAAGCAGAGATTTAGCTTTTAGAGATGCTCTTCATGAGAAATTAAAAGATTATGTAAATGAAGTAAGTGCTGATGACTTTGATAAATTTTTAGGAGAGCGAAGCATGGATTTAGAGAAGCGATTGGAAGACAATAAGGAAGTATTCAAACGCTTAAAAGACCGCTGAGTATGGAACTTATCTATTTCACAGCGGAATACGCCATTAAAATTCATGACAAAATCATCGAAATTTCAGGTGGTCGTTCTGGAATAAAGGAATATGGTAATATAGATAGTCCATTAAATCATATTCAAAATGATGATTACTATCCAAGTTTTGAAGAGAAGTTAACTCACTTGGTTTTTTCCTTTAATAAATTTCATGCTTTCAATGATGGAAACAAAAGAACATCCATTGCAATGGGAGCATTCTTTCTTGAGGTTAATGGGTTAGAAAGTATGGTTGATAAGTTCATCATTGAAATGGAAAACATTGCGGTAACCGTTGCTGATAATATTATTGATAAAGATTTATTGTTTGAAATCATTACATCTATAATAAACGAAGAAGACTACAGTGAAGAATTGAAACTAAAAGTGATTCATGCATTAAGTCAGGTGGATGGAGGGGCAATAGCGCTTGGAAGTGAATTTTATCGTGACCTTTATTAACTATGAATGAAGCAGAAACCAGAGCAGAACGAATAGACCCCAAACTACGGGAATGTGGTTGGGGCGTGATAGAAGGCTCTAAAGTTCTTCGGGAATATAACATTACGGCTGGCAGAATCCAGACGGGTGGAGTAAGGTCAAAGAAGTTGACTGCAGATTATGTACTGGTTTATAAAGGAATCAAGTTAGCAGTAATTGAAGCCAAGAGCGATGAACTGGCAGTAGGCGAGGGTGTGGCACAAGCCAAACAGTATGCCGGAAAATTAAAAATAGAAACTACCTACGCCACCAACGGAAAAGAAATCTATAGCATCTGCATGAAAACGGGTGCAGAGGGATTGGTTGCTAATTACCTTTCTCCAGATGAGTTGTGGAATAAGACCTTTGCCGAACAAAATGACTGGAGAGATAAATTTGCAGCAGTTCCTTTTGAAGACAAAAGTGGTTCATGGGAGTTACGCTATTATCAGGAGATAGCAGTAAAGAATACATTAGAGGCAGTTGCCAATAATAAAGACCGTATTCTAATCACATTAGCTACAGGTACAGGAAAGACAGCCATAGCCTTTCAGATTGCATGGAAGCTATTTCAAACCCGATGGAACTTGTCTTCGGCAAACTCAGACTACGTCCCAAGAAGACCAAGAATACTCTTTTTAGCTGATAGAAATATTTTAGCAGACCAAGCCTATAATGCCTTCTCAGCATTTCCTGAAGATGCTTTAGTTAGAATAAAGCCGAATGAAATAAGTAAGAGAGGAAGTGTTCCTACTAATGGAAGTATATTCTTTACTATTTTTCAAACCTTTATGAGCGGGGGTTCGACAGGCTCACCCTCCGCTATAACAGGCTCACCCACTGCTATTGAAGAGCAACATGAAGAAATTATCTTTCCGGAAATAGAGGTAAGAGATAAAGCGTTTGGATACATGTATATTCTTCAATGTGCTGATGGAAGCTTTTATACAGGTAGCACAAAAAAATTAGCACAGCGAATTGAACAACACAAGAACGGAGAAGGGGCAAATTTTACGGCAAGTCATCTTCCAGTCAGGCTTGTATATTATGAAACATTCGATAGAATAGATGCAGCATTTAAAAGGGAGAAACAAATACAGAAATGGAGTAGAGCAAAAAAAATAGCCCTTATCCAGGGCGATTTTGAAAAGCTAAAACAACTCTCTAAAAATAAGTCCGAGCAATCGGTGCCTGAGCCTGGCTCGGTGCCTGAGCCTGTCGAAGTCTCGGTGCCTGAGCCTGTCGAAGGCACACCCTACTTCGGTGCATATCCACCAGACTACTTTGATTTCATCATTATTGATGAGTGTCATCGAGGTGGTGCAAATGATGAAAGTAATTGGAGAGGAATTCTGGAATATTTTTCTCCAGCGGTACAATTAGGTTTAACCGCAACACCAAAAAGAAAAGACAACGTTGACACCTACAAATACTTTGGTGAACCAGTTTATGTCTACTCTTTGAAAGAAGGGATCAACGATGGCTTCTTAACGCCTTTCAAAGTAAAGCGCATACAAACAACGCTTGATGATTATGTGTATACCAGTGATGACCAGATAGTAGAAGGTGAAGAAGAATTAGTACAGGGTAAGCTATATAAAGAATCAGACTTCAACAGAATTATTGAGATAAAGGCACGGGAAGCCAAGAGAGTTCAAATATTCATGGATACCGCTAACCAGAGTGAGAAAGCAATTATTTTCTGTGCCACACAAGACCATGCTGCTGCTGTTCGTGATTTAGTCAACCAATACCACAATAAACCCACTCGCACTGAGCCTGTCGAAGTGAACTATTGTGTGAGAGTAACTGCAAATGATGGAGAGATTGGTGAACAGGCTTTAAGAGAGTTTCAGGACAACGAGAAAACAATACCAACCATTCTTACCACCTCTCAAAAACTATCAACTGGAGTGGATGCACGAAACATAAGAAACATTATTTTGATGCGTCCTATAAATTCAATGATAGAATTTAAACAGATTGTAGGAAGAGGTACACGATTATTTGAAGGGAAAGAGTTCTTCACCATATATGACTTTGTAGATGCTTACCATCATTTTGCAGACCCTGAGTGGGACGGTGAACCATTAGAACCGTCCGTGGTACAAGAGCCGAAAGGAACGTACACCCCAAAAGAGCCGAAAGAACCTGCTGAAGATGATGGAGGCAAAAAGAGAAAGCGTATAAAAATAAAATTGCGAGATGGTAAGGAGCGTGAAATTCAGCACATGACTTCCACTTCATTCTGGAGTGCTGATGGTAAACCGATTTCTGCAGAAGAGTTTTTAAATAACCTGTTCGGTGAACTACCAAAATTATTTAAGAGCGAAGAAGAATTGCGTACAATCTGGAGTAACCCTCTCACCCGAAGAACATTGTTAGAGAAGTTAGATGAAGCTGGTTTTGGCAAAGAAGAGTTATCGGTACTTCAGAAATTAGTCGATGCTGAAAAAAGTGATTTGTTTGATGTATTAGAATATGTCTTCAATAGTGACGTTAAACCGATGACCAGAGAAGCAAGGGTTGCAGCCACCAGAGCCACAATATTTGTATTGCTGAATGATAGGCAAAAAGAGTTCATTGATTTTGTCCTGAGCAAATATGTTGAGACTGGTGTAGAAGAACTCGACCAAGAGAAGTTACCAATCCTTCTAACCAATAAATATCAATCATTGGAAGATGCGAAAGTGATGTTGGGAGAAGTTGCAGATATTAGTACGTTATTCATTGAATTTCAAAAATATCTTTATCAAAAGGAAGTTGCTTAATCGAATTTTTCAGGCTTGGAATTATTGGAAACAATGCCGCTATAATTTTTTATTTAAAATTTGCAGTAAACCGGAAGGTAAAGAATCATTGTATTTTCATGTAGTTTACCCTTTCGCTTACCCTAAAAGAAAAAACCCTTGCTAATCTGTTGATCAACAAGGGCTTCATTTCATTAGTGGTGATCCCGCTGGGATTCGAACCCAGGACCCATACATTAAAAGTGTATTGCTCTACCAACTGAGCTACGGAATCATTAAATGTGGCTAAATTGCGGTCG
>JAYVTC010000016.1:0-9696 GCA_043774745.1 Cyclobacteriaceae bacterium | reverse complement strand
CTTCTTTATTATTGAGGGAAACAAACCGGGAGATAGAGAAAACGATACGACATATTCGTGAAAACAAGGCCGAGAAGAAGGAGACGAAAAAAGTAAGACAGGGTTTACAAACTTTGGTGTCCAAGGTTCAAACACCTTCAAAAGAAGTTGAAGGGAAGAAGGAAAACATTGTTGAAGGAGACAAGGTCCGTTTGATTGGACAGGAAGTTACAGGTACTGTGCTCTCCATTAAAGATGACAGTGCAATTGTTCAATTTGGTGACTTACGGTCAACGGTTAAAATCAAAAGACTTATTCGCAGCGATTTAGTGGAAGTAAATCCGACCACTACACGAGCCAGGTCAATGGGAGTTGATGTCATGAGAAAACAATCATCCTTTGTGAGCACGTTGGATATACGTGGCAAGCGCGTGGAGGAAGTGATCTCTGTTTTAGATCAATTTATTGATGACGCCATTTTACTTGGACAATCCCAGCTTAAAATTTTGCATGGCAAAGGCGAAGGAGTATTGAGGAAAGTAGTAAGAGATCATTTGAAGAAAGTAAAACAAATTGTTTCACTCGCTGATGAACATGTGGAGCGAGGTGGAGATGGGATAACCGTAGTTATACTAAAATAAAAAAACCCGGCTATTCGACCGGGTTTATATTTTGAAGTAATCTGAAATCAAAGTTTGAAGGTATATATCCACTGACCTTTTACTACTCCGGTGCGGGAATATCCTGGACCATTAAAAGTAAATGAAATTGAAAGAGTAGTTTCAGTCACTGCATAGGTCATTGCCAATTCATCAGCAGTTGTTTTATCACGGATTATTTGTGTTTCTACAGGAGTTCCAAATTCCCAGCTTCCACTAGCCTTCCAAGGGCTTAATGCAGGTCTTCCTGATGTGCTGTAGCCAAAAGAGGTATTTCCTTTTGTGCCTGACATAACAAGTTGGAAAGCGGCATAGTCAGCCTTCTTATCTACACCATCCAAAGTAACCGTATTTATTTTCCATGTTTTTGAAAGCTTTCCTAGTTGAACGTCCGATACAGAATCTGAAGTTGGATCATCACCTCCACAACTGGAATAGGTGAGTAGAATGGCAACCAAGCCAAGAAGTGAGAGAATTCGAAATACTTTCATCGCGTAATGGTTTTAAAACAATTTAAACTTAAGGAAATTGGAATTGGTAAAAAAATGGCGTTCAAACTATTGTTACAAATTTCAGGTTTTAATGGGACATTTCAAGCCTCAGTAACCCTTTTTATAGGTTAAAATATCAATTTTTTGAGCTTGGGTCGGATATTCGTGATCCTGATTGGATGCAATGAAAATCAGGTTCGTTTCCAAAACTTGTTCGAGGTGCTTACTATACCAATCGATTGACTTCCGATCCAGATTAGTGGTGGGCTCATCAAGAAATAAAGCGCTGCATTTTGAATAAAAAGCGAGACCTAGTTTTAATCGTTGACGCATACCCGAAGAAAAGTTAGAGATCGCTTTATCACGTGCATGATTTAATTCTAACAACTCCATCACCTCTTCAATGGATTTATTGTCGCGGGTTTTCTTAAAAGAAAAATGAAATTTCACCATTTCCAGTAATGTAAACTCGTCAATTAAGTCCATGTAAGGTGTAGCGATAGACACTTGTTGATAAAAGTCAGACTGAGCAATTTCCTGATTATTGGAATTATAAATAATGGAGCCTGCACTCGGCACCATTTGCCCCCAAAGCACTTGCAATAATGTGGATTTGCCCGAGCCGTTGGGTCCGACAATGGCGTAAATTCCGGGCGATCTAAATTCGTAATTGAGGTCTTTAAAAATCCATTCGCGATTAAATCGTTTGCTTAGATTTTTAGCTGTTATCCTCATTCAACTGAGGCTGAGTTGGTGGTGAATCCTTTCATTACCCCACGTTCGCTGGTGCGAATGAAGGAGATAATATAGTCACGTTCCTCGCTATATGACAATTCATTTTCAACTAAATCAATGGCTTTTGAATTATTTAATCCTTTCAGGAAAATATAGCGGTACACTTCCTGAATCTCGCTGATTTTTTCTGGAGTGAATCCTCTTCTCCGTAGACCTACAGTATTGACTCCTGCATAGGTAAGTGGTTCGCGGGCTGCTTTTGTATACGGAGGAACATCTTTTCTTACCAAAGATCCTCCTGATATCATCACGTGCGCACCCACTTTCACAAATTGGTGTAATGCACTTGCTCCCCCAATAATTGCCCAATCTTCGATGGTTACATGGCCTGCCACCTGAACGGTGTTGGCAAGTATGCAATTATTACCCACCGTGCAATCATGTGCGATGTGCACATACGCCATAAGCAAGCAGTTATTGCCGACTATTGTCTTAAACTTATCCGAAGTGCCTTTGCTAATAGTGACATACTCCCGGATTACGGTATTGTCACCGATGAATGTCTCTGTATCCTCACCGGCAAACTTTAAATCTTGAGGAACGGCTGAGATGGATGCTCCAGGAAACACTTTTACATTTTTTCCAAGACGGGCACCTTCCCAAATTACTGCATTGGGACCAATCCAACTATTGTCTCCAATTACCACATTTGATTTAATGGTAGCGAAGGGTTCTATTATAACATTATTGCCAATTTTCGCCTCTGGGTGAACGTTGGCTAAGGGAGAATAACTCATGAATCTTTTCGTACTATACTTGCTGTCATCGTGCCTTCACAAACGAGCGTATTGCCCACATATGCCCGACCTCTCATTTTAGCGATGCCTCTCTTTATTGGTGCTAATAAATCGCATTGTATAACCAATGTGTCGCCCGGTAAAACCATTTTTCTAAACCTGCATTCATCGATACCTAAAAAGTACGTCCAATAATTTTCTGGATCAGGTACGGTGTTAAGTACCAATATGCCACCCACCTGTGTCATTGCCTCTACCTGCAAAACGCCAGGCATTACCGGGTTGCCGGGAAAATGACCTTGAAAGAAGGGCTCATTCATGGTAACATTTTTTATTCCACATACAGTCTCCTGGTCGAGGTAAATAACTTTATCAACCAACAAAAATGGATAACGATGAGGAAGTGTATTAACGATATGGTTAATATCCATCACCGGAGGTAAACTTGGATTGTAGCGAGGCACACCTTTCTTATCGGCATCAGCCATTGCTTTTTTTAATTTTTTTGCAAAAGCCACATTGGCGGCATGACCAGGTCTGGCTGCCAAAATCTGTGCTTTTAAAGGACGGCCAGCGAGCGATAAATCGCCAACAACGTCAAGTAGTTTATGACGTGCGGGCTCATTATTATAACGAAGCTCTATGTTATTGAGAATGCCTTCTTTTTTTACTTCTACTTTAGGTTTGCCAAGCATCTTCGCTATACTATCAAGTTCGTGTGCTTCAACTACACGATCTACAATAACAATGGCATTATTCAAATCACCACCCTTTATCAGATTATTTTTGTAGAGCATTTCCAGTTCATGCAAAAAACAAAAGGTGCGACAAGAAGCAATCTCTTTTTCGAACTGACGGATGTTGGTAATGGAAGCGTGCTGACTACCTAATACTGGAGAGTTGTAGTCAATCATCACAGTAACGCGATAATCATCTAATGGCAGGGCAGCGATCTCCACATTGCGAGCGGCCTCACGATAGAAGATGCTATCCTGAACTTCAAAGAAATCGCGCAACGCATTTTGTTCTTCTGTCTCTGCTTCTTTTAACACGTTTACAAACTGAATTGAACTGCCATCCATAATTGGTGCTTCAGGGCCATCCAATTGAATCAGCACATTGTCTATCTCTAAGCCAACGCAGGCAGCAAGAGTGTGCTCAATGGTGCTCACGCGAGCTCCGCTTTGCTCAATCGTTGTTCCGCGAGATACGTCCACTACACGATCACAGTCGGCATCGATAATGGGAGACCCAGGTAAGTCAATCCTTTGGAACTTAATTCCATGATTAGGCTTTGCTGGAAGGAAAGTCATGTTCGTTTGCACGCCTGTGTGGAGTCCCACTCCGGAAAGCGTTACCGATTTCTTAATCGTCTGCTGCTTATGGTTTAAACTCATAATAAAAAAGTGTGCAAATTTAACCGGGATTATGGGGATTATCAAAAAAGTCCTTAATCGGTCAAAAAAGCCTATTTTAAAGGCTTTTTTAAGTCCTTTAGTACGATCTTCAGGAAGCAGATCCGTTGCCGGATGTATCAGATACAGGACTGGTTTCCCTGATCACTATTTTTTCAATTTGCCTCAGCCTGTAACTAAGATCAGGCAATTGCTTAAATACAGCATAGGATCTGAAAAAGGACTTTACATCAATAACCGGAGTGCCGAGTAGCCGCTGCCCTTCTTCTGTCAATGATTTACCAATTCCGGCCTGTGCCCCAACGCTCGTGTTGTTTGCTATAACAAGATGGCCGGCAATTCCAACCTGTCCTGCAATGACACAATTCTCTCCAATTTTGGTTGACCCCGATATACCTGTTTGTGCAGCGATAACAGTATTTTTTCCTATTTCAACATTATGGGCAACCTGAATCAGATTATCCATTTTAACGCCCTTGTGGATAATTGTTGAATCACCAAATAAGGTTGCGCAGTCAATGGTTGTATTGGCGCCAATGGTAACATTGTCTTCAATCAATACATTACCTAATTGAGGAATGGTCTTATAGGTGCCGTCTTCCTGGGGTGCAAATCCAAATCCATCACTTCCTATTACGGTGCCTGCATGAATTACACAATTTGCCCCCACCTGGGTGCCCGCATATAATTTTACATTAGGGTGCAGGATTGTATTGTCACCAATAGTGGTATTGTCGCCAATGAATACTTGCGGGTATATTTTTACATTGTCACCAATCTTAACATTACTGCCAATGTAGGAGAACGCACCTCGGTAAATGTTCGGTCCCGTAATCGAATTATCGCCAATAAATGATGGGTGCTCTATTCCGATTTTCTGAAACGAAATCAATTTATGATAATGCTCCAGCAGGGTTGTGAAACTTGAGTAGGGATCATCCACAAGAATGAGTGCACAGGAAATGCTCTTCTTAGCTTGAAAATCTTTTTTTACAATGACGGCACTTGCATTGGTGGTGTAAATGAACTGCTCATATTTAGGATTTGATAAGAAGGCGACCTGCCCTTTTTTTGCATCTTGTATTTTTGCAAGCATACTGATCTTATCAGATCCATCCCCGGTCACTTCTCCGCCTAGCATGGCGGCAATTTGCGAGATGCTAAACTCCATAATTTTTGAATGAGTGATTAGATATTGGAATGATAAATTTCAGTTCGATCTTGAAAAGTGCCATTTACAAAGATACATTTTTGGGCCAGCATAAATAGTTTTTTTCAACGATTTTGCTGATCGCTTTGATGCTGGGAAGATCAGAGGCAAGAGCGATGTCTATTACTTCTCCCTGCTTGGTAAGAATGTTAATTGATTTTCCTCCGGACACATAGGCTTCGTTGCTTACTGTGCCCAGTGAATAAAGATAATTGGTTTCGTTCTGGAGAATTCCATAGACCTGATGAATTTCCTGCCTTACTTTTTCAACCATGCTCTTACGAATCGGATCGGTAGTTAATATAATCTGAAACAATTCGCGAACCATTAATCGATTACATAAACCTGAAAGAATAGCGTCAGGATGATTCCTCCAAAATTTCATCGCTCCCCATATGTCATGATCATCCATTTGACCAAAGGCATCTAACAATTCTGGCCTATTACTGAAATCTTCAATTGTATAGGAGTTAGTCAGTAAATCCTTAAGTGCCGGAGAGGCAACCAGATCTTCACCTGCCCGCAACAGATACTGAGCTCTTCGAATAATATTCACAATCATACGTTCAGCACTCAAAGCGGTTTTATGAAGATACACTTGCCAGTACATGAGTCTTCGTGAATGAAGAAAACTTTCAATACTATATATGCCTTTTTCTTCTACTACCAATTCATCATTATGCACGGATAACATTGAAATGATTCGATCCACACCAATGGTTCCTTCCATCACACCGGTAAAAAAACTATCCCTCTTCAAATAATCCAGTCTGTCAATATCAAGCTGACTGCTGATCAGTTGATGAAAAAATTTTCTAGGGTAGGTGTTCCTGAAAAAACTGATTGCCAACTCCAACTCACCATGAAATTGCTTGTTTAATGTTTTCATGAAGAGAAAGGATAGACTCTCGTGATGAACTTCTTGTAACAAAGTTTCTTCCAACGCATGAGAAAGAGGACCGTGGCCAATGTCATGCAGGAGTATAGCGATAAGTGCTGCCTGCGCTTCCTGATTACTGATTTCTATTCCTTTCAATCGCAGATTTTCGATCACGCGATCCATCAGGTGCAACGCTCCTAAAGCATGATGAAAGCGCGTGTGCTGCGCTCCGGGATAAACGAGGTTGCTTAGCCCAAGCTGTTTGATGTATCGCAGTCGTTGAAAATAGGGGTGTTGAATCAAATCATAGATCAGTTCATTCTGAATGGATATGAATCCATACACCGGGTCATTAATGATTTTCTTTTTGTTCAATCGATCGGGCAAGATTGAGGTTTATAATGTAACTTAGACAGATTTTTCTAAACGAATTCCATGCAAAGATATAGCATTTTGTGGGCCGATGATGAGATTGATTTGTTGAAGCCCCATATTTTATTCCTGACACAACGAGGATACGATATAACTCCTGTAAACAATGGTTCAGATGCCGTTGAATTAAGTGAAGCCAAGCATTTTGATGTGGTCTTTCTTGACGAACACATGCCTGGCATGTCGGGCCTGGAGGCGCTTGCCCTTATAAAAAATAATAAACCTAATCTCCCTGTGGTGATGATCACCAAAAATGAAGAGGAGCAAATTATGGAGGAGGCCATTGGTGCAAAGATTGACGATTACCTGATCAAGCCCATTAACCCAAGTCAGATTCTTTTGTCCATTAAGAAAATATTGGACAATAAAAGATTGGTGATTGAAAAGACCAACATTAACTATCAGCAGGATTTCAGGAAGATCAGCATGGCCTTCATGGATGAAATGAATCACGAACAGTGGTCGGATATTTACAAGAAGCTTGTGTTCTGGGAACTTCAAATGGAAGATTCAGACAATCGGGATATGGCTGAGGTATTGGATATGCAGAAGGTAGAAGCCAATATGAATTTTTGTAAGTTCATTAAACGCAACTATGAAAACTGGCTTAATAATCCCAACATAGAGAAACCTCTTTTTTCACATCAGATCATGAAGAAGAAAGTTTTTCCTGAGCTGAAGGCAGGGGAATCAACTTTTTTTATTTTAATTGACAACCTGCGGTATGATCAGTGGAAAGTGATTGAGCCTGTGTTGTCAGAATATTTTAATGTAGACAAAGAAGAGACATACTATTCCATTTTACCCACGACCACAGCATACGCCCGCAATGCAATTTTTTCAGGCATGCTTCCTTCTGATATGGCTAAAGTTCATCCTGAATTATGGGTGGGTGAAGACGAAGACGAATCGAAGAATAATTTTGAAGATGAGTTTCTGGCAAAGCAGATTAAGAAAAATAATTTGCCCATCCGGTTTTCATACAACAAAATTAAAAAGTTGGAAGAGGGGCGTGACCTGGCAGATTCTATTAATAATTTGTTTCACAACGATCTGAATGTGATTGTATACAATTTTGTGGATATGCTTTCGCACGCACGAACCGACATGGCCATGGTGCGGGAGTTAGCTCCCGATGAAGCGGCCTACCGCTCAATCACCAAGTCGTGGTTTATGCATTCTCCCTTGTTTGAAATTCTTAAAAAAATAGCCGATAAGAAATCAAAGGTGATCATCACCACCGACCACGGAACCATCCGCGTGAAGCGACCATTTAAAATAATTGGCGACAGGGCTGTAAACAGCAACTTACGCTATAAGCAAGGAAAAAATCTTGGCTACGAGGGAGCCAAGGTGATGGAGGCTTTAAAACCAGAACGCTTTTTTCTTCCTAAAACGAATGTTTCAACTTCCTATGTCTTTGCGATAGAAGATCAGTTTTTTGCATACCCAAATAACTATAACTACTATGTGAACATGTATAAGGATACTTTTCAACATGGTGGAGTAAGTCTGGAAGAGATGATCATTCCTTTTATTTTATTAACTTCGAAAAATGCCTGATGAGTGGAAGGTGATAGGCACAGGCCCTCTTCATCTGGATGATTTACCAACGGCAGCTGCTGAATTGGTTACGCAAAGTGAAGGTCTTAAAGTCTGGCTATTAAAAGGTGAGATGGGTGCAGGTAAAACAACTTTGGTGAAACAGATTGTAAATCAGTTAGGCGTTGAAGGCACAGTGGCTAGTCCTACATTTTCAATTATCAACCAATATGGCATCACCGATGATAAGGTCATATATCATTTTGATTTGTATCGTTTAAAAAATGAATTAGAGGCATTTGATATTGGACTGGAAGAATACTTAAGCTCAGGACACTTATGTTTGATTGAGTGGCCCGAAAAACTGGAGAAGTTATTACCCAATCAATACTTCGAAGTACACATTCAACTTCATGATTCATTGACAAGGAAAATATATTATCGCAGGCATGACTGACAAGAAGAAAAGCGGATTTGAAGCATTGGCTAAATCAAGCCTTTATCCACAAGAGGAGATGTTAAAAGTGAAGAAGGGAAAGCGTTCCTTCTTTATAGGCCTTCCACGGGAAATTTCTTTACAGGAAAACCGAATAAGCCTCACGCCTGATGCGGTGGCCATTCTGGTGAATAATGGTCACGAAGTGTGGGTGGAGACTATGGCTGGAGAGGGTTCGAAATTTTCAGATAAGCAATACAGTGATGCGGGGGCTAAAATTGTCTACTCTGTCGAAGAGGTTTATAAGGCGGATTTTATTCTTAAAATTGAACCTCCAACAATAGAAGAGATTGAATATTTCAAACCGGGCCAAACGTTAATTTCGGCCCTTCAAATGGGTAATCTAAAACCGGAATGTGTCAATGCCCTGCTTAAGAAGAAAGTTACTGCTTTAGCGTATGAATTCATTGAAGATAAAGTAGGGGGGATGCCCATTGTTCGTGCCATGAGTGAAATTGCCGGAAGCACGGTGATGCTTATCGCTGCAGAGTATTTAAGTACGGTTAATAAAGGAAAGGGGATTATCTTAGGTGGAATCACGGGAGTTCCTCCAACCAAAGTAGTGATTATTGGAGCTGGAACTGTGGCTGAATACGCAGCCCGTGCGGCTCTAAGTTTGGGAGCCGAAATACAAGTTTTTGACAACCATCTTTACAAACTCAGGAGAATCAAGCACACGTTGGGACATCAGTTTTATACATCGACCATTGATACTATTACCTTGGGGCAAAGCCTTGAAAATGCAGATGTAGTAATAGGCGCTTTGCGTGCCGAAAAAGGAAAAGTGCGGCATGTGGTTTCAGAGGAAATGGTAAGTAAAATGAAACCCGATTCATTAATCATTGATCTTAGTATTGATCAGGGTGGGTGCATTGCTACTTCAGAAATAACAAGCCTGAACAGACCGGTCTTTCGTAAATATGATGTGATTCATTATTGTGTTCCCAACGTTGCTTCTAGAGTTGCTAATACAGCCACTACAGCGTTGAGTAATATTTTCACACCAACCATTTTAAGAGCTGCGGAGGAAGGCGGTGTTGAAGAAATGATTTTCACGCAT
>JAYVTC010000015.1:0-30449 GCA_043774745.1 Cyclobacteriaceae bacterium | reverse complement strand
GAGTAGCACGTGGCACCATTCCAAAACGATCCATGTCGTATACGGTGCTACCTGTGCTCATGAATTCAATGGCACAACATGCCAATCCGAACGTCATAGGAAACAAAGAAGACAAACGTGACCAGTTCAACAAATCATCTACTTTCATGATGATTACTCCTCCATTCTCAAATTGCTGATCGAGCAAACCTTTCATCGTTCGTATTAATCTTTTGGATGTTTCGTGTTTTTAAATTTCTTATTGATCTCCTCATAGAAATGAGCAGGCACCGGAGATTTATAGTTCGAGATTTGAGGTTTTGATTTTATCCAGTCGAGATGGCCCATTCGCCAAACATAAGCAAGACCAATAGCAAGCATTACAATAAACACTAACATCTCAAAGAAAGAAAACCAGCCCCAAGAGCCGTCCGTTTGATTGTTCAATTCTTCATTGGCAAAAACCGTTGACCAGGGAAACAAAAAAACTATTTCCACTTCAAATAAAAGAAAAACCAAGGCAAGCACATAAAACCGCACATTGAATTGAACCCACGCTAACCCTTGTGGTGTTTCTCCACTTTCATAAGAAGTGAGCTTTTGAGCATTCGGGCGATCAGGTCGAATGAGCCGCGAAGTAAGCAATGCTAGTGCAACGAATAGTATGCCACCAACAGCAAAGAGTAAAACCTGAGCCAAAGGAGAGAAATAAAGATCTGTTGTTTGCATCGAAACCAAAGATACATACACCGATGCATCTTACCCAACAAAATGATCTCTACAAATTAGTTGCATTAAACGTATCGCCCTGCTCGATATCTCCGGTTTTGAAACCTTTGTTGAACCAGCGTTGTCGTTGCTCTGAAGTGCCATGTGTGAATGAATCCGGAACCACATAACCACGTGCTTGCTTTTGCAAACGGTCGTCACCAATGGCGCTGGCAGCGTTCATGGCTTCTTCATAGTCACCTTCTTCAATCATGTTGTTCATGTTGTTGGCATGATGAGCCCAAACTCCGGCCAGGAAATCGGCTTGCAATTCAAGTTTAACTGAGAGTTTATTGTATTCTTCTTCGCTCAGTTGTTCGCGCATAGCATGTACTTTATCGGTAATGCCCATCAGATGCTGAACATGATGACCTACTTCATGGGCAATCACATAAGCTTGTGCAAAATCTCCGGGGGCACCAAAACGATTTTTTAAGTCTTCATAAAAGCTTAAATCGATATATAACTTTTCATCGGCACTGCAATAGAATGGTCCGGTGGAGGCATCGGCAGAACCACAACCAGATTGCACATTGCCACTGAAGAGAACAAGCGTGGGTTCCCGGTAATCGGTCAGCAGTTGATGCCAAACATCTTCCGTATCTGCCAAAACTACTTTTACAAATTGTGAAAGTTCCTCCTCCGGGGTTGCCTGATAGGGAGCCGATTGAGAAACAGACGGACCATTATCAATTGGAATCTGTTGAAGTAACGATAATGGATTTTTACCCGTAATCAGGCTGATAACAATAATCACTACCACTAAACCCAATCCACCTTTAATGGGTAACCCTCCGCCTCCACCACCTCGTTGATCTTCTACATTACCGCTTTGTCTTCTTCCTCGCCACTGCATAGAAAATATATTAATTTAGGGATGAAGGTACTAAAGGGTAAATTAATAGACAATGAGTGCTCGTTGGTTTTAATGTAAAAGAACACTATCGTTATTTGCTTTCAGAGCACTTCACCATACTACCCCTTCATTTTTTGGAGTCAGTGGTTTAAGAAATACCACCATTCCTGCTACACGCTTCATCATTATTTCCTAAAAGTATTTTCATACAACTCAATCCATTGCTTTGGTGTGATCTTACCGGATAATTCGCCAATCAATTTGAGAGGAACATCCTCGGGTTTTTTAAACCGGATACAGGATTTGCCCATATCCAGTTTTTTGTTGGTCGTTTTTTTCCAGGCACTCGCAAACCAATCCTTCAAGGCTCCCTGATAGATCGCCATGTGATAAATTGCAATGTGACTCTTTTGTGATGCCAGGCTGATGAATGGCACAGCATCTTTAGGATTGCAATGATATCCAGCAGGGTATATGGTATGTGGAACTACATAACTGATCATGCCGTACTGCATCGTTTCTTCAAATCCTTTCGGAAGATTTTTAAGAATGACTTTGCGCATATCGGAAATGATTTGCCTTCGCTCATCAGAGAGCGAATCGATGTATTCATTAACGGTTTTGGCTTTGGATTGCATGGTCTTATGATTAACTATTATAATTAACTATTCTGGATTAGATGATGGAAGGAAATCCTTCTTTCGAAGCAGTGCTGCACTGATGAGTGAGATGAGTAACCCCACAGGAAAAATTTCCATCAGCGTCATGCCAAATCGGACCAGCGGATTTTGATAAACCTGACTAAACTCGTCCCATTTTTGTTTGGCCACCTGAAGTTCTGCTTCCGTGGCACCGCTGCTTTTCAATTTATCCAATTCACCGGTGCTCCACTTCTGCATAAACCATTCGCCAGAGCGGGCGAATGTGATTTCCCAGGCCATCACATAAAACACCGAAGCGATAAGGGTAATGCCCATTCCGATCATAAAGCCTTTGCCAAACGTAATGTTGCCTCCGGCATGCTGATCGCGAAACGATTTTACTCCAAAAAAAACGAGCGACAATGCGATGACCATTCCGGTGTAACCGATCCATAATCCATCATCCGTGTTTAATGATCCGTTAACAAAAAGAGGCATTGTTGCCAGCATCAGGCCTCCTGTGATCAGCCCGGCAATGATTCCATACGTGATTACAATTTTTTTCATAGGTCTTAAATTTTGACCAAAACAACGAGTCATCGCTTCAAAATCCTTCACCCGAAAGGGTGATTATTCGAAATTTAAAGGAAATCACACTAAAGACTTAGACTTCAAGTTGAATTCTGCGATAAAAATCACGGGATAAGTCTCAGCACCTTCGCCTTTTGAATCGCCTGGGTTCTGCGGCTTACTTCCAGTTTTAAAAATAAATTAGATGAATGAGTTTTGATGGTGTTGAGCGAAACAAAAAGCTTATCGGCAATTTCCTGATTGCTGAGGCCCTGAGCCATCCACGTTAACACTTCGTGCTCTCGCTTGCTGATTCCAATTCTTTGCAATTCTGATTCATTGAGAATAAACTCTGGACCTACGATAACCATCCTCTTTTGAGTAAGCTTGAGGCCAGCCCAGACGCCAAGTGCTGTAAAAAATATCGCTACGATACCCATATAAAATTCAACAGAAAGATCATGAACAATAAGCTGGTATTCCAGGTACTTGAGTAAGAACACCAAACCAGCTAATGAAAGTCCGTAAAGAAGTAGGATTCGTTTCATGGAAAGCTTCTTAAAATGAAATACCAAAGAATTTGTTACCAACGAAGATAATGATTTAACACAGCATGAGAATTCCTCTTGCCTGAAATCTGCAAGACCTGCCTATCGTCAATACCTTTGATCCTTATAGGTCAAAAGTAAAATTAATGACTTGCCGATCAGCGCTTACCAAAGATCCTTTGAAAAGGTCGTAGGGCTTGTCCTATAAAATCTTCGGGAAAATTTTCCTTGTCGGGAAGTCCAACAGGAAGATGCTCATCATCAGATGGCCAGTAGGTGGTTTTGAAAAGATAATCCCAAACACTCAATGTGATTGCATAATTAAAACCATGTGGATGAGTCTCCGGTAAGTTCTTAGCATGATGCCACAGGTGCATTTGGGGGCCGTTGAATAGATACTTGAATGGACCCAGTTTGATTTTAAGATTGGCATGTCCCAGCTGACCTGTTATTAAAGTGAACATATGAACAATGAAGAAATCCGTAATGCCGAAGCCAATCATCGCCAACGGAATATATTCGAGTGTGCGGTATAAAACATTCTCCATCCAATGGTAGCGCAGCAAGGCGGAAAAGCCCATCTCTTTGGTGCTGTGATGTACTTTATGAAACTCCCACATCCAACCAACATGATGGTAGAGGCGGTGAATATTCCACTGCATGAAATCGCGCAACACAAAAATAAATAGCAACTGTGCCCACCCCGGCAAATTGCCAACGCGTATGGCAACAAGATTGGTAATACCGAAGAGCGCTAAGAAATCATTAAAGAACTGCACCGCCACCATCGACAATGCATTGTAAGCTACAAGGGCGAACAAAAAGTAATTCCAGAAAAGATAAAAGATATCCAGCCAGAAATGATCGCGGATGAGGGGTTGATTCTTGCGCCACGGAAACATGATCTCCAACAACCAGATAATCAAAGACGCTCCCACCAGCCAATAAAAATAGTTGTGCCCGCCAGGGTAAAGTATTTCGTTGATCAAATAATTCCAATAGCCGGTGTAGCCATCCGAAATTACTTTTAAGTACTTTTCCATGCTGCAAAGATGGAGATTTTATTAAAGGTGAAATGGAAAAAACAAGATGTTAGCAAACATACCCATTACGCGTATTATCTTTGAGGCGATGGATAAGCCAATCCGAGTTGAGCGAATTGATATTGAGATTCAATTAGTGTTTAGAAAAGAACACATTGATTTGGTGTTGCCGCATTTTCAGCGTGTAGGGCTGCCGGCCACTGTGCTGGATGACATGATTGATGCCTACATCAAATCCGGAGAAATAGTTTCATACGAGCGCTGGTTTTTAGAATACGGGCAACGGGTGATTAATCCTCTGATGAATCAGAAATTAGGCAGAGCTAAAGATCATCCTACATTTAATAATTTGCTTAAGCATGCTTTGAAAGAAATTCTGGAAACCAACACGATGTTAAAGCAATTCAGAAATTTTCAAAAATAGATACTTCTAAGTTGAACACAGCACTTGCTAAAACCCCTTCACAAATCATTAGTTGACAATTAGATCACCCTGCCCAACCTTCTCTATCCAAACTCCTATATTGAATAGCTTCAGCAAGATGTTCAATATTAATTTCAGGTGTTCCTGATAAATCAGCTATCGTGCGGGATACTTTCAAAATGCGATCATAAGCACGGGCTGAAAGGCCTAATCGCTCCATGGCGGTTTTTAATAGGGCACGCCCTGCATCGTTGATCCCGCAAATCTCCTTCACCATGTTGCTTGGCATCATAGCATTGCAATACACATTCTTTTGATCTTTGAACCGTTCGCTTTGTATTTCTCTCGCTTTCACTACCCGTGCACGTATCTCTTCGCTGGTTTCATTCTTGCGTTGCGTGGTCATCTGATCAAAACTTACCGGCACAACCTCCACATGCAGATCGATGCGATCAAGTAACGGGCCACTCACTTTACTCAGATATCGTTGAACCACACCGGGTCCGCAAACGCAATCTTTTTCAGGATGATTATAATATCCGCACGGGCAAGGATTCATACTCGCCACCAACATAAAATTGGCTGGGTAATCAATGGAAAGTTTTGCACGTGAGATGGTAACGCGTCTTTCTTCCATCGGCTGACGCATTACTTCCAACACGGTGCGTTTGAATTCCGGAAGTTCATCTAAAAATAATACGCCATTGTGTGCCAACGAAATTTCTCCGGGTTGTGGATTGCCACCCCCACCAACAAGGGCAACATCACTAATGGTATGATGAGGGCTGCGAAATGGTCGCGTGGTTAAGAGTGTAGCATCAGCACCAACTTTTCCTGCAACGGAGTGAATCTTGGTTGTCTCCAATGCCTCATTCAATGTAAGTGGAGGAAGTATGGAAGGCAAGCGTTTTGCCAACATCGTTTTACCTGCACCGGGTGGGCCAATCATGATCGCATTGTGTCCTCCTGCTGCGGCAATCTCCAAAGCGCGCTTGATGTTTTCCTGACCTTGTACATCTTTAAAGTCAGCATCATAAATATTAACGCGGCTTTGAAAAATCTCACGGGTATCAATTTGCAATGGTTCAATTTTCTTTTTGCCTTCGAAGAAATCAATGGCTTCTTGTAAGGTTTCCACACCAATCACATCAAGATTATTTACGATGGCGGCTTCCCGCGCATTCATCCTGGGCAACACAAATCCTTTGAATTCATCTTTGCGTGCCTGAATGGCGATGGGCAATACCCCTTTGATGGGTCTCAGAATACCATCGAGTGACAACTCACCCATGATCACATATTTGTCAAGGGTCTCTGCCTCAATCTGATCGGATGCTTTTAATATGGAGAGTGCAATTGGTAAATCATAGGAGCTTCCTTCTTTGCGTAAATCAGCCGGAGCCAGATTCACCACCACTTTGTTTCGCGGCATAAAAAACTTGAGGCTCTTAAAAGATGATTCTACGCGATGCTGACTTTCCTTAACAGCAGTATCGGGCAAACCACTCATGTGAAAATCTTTTCCTTGCGTAACGTTCACTTCCACAGTAATGGAACGAGCATCCACTCCATGTACAGCGCTTCCAAAAGTTTTGGCTATCATATCCTTATTTCAAATCTTAAATTTAAAATCTTAAATTGTGAGGTATAACCACACCGTTAACATTCTTAAACGAAGATAGGAATCTTTATGAGAAACTTTGATTGTTACCCAATCACTTCTTTCTCAATCAGTAAAATAAAAATATGGATGATTTTGATATGAACTTCCTGTATGCGGTCGGCATAACCGAAATGAGGCACGCGCAATTCAATGTCAGCCAATGAAGCAAGCTTACCACCATCTTTTCCGGAAAGGATTATCACTTTCATTCCCTTTTCTTTAGCAGTCTGTGCTGCTTTGATGATGTTGGCGGAGTTGCCACTGGTACTTATTCCTAATAGGACATCGCCCTTGTTACCAAGCGCTTCCAGGTACCGCGAAAACACAAACTCGTAGCCAAAGTCGTTGCTCACACAAGAGATGTGACTTGGGTCGCTTACGCAGATTGCGGGTATTGCTTTTCGATTGTCGCGATAGCGGCCTGTGAGTTCTTCAGCAAAGTGCATGGCATCGCAATGAGAGCCTCCATTGCCACAGGATATTACTTTTCCACCTTGCTTTACAGAGTCGGCTATTAATTTCGCAGCAGCTTCTATATTTTTTAGATTTTCCTCTCTGTTTAAAAAATCTTGCAGAACTTCCGCAGCTTGATTTAGCTCCTGAGAAATGATAGTGATATAACTCATAAAAAGATATTATGATTTCGAGCCTGCCGATGGTTCTTTTATTGACTCAACCGGAGGTTGCTGCAGGTCGTATACTTTCGCTTTCAGGGTATTGTTTTCATGCCTCATAATGTCCTTTTCTCTACCCGCATTTCTTGTTTCAATCCAATTCCAAATAAAATCTATCACAAACAACAAAACGCCCAGCATTGCTCCATAGCGCATCATCCATAATTTTGAATACAAACCATAAAGTAAGCTTAAGTCTTCTTTCTGTGCTTCAATGAATAAAACAAAAAATAATATCAGCAGATGATAGGATCCGAAAATGATAAAGAAGATGCGTCTGCGTTGATTCATTCAATTTTCCATTAAGTAACAAACTTAGGCTTTTTGAACCAAAGCAAAAGTGAAAAATCTTTCAAAACATTACGTTAATTGGAGTTAACCCTGCCAGCGTTCAGCTCCTTGCATAGAAGCCAACTTGCGGTAGAGTCCGTTTTGGCTATTAAGTTCATTATGGGTACCGCGCTCTGTTATAACCCCATTTTGAATGACTATAATTTCATCGGCATGTTGTATCGTGCTCAAGCGATGGGCTATAACAATAGAAGTTCGATTTTTCATAAGGTTAAAAAGTGCGTCCTGTACCAATCTTTCCGATTCAGAATCCAGCGCTGATGTGGCTTCATCCAAAATAAGTATAGGAGGATTCTTCAATACCGCACGTGCAATACTCAGTCTTTGACGTTGACCACCGGAAAGCTTAGAACCACGCTCGCCAATATAGGTTTGATAACCGTTTTCCGTCTGCGTGATAAAGTCATGGGCGTTGGCAATTTTAGCAGCACGCATTACATCTGCTTCAAGTATATGAGGCATACCAAAAGCAATATTATTAAAAATGGTATCATTGAAAAGTATCGACTCCTGGGTTACCACACCAATCTGCCTGCGCAACGATTCCAGCTCAAGATCTTTTAGTGAGATGTCATCGATTAAAACTTCTCCCTCGGTAGGATCATAAAAGCGTGGCACTAAATCCGCGAGAGTAGACTTGCCTCCACCAGATGGACCAACAAGAGCCACCGTTTTTCCTTTCTTGATATGAAGGTCTATATTTTTTAAAACTCGCTCGGTATCATAAGCAAAGCTTACATTTTTAAACTCGATATCACGTTCAAAAGATTTTAATTCAACCGCGTTAGGCTTGCTTGTTATCACTGGTTGCTGATCGATCAAAGAAAAAATTCGCTTTGCCGATGCTGTGCCTCTTTGAAGTGAGGTGATTCCGTTCGAAAAATTTTTAGCCGGTTGAATGATCATGGCAAACACGGTCAAGAAAAGCATGAACGCAGAAGGCTTGAGTACAGAGTCCTCATTGAGCACCATGTTTCCACCGAAAAAAATGATACCTGCGATAATAATAACGCCCAGTATCTCTGACACCGGTGATGCTAATTCATTTTTATAGGCCATCGACTTACTGGTTTTTCGATAGAACCCGCTCTCCTTTTCTATTTTATCAATGACAAAATCGCGCGCATTAAATGCTTTGATCACCCGCATGCCACTAAAGGTTTCATCTAAAATATTTAAGATGCGACCTAACGATTCCTGGCTTTGTGTGGCTTGCCGCTTAAGTCTTTTTATAATCTCAGCCAACACGCCACCGGTTAGTGGCAAAACAAGCAATGTAAAAAGTGTGAGTTGAGGCGAAATGGTGAATAGCACATAGAAGTAAACAATAATGGTGATAGGCTCCTTTAGCACTGCCTTAAGGCTATTCATCACTGCGTTCTCCACTTCGTTTACGTCATTGGTAAACCGTGAAATCAAATCACCTTTTCGTTCGTTATTAAAATAACCGATATGAAGCTGCGTTACTTTTTTAAAAATATCCATACGGATATTCTTAACCAGATCGACACGAATCTTGGTGGCCATCACTCGTTCTAAATAACGAAATAGGTTTGCCAGTATAACGCAAGCCACGATGAGTGCACAAACGAATAGCAACGAATTCAGAGCGCCCTGATTCACCACGATCTGAAGAAAATAGTGATTAAAAACACCGATCACATAATCCGTTGAAACTGCAAACTCTGGCATGGGAGGAATTGCAGGAACATTCTTCGTTTCCTTAAAGAGTACATCCAACATGGGCATCACCAATACAATATTGAATGCTCCGAATATGATACCTAATATGGAGTAGCCAAAAAAGAATGCTAATCGTGTTCTTAGTTTATTGGCGTATGATAGAATTCTGAAAAAGCTATTCATCAAATTGATTTAGAAATCGTAAAGTCGCTGTGGAATATTCCAGCGCAAAGCTACGGAAGTAACTGATGTGTTGTTATTATAAAATGTAAGATCGCATTTGCTTTGACGGATAATCTGAGAGGCCTCTAAAAAAAGATTGTGCTTCAGCATGTACGAAGCCGTCATGTTGATTGATAGTATTGTGTTGCTTGCTCCCTGCCCAATGGTATTGTCATATTCCTGCTCACGGGTTTGGGTCGGTTTTAATATATTACTTCCCCAATTCTCACCTGTTCCATCACGACCAATCTTTACATATCCCGCTTTTGCCTTCAGGTTTAATCTGGGCCATGGCTGATAACGAATAATACCAATCAACTCATTGAAATTGGCGCCAAGCGGATGAGCCAGTGATTGCCGATAATTGCTATAGCTGCCATATTGTGTTGTATGCGAATAGGTATAAGGCCTCACCATATTGGCTTCCAGTTGGAGATCAAGATTAGAGACGCCCAAAGCATCAATATATTTTAAGCCACCTTGCAGCGCATATTTATTAGCCCACCAGCCGTTGCCAGCCATGATTTCATCGAGTACAAATTCATCCAGTACAGCCTGGCCATAAAGTGAAATACCTTTGAATACATTCCACTTAAAATCCATACCCAATAAAGCATTATCGCTGCTACCATAATGTTGTTCTATGGCACGATAGAAAATGACTGGGTTGAGATAGCTCGGATCAAACGTATTATTATTAAGTGAATCCTGCGGACTAAAAACAACTGATTCAAATATGCCAAGGTTAAACTTCTTTCCAATGTTTATGCTGGCATGGTGAAACGCCATGAATTTTTCAGGATAGCGCGATTTGTTCGATGACTTCGTATTATCGGCCACCATGCGGTTAAGTTGAAACATGTAATTGATCTTCCATACTCTTACATTCGTTCTGAGAAAAAGAGTGGGGGGTGAATAATCTGAAAAGATGAGCGATCGGTAACCATTGCCGATAAACGTGCGGTCGTTACCAAACTGCATGTAAATGTGTTTGCTGATATTAAAATCAATATAAGCGCGCGCCTGAAAAAAATCTACCCCATGGTCTTTAAAGTCCTTCCAAAATCCCTCGTGGGGCACTACCGGGTTCAATGTCATTTGCTCATCTACATACGATGGTAACACTGATTGATTCTCTCCTAAAAAAGTATAGAATCCTACCTTTCGATCTATGATGCCGCGAATTTCAACACCACGGGTGTTGGTCATTACCGGATAATCCAATCTATTATCCTTACCACCACTGAAATACAACACCGGGTTTACATGCAAATCAAAATCAGGAATGTCGACATACACCAGGTCAGACTTCTTACGATACAGTTTCTTAAGAAAAGGTTTTTTACTCTCATTCGTTTCGGATTTACTCCACTCCCAGCTATCATTTCGCAGGAAGTCACGATTAAACGAATCAGCACGGGAGGTAAAAACTTCGGACGCAGCCAGGGTATCTAAATATCTTACAATGGCATCACGCTTATACGGTTTCACTGAAGTAAAAAAACCAGGAACAATTTTGCCGGATTTGATCTCATACCGGTCGATCCAGTGATAATAATCCTCGTTGAGTGTGGCATTGGTGCCCTGGGCACCAACCTGGTAGAAATTGATCAGGAATATAAAACCAGAAAAAATCCTCTTCATTGTAAATTCAATTAGTGCTTAAAACTGCCAGTTTTTCCAAAAAATCTAGTGGAATTTGTCTGTCGTACGCCCTTAAGAGCGATTTTCTACATTTTGCATAGCAACCAACTCCACAATCTTAAGAATTTATTGGCAAATTTGAGGGTTAAGGCCTTGTTTTTAGAGTCTGTTTTTCTACTTTTGCAGTCCTTTAAGTAAGTTGATTATGAAAAAAAGCATTCATCCAGAGTATAAAGACGTAGTTTTTTGGGATACTACCAGCGATTTTAAATTCTTAAGTCGCTCTACGTCAGTTCCTAAGGAAACCATCAAATGGGAAGATGGTAAAGATTATCCTGTAATTAAAGTCGAAGTTAGCTCTGCTTCACATCCTTTTTACACCGGCAAAAAGATGTTTTTGGACACTGCAGGCCGCGTGGAGAAATTCCAAAAGAAATACGGAAAGAAATAAGATATTTTTTCGTAGCGAGTTTTGCTAGAAAAAGGTCTCTGTTAAAGAGGCCTTTTTTATTGCCTGATTCGCTTAGGTAATTTGTCAAAGGCTGATGATCAACCTATTTTAGCGGCATGAACGTAATCCTTTTTGATAACCCCACTATCCGTCAGGATTTATTGCCCTTTACCTTTACCAGGCCGGTGGCTGACATCAGGGTTGGTATCCTGACCATATCAGAAAAATGGGAAAAATATCTTCAGGCGAAGCCGTCTTTTTCAACCGAGCTGTATTTATCAAAAAAATTCTCAGCGCATCATACCTTAGACAATCTTTGGATCAATGGAGCAGTATGCCCTAGTCCGGAATTGGTAGCTGCAATACATTTATTAAATCAGGGCGATGCCATTGCAAAGGAAAATATGATTTTAGCAGTACGCACATCCGATGATGAGGTGCCAGAAATTATTACTGGAAAAATCACTGAATTTACTCAACCGGTTTCGTTGATCGACCAGGTTTGGAAAATCTATCAATACAATGGAGCGCAAATCAGATCTGATTTTGAATTGATTACCCGTGGTAGAAAATCAGCTCCCATCACAGACGTGCACACAAGAGTATATGCTCCTGAAAACATTTTCGTAGAAGAGGGTGCGCAGGTAAGAGCTGCACTTCTTAATGCCGAGAACGGACCGATTTATTTAGGAAAAAACTCATTTGTTCAGGAAGGCTCACTCATTCGTGGTCCTTTTGCTCTTTGCGAAGGTTCTTATGTAAATATGGGCGCCAAAGTAAGAGGTGATACCACGGTTGGTCCATTTTCAAAAATCGGTGGTGAAGTAAGTAACTCGGTATTATTCGGTTATAGCAATAAGGCGCACGATGGCTTTTTAGGAAATTCTGTGATTGGTGAATGGTGTAACATCGGGGCCGACACCAACACATCTAACCTCAAGAACAATTATGAAAACATAAAACTTTGGAACTATGCCAAAGGCGGGTTCAAAGATACCGGACTTATGTTTTGCGGATTAATGTTTGGTGATCACAGCAAGTGCGGCATCAATACCATGTTTAATTCAGGCACTGTGGTGGGAGTAAGTTCCAGTGTTTTTGGTGATGGCTATCCACGTAATTTTATTCCCTCATTCTCGTGGGGAGGAGCAGCAGGCTTCACCACTTATGAATTTAATAAGGCCATAGAAACAGCTGAAAAAGCCATGAAACGCAGATCACTACCTTTAACCGATTTAGATAAAGAGATTATGATTCATATATTCAATGAGTCAGCACAATACAGGGTATGGGAAAAGAAATCATGATTATATTTAAACAATAGCAGGCAGTGAAGTTCTTTGACATTCCAGGTCTTTCCGAAATAAAATCAACACTCATCGACTCGGTGCGCAATCAACATATTGCACATGCACAATTATTTCTGGGTAAGGCTGGCGCACTTAATTTACCGCTTGCCCTCGCCTATGCTACCTATATACACTGCCAGAATAAAGGAGAAAACGATTCGTGTGGCACTTGCCCCGCATGCAGTAAAAGTTTCAAACACATACACCCTGATACCAATTTTGTTTTTCCTCTTAATAACATTAAGAACGATAAAGATGAAGACCGTTTCAAATCCGATATATTAAAAGACTGGCGATCTTTTCTCATCGAACAACCCTACGGTGAGCTGAGCGACTGGATTAATTTTTACGGAGGGGAAGATAAACAAGCTGCCATATCACGCGAAGCTGGACGTGAGATTATCAAAATGCTTTCGCTGAAACCCTTTGAGAGTTCATATAAAGTAATGATCATCTGGCAACCCGAACTCATGCACCCCTCGGCAGCCAATGGAATTCTGAAAATACTGGAAGAACCACCTCCAAATACTTTTTTCCTATTGATCAGTAATGCTGCTGATCGGCTATTACCGACTGTTCTTTCTCGCACTCAAATGGTTCAGGTTCCTCAATTAAGTGACGAGGAAATAAATGAATATCTGCTGCTCAAAAATGCTTCGCTCAAAGAAGAAAGAAGGCAAGAGATTATTCAATTAGCGGATGGAAATCTGAATCTTGCTATAAAACTTATCGACAGCGAAGAAGATCATTTCCAAAGCCAGTTTGAAGAGTGGATGCGCTCATGCTTCAAGCGGGATTATGCCAGACTGCTTAATTACTCAGAAGAATTTCATGAATCGGATAGACTCAGTCAGCGAAATTTATTTCAATATGGTCTAAGCATAATGAGAGAAACTCTTTTACAATTTTCAGGTGCCAGTGCCATTGGCAGGGTGAAAGCCAGCGAAGCCAACTTTGTACAAAACTTCAGTAAAGTCATGACTGTTAATAAACTGGAAAAAATTAATACACTGATGAGCGATGCCTCCTATCATCTGGAACGAAACGGGAGCGCTAAAATGATTTTCCTTGATCTATCACTACAAATTTCAAAAATGTTAAATCCATAATTTCAAATTTTAAATAGCAATGACAAAGCAACTTTTATTCTTAACCATCTCATTTCTATGTCTGTTAACAAGCTGCGCGCAAAAGGCAGATAAAAATGACTATGTAGTTACCATCAAAACAGGCTATGGTGATATGGTGGCCATCTTGTATGATGAAACACCAAAGCATAAAGAGAATTTTATCAAGCTCGTCAAGGAGAAATATTTTGACAGCCTGTTATTCCACAGGGTGATTAAAGGGTTTATGATTCAAGGAGGAGATCCTGATTCAAAAAAAACAGAACCCGGACAGCGCTTAGGAATGGGTGGCCCAGGATATACCGTTGATGCTGAAATCAATCCTAACTTCTTCCATGAAAAAGGCGCACTGTCTGCGGCTCGTTTAGGCGATGAGCAAAACCCAACTAAAGCATCGAGTGGTAGCCAATTTTACGTTGTTCAGGGAATAGTCATTTCACAATCTGATATTGATAATTTAAAAATTGATCAGATGAAATTAAACACGGCTTTCCGCGAGGTGATGATGAATCCGGCTAACAAATCTTTAATAGACTCGCTAAACCAGGTCTACATGAGTGGAGACATGGTTGCTTACCAGAATAAAGTATTCAGCCTGGTGCCTCGTATCGAAAAAGAAACCGGCATGAAAGTAACACGCGATGTTTCACCTGAAAAGGTAAAAGCCTATACTTCGGTAGGTGGCGCTCCTCATCTTGATGGAGAATATTCCGTGTTTGGAAAAGTAATAAAAGGATTAGATGTCATTGATAAGATTGCGGCTGTGCCAACTGTATCTGGAGATCGCCCTTTTGAGGATGTAAGAATGACGGTGACCATAGAAGAAATGTCACGCAAGAAAATCACGAAAGAATTTGGTTATCAATACCCGGAAGTTAAAAAATGAAAATTCTCATTACCGGTGCCAATGGTTTACTTGGTTATAAACTGGTGCAACTACTAAGTAAGCAAAGCGATATAAAAACCATTGCCACCGGAAGAAGAATGATTTCAGATCTTCCGGCTAATGTTTTGTTCAGTGAATTAGATATTACAGATCCAATACAAACAGAAAAGATAATTAGTCACCTAAAGCCGGATGTTATCATCAACACTGCAGCAATGACCCAGGTTGACCAATGTGAAACCGATCGTGATGCCTGCTGGAAAGTGAATGTGACTGGAGTTGAAAATCTGATTTCTGCATGTGCAAAGAACCGAACTCATTTAGTACACATTTCTACGGATTTTATTTTTGATGGCTCACACGGGCCGTTGGATGAAAGTGCTGTTCCTAACCCAGTTAATTTTTATGGGGAAAGTAAGCTTGGAGGAGAAAAGGCATTACAAGAAAGTACAATCAGTTGGGCAATATTGCGCACTGTATTGGTGTATGGTGTAATTCCCGACATGAGTCGTAGCAACATTGTGCTTTGGGTTAAGAAAAGTCTGGAGGATGGTAAAATCATCAATGTGGTTAATGATCAGTGGCGCACTCCAACATTAGCAGAAGATTTAGCCATGGGTTGCTTCTTGGCAGCCACAAAAAAAGCGAAGGGTATTTATAATATCTCCGGGGAAGAAGTGATGACACCCTGTGACATCGCCATTCAAACTGCTGATTTCTTTAAACTGAATAAAGTATTGATCAATGCCACCGATTCAAGCAAGTTTAAACAACCAGCCATGAGGCCACCCAAAACCGGATTCATTATTACTAAGGCGAAGAATGAATTGGGTTATCAACCACATTCATTTAAAGAAGGGTTGGCGCTGATGGCCACTCACTTCTAAAAGGTAATTATGCCATTATACATCACACCTGTTTTTAAATAGAAATTATTCCTTAATCTTACCCGGATTCAACCACTAAAATTATGTCAACAGATCGCGGACAATGGGGCTCAAAGTTTGGTTTCATTATGGCTGCTGCAGGTTCTGCCGTAGGCTTGGGCAACATCTGGAGATTTCCCTACCTCACCGGTGAAAATGGAGGAGCCGCGTTCGTACTGGTTTATATTCTATGCGTTGTGCTGGTCGCTGTGCCCATGCTTATCAATGAAATAGCCATTGGTCGGTTAACAGGTAAAAACCCAGTAGGTGCAGTTCAAAAATTAGGAGGCAACAAGTTATGGACTACTCTTGTCGGTGTACTTCCGCTGATCGTAACATTTGTTGTACTGAGCTATTATAGCACTATTGCCGGTTGGACTGTTGGTTACATTTTCACATCTCTCTTTTCCATCAAAACATCTTTTGCAGAATTCATTGCTAATCCGGCTTATGTAATTCCACTTGGCGGGGCAGTTATTTTAATAACAGCCTTTATCGTACTAGCGGGTGTTTCTGGAGGTATTGAAAAAGCAACCAAGATCCTGATGCCAATGCTTTTTGTTTTGTTGATCCTGGTAATCTTCCGAAGTGTAACGCTTCCTGGCGCAGGAAAAGGAATTGAATATTATTTAGTACCCGATTTTTCTAAAATCAATGGTCATGTAGTGTTGGCTGCTTTAACGCAGGCTTTCTTTTCGTTAGGTGTAGGTTGGGGAATGATGATCACCTACGGATCCTACCTGAACAAAAATCAAAATATAGTTACCTCTAGCTTATGGGTTAGTGCGATGGACACATCAGTAGCTTTACTTGCAGGCTTCATGGTGTTCCCCGCTGTATTTGCGTTTAATCAATCACCTGCTGAAGGTCCAACTCTGGTATTTAATGTCTTGGCAAATATTTTCCAACAAATGCCACTCGGTAATATTGCCGGAGCATTGTTTTTCCTCTTGTTGTTTTTTGCCGCTATCACTTCCACTATTTCTATGTTAGAAGCACCTTCTGCTTATTTCATGGATCAGAAGAATTGGAATCGTAAGAAAGCCGCCTGGATTGTTGCCATTGCCGCATTTATACTTGGCATTCCATCGGCACTTTCAACAGGTGCGATAGAGGGGTTATCCATCGTTAAGATTAATTTTCTTGGCGTAGTTAAGACCGGTGTCATGGACATTTTCGATTATCTATTTGGCAGTCTCTTCATGATGCTGGTAGTATTATCCACCTGCTTGTATACAGGCTGGTTCATAAAAACAGAAATGCTCGTAGATGAAATAGCGCAAGGAATGCCCTCATTTAAATCAGGAAAGATTATGGGCATTGCCCCATACAAAATCTGGTTGTTAATGATTCGCTTCGTTTGCCCTATCATTATCGGGATAGTTATCCTAAATATGTTTGGTGTGTTTGGAGGCTAATCTCTTGAAGCTTTTCTCTTAAAAGTTAAGACTGAAACAACAAAGAGTGATAAGGGTATCACTCTTTGTTTGTTTTAGTCTACTATTTCGGTCACCGGTTGACCGGTAGCTCCACTCGGGAATTTGATCTTTAACAAAACGGAAAGTGTTGGTGCTATATCGGTGATCGAGTGAAACTGTGACGAGCTTCCTTTTTTAATTCCAGCTCCGTAAAATATGATCGGGATGTGTGTATCATAAGTATAAGCCGATCCATGGGCGGAACCAGTTGCACCAGCATCACGTAAATTCATCCAGCCTGGTTCAAAAACAAATGCGATATCACCACAGCGTTTTGGATAATACCCCCGTAATACTTTCCCGCGAATCCCCTCTTCACCATACGAAGCCTGACGCAATATACTGGATGGAAATACTTGCGCGATGCCTTCCGTATTCTGTAAATAGCTTGTGATTAATTCCGTTGCAATGAGTAGATCAATTCCTGACGAACGTAAATCTGAACCAAAGGTCTCCCGACTGATATAAATCTGCTCGTTGCTCATCGTATCAATAATTTTCTTTCCTGGAAAATACTTTTCCAGGTGTTGTTTGAGATTGGCTTCTACATTTCCTGGACTGAAATATCCTGATGGCACCCGCTTGTCTTTCAGGTATTGAGGTACTTCGGCAACCCCATGATCGGCAGTTAGAAATACGGTATATGAGTCCTTCCCAACTTCCTTATCCAACAAAGCAAATAACTCTTCCAGCGATTTATCAAGTCGCAAATACGTATCCGCTAATTCTATAGAGTTCGGCCCCATATCATGTCCAATATTATCTGTGCTTGAAAAAGAAATGGTTAAAAAATCGGTTACTTCATCTTTGCCTAACCTCTCCGCGACTAAAGCTTCCTTAGCAAACTCGGCTATTATGGTATTGCCCCAGGGTGTCTTGTTTAAAAGACTAAATTCTCCCATCTGCTTTCTCCACTCCGCCAGGTTGTATGGAAACGTTGGTTTGTCTTTGCCTTTCCATTTTCCTTCATAAGGCGAGTCATCAGGTCCAACCTCTACATATTTTTCGATAGGTAGCAATGGATTCCACACCTGGTTCAAGTATTTATCCGCCAATTTTTTCTGATTGAATTTTTGAACCCAATCCGGAAGAACATTTTTATAGTAGGTACTGGTTATCATATTACCAGTGTTGCCATCATACCAATAAGCTCCATCAGGCATATGACCAGCTGGCAGCACCGCTCCACGATCCTTCAGCGAGATTCCAATCACCTTTGCGTGAGTCTGAGTAGCAAGCTCTAACTCATCCGTAATTGTAGTTGACATTAAGCGCCATGGAGAAACTGTGCCTCCAACAGCCGTTCCTATAGGTTTCTGGTTAGGGTCATTTACACAGTTTACCTCCTTTTTTAAGGAACGATCATACCAATCATTGGCAATGATGCCATGAATGGATGGCGTTGTTCCTGTATATATTGAAGCATGACCAGGTCCGGTCTCAGTAGGCACATAATTATAGTGTGCATTCTTAAGCATAAAACCTTCATTCACTAATCGCTTAAATCCATTCTCACCAAATTTATTCTCATAGCGATACAAGTAATCCTGACGCATTTGATCCACAACAATGCCCACCACTAACTTAGTACGATTCTGTGCAACTAGCACTTGAGAAAATAACACAACACTTACAACCGCTACTATTCTTTTCATATCAATAATAAACATAAACCCAAAATTACTTAAAAGATCAATGATCCTCGCACAATATGCGCTCGTACTCTTCTTCTTCATAAGCCTGCTTTCGCACTAGCTTACCCTGTTTATCAAAGTAAACAACAACAAATATACCTGCTTCTTCAACTTCCTTTTCTGTAAAATAAAAAGGTTGCTCGGCTGTGCCCAGGTTAATGATTCCGGTAAAGGAGGCCGGTACTATTACACCTTTTCGGTTGCTAACAATACCATAATAATTCTCTCTATGGATATGGGCTATCTTCTCTTCCTCAGTATTCTTTATCCATCTGAAATCTCTAACCTTATCGAGCAACACTTCCTGTGTAAAATAATTTAACAACTTCCATTGAAAATCTTTTTTTACCCAAATCACAGAATCACTCCAGGCTTGAACCTCTGAAAACTCGAATCCTGTCACCGGCTTGGCTTCGAAGTTTATCAGGCCATAAAAACCCTCCTTATATACAACCAGGTTCTTTTTATCAAGTGGTATTGGGTTGCGCTCATAAACTGGTTTGAAATACTTTCTGGCATGTAGTTCGAATAATCCAAATTTCTTATCCTTCAATAAGGATAGATAATTTTTATCCGTAAGAATAACGGCATCCATATCCACAGGCACAACCGGTTTTCCATTTCGCCCAAGTACACCCTTCTTAATCCCCTTCGACACCACAAAATAATCAGCGCCCAATGACTCTACTAATTCAAACTCTGTTGCAAATAACTGATCACCCTTGTCCAAAGTAAAAACCGTACGCTTCTTTTTGTTTTCCGTAAAGAAGAATTGCACTGAATCACGGGAATTAATAAAATGAATTTTAGAGTCGATCTGAAGATCGAGTGAATATTTGGATGATAAATATACTTTAAGAAAATTTTTCCTTTGGACAAAAGCCAGGCTGTGGTCGAACCACACACTGTCAGCATCTGATTCAACCCATTGTCGGGATGGGATATCAATAAGTTGAGTTTTATCAGCATCAATCAGCACCAACCAATTAAGATAGTAGGTAATGTTATCGAAGGTCTTATTTTCAAGTTCTACTGATAGACCATGAACGGTAATTCTTCCATTTTCTCTTTCAATTAGTCCAAATGGGGTTTTAGTAAATGTATGTCTTCCCAATGGAATAATATACTTCAGATTGTTATCTAATATTCCTTCCAGTCCACTATTGCGTACCAACAGTAACCCCTTCTCGACTGCCACTACTTCATCAAAGACCAATTCATCATGAAAAGAATTTCCATCTGCCAGGGCAACCAGTTGATTAATTGTGTTGACTATTTTCTTTTCTGACTTTGTTAATATAATTAATCCCTCTGCCTCCGCTACGTGGGTTACACCTGTGAGAGGCAACTTTCTTCCAGCAAGTGTATAAAGTGTGTAATAACCATTTTGTCTGGCGGCAATAAAACGATCATCAATAATCTTATAGTCTTCGTAACAATCAGAAATAATCTCCCTTCCTGATTTATGAATCAGTCGGAGGCAGTTCTGCTCATTGAGTGCTAAAAATCCCAATCCAATGGACTGTATGAATGAAGTGTAAGTGGCTATTTTTTTTCCGGTGCGACTAAAATATCCATCAGGCAGTGTAAGAATATCATCCACTACCGGACCGCACTTATATTCATCATGCACATCCTGAAATTGAGGAGCCAACATCTCAGTTCCGGTTTGATCCATAAAACCAAACTGTCCATTCTTAAAAAAAGGAATCCAAAAACGAGAATTCAACTCTAAAACGTGTTGCAACGAATCATTAAGAATCGAAACCGGAATAGTTTCTTCGCGTTCCTTATAAACATGAAATAAGATGTCGCGAACAAATTTCCGATAATTGCTGGATGGATATTCTTTTACATAATTAAAAAAATCGTCAGGCTCTCCTGAAGCGGTTGATATTTCAAATACCTGCTTATGAGCTTCCCCTACATACGGGCTCTCCGGATACTCTTTGAGAAATAATTTAAAACTGGCTAATTGCTTGTTTTTCGTTTTGTAGTCAAAGAGTAATTTTTCATAGCGCTCAGTAGCATCTTTAGCTCTGTGTGATTGTGGATATTTTGAAAGATAGGCATGATAACTCTGATACGTGTTTGCTTTCAGCGCCTCCAGATAACTTACTTCATCACGTAATTCACTGGCATTTTCTAATTGCGATGCCATTGAAAAGTCCTTTATAAATTGAATGTAACCAGCTTCCGTATTCACTTTCTTCGTACTCTCAAAAGCTGCACTATCAATTTTAGTCAACAGGTTTTGCAAAATCAAACTGTCAATAGGAAATTTAAGAATCCTTTCTTTATCCCTTAACGTAAGTTTTTCATAATTCCGAATCGATTTATTGATATAGCGATGGGCAGAATCAATCTGAAAATCCGGATTAGCCTGGACAAAAAACCAGTGAGAAAGAACATAGTTAGCTTCGAGATTGGCGGAATCCTTTCGCAACGCTTTTTGCAAGGATCGATGAGAACGCTCCCACTTTCCAGATTTGAGCCGACTCCAGGCAATTCGCTCAGGATCTAGCTGAGCGTGCAATTTACTGACAGGTGCAAGCAAAGCGAGAATAAGAAAAACCCAGATGTGTGTGTAAAACTTCAGCACGCTTCGTTCAAATAAACTTCAGTAAACCGTTACAAAGTTAACCATTGAATCGTGTACTGCACAGTCCGGGTAACCAATCACAATGACAATTCATCGGATTATTTTGAACAGGTTCTAAGATGAATGCCAGACTTCTTAGTTCGTTAATATTGATGAAAAGCATCTGACACAAAACTAAGCACCGAAGGCAATGCTTCGCGCCAATATGTCCATGTGTGGCCGCCATCGCGGACCCGGAATTCATGTGGTATTTCTTTTTTCTTCAAAGCAATATGAACCAGGGCGTTTCCTTCATACAGAAAATCATCATCACCACAGTCAATGTACCAGCGCACGGCCTTTTTTTGATCATCGTTGATTTCGTTAATCAATGAGATGGCATTGTGTCTTTTAATATAGGCTTCAATTTCGGCATCAGTTCCCTTCTGATTGCTGCGTTCTAAAAATGATTTGGCATCAGCCACAGTAAGCGGACCGATATAGGCACTTAACGGACACGCGGAAGAAAATAATTCAGGATGACGAAGGGCGTACATGAATGAGCCTCCCCCACCCATAGAAAGTCCGGCTACAGCGCGGAAACGTTTTTCACTTTTGATCCGATAAGCTTTTTCAACATATGGCATAAACTCTTCAAAGAAGAAATCCTCGTAGCGCCAATCATTTTTCAGGTTGTTAAAATATCCCATCTGGCCCGTTTTCGCATCGGGCATAATGATGATCAAGGGCGTTGCTTTACCTTCACGAATTGCTTTGTCAGTAATATTCAACACTTCGCCAAACTGCACCCATCCTGTTTGGTCGTCACCCCCACCATGTAATAAATACAGCACAGGATAACTGCGCTGTGAAGTTTCATAATCGGGAGGCAGATATATGGCATACTTACGGTCGCCCTTTAAAATTTTGCTGGGCATGCTTAGGTTATCCATGACCTTTCCTGTTTGGGCAAACAAGGAAACTGAAATTAGAAATGCAGCAAAAAACAGTACCGACTTTTTCATAAGCACTAATGTTATTGAGCCACTAAAATCACAAATAATGACCATCGGAACAAATAGTATTATTTTTACGGAATGATGGCACCCCTGTCGGTATTTTCGCATCCGTTTTCGTTTATTATAATGATCCTCAAAATAAACCCTTCACTGCGTTGAGATATTTTTTCCACACCGGCTTTCATGGCCACAATTACCGGGGATGGCAACGGCAAGCCAATGCTGAAACCGTGCAGCAAGTGGTGGAAACATTGCTAAGTAAGATGCTAAAAGAACGCGTTTCAGTAATGGGCTGCGGCCGCACAGATGCTCAGGTTCACGCCAGTCAGTTTTTCTTTCATGTTGATATAAAGAATGAGTGGGACTATGATCTGCTGTTCCGGGTTAACAAAATGCTGCCCGATGATATTGCTATTTTTGAAATCATCCCCATGAAAGATAATCAGCATGCTCGCTTTGATGCCACTCAAAGGAGGTATGACTACTTTATTCACACTTACAAAGATCCCTTTCTAAATAGTATGAGCACCTGGTATCCGGAAAAAAACCTGAATCTGGATGCTATGAATAAAGCTGTTTCGTTACTTACAAAGTACAATGACTATCGGGCTTTCTGTAAATCCCCCAATCTATATCCGCACACGATTTGCAAAGTTACATCGGCCATCTTATTTGCTGACACCAAAGGTGACCGCCTGCGATTTCAAATCACAGCCGATCGATTTTTAGGCCGCATGGTTCGCCTGATTGTAGGTAAGCTTATACAAGTAGGAAAAGGCGAACTGAGCATAGATGAATTTGAAAGTTATCTGGTTACAAAAGAAACCCCTAAGATTCTGAACGTGGCTTACCCACAAGGACTTTTTCTTTCCAAAGTCACTTATCCATATTTGGAAATCCAAACGCGCACCACCTTCATGTCGATAGGTCAACCGGAAGAACAATGGCTTATCGTATAAACACTGTTTTAAAACTAACCATGAGTTATCGTAACCTGAACATACATAGGTTGATTGGTCTATTGATATCTATTATTATCCTTAGCTCATGCGCTGATAAAATCTATGTGGTGAAAGTAAACTTCAAAGATTCATTAGTTCCCACCGCACCCGATTATAGTAATGTAGAACATTGGGCATCATTGCCCGACAAAGCAGATGCAGCAGACAGTGTTCCAATAAGATCAGGACTTCACAATCTTCAATCAAACGCAGCGGCAGATGTGTTTTTTATATACCCTACTACCTTCACACACGCAGCCACCAACCCATATCAATGGAATGCTGATGTGAACGATGTTGCATTGAATAAGATCACTCAACTAGGTACCATACTAAACCAAGCAAGTATTTTCAATGGATCTTGCCGTGTGTATGCACCTTATTATAGACAGGCGCATCTTTATTCATTCTATTCCACCAACAAAGAAGATGGAGCTCAGGCTCTGGAGATTGCATATGCCGATATAAAGTCTGCATTTGAATTTTACCTCAAGCACTTCAATCAAGGGCGGCCCATTGTTATCGCATCTCACAGTCAGGGAAGCTATCATGCCGAACGCATCCTAAAAGATTATTTTGATGGTAAAGACTTGCAGAAAAAATTAGTGGTCGCCTACCTGGTGGGTCGAGCCATTGCTACCGATGCCTTTGCTGACATTCATCCTACTGAAAAATCAGATGACATAAGCGTGTGGGCTTCGTGGAACACATTTGCCAGAAATTTTATTCCACACAATTATGAATCTATCTTTAAGCGTTCTCTATCAACTAACCCACTTCTATGGAATTCAAGCGAAGCCTATGCTCCGAAAGAATTGAACCACGGGGGCGTTGGCCTGCATTTCACCTTTGTTCCTCATGCCGTTGACGCTCAAAATTATCAGCATATTTTATGGATAAACAAACCCTATGTAAAAGGACGTGTTTTCTTACGAACGAAAAACTGGCATCGCGCAGACATGAATTTATTCTATATGAATATTCGTGAAAACGTAGCTTTGAGAATTGAAAAATATCAACTGAAACAAAAAACTGAAACAAATAGTAAATAATAAAAATAAGTGTGAGGTAATTTAAAATTCATTGTATGAAAAACATCATCATGACATTCTCAATTCTTCTAACAATAAACGCAGTTCACGCACAATATTTTCCGGACAAATGTGTGGGCAGTTGGAAGGGAATGATGCACATATCCAGTCAGGGATCGCTGAAAGACAGTGTTAACGTGATATTAACCGTGGCAAAGGGAAGCAGTCCCAATGAGTGGATCTGGAAAACCGAATACTTGTCAAAGAAATTGCCGATGACCAAAGATTATGTGTTACGACTAAAAGATGGCGGGAAAAACATTTATGTGACTGATGAGAAAAATGGCATCGAATTAATGGACTACCTATTCAACAATAAACTATACAGCGTATTTGAAACTCAGGGGGTATTCCTCACCTCTTCTTATGAATTGCGAGACAAAGAACTGATTTTCGAAGTTACATCAGGTAAGAAAATATCAGCAACCGATCAGCAGGTTAATAGTTATTCCGTAGATAATTTACAGAGAGTTATTTTCAAAAAGGTTCAATAATTCTTTTTTTCATATTTCCTTTTGAAGGGAAAATGTAAATTGAGACTTCCCTTAAACCCACTGTACTATGAACATTACCGGTTCAAATCCTATGAACCCCTGGAGCATCTCGAGAAAAATATCATTTCGATTTTTCTTCATCTACATCATGGTGCAGATCACACCATGGACCTGGTTGGATGTAATTCCTGGTGTGGGTCATGTCACTCAGTATTATTACCAATGTATAGATTGGATAGTCTATGCTGCCAATGATCATATATTTCATGTAAGAGAAGTGTTAGTCCCATTAAACGGAAGCGGTGATACATCCTATGCTTGGACACAACTATGGCTTTATTTATCTCTGGCATTGATAGGATGCTTTATCTGGAGTATTGTCGATCGTAAAAGCACACACTATATTAAAAGTGATTACTGGCTGCGCACTTTTATAAGATACTTTATCGCGATGCAGGCATTGGGTTATGGCATCATCAAACTGTTTGCCCTTCAAATGATTTTTCCCAACCTTAGTCAACTGGCAACTCCTTTGGGTGATTTTCTACCTATGCGCTTGTCATGGATGTTTATTGGATACTCCGAGCCATACCAGATTTTTTCTGGAGCAATGGAAGTACTAGCGGGATTGCTTTTACTCAACCGCAAAACGGTGACGATGGGATTATGTGTTGCCGTTGGTGTGTTTGCCAACGTAGTCATGCTCAATCTGAGTTATGATATACCTGTGAAATTGTTTTCGATGCATTTGTTGTTTTATAGTCTATTCCTTTTAGCACATGATGCGAAACGCCTGTTACAATTCTTTGTACTGAATCAGCCCGTTTCTCCTTCCTATAGCTATCAGATAAGCTTTCCCGAAAAATGGCTTCGCTATGGAAGAGTAGCGCTCAAATCAGGATTTGTTTTGATGACGGCCATCATGCCATTTATTAATTCTTACCAACGTTACACAGCTTCAATATCGACTGGTGAAATCAAACCGATATCAGCAGGAGTGTATGACGTAAAAACATTTGTTATCAATAGAGACACCATAGCCGTTTTAGCAAGTGACACCCTGATCTGGAAAGATGTGATTTTTGAAAAGAGTGGTGTGGGCAGTGTTAATTCAACCGACACATTATTCCGACAGCGCTACCACAGAGGTTATTTTAATTACGAATCGGATTCTATCACCAATACCATGACATTCATCAAACGATCAGTAACCGGAGATAGCACATTCCTTTTTAACAGCCGTTATGAACTGCCGGATCAAAACACGATTATACTGTGGGCTAAAATCAGAAATGATTCGGTGTATGTTGAACTGGTAAAAAGTCGAAGACACTTTCAGTTAGCTGAAAAACAATTTCACTGGTTGTCGGAATATAACCGCTAATAAAATTCTATTTTAATTCCAACACTACTACAGAATGGGCCGGTAGCATAACCTTAAGTGAATTATTGCTCAGTGATACCTGCTCAAACACGGTTGGTTTTACTTTATGAGGTGCATCAAATGAATTGTGATCTTGCAATTTCATGCTGGCTAAAATACGTCCCGTTACGGAAGTGTACTTGGCACCACGCAAATCGATAACTATTTCCTGAATATTTTTTGAATCAATATTCACCAAAGAAATATGAGTTAGTCCCTGGCTATCGCGTGAGGCTGAGGCGGAAACCGCGGGTAATTTTTCAATACCAAAAGTATATTGATTGCATTTCAAATCCAGAGGCAAGAGAGTCGCATCCTGATGCACGTTATACATTTCCATGACGTGATAGGTGGGCGTAAGTAGCATCTTCTCTTCTTCGGTAAGTACTACAGCCTGCAATACATTTACCGTCTGCGCCAGGTTAGCCATGCGCACGCGATCACTATGGTTATGGAAAATATTCAATGTAGCTCCGGCCAATATGGCATCACGCATCGTATTCTGTTGATACAAGAAACCGGGGTTGGTTCCTGGTTCTACATCATACCATCCGCCCCACTCATCCACCACCAGCGCCACTTTTTTGGCTGGATCATACTTATCCATAATGTTGGAATGCTTGATAATCAACTCATCCATCAGCAATGCTTTCTGCATGATTTGAAAATACTGCTGCTCATCAAAATCTTTAGCCGATCCTTTCTTATTCCAATCGATTACTGAATAGTGATGCAAAGCAACACCTTCCAACATCGAATGAGGAATATCGCGCATGAGAACTTCTGTCCAATGATAATCGGATGAGCTGGCTCCGGAAGCTATCCTGAAAAGTTTGCCGCTGTTGCTCCAGTCGGTCATGAAAGTGGCATACTGCCGATAGATGTTAGCATAATACTCAGCGGTCATATTACCACCACATCCCCATGCTTCATTTCCCACGCCCCAATACTTTACATCCCATGGTTTTTCACGACCGTTTTCTTTTCGCCAGTTCGACATCGGGCTCACGCCACCAAAGTTTGTGTATTGAATCCACTCCGACACTTCCTGAACTGTGCCGCTGCCCACATTAGCCGACAAGTATGGGTCGGCACCGATTAGTTCGCACATATTTAAAAAATCATGTGTGCCATAACTATTGTCTTCGGTAACGCCACCCCACCAGGTGTTGACAATCGTAGGTCTATTTTTTTTTGGCCCTACTCCATCTTTCCAATGATAGGTATCTGCAAAGCAGCCGCCCGGCCAGCGTAGATTTGGAACTCTTAATTTTTTCAAGGCATTCACAACATCATTGCGCACGCCTTTAGTGTTAGCAATTTTCGTATTGCCCTCACCTACATAAAAGCCACCATAAATGCATCGGCCCAAATGCTCTGAAAAGTGACCATAGATGTGCTTACTTATTTTTTCTTTACCAAGGTCGGCATTGATCACAATTGAATTCTGAGAAAATGTTGTGCTTACTTTTAAAAGTAGCAGAAGCAGAAATATTTTTTTCATAGAACGTATTAACTAACTGTTTGATGATCAAAACCGAAAATGGTTTAGTACGATGTTTTCACTTCAGCATGAAATTCTGCTACTACCTTTTTCTTATTTTTCAAAAATAAATGATTCTCCTCCACATGAAATTTAGTGGACGTGCCAAGCATATTCATAAACTCAGTTTCCAGATCCATCTTACCTTCGCAAAACATGCGCGTTGAGGCAAGCTTTGAACTAATCATTGATCCTTCTTTGGTAAAGCTGCCCGTAAATGAGTTGCACCCTCCAAAACCTCTTACATCTTTACCTTCATTATAATAGAAAACAAATGGCGACTTTTGACCCTCCACCGCGCTAATTACTTTTCCATTGAGTTCCTCCAGCACCCAAACAGTTCCTTCCAGCGGCCTATGACTGGGCACACCCACTAGTTCTCCAATTTGGTTTGATGGGCGACAACCCATCGCTATAAAAATGAACAGATATACTATTCTCATAAATCATTTTTTTTACTTCATTCCTACAAAGCAATATACTATTTAATTGATTTAATTCGATTGGTTTTATCTCTAAAAATAGTCCGGCAAATCCATAATTGAACACCCACATGTTCATTAGTGCACAGATCAAATCAGTGCACAACATAAATTTAATTGAAATCAATCATCCGGATAATGGCATACAAATTGACCCGAACGATGCAATATTCAAATCGCAGGCCCGTTAGCTGAATCATGCAACACGTAACATCCTTTTTCTGGTTATGCTCCGGAGCGGACATCACCATTCTTAAAAAATGCCCTACCGAAAAAAGTAAGTATGTTGGTATTGGCGCAACTATATTTTTTACTGGTTTGTTTGCAGCACTGGCGGGTGGCTATGCTATGTATACCGTATTTGACAATGTCTGGATATCAGTGGCAATTGGCATAATATGGGGCCTGCTTATTTTCAATCTCGACCGCTTTATCGTTTCGAGCATGCGCAAGGAAGGTAAGTTTAAAAGAGAACTCTTGATGGCAATACCCAGGATTTTATTAGCTATACTTATTTCTATCGTAATCGCCAAGCCGCTGGAATTGAAAATATTTGAGAAAGAAATCAATGGAGAGTTAATTGTCATGGATCAGCAACAACGCGCCAGGCAGGAAGCAGAAGTGAAGGTGCGATTCACTACAACACAGGATAGTTTAAAATCCGAGATCACCATACTAAAGCAAGAGGTGCAATCCAAAACTGTGCAACGTGATGACCTGCTTCGCATTGCCCGTGAAGAAGCTGATGGCACCGGAGGTAGTAAGAAAAAAAATCTTGGCCCCATCTATAAAATCAAGCAAGCCAATGCCGAAGCTGTCGAAAAAGAATTGACGCAACTCAAAATCGATAATGAAAATCGAATCGCTTCTTTAGAAAGAAGAATTCATAAAAACGATTCCACCTTGACATCCGAAATTGCTGCTATCGAAAATGCTAAAGTAAATGGTCCTGCTGCCCGTACTGAAGCCATGAGCCGTCTCACTCAACAAAGTAATGCGATGTGGTGGGCCGAATGGTTTATCATACTATTGTTCATTGCTTTAGAAACAGCCCCTGTTTTTGTAAAATTAATATCAGGAAAAGGACCCTATGATAATCTTTTAAAAGTAGAAGAGCATCGTTTTGCAACGATTGAGATTGAGGAGCTTGCTAAAATTAATGCGGAGATAAAAGAAAGAAATTCTGGAATATCGTTAGTAGAGCGGGGGTATATTACTGATCGACTGGATGCTGCATTGAAGGATTCTTAAATCAGATTTGTAATTAAATAAAAAACGGCAACCTTATTGTTTTGCCTTTTTTTGTTGGCCTGAGCGGTAAAATATCGGACCTTATGTATTCGGATCTGAAACTTTTATACCGACTTGACAGTCTTTGAAAGAATCGTTAATAATCTTTCACAATCATTAAAAATCCTTTAGTCGAGATGACCCTGATACATCGGGGCGGCCTCCACGTCCCTAACGTGATGTGCTAACCGGCCCCGGTTTGTCGGGGTACATTTCGAGATTCATATAAAATATTCCGAAAATTGTCTCTTAATAAAATCTTTATTTCTGGACTTCTTAAGATATGATTCAAAATCTCTAGCCTCCTTTTCAGTCTCAAAAGATCGAACAAAAATGAATTTCCATGGCCCTCGGTTTCTCGTAGAAACATTTAACCCTTTGTTATGACTTTCCAGTCTACGATCAAGATCAGAGGTTGATCCATAGTACCATTTTTGAGTGGATTGTGATTCTATTATATAGGTAAAATACATAAGCAAAAAATCTGCTCTTGCAAGCAGTTTTTGATTTGTCGAGATGACCCCGATACATCGGGGCGGCCCCCACGT
>JAYVTC010000014.1:0-48372 GCA_043774745.1 Cyclobacteriaceae bacterium | reverse complement strand
GAAGCAGAGCATTTTTCAACATAGGTCTGGGATTTCGTTCTGTAAAGTCAAAGCCTGTACCAATATGGATTACCTTGATTCAAGACTTATTTGGGCATTGTTGATAATCACGTCTGTTCGATGTTGAATAGTAACGTCCGGATTCGGGCAATGATTTTATTCAACACTGTTCCGTGTAATCATTCAAACCTCTATTTTTAGAGCTTTAAAATATGAAATGAATCTCGATCAATCTATCTCTGCCATTTTCAAAAGCAAATTTGGAAAAGAAACCTTATTGGTTATCGCCCCAGGTCGCATAAACCTGATTGGTGAACACACCGACTATAACGAAGGCTTTGTCATGCCGGCTGCAGTAGATAAGCATTTGGTCTTTGCGGTAGCGGCTAATCAAACCGATCGTTTTAATTTCTTCTCGGTCAATTTCAATGCATCAGTTTCATTCACCATATCGGATTTAAAAGCAGGAGGAGAATGGCACCATTATCTGATGGGAGTGATTGATGGTATTCAAAAGCGTGGTCATCATGTTGGTGGTGTGGATTGTGTTTTTGGCGGAGACATTCCCGGTGGAGCAGGTATGTCATCTTCGGCAGCACTTTGCTGTGGTTTTGGATTCGCATTGAATCAACTATTTCATTTCAATCTCACGCGTCTTGATTTGGCTAAGATTGGTCAATATGCCGAGCATAATTTTGCTGGCTTGATGTGTGGCATGATGGATCAATATGTAAGCTTGTTTGGCAAAAAGGATTCAGCACTTCTTCTTGACTGCCGAAGTCTCGAACACGAATACCTTCCTTTTCATTTTACTGATATTGAAATCCTATTGGTAGATACCAAGGTCAAACATTCACTGGCCTCATCGGCTTATAATGATCGGAGAGCTTCCTGTGAGGAAGGAGTTGCCTGGCTTCAGAAATCAAATCCCAATATTCATTCATTACGCGATGTAAGCCTGAGTGACATCGAAGTAATGCGATCATTGGTAAGCGAAGAAGTATTTGTTAAATGTGGATTTGTGGTAAAGGAAAATGCGAGGACACAACAAGCGGCCTTCCTATTGAAGACGGGCGATTTTAAAGGCTTTGGTAAGCTTATGTTTGAAGCTCATTGGGCTTTAAGCAAAGAATATGAGGTAAGCTGTGCAGAGTCGGATTTGCTGGTGGAGATTTCCTCACAATATCCAAATGAGGTGTTTGGTGCCCGGCAAATGGGTGGAGGCTTTGGTGGTTGCACTATTAACCTGGTCAGGAAAGATGCCGTTGAGAACTTTTCTCAGAAAGTCAGGGAGAAATATGTTGGTACTTTCGAAAAAGAACCTGATTTTTATTCGATTAACCTTTGCGAAGGTGTTCATTCCATACCCATATGACTAAATTCGTTTCCGAACCTCCAAACCTAACACCTACCTACTAATGAACAAACTGCAATCCACGGATTACATTGTATTCCTCGTTTATTTTGTGATCGTTTCTGCCTACGGTTACTGGATTTATAACCGAAAGAAAAAAGTTTTGACCGACTCGAAAGACTTCTTCTTAGCAGAAGGATCACTCACGTGGTGGGCGATTGGAGCATCATTAATAGCCTCGAATATTTCTGCTGAACAATTTATTGGTATGTCAGGATCAGGATTTAAAATGGGACTGGCCATATCAACCTATGAATGGATGGCGGCTCTCACGCTGATCATTGTGGCTGTATTTTTTATTCCTGTGTATTTGAAAAATAAAATTTACACCATGCCACAGTTTTTGCATCAACGCTACAACAGTACCGTAGCCATGATTATGGCGGTCTTTTGGTTGCTGCTCTACATTGTCGTTAACCTGATGTCAATTTTATATCTGGGTGCCCTGGCGATTAGTGGCATAACCGGATTTGATATTTATCTGTGTATTTTCCTGCTGGCCATTTTTGCCATCTTTATCACGCTGGGCGGAATGAAAGTAATTGGTTATACGGATGTGATTCAGGTTTTCTTTCTGGTATTGGGTGGTCTCGTTGCAACATATATCGCTCTGAATCTTGTAGCGCAGGAAGCTGGCCAGACGGGGATATTGAATGGATTTAATTTGCTCACCAAAGAAGCGAACGATCACTTCCATATGATTTTCAAGCCGAGTGATCCAAACTATATGGATTTACCAGGTCTTACTGTTTTAATTGGTGGGATGTGGATAACGAATTTAAATTATTGGGGATGCAACCAGTATATTACCCAGCGAGCACTCGGTGCCGATTTAAAAACAGCTCGTAGCGGAATTTTATTTGCAGCTTTCTTAAAGTTATTAATGCCAGTCATTGTTGTTTTACCGGGCATTGCAGCCTACGTTTTACATCAGAAAGGATATTTCCAAACAGAGATGCTGGACTCCAAAGGAATAATTGATGTTAACAAAGCTTATCCTTCACTTTTAAACTTGTTGCCGAGTGGACTTAAAGGTCTTGCATTTGCTGCGCTGACTGCAGCGATTGTTGCTTCACTTGCGGGTAAGGCAAATAGCATTGCTACCATTTTTACACTTGATATTTATAAAAAAGCAATCAACAAGGAAGCATCCGAAACAAAATTGGTTTGGTTGGGGAGGACCTCAGTAATCGTAGCGATGTTCCTGGCTGTTATTCTTTCATTGTTAGTGGGTGAAAAACTAATGGGAGAAGGTAAGCAGGGCTTCCAGTACATTCAGGAATATACCGGTTTCGTTTCACCTGGAATTTTCGCCATGTTTATTCTTGGCTTCTTCTGGAAACGGACTACTTCAAATGCTGCCCTTTTTGCTACCATCGGTGGATTTATCTTTTCATTGATCTTTAAGGTATTGCCTCGATTTGCTGATCTGTCGTTTCTCTCTTCACTAGGATTTTCAAAGGCAAATGCGGAAGGAATCTATGAGATCCCCTTTCTGGATCGCATGGGTTTTGTTTTTATCTTATGTGTTCTGGGTATGAGTATTATAACAAACATTGATCACCGTAGAGGTGTTAAATCAAACGGCCTGGAAATAGACAGAAGCATGTTCAAATTATCGCCTTCCTTCATGGCAATTTCGCTGATCATCATTGGGATAATAGCTGCATTGTATACTATATTCTGGTAGCACATAACGATCTGGTTTTAGCATATTTCTTGAATCAGCATTCCATACCCATTCGGTATGGAATGTTTTTTTATAGTTAGTACAGATCATTAACTTTACTGAGGTGTTGTAAAATGCCTATTTACTTTTCGTTCTTATCAGCCGATTTGAACACATACTTAGAATAAGCCAATGAGAAGAATAATTTTAGGTCTTGCCGTAAGCTTGGATGGTTTTATTGAAGGCCCCAATGGAGAATATGATTGGTGTTTTACCGATCAGGATTATGGCATGTCTGATTTTTTAAAACGAATCGATGCCATCATGATGGGAAGAAAATCCTTCGAGCTCACGATGAAGCACGAAGGAGAAAATCCCTGGAAAGGAATGGAAACCTTTGTGTTCACCAACTCATTGAAAGAGGTGGAGTCACCAAGTGTGAAACTGATTTCAGGTGACATAGGTGATTTTGTGAGAGAAATAAAACAAACCAAAGGAAAAGACATCTGGCTTTTTGGTGGTGCGCAATTGCTCACTACGTTTGTAAACCAAGGGCTGATCGATGAGTATTGGCTTTCGGTGCATCCCATACTATTGGGAAGTGGCAAACCATTATTTCAACAGGTTGCTACCCGGAAAAACCTGAAACTGGTAAGTCATAAAGTGTATGACACAGGTCTGGTTTCACTTAAGTATGTTCCTGCACTGTAAAGGAATTGAAAATAAGGATTTCTATTACCCAAACTCAGGCCCACATATCAAATACTGTTGATCAATGTTGCCGGGAAAAGGATTGTGGCCTCGATACATCCTTACAAAGTAACGTTGTTGAATAAAACCAATACTGCTTAACCAGTCGATCAAATCTTCTTTGTCATTAAGCACATCTGCTACGATTGGTTTATTTTTATCTTCAGCTTCAATCAACGATTTTGTAATAAGAATTTTAGCATCCGTATAGGTCGAGGCCATGACCGGACCAATCTGTTGATATTTCCTTCCAGCTCTTCCCAATGCGAAGCCAGCAACGGAATGATTTCGTTTCAGCATCCATGCCTGGTGAGGATATTCTTTTATTAACGATTCAATAAGCGAAGACCTGTTTGCACCGAAGACCTGTTCGTCATAAGCGATAATTTCCGGAATATGTGTTAACAGTATGGGCTCAGGCAATAGGTCCTCATTATTGAAGGATAGATTTTTTATGGAATCATTCGTCATCCTTGAAATGGAATATTCATCGCTGAAGTTAAACTGTTTGTAAACCTGTTGTCCTTCAGGAGTAGCATCCAACTTAATGGACTTACAATTTTGTAATTCCGTAACTATTTTTTCCAGTAATGATTTACTAATACCGTGGCTGCGATATTCTTTATCCACTAATACCATGTTTATCCAGGCAACATCGTTGGAGTAATTCATGGCTGCAGTGGTGCCGATAATTTTTCCATGGTATTCAGCAAGGAGGCAACTGTTTTGAGGATTCTCCAGGATCAACCTCCAGTCTGTTTCAGTTTGATTCCATCCTTGTTCAGTGGATAACCTCATGGCTTCGCTCAGGTCACTCCATTGAATACGCCTTATGATGACATCTTCTTTTTGCATCATTTACGCGTTCAATATATTCATGCTTTCTTAATATTAGGGATCACAGTATTTTGTGATACTCATGAAGGTTGCTGCTTTTTACCGGGAAGCATTGATATCGCTATGGTGCCGATAAACGCCAATAGGATCAAGGCAGAAAATCCATTCGCATAGCTTCCACTTTTGTCACGAAGCCATGCGGCCAGCATCGGAGCAAAGGCTTCGCCCAATCCATCTGCGGCAATGATTAATCCCATCACCCTGCCCATTACCTTAACCCCGAAAAGCTCGGCTGCCATCAATGGAATGATCATGTAATCTCCACCCAATGCCATTCCAAAAAATAATGCAAACACGTAGATTACTCCCGTGGTTTTGGCTGCAAAGAGCAAGGGTATTGAAATGGTTACCAATGCATAAATCAAAATCATCACATACTTCTTTTGTATTTTATCGGCAAGCCATCCCATCAGCAAGCGACCGATGATACTGGCACCAAGAACGATGGATAATACATTGGCTGCTTCCTGTTGTGAGTATTTCAAATCTATGCTTAAAAATAATTTTAGATTCTGACTGGTACCGGCCACAGCTCCGATTGAGCACATGCTGCCGATCAAAAGAAAATAAAATGAATTGCGTTTTAAAATATCCGTGAAGGGTACTTTAGTTAGTTCTTGTTTGACGGGTGTATTGGTACCATCAGGATTCTCCTTAACGAACCATGCCATCGGAAAAGCTACAGCGATCATAAGAACACCCAAACTCAGTAAACCACCACGCCATCCAAACTCCAAATTAAGCGCCTTCGCTATCTGAGGAACAAGCATGCCCCCAATACCAATGCCGAGGTAAGCAATGCCCATGACTTTGCCACGGGACGCTGTAAACCAGCGCGAGATTAAAACCTGGTTGGGCAGCGGTCCTCCAAACAAATAACCCAGCGCATTGAATAAATAGAATATATAAAAATGCCAGAGTGAAGTCATCATACTCAGGCCTATTAAAGCGATGCCACCCATCACGATGCCGGCAAGCATTAATTGGCGCGGACCATACTTGTCAATAAACCATCCTGCAATAAATCCGAATATGGGGCCGACCAGTACTTTGCCTAATGCGCTGCCCGAAGTAACCGTGGCCCGTGTCCAACCAAATTCCTCTATCCAGAAATCATAAAAGAATGGTAATCCATAAAACATGATACCAACCAGGGAGAATAAACTCAGGAACGCAGTTGCCGCTACCTGAAATTGACTGTTGCTTATTTTTTCTTCCTGCATGGCATCGTATGTTTTTTAATTCATCCGGGTTCAGTTCCCTAATTGCATGACGGCAATATAGGCCATTAACCCTGACCCTAATGCAAGAGCATCTTCATCAATATTAAAAGAAGGCGTATGCAATGAAGAAGTAATTCCTTTTTCTTTGTTGGCGATGCCCAACAGGTAAAAGCACGAATCGGCTTGTTGAGAATAATAAGCGAAGTCTTCCGCTGCCATCCAGATATCGGTTTCCAGTACGTTTTGTTTGCCAAGATATTCTTCGGCAAAAGCTCTTAACTGCGTGGTAAGATTTTCTTCATTGATTAAAAATGGATAACCACGATTGATAGTGAAATCACAGCGTCCACCCATACCTTCAGCAATAGCTGTTGCTATTTTTTTCATCTGCGCATGAGCTTCCGTTCTCCAGGCCTCATCCATGGTTCTGAATGTCCCTTCTACATAAACTTCATTAGGTATCACATTAAATGCACCGTTCGCAATCACTTTCCCAAAGGATAACACCGTTGGCAGAGATGGATTTGCTACCCGGCTTACGATCTGCTGAAGAGCAACCAGGATTTGCGCAGTAATCATGACCGGATCAATATTCAGATGAGGTTGTGCACCGTGCCCACCTTTACCACTGATTTTGATAGAAATTTCATCCATCGATGCCATGAACTTTCCTTTGCGAATGGCAACCTTTCCCGCTTCAACCATGGGCGAAACATGGTGCCCGATGACAGCCTGTGGTGTTGGATTAGTAAGAACGCCATCTTTAATCATTAGGCTTGCACCACCAGGAAGTTTCTCTTCTCCGGGTTGAAAGATCAGCTTTACGGTTCCTCCAAACTTACTTTTAAGAGCTTTTAGAATTCTTGCTGCACTTAACAACGAAGCAGTATGCGCATCATGTCCGCAGGCATGCATGACACCTTCGTTAATCGATACGTAATCAATGGCATTCAATTCTGTAATCGGCAATGCATCCATATCAGCACGTAACGCAATCACCCGGTCAGATGCCATTTCTCCTTTTATCATTCCAACGATACCCGTGTTGGCCATGGATGTCCACGTGATGCCCATGTCATCCAACTGCTTTTTTACAAAGGCTGATGTCTCATATTCATGAAATGATAATTCGGGATGGGCATGCAGATGTCTTCTGTTTGCAATGGTTGTCTTCTGTAATTCGTCAGCTAATTGCTTGATGTCGTTCAATAGCATGAAATAGTTTTTTGCTTCAGATAAAAAATAGGGGATGTGTGACTTTAGTCTTGTTCTCGTAAGAAATTGTTTACAAAAGCATCATCAGTAAGATAAGTATACAAGGTGTAAATCCGATCAATTTCTTCTGCCTGTCCGGGCGAAAGTTTTTCCTCCGGATTCAAACACCAGATACCTTCCATCAATCCCTGCCTGCGCAGCACTTCATGAATGCCAGCAATACATCCCTTAAAGGAGTTGGCAGCATCAAAGATGGCAGCATTCATATCGGTGATTTCAATATTCTTGGCCAGTAAGTTTTCAAGTCCACGGTGATCACCAACACACTGTCTTATTTCGTTGAATAGCTCAACGGATTTTTTTGTCCACACCGCCCAATGTCCTAACAATCCGCCAATAAATCTTTTTTCAACGACTTCACCATTGATCGTAAAGCGATAAGGCGTTATTAAATCGGCAACAATATTATCATCATTGCCGGTGTATAAAGCAATCTCATTTCTGCGGGAAGAATGGCACACGGCTCTCACCACATCCAGCGTTTGGTAACGATTGAATGCCGCTACTTTGATGGCATATACATTGGGTATTGCTATAAACTTTTCCCAAAAACAATAACTTAATATTCTTCCTCCCACGGCAGGCTGAAGGTAAAAACCGAAAATAGGGATGATGTCCGCAATGGCTTCAACCCGTTTTATAAGTTCATCTTCAGAATATGAAGTGAGGCCCCCCATGCTGACCAACCCGAGATGATATCCATACTTTATGGCAAGTTCAGCTTCTTTAATAGCTTGTTCGGTGGGCCCGACAATGCCGGCCACTTTTATAAAAGGTCTTTCCAGTTTTGCCTTCTCAATTTCATCAGCAGCCATTTCTAAAACAGGCTCGAGTAAATTGATGTGTGGCTTCCGTATTTCAAACTGTGTAGTATGAACACCAACGGCTACACCGCCAGCACCGCTTGCCAAGTAATATCGGGTAAGGAGACGTTGTTGATTTTCATTTAATGTTAAGTGTTTGTTCAATGCAAGGGGATGGGCAGGTATTACGGTGCCCTGTTGTAGCAAACTATTTATTTTACGATCTAATTTTTTCATTCCACTGACCTTTAAAACTTTCCTTCTCTTTCCTGAAAATGGGTAGGTTTGTTTATTGTTTTCCCACCCTGCCGAACCCACGCTGCCAATACCTCAATCATATTGATCAGAGACACTTTTGGATAACCAAATAATCTAAACGATTCTGCCGCATTACTTAATAAGGCGGTTGCATTCTCTTCATTTTCAAACTGTGGCGTTGTATTAAATCGTTTACCGAATTCATTTGCTATCCATCTTACGGAAGACGTCTCCGGACCGGTGATGTTCAATAATTTTGCGGGCACTTCACAATGATGCAGTGCCCGTAGTGCCATCTCATTCGCATCGCCTTGCCAAATCACATTAACATATCCCATTCTTAGATCGATCAGCTTCCCGTGTTCTACCGCTTTAGCAATATCCATGAGCACGCCATAGCTAACATCATTGGCATAGTTCAAGCGATAGATCAGCACGGGTGTATGGTTCTTCGTGGCATAGTATTGAAAGAGGCGCTCTCTGCCCAGACAAGATTGTGCGTATTCTCCAACGGGCTCTGGCAGGCGATCTTCAACAGCACCACCTTGCGAGACCGATGTCAATGGGTAAACATTGCCGGTTGAAAAAACTACGATGCGGGAGTTATTATATTTTTGGGCAACACGTCCGGGGAGATAACTATTCATCGCCCAAGTAAAAGACTCTTTTCCTGTAGTGCCAAATTTAGTTCCGGCCAGGTAGAGTACATTCTTTGCATTAGGCAAAGCTTGCAGTTGATCTTCTTCCAATAAATCGGCACTGATGGTTTCTATACCTAACTGATTTAATTCATCCTTCAAACCGGGCTCGGAAAATCGGGATACACCAATGATCTTTTTAGTTACTCCTGCTTTATCAACAGCTTGCTTGGCAAGCCGGGCAAGTGCCGGTCCCATTTTTCCTCCAACTCCCAGAATAAGAATATCGCCCTCTAAGCGGGCCATGTCCGACACCAAATCATTGGAGGGTAGTAGCATCTCCTGATAAACTTCTTCTATATTTTTCATAGGTGATTTTCCAATTTAGAGATGTGATATACCGATTCCACCTATCAAATTAAATAACTTCTTTACAAATGGTTTTATGCTTGTTTGAGAAATCCATCATCACGAATAGGAGCAAGAAAGAGCGGCTACTCACAAATTCACATACTAAACAAGCAAGCGGTGTTATCTTGGATTCCTGAATATTACTGTAAACCGGAAGTCCATCATTTGGGCATAACTTGAATAGACATAGCCAACGTGATGCTTATGAATAATCTGGGTCTGGGTATTTATAAATGTGGCTTCCATATCGCTGACACGGTTGGGCGGAGTACTGGAATGATGACCATCGGGCACATCGGTATTCATGTAATTGACCGTGCCACCCTGGGTATAGAAAGCGCTTACGTTGATGAGCAAGACATCTGTTCGCAGCTTCTTAAACAACGAGGAGAGATCATACTTTAAGCCGCCACCCAATGAATAGATCCACGTGCCATCTCTTTGAAGCAGATCTTCCTCTACCGGCTTGCAACTATCGAAATCATCCGGATCATAAATATTCAAATTGGTGGTGAACCAGGAATAGCCTGCCTTGAGCCCAACGTATGGAGTTAACTTTTTGCCGGTAATCAGATTGTACCTGTACGAAGCCATCAGGTTTGTGAAGGAGTTCGTGACATTGATATCCATGTCTGCGGTGGTGCCATCCGCAAAGGTGTATTGCTGGCGTGTTTGATCAAAACCATAAATGCTGTAATTCAGATCTACCCCCAGTGCATACTTCTTGCTGGGCGACAGGAGGTGAAAATCTACAATGACTCCATGCCCCTGTTTGATATTTTGTTTCATTTTGCCAGTGGGGGAAGAGTAGGCATAACCTAATGACCACTCCCGGGTCCACTGTCCATAAGTGGTTTGTATGGACACTATGAGAACGAGCGCAAGCAGTATCTTTTTCATAGGGTTTATTGTTGGTGAGGGAAGGTACAAAAAATAATTGATGACTATTTTAATTGGCATAATTACCTGAGCTATTATTACGGCTTAGGTATTTCGTATTTTAGCACCATGCAGCTGGAAGAAAAAGTGAATGAGGTAAAACGTGTGTTTGAAAACCTGGATCAACATATTGCCAGTTTGCAGGAGTCAACCACACTTCACTGTAAATGGGGCTGTGGCAAATGCTGTTTCAAGCCCGACATTGAAGCTACCATCCTTGAGTTTCTTCCTTTCGCATTTCACCTCCATCAACTTGGTCAAGCAGAAGAATGGTTGGATAAATTGAATGAGTCTGACTCATCGATCTGTCACATTTTAAATCCTACCCAGGCGACTGCCGGTTTATGTTCGGAATATGCACATCGCGGATTGATCTGCCGGCTCTTTGGTTACTCTGCCCGCACCACCAAGTATGGTAAGAAAGAGTTGATCACCTGCCAGATCATCAAAACAGAACAAGCCGAGGCGTTCGAAAAAGCTACTGCTGAAATTGACAATGGATTACCTGTGCCCGTGATGAACCAGTTTTACATGCAACTCCACGGCATCGACTTTGAGTTAACGAGAGATTTTTATCCAATCAACCAAGCCATCAAGAAAGCGATAGAAACCGTGTTGCAGTATTATGCGTATAGGTAGTGATTACATGATATTGATTTAATGAATGAGTTGAAGGAATGATTGGAATTTTTAGTTTACTGATGAAGCGGAGTGCCAATGCTGAATCTCCGCTTGGAAATAGTTTTATCATAGGTGAAATCTTTATTTTGATCGGTTATATTATTTCTTCAATTCCTTTCCAGCGGTGTTTCCCTACGTTGGCAAACCCCGTCAATCCATAATCAGAGTTCTAAATTAGAAGGAGATACATTAATTCTGAAAGCCATCATTAGTTCATGAAAAATGTGGAACCCTTTAGAAGTCACCTCTTACAGAAAGTGACTTTTTAATAATGCCAATTCTTCCCATCTTTATTTTTAAATGATTCAGGCTCGCATACTTTTTCTCGTCTTAATTTCTTCCATAAGAATGGCAGCACAACCCCATACTCTTTCCTATTTGGCCCTTGGTGATTCTTATACCATTGGCGAAAGTGTACATAAATCCGAGCGATGGCCTAATCAACTTGCACAAGCACTCACTCAAAAAGGAACGAAAGTTTCTCAACCTAAAATAATTGCTACCACGGGTTGGCGCACGGATAATTTAAAAGATGCGCTCATCAAGGCAGGTCTTAAAAACAATTATGATCTGGTGTCGCTACTGATTGGCGTTAACAATCAATATCAGGGTAAGCCTACCGATCAATATGCCATTGAGTTTGAGGATTTATTGAAGACTGCCATTCAACTGGCCAAGGGAAAGTCAACCAATGTGTTTGTAGTATCTATTCCGGATTATGGTTATACGCCTTTCGGTCTTCCAAAAAAAGAAACCATTAGCAAGCAGATTGATGAGTTCAACGCAATCAATATGGAGATAGCGGAGAAATATAAAGTAGCGTATTATAACATTACGGACATATCCCGAAAAGGATTAGAGGAACCTTCTTTGGTAGCTGCTGATAAACTTCATCCATCGGGCAAGATGTATAAGCTTTGGATGGAACGGATTCTTGAGAAGTTTATTCGTTAGAGCAGCTTTTCAAACACCGGAGTAATCTTGTTTGAAATAATCTGATGACCTTCTGCATTTGGATGGATGCCATCAGCCTGGTTTAATTTTTCAATTCCACCTACACCATCAAGGATGAATGGGATAAGTGTTGCTTTATTTTTGGTTGCCAGTTCAGGATATACATGTTTAAAGCCTTCGGTGTATTCCTTTCCCATATTCGGTGGCACCATCATGCCGGCCATCACGATCTTACAGTTGGGATATTTAGCCCTTACTTTATCAATGATGCCTTGTAGATTTTTACGGGTCTGATCCACCGGTAGTCCCCGAAGCCCATCATTGCCTCCTAGTTCAAGTACAAAAATGTCTACAGGCTGGCGCAGTATCCAGTCAATACGGCTGAGTCCACCGGCCGAGGTTTCCCCGCTAAGGCCCGCATTGACCACCTTCACTTTCTTATCGGTTTTGTTTAGCTTTTTTTCCATCAGTGCAGGAAAAGCCTCCTCAGGTGAAAGTCCGTAGCCAGCAGTAAGACTATCGCCATAAAATAAAATTACTTTGGGGGAGATGGAAGCCTGAAAAAACAGGGCACATGCAATAAACAATGCTTTTTTGGCGACTATCATATTACTAAGTTGGAACTTATTACAAACCTTGAAACAATTTTACTCATTAATCGATTTATATCAGTATTCATTAATTAAAATATCATGCCAGAGACTGTTTTGCTTGCAGAAGGACTAACCAAGATATATAAATCTGCCGATCATGATCTCACCGTGCTGGATCATGTGTCATTTCAGGCAACCCAGGGCGAGAGCTTATCGATTATAGGTCCATCCGGCAGTGGCAAGACTACGCTGCTGGGTTTATGTGCCGGATTGGATATTGCATCCAGTGGAACGATTTCGCTTATGGGTTTAAAACTAAACCTCATGAGTGAAGATGACCGGGCTTATGTGCGCAATCAGTTTGTGGGATTTGTGTTTCAAAACTTTCAACTGTTATCCACGCTCACCGCTCTTGAAAATGTGATGGTGCCTCTTGAATTACGCGGTGATAAAAATGTGACACACAAGGCAAAAGATTTGTTAGCCCGTGTGGGGTTATCGGAAAGGTTTAATCATTATCCATCACAGCTGTCGGGTGGTGAGCAACAGCGTGTAGCGATGGCACGTGCTTTCATCACCTCTCCACGAATTTTATTTGCGGATGAACCCACCGGAAACCTGGATGAAGAAAACGCCAAACAAATAGTCGATCTTCTGTTTAGCATGAATCGTGAAGAGAAAACAACGCTGGTGTTAGTAACGCATAACCTGGAATTGGCGGAGAAAACCGAACGTATTCTTCAAATGAAGGGAGGCAAATTAATTAATGAACGGATCCTGACAACAGTATGATTGAATACATCATTAAACTGAAGAGAAAAACGCGTTCCATCTTTCAGGACAAATGGGTTTGGAAAATGGCGTGGCGTGATGGCCGTCATAATTTCTCACGACTATTTCTTTTTGTTGCTTCGTTAATCACCGGCATTGCTGCACTGGTAGCGATAGGTTCATTGAACTACTCGATGCAGGAAGAACTTAATAAGAATGCAAAGGAGTTACTGGGTGCCGATCTGCTCATCAAGAGCAATAAGAAATTTGAAGGCGAGTTTATTAAATCCATTGATACGGTTAAAAGAAAAATCGCTTACCAGGCCGACATGGCTTCGATGGTCATGTTTATGAACACCAGACAGTCAAGGCTGGTAAAGTTAACAGCCATGCAAGGTGACTTTCCATTCTACGGCAAGATGATTACACAGCCTTCCAATGCCTACAGTCTTACCCAGTCAGGCGATTATATTATGTTGGATGAGTTGCTTGCGCGTCAATATGAAATCAGCTCTGAAGATTCCATCAAAGTGGGAAATAGAATGTTTAAGGTAGCTGGTGTGGTTGAAAAAATACCAGGTGGGGGAGGACTCACGGCTACATTGGCTCCTGCTGTTTACATCTCGATGGCGACATTGGATTCTACAGGACTTGTGCAATTTGGTAGCCGGATCAATTATAATCTCTTCATCAAGACAACGACAGAACGTGAGACGGAGAACTTGCTTGAACGATTGAAGCTTCCGATGGAAAAGATTGGTTATTCCTATGATACGGTGGAGGAGAGTAAAAGAAATCTGGGAGATGGATTCCAATCCGTGTATCGCTTCTTTTCATTGCTGGCTTTTATCGCATTGATCATGGGTTGCATTGGCGTGGCAAGCTCGGTGCATATTTATGCCAGGGAGAAGCGCGAAGAAGTTGCTGTATTGCGTTGTGTTGGTTCATCAGGATGGCAGGCTTTCAATATTTATTTTATTCAGATTTTTTTCCTGGGTCTCATTGGCAGTTTCGTTGGTGCTGCGCTTGGTGTATGCATTCATCAGATACTGCCCATCGCTTTTAAAGAATATTTACCTGTTGAATTGCAATTTGGAGTTTCGTGGCCTGCTGTTGGTGAGGGTATTTTGCTTGGAAGTATTGTTACCGTGTTGTTTTCAATTCTTCCATTAGTTGCTGTTCGCTTTGTGCCACCACTATCGGTGTTGCGTGCCGATTTCAATCCGGAGGTAACGTTTTCAAAAACCCGATTGACGGTGATCATTCTGATCATCCTGTTCCCCATCGTAGTAGCCACGTACCAGACTTCTCATATTCTCTCCGGTCTTATGTTTACCGTGGGACTATTGCTGGCGTTGGCTAGCTTGACAGGCGTTGCTATTTTATTGCTGTTCTTACTGAGAAAGTATTTTCCCCGCAATGGCTCATTTATTCTGAGGCATGCGATGTCTAATTTATTCAGACCTAACAATCAAACCCGGGTGCTGGTGATCACGATTGGACTTGGTGCTTTTATCATCACTACCCTCAACATCACACAACACAGTTTATTAAACCAGGTTGAATTTCGTGGAAATGAAAATGAATCGAATACGATTTTGTTTGATATACAGCCATCACAAAAGGATGGTGTAGTTAAGTTGATCAAGGATCATGACATTCCGCTTAATCAGATCGTTCCGATTATCACATGCCGCTTAACGGAAGTAAGAGGCCAATCGATCGAAGCGTTGCAGGATAATGATTCTATTCGAATTCCAAACTGGGCACTTCGCAGAGAGTATCGTGTTACCTACAGAGATAGCTTACATCACTCTGAGGAATTGATTAAAGGTGAAATGCATTCATTAAAGAAAGATAAAAAAGATTCCGTTTGGGTAACCATATCCGATGGCATGCATGAAACCTTGAAGGTGGATGTTGGCGATTCTCTTGTATTCGATATTCAGGGCGTTCCTGTCAAAACATTTATTGCAGGCATACGAAAAGTAGATTGGCCTAAGGATCCACCCAATTTCATCTTTGTCTTTCCCAAAGGTGTGTTAGAAGAAGCTCCACAGATTTGGGTGGCTGCCACACGCGTGGATGACATGCAAAAGGCAAATCGTTTCCAACAGGAGTTGGTGATGGAGTTTCCGAATGTTTCATTGATCGATCTGCGATTGATACTGAGCACTGTAAATCAACTTTTCGATAAGGTCAGTGTAGTGATCAGGTTCCTGGCATTATTTAGCATTGTAACCGGCCTCATCGTTTTAGCCGGAGCGGTATTGAATAGTAAGTTTGCGCGGATGAAAGAAAACATACTCTTGCGGACGATTGGTGCACGATCGAGACAGATATTGAATATCACATTGATTGAATATAGTTACATCGGTATCATTGCTTCGCTAACCGGATTGCTGCTTTCTTTGGGAGGAGGTTATTTATTAACCCGTTTTTTCTTCGAGATACAATTTTCAGTGGATTGGATTGAATTAATTTATATATCTATAGGAGTTGTTTTTCTCACCATTTTGATTGGTTGGTTCAATTCGCGAGAAGTAATCAATACACCACCATTGCAAGTATTGCGCAAAGAGAATTAACTTTAGCGTGATGATGATTCGCGCCAACGTTTTTCATTACCTGTTACTCGGCTGGTTAACGCTTATGGGGATTCCTTTGCGGGCTCAATCTCCACAGGTTAAATTTATTGAAAACAAATGCCAGTGGCCTGATCAGGTTCAGTTTGGCGCATCAGTGCAACACGTGTTTTTCACGATCAATCCAACTGGATTTGCCTATACATTTTTAGATAGGAGTGAAATGGATGAATTGCATCATAGTAGTCATGAATCAGATCAGGAGTCTTCCGGTATTACTGAAACTGATGTTTTAATTTCGGGTCATCACATCACCACTACTTTTATTGGTGCGAATAAGAATTCTAAATTGGTTCCCTTCGGCAAGCGGCCGGAATACTACAATTACTTTTTAGGAAGTGATGAGTCGCAATGGAGTTCAAACGTCTCTGCATTTGAAGGTGTTTTATACCAATCGTATTATTCAGGCATTGACCTGAACGTGTATTCACAGAATGAGAATTTGAAATATGAATTTATTGTAGCACCAGGAGCCGATCCTTCACAGATCTTATTTCAATATGCCGGTGCTGATCAGGTTAAGCTGATCGAGGGTGATTTGGTGGTGAAAGCTTCACAATTTTCATTCATTGAAAAGAAACCCATTGTCTATCAAATTATCAATGGCGAGATCATGTATATAAGCAGTGAATATCAATTACAGGATGGCAAAGTTGGTTTTTGTATTTTAGATGAATACGATCCATGTTATCCATTAATTATTGATCCTGTGTTAATTTTCTCAACGTATTCAGGATCTACCGCTGATAACTGGGGTAGCACGGCCACGCCCGGAGAGCACGGTACTTTATATTCAGCAGGTGTCACCAATCCATCTTATAGAGGAGGAAATTTTCCTGCATCTCCTGGGGCCTTTCAAGTTAACTATGGAGGCTTATATGACATTGGCATTCTCAAATATGATTCGACCGGATCACAATTACTTTACGCTTCTTACCTCGGAGGTTCGGGTTCTGAATCTCCCCATAGCCTGGTCGTTAATAAAGATCATGAACTTCTTATTTTAGGCACCACCGGATCTTCAAATTTCCCTACCTCGCAAAATGCATTTGATCGAACATACAATGGAGGGATTGCAGAGGCTAATGTGATTACTTATGGCACCGGCTCTGATTTATTCGTTGCAAAAATAAGCGGAGATGGACGGCAGTTACTGGCCAGCTCATTGTTTGGAGGTTCTGCCAATGACGGATTAAATCCTTCTTCGAGTTCATTAGTCGTTAACTATGGTGACCAACTTCGTGGGGATATTATATCGGACATGGACAATAATATTTATGTCAGCACGGTAACTTCATCAGTCAATTTTCCGGTTACGAATAGTTTTGGTCTAATGTATATGGGTGGTGCTACTGATGCTTTACTTTTAAAATTAAATCCAGATTTATCACAGATTGTCTGGGCAGGATTTTTAGGAGGTAGTGGCTCAGATGCTTCTCATACGATTAAGTTTGATTTAGATGGCAACCTCGTTGTTGGTGGCGGAAGTTCCAGTTTAGATTTTCCAACTACATCGGGTACTTACCAACCCGTTCATGCCGGATCTGTGGATGGCTGGGTTGCAAAAATTAAAAATAATGGATCATCCATTATAGCATCTACGCTTACCGGTACACCGCAATTCAATCAGGTTTATTTTGTTGATCTGGACAACGATGGAAATATATATGCTTACGGGCAAACCAGTGGCAGTTTTCCTACCACACCCGGAGTGTATAAAAATGCGAACAGTGGACAATTCCTGCAGAAATTTGATGCAACATTATCTACACTAATTTTCTCTACAGTTTTCGGATCTGGTATTGGTATTCCTAATATTTCGCCTACTGCATTTTTGGTGAACGATTGTAATAATATTTACCTGAGTGGCTGGGGTGGCTTAATAAACAGTGCATTTCTAAATAAATTTTGGAATAGTTCAACCGTTGGAATGCCCACTACTTCCAATGCCTATCAAAAGACAACCAGTGGCTCTGATTTCTATTTTATTGTGCTAACCAGCGATGCTACTCAACTCTTATATGCTACGTATCTTGGTGGCACCCAATCAAGAACGCATGTGGACGGAGGCACGAGTCGCTTTGATAAAAGCGGTGTGGTGTATCATGCCGTGTGTTCAGGGTGCGAAGCCTTAAATCCGACAGGTCACGCAACGTCTGATTTTCCAACCACCACAGGGGCATGGAGCCAACTAAATAAAAGTCTAAATTGTAATAATGCAGCCTTCAAATTTGATCTTTCATTATTGAAAGCCAGAATTCAAACCAACTCAGTTTCACTTAATCAACCGGGCTTAAATAGGGTATGTATCCCTGATAAAATTTTATTTCAAAATAAAAGCACAGGAGGGCAATATTATCAATGGGATTTCGGAGATGGCAAGTCTATGGAGAAGACCGACACTTCCAGAATTATTTACCAGTATGTAAATCCAGGTGTTTATAAAGTAAAACTTAAGGTTATTGATTTAGGAACATGCCTGGGTGTTGATTCAACTTCAACGACCATTTTTATTTACAAGTCAACAGGCTTTGCCGGAGAAGATCAAACGATGTGCTTTAATGCGGGCACGCATCTTATAGCAGGAGGAGGAATTGCTTATAGCTGGTCAATTGCCAGAACCGTTGTTTCTACCCAGGCAACACCGTTTGTTAATCCGGAAGCGGACACGAGATATTTTGTTTCCACTACCGATCAAAATGGTTGTGTTAAAAAGGACACGGTAAACATTAGCGTAATTCCGGGCATCGATTTAGATTTTCGATACTTAAAAACGTATGATTGTTATGGAAGGCCTGATGTAGAAGTTGAGAATTTAAGTGAAACAGATCAGCAAACCTTTTTTGATTTTGGTGATGGCACTACTTCTGATTTAATCAAGACCACGCATGAATTTGAAAATGATGGAACGTATCCCGTTCGGGTAGTTGGAGTGCGTGAGTCATGTGTGTATGAAAAAAGAATGGATGTTCCCGTGTACACATTATTAGTTCCTAATGTGATCACACCCGATGAATTTCCGGAAAACAACTTATTACAAATTCTTTATGGTGGAAAACCAATCTCAGGATCGGCTTTGAATGCGTCTCTCCATATTTACAATCGCTGGGGTGGTCTTGTATTTAAAAGTGATTTGTATAAAGATGATTGGGATGCCAGTAATGTGGAGTCGGGTGTTTATTTCTATGAATTAGTTGTAGAAAATGAGACTACCTGTAAAGGGTGGGTGCAGGTGGTAAAGTAGTTTTGTCTGCCTAGAATTGAAAATAGATGAAGGGTTGAATGGAGGCAGACTTGGTTTGAATAGAGATTATAATAACAATCAATACCATAGCGGCTTTCGCGATTAAGGGTAAGCGAATTGTCCAGCGCTCAGCAGCCAGATCTATGGATTTCGGTATAAAATGAAGCATATATCCAAGAAGTATCAGTGCGCATACACGCCAGTAGCCTTCGATGAATTCAATGAATATTTGGGGTGTGAAGTGATTAACTATCTGGTTGAGCATTTGACCTGCATACTCCATAGACGGAGCGCGGAATAGAATCCAGCAGAAACATATAAAGTGAAATGTGAGGATCGTACCAAGAATAGTTCGGATTGAATTAGAATGAGGAATGCTTCTTATTCTGGAAGCTAACGCTGACTCACTAAAAAATTTATGAACGGCCAACATGATTCCATGGAGTCCGCCCCACAAGATGAATCGGAATGATGCGCCATGCCATAACCCTCCCAGCAGCATCGTGATGATAAGATTGATATAGGTTCTCAATTTTCCTCGCCTGTTTCCTCCCAATGAAATGTATAAATAGTCTCGCAGCCAGGTAGAGAGACTAATGTGCCAGCGTCTCCAGAACTCAGTGATATTTTTTGCTTTGTAAGGAGCATTAAAGTTATCATTAAAATGGAAACCAAGAAGTAAGGCTAAGCCAATGGCCATATCTGAATATCCGGAGAAGTCACAATAAATTTGAAGAGCGTATCCATAAACACCAACCAGATTTTCTAACCCGGTGAATAGCGTAGGGGAATCAAAAATCCGGTCCACAAAGTTGGCGCTGATGTAGTTTGAGATGACTGCTTTTTTGAACAACCCTGCTGTGATCAGGTAAATACCTCTTCCAAACATTTCTTTAGTGACCAGCGTAGGTTTTGATAATTGCGGCAAAAACTCTGAAGCTCTCACGATAGGGCCGGCAACTAATTGGGGGAAGAATGAAACAAAGAATGCATAGTCTAAGACATGATCAACAGGCTTAATATGTTTCCGATACACGTCAATGGTATAGCTTAACGATTGAAAGGTGAAAAAGGAAACCCCAACAGGCAAGAAAATATCAAAGGGTTGATAGGTGATATTAGCCATGTTGCTGAATATTTCATGAAGGAAATTAGTATACTTGAAATATCCTAAAAGGCCGAGATTGCTGACTAAGCTGATGGTTAACAGCGTGCTTCTTTTCCATGGAATATGGCTTTGATAAATAAGTCTTGCGAGTGCGTAATCGATGCACGTAGTGCTAATGAGTAATAGAAAAAAGAGGCCACTCGATTTGTAGTAAAAGTAAAGTGAGAAGAGTGTTGCAAAGATCAGTTTTGGTCTATGCGTTTTACTTAATGGGATATAGATTACTAAGAAACCGATAAACAGAAATAGGAATAACCCACTGGTAAACAGCAACGGTTCATCCGGTTGATAACGGAATTGATTAATGAGTTTTTGAATATCGATCGAGAACATAATCATTATACCCTTTTATGATCGCTTCAAATAGCAGATGCCCTTGCAGGTCGTAGCCTTTTTTGGTGAAATGTATTCCATCCGTTTGCAAGAGTTCTTGTTTTTTCCATAAATCAGCAGCGTGATTACCTCCGGCTATTTCATGCAGATTCCAGTACGGCATATTATTGTTATTGGCAAATTCAATGGTTTTATTTTTGATGATGTGTATGCCCGGATTTCTTCGTGTTCTTTTTTTGTAGAAATCAGGAGTGGTGGTCAGCAGTATAACCGCATTGGGGTTAAGTCTTTTTAATTCAGAAGTCAAGGTATTCAATTGTGATGAAAACCTGGGATCTATGTTTGGATGTTCTACAGCTTCATTGGTCCCCAGTGAAATGATGATGAGATCCGGGTTGAGTGCAGGAGTTTGGTTGAGAAGTTCTTGTGAGGTAACAAAGTGTCTGTATTTTGCTCCATTTACCCCGATGATATGATAACGAATACCGGGATTTGAATTTTCAAGACTGATACCAAATAAAATAAATTGTTTTTGTTTGGGTAAAGATTGAGTTGTTTCTAACTCAACTTGATTTATAGAATAGGGTAAAATTAGCTTTGAAACATTTGTTGCCTCTTCTGTAAATGAACCGGCAATAGCCAGCGATATTCCCGTGGAATCTTTAACAGTGATGTTATAGCTATTGAAATCCTTTTGAAAGAACAGCGTGATTCTGTTGAATGAATAATCTTTTCCAAGTGATTTGATTTTTATGGAATTCCCTGGATGTTCGGTTTTTATAGAAATGCCTCCAATGCCTATTGGCAACATATTCTGTGAATGAGTTAGTCGACTGCCAACCCATTGGCCTGTGGATGATGAATAGAGGAGTGGCGATTCGTTGGTGCGGGCTACGCGGCCAGGAAAACTAAGTCCAAGTCCTGCATTTCCAAATTCCTGTTGTAGAAGCGTGCGGGTTGTTTTAGTAAGATAATCGGCCTGGATGTGAGAATCACCAATATGGAGAATGTTGATTACGCCTGATGAATTGCCCTTGCGTTCGAGTAATTTTTGATAGAATGGCTCAAGACATTCAGCGTTATTAATTACATTAATTTCATTTTTAATAAACGAGTATGTGATAGATGGATTAACCGAGACGGTATCCTGCGCCAGCAATTCAAAAACCAAAATAATAAATAGCCCGCTAAGGAATATTATTTTTCTTTTCATGCTCATGGAATTCATACAGTAATGCCTCGGCCAACTTTCGCCCAATTTTATTTCCACCTAAATGGGTTAGGTGAGTGTAATCCTTAGCAGCCAGAGGAGGTACCGCCTCCGTATATTTATGTATACTATTCTGGCCTCCCATAGCTTCAAACATATCCCAAAAGGCAATGCCACTTCGTTTGGCAATTTCGCGCTGCATGTTTCGCATTTTAGGAATGGAAGTCATGGTTACAATTTTGCCATCCTTGTTGGCCCCCCGATCGCTCACACTTAATAACAGGAAACTTGTCTTAGGAAAGATCTCCTTCAAATCAGTAATGATCTTGATCATCTTACTGGTATACCAGGCATAGTTTGTTGAATCGTTTTCGGATGCAACATTAAGCCCATATTGAAGGATGATCAGTTTGTAATCAAGATACTCATTGAACTGTTTCAGTAACGTGGGCGACAATTTAGATAAGGCTATTCCTGAGTTTCTACGCATGGAAAAATTATCGATATAAATACCTTCTCTATTTTCAAAACTGGTCCCGAAAAGAACCACGCTGTCATCGGGTGCCACTTGAAATTGTATGGATTGAATTCCAGTGTCAGTAATGATAAGTCTTTTTATGCTATCCGACTTATCAAGGGACTGACTCCTTTCAGTTTTCTCATTGATTTTGTAGGTTAAGGATGCAGATCCCTTATTTTGATAAAACACATTAACCACTTTAAAATTTTCCTGCGTGGGAACCCTACCCGGTTTGTACATAACTGTATTACCACTCCTGGGGACGTAACTGTATCCAGATATTCCTATAGGAATATTAGCTTCTGGGGTAGTGAGTAATGAATACGTGTCCCAATTGGAATAAGTATGCTTGATTGATTTTCTGAATCCGGATATTTCTGTCGCCAGCGGAACTAAGCCAACGCCATTACCACCAAAGACCTTTTGAAGCGTATCTCTTAGTGAAGCACTAATGATATCACCTTCTATATATGAATCTCCAAAGAATGCAACACGAACTTGTTTGTTATCCGGGTTTTTTAACGCGTTGAGGAAGTGTTTTAATATTTTCCCTTCTCCACTAAAATCCTCTAGTTGTGTAATAGATGTATTCGTTGAAGTTGAACTCGTTGGAATACGTTGCTGGATAAGAATGCTATCCGACTTAATTACACGTTCTGCAGAAGGATCTGTATGTAAGTCACTCAGAATATCAATCTTCTTAAGATGAAAGCTTCCGATGCTAATTTCTGGGAGAAGAGAAAGAAGTAAAAGGCTAGCGATAATGATTGCGGATAGCCATAATGTCTGCGAAAGTATATTTTTTTTTATTTCTATTCGCAGCATTATGTTTTGTTAAATGTAACCAGCCACTTTATAAGCGAGCATTCCAACCCATTCTTTCGTAAGCACCTGCCAAACGAAAATTGATTCAATTTTAGGTACCAGTAATACATCAGGGGTAAAGGTTCTTTTATTGGATAGAAAGTCAACACTAAAAGTATCGATGTCAAGTCCAGCTTTTTTGAAGCACGCCCTGGACCTTCGCATGTGATAGCCTGAAGTGATCAGCAAGCATTCTTCAGGAGCATAGGTACCTTCAATCATTTTCTTTACGGCCACCGCAGATTGGTAGGTATTATCGGACTGATTTTCGATCATGAGATCTTCCCTTGGTACTCCCATCATCTGAAGCACAAGGGCAAGTTCGTCCGCCTCTTTAGTACGTTCCAGAATAGTGCCGCTTCCTCCGGAGATCAAAATCTTTTTTATTAGCCCTAAGGTATAAAGCTGTAAAGTATGAGTAACTCTGTCCGAACTACGTTGAAAGTACACACGATCTGTGGGAGTGAAATTCGATTTGGTTACACCCGTAAGTAAAATACCGACCTGATATGTCTTCGTGATTTCTGAAAATGAAGTAGGAGGTAGCTCCCAAAGGCGCATCACTTCATTGCTGATAAATTCATTTGAGCAAAACAGGAGGCTTGCCAATGCTGCAATAAAGAGTCTACGCTTCCAAATCTTGCTGCGTGTTTGCAGCGAAGAGATAAACAGTAATAGGATGACTACTAAAGGCCGTACAAGATAACCGACTATTTTTGAAAGGATGAAAAACATAATGGATTACATTCTCTTTGGTATCGGATTTGAAATATTACCAAGACCGTCAATTATTTTTCGCAATAGCTCAAAGTACAGAGCGACAGCCAGTACTAAAGTCATAGACCATATGACGCCCAGGTTGAAATACAGCGTGTCAATATTTTTGTTTAGAAAGTGTTTTGAAGGCATGTAGAACTGAGCATCAAAATCTACTATATGTGCAGGATCCGGATCTTTATAGATTGGAAATATTTTTTGAATCAACTTACCGTCTTTCTCAATGATGCGGTGCATTTCACTGTTGTTTTTCACCAGATCGGCAATGGATTCATTCTGATAGCTGTTTCTAAATTGTTCAAACTCTTTTTCCTTTTCTCCGGTATTCGTCAGGCTATTTATTATCCTCTCTTTTTCCTCATCTGCTTTATTGTACCTGTTTATATAGAATTTCTTCAGAGCTTCGAAAAATAGCTTTGTCTTCTGATACAGTTCATCGGTAAATCGCTCGATGACAAAGTCGTTGATTGAGATGAAATCATCTTTTCCTACAAACTGAAATTCATTCGCTAATTCACTCCGCAATATTTGTAAATCGTCACTTACCTTTTTACGGATTTCTTCGCTTGTATTTTTGTAATTGAGATTGATGAAATCCAATTTCGTTTCTAATGTCGGGATGTAATAGATTCTTTTATAATCAGAGTGAGCCTTTATTTTTTCGTATGGATAAAACTTCTTTTCAAACTCATTGTCTTTGTATTGGGTCACCATACTGGCTTCAAAGGCCCAGCGCGAAGCCATGATATCGCCAACGAAGGGTACTGTAGCAGTATTGCCAATGACAGGATTTAGCTTATCAAATCTCACCACCACTCCACTTAGGATAAGCTGTGGAATCAAAAGAACGGGTATAAGAATATATATGGTAACTGCTGAGTTGAATGCAGATGAAATATTTAATCCTAACAAGTTGGCAAAACACGAAGTAGTGAATAGGATGGCCCAATAGATCAGGAACATTCCCTTAATTTCTAAAATGGAATTTCCTACTAATACGAATAGTGCGGTTTGAATGGCGGAAATCATGACCAGGATTCCAATCTTTGAAATGATGTAGCTGCTACGGTTGAGGTGCAGAAATTTTTCTCGTTTTAAAATTTTGCGATCGCGAATGATTTCTTCCGCACTTACCGTAAGTCCCATAAAGAGCGCTACGATTACACTCATAAAAAGATAAGATGGCATATTCAGGTTCTTGCTGAAGATATAGCCCGTTTCAAGTTGATCGTCTATATTATAATAACGAACTATAAATGCCAGGATAAATGCCAGGAGGGGAGCCTCCAGCATATTGATAAGCATGTACTGGGTATTACTTAATTTTGAAAGCAGGTCGCGCTTCGAAAAAATCGCAAACTGTTTTAGCCTTTTAGGAATACGAAGGGTAGAGTGTGGTTCTTCTTTCGAGGTGACTACTGCGCTTGTTTTTATTTTTTCCTTGTACAGTTGGTTCCATTGTTCTGGTGTAAACTTTCTTTCATCGGTGAAGTTCCCAAATTCATTGATCACCTTCGTTTCGATGATGTTAAATATCTGCTCAGGATTCACATTACCACAAGAATGACATTCTCCTTGTTCACTATTGATGAGGTTGATGTTTTTTCTGAAGTAGGTGATGGCATCTACTGGATTACCATAATAAATCTGATATCCTCCAGTATCCAGAATCACCAGTTTATCAAACATTTTGAAAATGTCAGAGGAGGGCTGATGGATTACAGCGAATACCAGTTTGCCCTTCAACGAAAGTTCTTTTAAGAGATCAATGATATTTTCTGAATCTCGTGATGACAAGCCTGAGGTGGGCTCATCGACAAATAATACAGCCGGTTCTCTCAGTAATTCAAGGCCAATATTAAGCCTTTTTCTTTGGCCTCCGCTGATGGTTTTACGAAGCGGTGAGCCTACGGTCAGGTCCCTCGTTTCATTTAATCCTAAATCACTTAATGTAGTATTAACGAGTCCATCAATTTCCTTTTCGGATAAATGACTGAAACAAAGTTTTGCTGCGAAATAGAGGTTTTGATAAACGGTGAGATCTTCAATAAGAAGATCATCTTGAGGTACAAAGCCAATCACACCTTCAACTTTTTTGGGCTCAGCATAAATGTCAATGCCATTGATCAGCACCTGACCTTGTGAAGGCTTTTCAGTGCCGTTAAGCACATGAAGTAACGTTGATTTACCCGCACCAGAAGCTCCCATAAGGGCGACCAGATTTCCCGACTCTTCCAGGATGGTTACTTCACGCAATCCAAGTTTTCCATTTTTAAACTTGTACGAAATTGCTTTCGCTTCAAAACTAGTTCGGGTTCCTTGATTTGTTTTCTTGAAGTTATTTAAAATTTCACCATAATAGACTGCATCTGCTGCATCCCATCGTATGATGCTTCCTGTGGCAAGCACATTGATATTTCCGGATTTTTGCGGAACACCATTCAGGTATACATCGGTGTGACCTAAGTATTTAAAGAAGAATGTATCCGAACTTTTGATGTATAGAATGGAAATAAACCCATCCAGGTGCCCACGTTGAATATGTTTGCTTTGTGATAGGTTGTTATTCTGAGAGCTGATGACCAGGATATTTTGATCATCCGATTTCTCTTCGGTTTGACTTAATACATATTTCTCTATCAGCGAAAGGTCGGCTTTATTGATATTAAATTCTTTACAGATTATTTCTGCCAGATTCCGTTCCCTTTCTGTGATCGTTCCGTCAGCCAGAATAACGCTCATAAGCTCGATTACAATAACAACCTTTTGCTTCTGCGCTACTTCCTGGTTTATAGAACTACAGATTTGTGCGATCAGATCAACTTCTTTACCTGCGCCCATTTTCTCAGAAACTTCTATCGCAAACTCATCGAAAAGCCGGAGTTGGCTTTCCATGGCTTTCTTACTGAGGTGATCGGACAGAAACACTTGCACGTGTTCACGCTCTTGCTTTGTGATCAAGTCTTCTTTTGCCACCAAGGCAAATAATCTCATGATGGCATTTAATACGGGTTCACTCATGGGGGATAAGTTGTATTTTATAAAGATAAGAAGATGACAAAGAGAATACATAAAAAAAGGGGAGTGACTTCACATCAATCCCCTTTCAATATTAAGGCACTCGTTTAATCAACGATCGATTTCCTCATTTTCTCAACAATGGTTGTAATTTCAACAAGATGCTTATCTGTAAGAACAAGATCTGAACGATTGTTTTTGATTTGCTCTTCAATATTTAAAGCACGATAGCTGGCTTGTAATGCCTTAATATCGGTGTTCAATGATGCGATTGGTTCTGCCTGATCAATAGCGGCAAGCATTTTCGCCATTTCATCAACTGATTTTTCCTGATTAAGGATTACCGTGATTAGCGGTGTAAGAATCAGATTTCTTGCATCGTCTGGAAGAATATCTTTAGGATAGGATTTGATCACACCGGTTGAAATGTAAAGACCTTCAATGAAGCTTCCTGTTAAAAGAAGTGCAGCCAATCTGTTTTTGCTGTCGTCCTTAAGATATTTATCTGTTGATTTAACAGCCTTGTCCAAAATATTAGCCAATGAATCTTTATTAGAGATATTGCTTTCAAAGCTCTTTAACACTTCAGTATCAAAGGTTCCAATCACCCCTAAATTATCAGCCAATTTCTTGGATGCGTTTAAGTAATCGATAGCTTCCTGTGTTTTGTCATAAGAGCTTAAATAGCCGATATCAGTGGTATAAACTCCCAGATTAAGGGCGGCCTTATCGCTGCGGCTTCCATAAGAGTCAGCCTTTTTTCTGTCGTTTAGAAGTGATTGGTTGAATTCAGCTCCTGTTGCTTGCAAAAGGTATGGTATTTCTGACGGAGAGGGTATATTATACACCAAATCCTGAATCTGATCCTTTAAAGATTCTTCAGCCTGATTAAATTCTTCCGAATTTTTGTCCTTATCTTCTTTGGAACCACCACATGACCATAGGCCAAGAACAGCTAAAAAGGAGAACAAATAGATACTTAGACGAGTAAATTTCATGGGTTTTATTGTTTAGCGTTCAATTTTAGCACATTTTTCGATTTCATTGAAACCGTTTAAATTTTATTTTCAGGAAATAACGGAAAAAATATCTCAGAGAAGCAATTTTGTGGCATATTATCAGATATTAGTTTTAAAATGAAGGATGGTTACTAAGTCTACCGTACATACCGCGTTTTTAGTTGATGACAGCGAGGTAGATCTATTTATTCAAAAGAAGTTTATCGAACTGAGTTCGTTTGCCGAAAGAGTAATCACCTTTAGCTCCCCCATCAAGGCGCTCGAGGCTCTTCAGTCTACCAAAAATAGCGATGTGCCTTCGCTCATTTTTTTAGATCTCAACATGCCCTTGTTAAATGGATTTGAGTTTCTTGAAAAAATTAACGCCCTCTCAAACGGCATAGCTAAGAAGGTTAAGGTAGTTATCCTCTCCAGCTCCAATAGTCCTGCCGACCGGTTAAGGGCAAAAGAATTTCCTAACGTGATCAACTTCTTTTCCAAGCCACTGACTATGGATGGGTTACAATTGCTAACGCAATCGATGGAGCCACAGGAGTGGTAACTTAAATGAAATATGCCTTGGCTTATTTTTCCAGCGAGGCTTCCCATTTTTTATGCTTTGCATTGAAGTAAACCAGAGAAAGGATGATTAAAATGCTACCGGCAATGGATAAAACATATCCGGTTTGCATAAAGAAATTAAGCCAGCTTAAGTTTGAATTGCCAAACTCCTTGTAAAGGAGCACACCTACACTGCACAGATATCCAAATGAATCGGCCAGGTAAATCAGAAAACCAACGGTGCTTACATATTTGAATGTGGCGATCAGCCGATCAAAGAAAATGCTATTGAACTGGATGTATCCAAAGTAAAGTCCCATGCCCACCAACACCATCCAAACTGGCGCACTGATCAGCTCATGTTCAAAAGCAAGGGTACTTAATCCTACGGTCACCATACCGATCAAAACAATGATGTGATTGATGATCATTGCCTTGTAGTTGTTCTTGATTACCATCAGGCTTCCGATCACGATGAGCACCACGATTGTTATCGGCACTTCGGTTTGGGTAAAAATGGAAGGCTTATCACCATAGCCCAGGGATTTCCAGATTTCAGCAGAGAAATTATCTCTGAAATCACGAAAGGCAGTTAATAACATATAGGTGAGCACGAGTAGCACTAATCCTGGCAGGAAGGTAAGTGTGAAGTGAACTCTTTCTTTCCCTGTCATAGGTTGACGCTTGGTTCTCAGGGCCTCGTCTTCCGGAGTAGGCGGTGGTATTTTATCCAGAAGCCACAGGAAGAGCAGCAGGGGAGGGAAGAACAGACATGCAGATACAAAGGGCATCCAAAATTCAGATGTGCCCCAGTCAACCATAATGAAGCCTCCCACTGTTTTGGCAAAACCTGCAGAGAAGATAAAGCTCACGGAAAGACTGGCACCCAGTACTTCGGTAAATTTCCTTCCTTCCAGATAGCCAAAGACCAAACCCCACACCATACCCAATGGCAAGCCATTGAAAAAAAGAAAAATGAGATTGTAAGGTTGTGGCGTGATGGCAAAGAAGAACCATGAAATGGCTGCTATGGTCACCATGATAAGAATTCCTTTGGCTCTTGAATTTGGTCCTAGCTCCGAAACTACTTTGATACCAATGAACTTGGAAAGCATATAGCCAACCACCTGACTGATGACCATCCATACTTTATAATCAACGCCCCACAATGTGAGGCCCTCATATGTTGCTACGCCAAATGTTTTGCGTAAAGCAAAAATGCAGGTGTATAAACAGAAGGCGGAAATAGAAGTATATAAAGTGAAATTAAGAGCATTAGTGCGGCTAAGCCACGCGGTGATTCTGGAAGGACTAGTTTGCAATGTTATCGTATTTGGTCTAAAGTTATTTTAATTCCTCAAGAATCCATTTTCTTCTTTTAAGTATAAAATCAAGAGAATATAAAATATCATTCTTTGCCAAAAGAATATCAAAGGGATTTAAATCAAGAAAGAGGGTAGCCTCAGCCATTGATTTGTCGGCACTAATCTGTTCTAATTCACTGATCACCCGATGGGCTGATTGACTTAATGCAGTAGAGTCGAGCGTGAGCAGAAGTTTTTCCAGAACCTTTTCATAGCCAGTATATAGTTCTTCATTTCCAGCAATGGCGCGGTCAAGTGATTCTTCCAATGAAAATATTTTCTTATCCGTAAATTCCTTATTTCTTATTGCGCGCCCTTCGTGGGGCATCGGCTTTAAGATATCATCATAATCCCATGGGATTACTTCAAACCATTGGTTTTTTGGGTCAATATAGAGAAAGACTTCATCGGCATAATCGCCATTCATGACCAGGTAATTGAAGGCAAGAAATTGATAGTACTTATCGATGTTGATTGTCCGTTGTAGTTGTTTTGGAAACGTATCATCGCTCATGCCCGAATACATAGATTGAAATTGTTTTTTATATTTTTTTGCTGAGTCTTTATTTTCGTCATCAAAATATTCGTCACTGATCGTATGATTGGGACCTCTTCTTAGCATGTATGGGCTTTTCAGTTTTGACATTGCCTGCTGAGGTTTTTCAACTAATAGAAAAATGCCCTGTGGTTGATCGTTGATCCAGACTTTGCAATAGGAATTGAATAGTGGAAATATTCCGATGCTTTCCATGGTTAAGTCAGACCACCGGTTGTGCCAGAGGTGTTTATCCATGACCAGATTAAGGAGATTGAATTTTTTTAGATGAATTTTTTTATTTCCTACTGCAAGGGTTATGGCTTTATCTAATTCTACGGATAAAGATTTTCGTTTGAATTTAAGGCTATTATTTCCGCGAGCGTGAATCTCCTTAACTAAAGCAGTGTCTTCGTTAATCATCATCACGGGATTTAACAATACTACCTTATCGCTATTGTTATTTTGAAGATTGCTGTACAGGCTTTTTGAAATGTATATTTTAACTTCCGGGAAGGTTGTGCTTAAAGGAGTATTTGCTGTGACAACGCAGGAGTCTGCTACTAAGCTCAGCAATAAGAAAGAGATCAATGTGACAATAATCGTTTTCATAAATCGTAAGACTTATGGTTGGTTAAATGGATTTCGGAATGGGCTATAACCAAAGTTATAATTTTTTATGGCTTTTAAATTTGAAATCAATATATTTATAATTGCCTATAAAATCCCTAACCTATGAAGTACTACAGACTCCTTGTTATCCTATTCTTTATTCCAGGTATTCTTTTTAGCCAGAAGAAGGATGTTGCGACTCTGTTTTTAGATGAGACTCCAATTGAGATCAAACTCAGTATTGCAATTAAAGAAGTAAAGGCGATCACGACAGATACCGTTTACACCCCATACATGATGCACTATAAAAACGGCACCGTGTGGGACTCCATAAAGATTGAGGTGCGGGCACGAGGTAATTTCAGAAGAAAGGAATGTTATTATCCACCGCTAAGAGTAAAAATAAAAAAGGACGATGCTAAGGGTACCGTTTTTGAAGGTAGCAGAAGTTTGAAACTGGTATTACCCTGCAAGCAGGTAAAGGAAAATTCATTGATCATGAAGGAGTACATTTGTTATCAGATGTATGAGCCTATTACAAAATATACATTTAATACACGGCTGGCCAATATTGAGTTTACCGACCTGAACAACAAAAAGATTACTGGTGTGAAGTTCGTGGGATTTTTTATAGAAGATGATGATCTTGTGGCGAAGCGACATAAGGGAAAAGTGGTTGAAGACTTAAAGTTGCATCCTAAGTCACTTCAGGACAGCAGTTCAATACGCCATGACATGTTTCAATATATGGTTGCTAATACGGATTGGTCTACTACTTTTTTACACAACGCCAAAGTGATTCAGTTGAATGAGTCTAAAAAATATATCCCGCTGGCCTATGATTTTGATATGGCTGGATTTGTAAATGCCCCTTATGCAACAGCGAATGAAACACTAGGAATTGCCAGCGTGCGCGAGCGATTGTACAGAGGTTTCTGCAGGTCTGAGGATGTGATGCAGACTATTCGTACGGAGTATATCAGTAAAGAGAAAGATATTACGGAAGCGTACAAACGCTATGAAAGTAGTTTTGAACCGAAGGAATTTGCCAGTATGACGAAGTATATGGAAGATTTTTTTGCGACCTTCAAAAGCGACTCAAGATTTAAGAGTAACATTATCGATAAGTGCAGGACGAAGTGATCGTTAATTTCCCCAGGCGAGGAATCCTAAAAAGACCAGAACGCTAAAGATAAAACCAAACATAAATACCTGGTACGCATATACCAGCAAGTTGTATTTACGCTTAAGGATAAGGCCCTGATTGTATAAATCAATGGTCATGTGTTCATAAAGATCGTTTCCGGATTCTAATAATTTTTTGATCTCCTCCAAATATTGTTGTTGGGTGTAACTGGCAATAACACCAAAAAAGAGTAAACTCGATTTTTGCATTGTTCCCCCAATATTTTTTGCTTTTATCAACTTGGGTCGTGCCGCTTGAATGGCAAAAATTACAGAGATAAGGCATGATAGAATGATTAATACGATGGGGATCAACATTTGAGGGCCGTAGCTATCTATCTTACCCGCTACAGCTCCATAACCAGTAATAGCAATGATCGAGGATATGATCATAGTATTGATGCTGATAATGATGTTCGCTTTATTATCAGCCATCTGGATGAGACCACTTTGATTTTGGTAGGTGGCTCTGAAAAGAGTTTCCCTTCCCCGCTCTGCCTTCTTGTTTTTGTGTTCTTTTTCTTCTTTTTCCTCCATGCAATTTAAAAGTACCTAATTTTTCGAATCAAAATCAAAATTGTTTAAACCAAAATTCCGAATGGACTACATGCTACGGTAACTTGAAATCATTTAACCGGATGTCATCAAGCCCGTGTTGATCAAAGGGATTCTCCATTTGATCCTGCACATTATACAACGAGATCAGGATAAAGGTAGAGATGGCAGACAATACATAAACAATCCAGGCCTCATTCAACGAGATGCCATCATGTAATTTGTTATATAAAGCAGGCGTATAGATGATCGGATACATATAAATGAAAATCAAACAGTATGCCCTGATTGCGATGGGTGTGCGATGGGTATTTACAGCCTCTATGTTTCCAATACTCTCATGCACATCTTTCATGAAGCGAAAGATCTTGATGGATGTACCATTACCAATCTGTTCACTGTTTTGTTTGATGAACAAGAATATTTTTTGGACTTCCTCATTTAGCTTCTCCTGGGTGCAGGTTTTGGTCCCAAGATAATCAACTAAGAAACCAGGAATGGTTCTGATGATATGCTGAATTTCCAGTTTTTTTTCAGCGTCAAGCTTCTTGTTCTCCTGAAAACAATGATCAACAGTAATCAACCCGGCTTTGAATTGAGATAAATATTCCAGGGCTTTCTCTCTTCTTCTAAAAGCGCTTCGTATGGTAAATACCAGCGGAAAGATAATAGCGATACTGATCAACGCAAGGTCATAGTTGTATTGAAACTCCTGGGCCATAGTTATGTAGGATACGATCAACGAAATGCCAATCGCAAATAGGGTGCGGCCATTCAGGATAGATAGGTATTTGTTCATGAAAAATAATGTAGGGTTAGCTGATCCTGTAAATTTAACGGAATAAATGACTTTGAGACCTACATGACAGTAACCTTCAGTGATTCTGACTAGAATAACTTCATAAGGGAATACCGATTCAGAACAATGGTTGAAAATGGACCTGACTAGTTTTTCTTATATTCCGGCAATCGCCCTGGCGTATATGGAGCACCTGATGCCTCTAGTTTCTGCTCCAGTGATTTTATGTCTGTGGTGATTACACTTTTTAGTTCGCTCAGTAAACCCTCAAATTCATCACTGGCAATTTGCAGTTGTTCCTTCATGGTAGAGGTGGGATCGCTGGTGGTTCCATAGCCATCATAGATAGCACTGTTTAATCGGGATAAAATGCTGGGAGGTGTATCGATATCCAGACGATCAGCAACCCGGTCACCATTCATCTTCCTTTGAATGACTCTTATTTTTTCTTCGATCACTAATACATCTTTCACAAAATCCTGATTCGGTTTTGCAATACTGAATAAAGATTCTTTCATGTACTTCATTCTGGTATTAGCATCGGTAAGCATGGCCGATGCTCCTTGAACACTGCGCTGCAACTCGGCTGCTTTGCGTTGCCATTCCACCAAAGCAGGTCTATTGTTAGCAGGCAGTGTGGTTCCCGGCAGATGCTTTACAATAAATTTTTCAGGCGTAGCGAGATCAGTAATTATACCATCCACATATTTTGAAAGCGTGACCGTGTAGTTTCCAGGTGCGGCCAACTGCCCGGCATCATTGGGTTGAAATACATTATCGTTAGGGGTGAGGCTGATATTGACTGGGTTGGAACTTGGATATCGGAAGTCCCATATAGTTCTGTTGACACCTTTTTTTGCAGGGCCTTTTAACTTGCGGATAATTTCTCCCTTGTCATCACTCACCGTAAATAACAGATAGGAGCCTTCTTCTTTTTCTTCGACTGCGAGATTGTCATAGCCGGGGTAGTTGACATTTTTGCCATCTTTAACAAGCGTGCTCTCTTCTTCCTGCCTTTTTTCTTTGCGTGTTTTTAGATCTTCTTTAAAATAGTAGTTGAACACAGCACCTACTTTAGGATTCTCAGATTGGTATAATGATTCGCCTAAGAATCCTTTTCCTCGAATGCCGAGCGGACTGTTTTCAACATACATCCAACTGTCCTTAATGGGGAATACAAATCCTTCCTTGCCTTCCGTTTGTTTAAGATGACGAAGCGGAGAATAATCATCGAGTACAAAGAATCCTCTACCGAAGGAGGCGAGTACCAAATCATGTTCACGTTTTTGAATGGCAATATCGCGAATGGCAATCGTGGGTAAACCACCTTTTAATGCACGCCAGCTTTTCCCTCCATCATTAGAGAAATGAACTCCGTATTCGGTGCCGGTGAATAATAAATCAGAATCGATAAAGTCTTCGGCTATGCAATAGGCAGAACTACTTTCAGGGAGGTTAGATGATATAGAAGTCCATGTGGTACCCTTATCGCTGCTTCTAAGAATATACGGTTTGAAATCACCACGTTTATGATTATTAAAGGTGGCATACAGTACATTTTCATCATGTTGAGAAAACTGCAAGTGGTAGACATATGTCATTGAAGGAACTCCGGAAAATGTTTCGGATTTTTTCCAGGTGTTGCCACCATCGGTAGTTACTTGAATCAGGCCATCATCAGTTCCTACAGCAATAAGGTTTTCATTTTTTGGAGATTCTGAGAGCGCGCTTACGGTTCCATATTGTGCGGTACCATCATTTTTGCCGGTGGCATCAATGCTCCATACTTTACCCATCACAGGGAGTTTGTTTCGATCTAACTGGCGGGTAACATCACCACTTATTGCTTGCCATGTATTTCCATAATCATCACTTTTGAAAACTTTGTTGGCGGCAAAATAGATTCTTCCTTTGTTATGATGACTCGTGAATAGGGGAGCATCCCAATTCCAACGATAAGAATTTTCTCCTTTACCTGGCTTAGGCTGAATGCCTGTGCTCTCCCCCGTTACTTTATCGAAACGAACCAAACCGCCATATTGTGATTGCGCATATACAATGTTGGGATTGAATGGATCGATAGCACTTTCAAAACCATCACCACCATTGGTTACAAACCAATCTGAATTTACAATGCCGCTTTCGTTACGTGTGCGCGAAGGGCCACCGAGACTGAAGTTATCTTGCGTGCCGCCATACACATAGTAAAATGGTTCACTGTTATCGACTTCCACTTTATAAAACTGCGTCACAGGTAAGTTGGCTTTAAACTGCCAGGTTTTGGCTCCATCCCAGGTTTCGTAAAGGCCGCCATCACAACCATTAATCATGTGATTGGTATTGGAGGGATTTACCCATAGAGAATGGTTATCTACATGTTTTGATTTCTCACCGATGGGGCTGAAATTCTTTCCACCATCATTGCTTACGCTGATGGCATAGCCCATAGTGTAAATACGATCTGCATCTTTAGGATCTGCAATCACTTCATTATAATAATTACCTCCGGTTTGATGACTGCTCATCTTTTGCCAGCTCGCCCCACGGTTGGTGGTCCTATAAAATCCGGCATCCTTAGAGGCTTCCACAATGGCATAAATGTATTCGGGATCTGCCGGTGATATGGCCAAACCAATCCGCCCTTTATCTTCTGGAAGTCCTTTGTTCATTTTTTCCCAGCTCTTCCCACCATCTGTTGTTTTATGCATTCCTGATCCTGGGCCGCCACTGATGTAAGCGTAGTCATGTCTTCTCCGCTGGAATGAAGCAGCGTAAAGTACTTCCGGATTGCGCGGGTCCATGATGATGTCATTTACTCCGGTATGTTCATCAAGTTTTAATACCTGGCTCCAGTTTTTTCCTCCATCAGTTGTTTTGTAAACGCCACGTTCACCACCTTCTTTCCACAACGGCCCAATTGCCGCCACATAAACCACATCGGAGTTTCGTGGATCGATGATAATCTTTCCAATGTGCTCCGATGTTTTCAGACCCATATTCTTCCAACTTGCACCACCATCTTCCGATTTATAAACACCATCTCCATATGATACGCTGCGCTGGTTGTTATTTTCTCCGCTGCCCACCCACACCACGTTGGTGTTGTTCGGGTCGATGATTACACAGCCGATAGAATATGAACCCTGGCTATCAAAGATTGGCTCGTAGGTTGTGCCTGCATTGGTGGTTTTCCAAACGCCTCCCGATGCTGTGGCTACATAGTACTCATGGATATTATTCGGATTTACTGCGACATCAGCAATACGACCGGAGGTAACGGCAGGACCGATGTTGCGGAACTTAATTCCGGTTAAAGGAATCTCATCCTTCTTTTCATCTTTTACAACTGTCGGTTTGATTTCTTTTTTCTGAGCAGCTATAGAAAAATGAAGGAGTAAGAAGCATGAAAGAATGAGTAAGTCCTTTTTCATAGGTGATGGTATAATAATATTAAAGCTATTTATAAAAATGAATGATGAGTATCAATACAGATAAGGATGAATGGGAGTATTGGGTTGGAGCGTATCATGATCAAAGCATGAAGATTACCCATTACTAATCATTTTGCTACCATTTTGAAAGCTAAAATCCCAGATTGGGCCTAATCTAAATCAGAAAGCGCCTTTATAGGCAGATTTTAAATGTTTATTCAATGGCATAGATTTTAAACATGGAGTAATAAACCAAACCATTACTGCCATGAATACTTTAAATGCTTACCGTAAATACAATGAAAGATTAGTTCTCCGTTTAGCCATCACATTTGCTACTATTGGCGCAACGATGCTGTTGCTGCTATAATCACTTTAATCCTGGATGCTGCAACGATTAGTGGAACCACACCTTAAGCTTTGATTTTCTAAACTAAAACATATTTCGATTTATAACTTAAACAATATCTACTATGGATAATCTAAAATTCTATCGGAGATTCAACGAGCGTTTGATACTCCAATTGCTGGTTGCTTCTGCCATCATCAGTATCACTATGCTGGTGTTGCTTTAACGAATGTTATTCGCTGTATTATTGATTAAATCAATACGTTGTTCAGTGAATGTGAAAAGATGAATAGTCTCTATTTGTCTTTAGGTTTAAGAAAATACTTTTGTCTATGCGTATGAGCCATATGATCTCATAAGAAGTAAAGTTATTCTTGAACTGTGGAATATTCGTTTATTAGAAATGACGGATATCCAGGAAATTTGAAATCATTTAAAAATACCAAAAGGCGACCACGATGTTCGCCTTATTTTTTTTGGTTCGGCAAAGGGTAATTAGTCACATAGGCTTGATTGATTCTTTACACGTTCTTATTGACCCAGTAATGGTAATAAACATCAAGCTATAAGATCGGTGAATCTCTTATTACGTTTACGTGGTTAATTTGATATTTTTGCTTTTACGAGATTCCATAATTATGAAAAACATTCCGTTCAAAATGACACTTTTTCAACATGCTTTGAATCCAATAATTTGCATTGGGCTGTCAGATGGTAAATTTACTGATGATGAATTGAATGATTTAAAATCATCGACCACTAAACTCGCGGGTTGGTTTAATATTACACCGGATGAGGCATGGAAGGAATGTGAAGAATTATATCATCACGTCATTAGCGAAGTATCCAATGGAGATAGTCGATCAATTTATTTGAAAGTTCCGATTTCCTGCGCGCTCGTGCACAAGGGTTTGACAAACGTTGAGGGTAGGGATTTTTTAATTAGGTCTCTAGAGGATCAGGCAACTGCTGATGGAGCATTAACAGACGATGAGCGACAATTGATAAGTATGTATTCAACAATTATTCACAAAGGTGGGAAGGCAGCGGGTATTCATGTTTAGTAAGTTTGAATTTTAAACATCTTCTTAACGATATTTTCTGCCCTTCTAATGGAATAGGTAAAGTTTCATCCCCAGGTAATGTTGAAGCATCGCTTTTAATTTAGGGATAGAGGTAGTAATTTAATTTTTTATTTCATTCCTATTCGCATCCCAGTCTTTACGACTTACTTCCTCTCCATTGACAAAGGTTGCCTCAATGCTCTTCTTCCCGTTTTCATACGCAGTCCAAAGGCCTTCTTTCTTTCCATTCACAAAGTTTCCTTCGATTCTTTTCTGCCCGTTTTTATACCATTCTGTACTAACACCTTCTTTCTTTCCGTTGACAAAGTTTCCTTCAATTCTCTTTTGTCCGTTTTCATGCCATGCAGTCCCAAGACCTTCTTCCAGCCCGTTTATATAGTTTTGTTCAGATGCCTTCTGGCCGTTGAGATGCCACTGTGTATATGGACCTTCTCGTTTCCCGTTGATATAGTTTTCTTCAGATTTCTTCTGCCCGTTGGGATACTTAGCTAATACGACACCGGTAAATGGTGTTTCTTCAGCTATTATTTCATAGATCAGGCCATCGCGAAACATCATGTCCAGGGGATCTACTTTACGCTGAGTCTGACAAGAGATCAGAACTGGCATTAATAAAAATACAAGGAGTATATTTTTCATAAAATGTGATCGGTAGCACATAGAAGTTTTCAAATACGATCTCATTAAGAATAGGATATGACTTCGCAGAATGATTATCATAAAACAGGAGTTACTGAATTGTAACTCCTGTTTTTACGTGGGCCCAGCTGGGCACGATCCAGCGACCCCTTGATTATGAGTCAAGTGCTCTAACCAGCTGAGCTATGGGCCCTATTTTTAATATAACCTGACCTTTCTTAGAAGCCAGTTATTAAATGGGAGCGCAATTTTACATATTTGGGCGATAATACACAATCAGTTTTGGTGACATCAGAAATTAAAAACATCATTTTCGACTTAGGAGGAGTAATTATCAATCTCTCGGTTGAAAAAACGCACCAGGCATTTTCAGCACTTAGTGGTAAACCTGTCGAAGAAATCAAACGCATCGTTCACGAGAGTTCTTTTTTTCACCGGTATGAAAAGGGGCTTATTGATGATGCTGATTTCCGTGATCAACTGCGCGAGACCTTAAACCTCAATGTGGGTGATGCCGAACTTGACCATGCATGGAATGCCATGTTGCTGGATATTCCAATCGAACGGATTCGTTTGTTGGAGCAACTCAAATCCAGGTTCAGTATATTTTTATTGAGTAACACCAATAACATTCATTTACAATGCTTTAACGGCCAGGTGCAACAACTGACAGGCTTTGCTGCTATTGACCGGTATTTTCATCAAGCCTACTATTCGCATCTCGTAAAGATGAGTAAACCGGATGTTGAAATTTACGAGCATGTACTTCATTCCAGTAATCTGATTCCTCACGAGACTATATTTCTAGATGATAATAAAGACAATCTGGTAGGGGCAAACAAAGCCGGCATAGAGACGTTTCATGTGCAACATCCTGATCAAATTTTTTCACTTTTCTGATGAACCCAAAGATTAAGTCGTATCTCATTCATTCCTCCCTTTTTATTGTCACGCTGATCACCACCACATTGGCAGGTGCGGAGTGGACCCATGGAAAATCAGTGCTGGTTCCAGGCTATAGCTGGGATGATTTCTATTCGGGCCTTCCTTATGCTATTTGTTTTTTAACCATCCTCACCGCTCACGAGTTTGGACACTATTTTACAGCTATGTATTATAGGGTGCGTGCTACATTGCCCTATTTCATTCCACTGCCTCCCATTCCAATGATGTTTGGAACGCTTGGCGCACTCATACGCATTAAGCAAAGGATAAAATCAACGCAGCAACACTTTGATATTGGTATTGCTGGTCCACTCGCTGGCTTTGTCGTGGCGATAGGTTTTCTATGGTATGGATTTACGCACCTGCCACCACCGGAATATATTTTTGAAATCCACCCAGAGTATCAACAGTTTGGTTTTAACTACGCTCAATACGTATACCAAGCAGAGTTTTTTCAAAACGGTGGTCTTGATATTTTTCTTGGTAAGAATCTCTTATTCTCGTTCTTCGAAAATTTCGTTGCGGATCCTGAACGCATGCCTAATGTGCACGAGATCATTCATTATCCTTTTTTGTTTGCAGGATTTTTGTCGTTGATTTTCACCAGTATTAATCTGTTGCCTATTGGCCAGTTGGATGGCGGGCACGTGCTTTATGGTTTAGTAGGGCATACCTGGCATAAGAGAATTGCTTCCGTTATTTTCCTGGCTTTTTTATTTTATGCGGGCCTTGGCTTTGTTCATCCTGCGGATGGATTTGATGTACTCATTTACAAAATTCCATTGTTCATTGGTTTCATGTATCTATCCATGCGCGGATTGGGCTTAAGCAAGCGTGACAATTGGATGTACGCATTAGCAATCTTTGCTATTCAGTATGGTATCGTCACAGCCTTTCCTCATGTGCGTGGTTATTCGGGTTGGTTGCTATTCTCATTTTTGATTGGCAGGTTTATCGGCATACAACATCCTCCTTCTGAAATTGAGGAGCGATTGAGCCCTGCTCGTATTGTGTTGGGGTGGATTGCTCTCTTGATTTTTGTATTGTGTTTTGCTCCTAATCCTTTGGAGATTATAGAGGTATTGCCACCCACACCTGCATCTTAACGCTGAGCTCTTTTACTTCACAACAATCTTCCTGGCTATCCACCGATTATGCTGAAAGGTCTTGAGGAGATAAATTCCTGCCTCAGGATGAAGAATTGTAATCCGAGTTTGGTCGTATACTACTTCTGTTTCGATCAGAATTTTTCTACCCGTGAGATCAACGAGTTCGGCCCGATCAACAATTGTTGATATAAAGAATGCACCCTGTGAGGGATTGGGATAAATGGATGTCTCTCCAAAAGTTTCCTCCACTCCGGTAACCTCACCACTTCCGTTACCTTTTCCAAAAATTGGACGGATCATTAAACTTCCTTTTAGGGTTATGTTGGGTTCCCAGGTACCGTTGATGTTTGCAAAAATTTTATTTCCAGAGTCGGTATTTTTATCAAGCCCTACAGCGATCACGGCTGATGAATTTTGTTTCCAACCGATAAAGAATTTTCCTTTTACTCCGACTGGCTGTTCAAGGAGTGGAATTCTCCAAAATGTGTTTTGTGTATTTCGCTGAATGGGGAAGCTCTGCGAATAGATTACATCAGAAGGACTACCGGTCAATTCTCTTTGAATTTGAAACTGTATAACTTGATTACTATCGTCACCAAAGCGGGGGAAATAAATGTCAACAGCAACGATGGTATCGGACTGATCGGTCTTCATATTAAACTGATAGGCAAGTTGGGCTCCTGGTTGATTCAGCCCAGCGCCATATTCCGCACCACCATCATCATAGGCGTAAAAGTCAGACAGTACATAACTGGCACTGATGCTATCGTTAGTTCTGAATTCAATGGGATTGAAAACAGTATAGTCATAGTCTCCTTCTGTGGGTGTTTTTACTTTGTTATCTCCGGTATCGAAAAAGATACTCAGCTTCATGTTAATAGAGTCTGCGGTTGCATCAAACGATGTTGGGTCTGGCATGGTATTGAGAGTAACTTCCCGCTGTTGTTTGAAAACGAGCTCACTGCCAATATTAAAATTGACATCAAGTGGTAAAGTCGTAATAGCAGGAACTTCGTTATTTTTAATGATGGAAATTCGCGCAAAAGAATTATAGGACACGGGCTGTCCGTTTCCAGCAACCTGGTCCTGGCGCAAGTTGGTAATGCGCACCGAAGGTTTTATAAAGTTGGTTGCCGTGTTTGAGAAAAAATGTTTGATAGGCATCGACCAATACGAAGCAAAAGGGGAGGTAAGCTTTGATGTGATGGTTCGATCAGGAAACAAAGGCCTCACGGGATCGACCTGCAATTTTCCATTGTTAATGTAGATGTAGTCCACATGCCAGGTATCATAAGGGCCCGATAGCCGGGCAAAGTTTTGAATTCTAAACTGGAACTTGTCATGAAAGAAACGATCTGCTGTAATGGGAATGATCAGTTGCTCAAACTTATCTTTTGAAAGTATTCCATCGTTTTCTTTAGACCAGACTATTTCCCATGCACCGGAGCTATTTTTGAATGAAAGCGAAAGTAAATCACCAAGATCGGGTGGTTCACCATTTCCATGAAATTCATAGAAGAACGAAATGAAAATTCTGGTTCTATCCGATGCACTCACCAGATCCATCCGAATGGGAGCAGACACCAGTTTATCAGCAAATCCTTTTGCAAGAACATCATTTACGTTGTAGGGCTTGCCAAGCGAATCTAATCCATCAAATGTGGCCACATTTAAAGAAGGAGGATTGATACCCATGCCTTCATTTACCCATACGGATTTACCAAATTCCCAGAGATCACTTTTAGGATATCCATCCCGCACCGAAGAGAAATCATCCCAAAAGGGCAGGAGGACAGGATCAATACTTTGAGTGCGATAGGAATCTTTTTTCTTTTCTGTTGCTTCTTTTTGTATAGGCACAACGATGAACTGACAGAAGCCTGAGTGGGTGGTTAGTAGTAGAATAGCCGCAAACAGAATTACGCTTCTCACCAGATTGAATTAATTGTCTCCGTCTGTTCCATCACCTTCTTCATCGGGTTCTGTGAAGCCTTTCGGGCCGATCCATAAATCAATGGGATCACCGACACGCACCGAGTCGCCAGGCATAGGGAATTGCCTGAAAACGAAAATCTCTATGCCGGTAGTATCTATGCCAGCAGGGATTTCAACCTTGCCAAGGTGTAAGTCCCAACCACCAAGTTTGAATTTAGCCCGTTCAAATGAATCGCCAATCAAAGTACCTACGATGAAGTCGGCAGGTCCATTACCATCGCCCACGACCAAATCAATAATTGCACCCTTTTGAATGCGCGTGCCTGGTGGGATAGTTTTTCCGGCATGTTGCATTTCTTTAACCAGATTTTGGAATGGACTAGGCTCATAGATTATCCGGCCACGCACAAGCTCATTACTTTTTAACACCACTTCAGCATTGATCAGCGATCGATCAACCAGGTCTGGCATGGGAAGGGTTGGAGGGGTCACCCGATTTAATGAGATATAGATCATTCGATTCTCTTTCACCTTTGATCCTGCTTTCGGAAACTGTCTCAGTACAGAAAGGGGAGGATGCTCAGATGAATAGGCAGAATCATTTACGGAAAATCTTAAGTCATGTTCTTTCAGAAACGAATCAAGTTCTTCGATCTGCATTCCGGTAAGGTCTGGCACCGTGATGGATTCACCATGGTTGGTTAAGGAAGGTAAATAGATGTAGAAATAAATGATAGCGATAAATAAAACGATGCCAAGAGGAATGCCCACGTTGATTAATAATCCACGTACTGAAGTGCTCTTGAAAATTTGAGTTTTCTTACTCATCCATTAAAACTTTAATGATGATTGGTAGTTGTGTTCTATGCGCATCGACTTTTGATATCGTTCTTCGGCCAACTCAGTCAGTTTGGTAATTAAGTCGGTGAATGAAATTCCACGCTCCTTCCACATCATTGGGAACATACTTGAATTTGTGAATCCAGGAATGGTATTGATTTCATTGACATAGATTTCTCCTTCTTTGGTCAGGAATAAATCTACTCTTGAAAAATCCTCACATCCAAGTGCCTGGTAGGCCCGAACAGAAACATGCTGTATTTTTTCTGATATGGCCGGTTCTAACTTCGCGGGTACTTCAATAGAAACGGCCTCTCCATCAACATACTTTGCATCAAATGTGTAGAATTCATAATTACTACTGATGACAATTTCACCGGGCAAAGAAGCTTTCGCAGGATTGTTGCCCAGAATAGCACATTCAATTTCTCTTCCCTTAATAAATTCCTCAAACAAAACACAATCGTCATAGCGATAGGATTCGGTTAATGCTTTTTCAAAATCAGATTTCGATTTTACTTTTGACACTCCCACCGATGAACCAAGGCTGGCAGATTTTACCATGAAGGGAACACCCAACGCATCTTCAATTTCTTCGAACGAAAATTGTTTCTGATCTGAGTAATAGGAATATAAAAATCGTGTTACAGGAAGACCGGCTTCAAACAGTAATCTTTTTGCGACCAGTTTGTTCATCGACATGGCCGAGCCGGCAACTCCAGTCCCGATCATAGGAATGCTCATTGCCTTGAGTAGACCTTGAATGCTTCCGTCTTCACCATCGGTGCCATGCAAAACAGGGAAGACGATGTCTGGAATAAACGATGATCCGTCTTTAGTCGTGAACTGAGGCTGAGTGGGGTTTAGGGCAAGAGTAAGTTCCTGACCCGATTCAATTTCCTTGCTAACTGTTTCTGTTTTATACCACACGCCTTTCAAGGAGATTCCTATCAGGATAGGTTCAAAACGTTTGCTGTCGATATATTGGTGAATGTTTCTGGCGGAATTTATCGAAACCCCGTGTTCAACGGAGCGACCACCATATAGAATAGCAATTCTCTTTTTTGTCATGTTAAAATCAAACTCAAATATGTCCACGTTTTGCCTTATTTCCATCATTCATTGTGGCAAAATCACGTTAAATCCGTTAGTCAGCGAACGTTTTCAGTAATCTAATGACCTAAATAGATTCGGGTTGCTGATACTGTTTCACCAAATTGTAGTTTAACAATGTAAATGCCTGAACTTTGGTAGCCAATATCAAAATAGTAGGTTTGGTTAAGGGTTTCTGGCAAGGTATTGTGCAGGATCAGCTGACCCACCATGTTATAGATTCTGAGATCAACTGGTTGACGCTCTGAAAGATTAAAGGTCACCCTGAAATCATCCATGACTCCGTATACAGAAAAGCTATCTTCAATTGCTAATGGTTCATCATTGTCATCAATGAAAAATTCAATATTGTCGAGGTATTGATTGTTGCCATTTTCAGCCGTGGCGATAAAGGCAAATCGCAAATTGGATTTACCAATCAGTGAATTCAGATTGATATAGTTTCTTCTCCAATCATCTTTGGATGAAGGTGTCCAGGAAGTGTTTGAAGAAGCTGTTGACAGAGATTCGCCAGACTTTGAGAAAAGAATTGAATTGAAAGTTGCACCACAATCTTCCGAATATAAAATCTTAAGTCGGTCTTCTCCATTTGCATTGGCAGCATAGGAATTATCGAAGAATAAACTTGCTTCAAGCGCTCTTGATAAATCCAACACAGGGCTTACCAGCCATGACTCTTCTCCCAGGTTCGGATTATTAAATGAAGTGAATGCCAATGATGTGCCTTCATTCGTTTTGGCTGAAGTCCAGACTTCTTGCAGGCCTTGACTTACAATGGACCATTGTGAAGTAAAGTCTCCTTCAAAATTTTCCCGTAAGGGGATGATGTCCTTAGATGAATTGACGATCCGTGTATACGTGGAGGTGTTATTATTTGGATTGGAGTCGCTTAAATTATTCGGATCGGTTAACGAAATCACAATTGAATTCAATCCTGATTGCAGCGATAGGGAATTCAATGATACAGCTTGTTCAATGCCCGGCTGTATGTCAAGATTGGAAATGGTCTGCGTTATGGGTGCCTGGCTGTTCAATGTGATTTGCACTTTGAAATTAGTTATCGGAGTGGTGCCCAGATTTTTTACGCGTATTGAAGGAGTAGAGTTCGTGTTGCAACTCACGGGTGAAGGACTTTCGAGGGAGATCATCGCGAGGTCTGTAAATTGATCGGAGGCTACCACGATGTTGTCAAGGTATTGATTATTTCCATAACCGTTAATGGCTTCAAATGAGATTTGGATTTTCTTTCCAATAAATTGACTTAACGAAATGATTTCTGTTTTCCATTGTGTTGCTGTGGGTGAAAAAAAATCACCGGTACTGCTTGATGTGGTGGATAAGTCTAATCCATTTTTATCGAAGGCTACCGTAGGAGAATTATTGAAATCACAGGATTCGGATATTAACACACGCAGGCGGTCTTCGAAACCTGATGCATAGTATTCATAAGCCCGATCAAATTTCAGGTAAGCAAACGTAATATTGGTGAGGTCGATAACAGGGGAAATTAATTGGTCACGCGCTCCTTGATTGTCATAATTGTATGATTCTACATGTAATGCGTTTCCATTACTTGCTGTGTTGATTAAAGACCAGGTGACTAGATTGTCCGGATTATCAATTGCCCAATTGGGAGGAATGGTATTGAAGTTTTCAGAGATGGGGATACTTACTAATGGAGGAATCGTAGTGGTAATGGACGCTACATTATTGAATGACCTTCCATCTGTAACGCCATTCACCTGAAGGATTTCAAAGTTAAATAACAATGAAGAAGTATTTATTAACAATGCAGCAAATTGAATTTCCCCTACCTGTAAATTGGAAAGGCTTATCGAAACATCTTTTGTTTCAATAATCGCATTGTTCAATTTTACTTGCACCCTCACGGAGTTAATCGTATTCGTGCCCAGATTTTGAATTTGAATGGCAGGAGTGATGCTGCCTCCGCAAGCACTGGTTCCTGGAGATATAATTTTTTTAATGGCACCATCGATCGCCAGGATTGGAGGGTCTGTGGCACCTATTGAGTTGAGCAGGGTAACCCTTCGTGGACTGTTTTGCATCACCACATTGATCCGACCCACCTGACCTACCGTAAAAATATTCATACAGGCGTCATTCGTGTAATCCATGTAGTTCATGTACATGTCATCCGAACTACAGGAAGCTCTTGTTCCTGTAGGGCATTGGTTAATGTAACTTCCCCCCTGGTTGGGGGTATCGTCTACATAGTCGGTGCCAGAGCATGAACCTCCATCATCGCCCCAGATATGGTGCAGGCCAAAGAAGTGACCTACCTCATGGGTGGTGGTTCTTCCTTTATTGTATTTGCTATCCAGAGTAAATGCTCCATAATCTATTGATCCGAAAACATTATAATCGATTACAACGCCATCGGTTAATGGGTCTTCAGGTGACCCTTCTAAGCCAGAAAGGTTCGAAACCGGGAATTGCGCGTAGCCAAGGGTTTGATCATTGAGTGCTACAACCCAGATGTTTAAGTATTTTTCTGAATTCCAGTAGCTGAGTGCTTTGAAGATTGCATTGTCATTTACAGACCAACTTGGTTGAGTTCCTTTTACACGAACAATTCCTGTTGTCGGTGCCCCGATAGGATCTTGCTTCGCCAGCACAAACTGAATATCAACAGATCCTGCAAACGGTAAAAAAGGGGCCGGTGTGCTGGCTGCGTCTATGTTTAATCGCTGAAAGTCTTTATTCAAAACATCTATTTGCGATTGTATTTGTGCAACCGGGAGATTTGTTCCTGTGCCTTCAGCTTCTCCATTGTGAATGATATGGACGACTATGGGAACTTCATACGTAGCTTGTGTCTGCTGAGTGCGCCTGGTTTCCATGGGGCGAAGCGCTACTTTTTGGCGGATCCAATCTTCAAATTGCTGTGTGGTTTCCTTTTTAGGATTATTGAGATTTCGCAATTCTTCATATTTCACCGTTGCACAACGATCTTGTGCAATGGAAATATGAGCAATAAAATATAATAGGGTTGTGAAAAGAATTCGCTGGGCACAACTCATAGGAGGTCGATGGTCTTAACGTTTTCTCAAACGCATGAAAACTTGTTCCATTGCGTATGAGTGTGAAATTGCTGCATCGCTATTCGGTTCACCATAAACCAACACTATGCAGTGGTCAGATTTACTACTTCAATTTTTTTAATTTCAGGAACTGTTCTTCTTACGGCTTCTTCTACTCCGGCCTTAAATGTCATGGTAGACATAGGGCAAGTGCCACAAGC
>JAYVTC010000013.1:0-27792 GCA_043774745.1 Cyclobacteriaceae bacterium | reverse complement strand
CAGCAATCCGCAGAATTTATCGCCAATCAAAATCAACAAGGAAATGCCATCGGAGGGCTTTCGGTAGGAGAACCTCACGAAATGATGTACGAGATGACTGACCTCGTTTGTAACATCTTACCCTCCGACAAGCCTCGTTATCTGATGGGTGTTGGCACTCCTGAAAACATATTGGAATGCATTGCTCTTGGTGTTGATATGTTTGACTGTGTGATGCCAACACGCAATGCCCGAAATGGAATGTTGTTTACCACACAGGGCATCATTAATATCCGCAACGAAAAATGGAAAGATGACTTAAGTGCATTGGATGATGAGTTAGGGGGTCATGTTAGCACCTCCTATTCCAAGGCATATCTGAGACATCTTATTATCTCGAAAGAAATTTTAGGCGCGCAAATTGCTTCGATCCACAACCTTAGCTTTTATCTTTGGTTGGTTCGCCAGGCCAGACAAAAAATTGAAGAAGGCACCTTTGCTGCATGGAAAATTAAGATGGTGAAAATCGTATCGCAACGCCTTTAAAGAATACATGACCATACTCGACCGGTATATCATCAAGAAAATTCTTTCCACCTTTTTTTATGTGGTGCTGATACTGGTTGCCATCATTGCCGTCATAGACATAACAGAAAAGATCGACAAGTTCTCCAAGAATAATCTTGGTGTTGATGCGGTACTTGGTTATTACGGAGACTTCATTCCGTGGATAGCAGGGCTACTTACTCCCATCACCGTTTTTATTTCTGTTGTTTATGTCACATCGCGGATGGCTGCCCACACGGAAATCATTGCTATTTTAAGTAGTGGCGTGAGCTTCAAACGACTTTTATTTCCTTACATGATGGCATCGTTTGTTATTGCCAGTATCACCTTCTATCTTAATGGATGGGTGATTCCGAAATCCAATCAGGACCGAATCCTGTTTGAAATGCAATACTTCAAGAATAATAATAATTCTTATCGGGGTAATATTCACATGCAGATTGAACCCAACATTTATTTATTCATTCAGAATTATAACAATCAGACCAATACTGGGTTTCAATTTTCACTCGAGCGTTTTGACAAAAATCGACTCATCGAAAAAATAACAGCTGAGAATATTCAATGGGATTCTTTAAAACATAAATGGACTCTGAAGTATTGGAAAAAGAAAATGGTCGACAGTTTGTTTACCGTTCGGCACGGGCCTTCATCTATTTCCTTAGCCTCCAAAGGTGAAAGTCTGGATACTACACTGTCCGTTACGCCAAAAGATTTTGATAACAACGACCGTAACTATGATGGATTAACCATGGGCGAACTAACCGATCACATAGCCAAGATGAAGTTTCGCGGATCAACCGGGGTTGAAATTTATGAAGTTGAAAAGCAAATCAGGTTTGCTTCACCATTTACTGTTTTTGTATTAGTATTTATGGGTGTGATCGTTTCGGCCAGAAAGAGCAGAGGGGGCACCGGTTTTCAAATCGCCTTAGGGTTCATGCTTTCCTTTGTGTTTATCCTATTCTTCACCATGACACGCACGTATGCCGAAACCGGATCGCTGTCTCCTTTTTTAGCAGCCTGGCTTCCCAATACCGTGTTCGCAATCATCTCACTTGGAATGTATAAATACGTGCCGAGGTGATCGCAAAAACAAAAGATTACATTCAACTTCATTTCCTTGTTTTCCTTTGGGGCTTCACCGCTGTGCTTGGTAAGTTGGTCAGCATCCCATCCGTGGAAATGGTTTTTTACAGAACACTACTGGCAGCACTCGGTATGGGTGCATTGATTTTAGTAGTGCGAGGAACCTTTGTCGTTTCAAAATCTGATTTCATTAAGCTCGTGCTTACAGGCTTAATTGTTGCGCTTCATTGGCTTACATTTTTTGGGTCAGGTCGTGTTTCAAATCCATCCACGAGTCTCGTTGGTTTTGCCACGTGTTCATTTTGGGCTGCTCTTATTGAACCTATGGCTAAAAGAAAAAAAATTCAAGTGCTCGAAATCGGTCTGGGGCTCGTAGTCATCCTGGGGCTTTACATCATTTTTGCAGGCGACTTTCAATATCCCCTTGGCTTGTTTTTAGGAATCCTATCGGGGCTTACTGCTGCTATGTTTAGTGTAATCAATTCAAAGCTGGTGGTTCGTATGAATGCTAATACGATCACCTTCTATGAAATGGCAAGTGCTTGTGTGATTGTCCTTTTATTTTTTCCAGTATATCAAAATACGTGGGCAGATAACGACCAGTTGAATTTGACTCCACGTTGGTCGGATTGGATTTACATTGCTATTATGGCGTGGGCCTGTTCGGTGTATGCTTATTCGGTGGCCATCAATCTCACCAAAAAATTATCGGTGTTCTTCATTCAACTCGCATTGAATCTTGAGCCCGTATATGGGATCGCTCTGGCACTTATTGTTTTCGGTGACAAGGAAGTGATGGGATGGAATTTCTATGCAGGCACGATCATTATCATTAGTGCGGTTGCCCTATATCCATTTCTGAAAAAGCGAACTGGAACTCAGTTTATATAATCGGCCCAATACTGCATCCCTTTAAACTGATGCGAGAGTTCTGTTTGCGAAAGGAAAATACCAAATATAGAAGAGCCAGAGCCACTCATACTTGCATAGAGAGCACCATGATGATAAAGTTCTTTCTTAATTGCTTCCAGGGCTGGATATTTTGCAAACACAGATTTCTCAAAATCATTGACCAGATAATCTTTCCATTCTCCTACGGGGCGTGTTAAAATATCTGGAAGAGTTTGATGTGGAACGTGTGGCTTCACACCCGCGTAGGCCTCTGCGGTAGAAACATGAATGTCAGGTTTTACCAACACCATGTAAAGCCCCTTCAAACTCACAGGTAGATCTACTAATTGCTCTCCTCTTCCGCTGCCGAGCATTGGTCTATCTTCAACAAAAAAAGAACAATCACTGCCCAGTTGTGCGGCAAACTCCCGCAATTGATTTTTGCTTAGTTTCAAATCAAAACTAGAATTCAACAGTCGCAACGCAAACGCTGCATCCGATGATCCTCCCCCTAAACCAGCCCCGGTAGGCAATACTTTATGTAAATGAATTTTTACAGGAGCGAGATCAAATTGTGTTTGCAAAAGATTAAATGCTTTGATGCAAAGATTATCTTCTTCCTTTCCGGGAATAGCCAAACCTGAATTCGTAAAAGCAAATTCCTTTGCAGGAATGATCTCTAGAATGTCCGCCCAGGGAACAGGATAAAAACAGGTTTCAATATTATGATAGCCATCTTCACGTTTTGAAATCACATGAAGACCCAGGTTTATCTTGCAATGAGGGAAGACTACCATATTGGGTTGTTAGTGGCTGGTTGTTTGTTATTGGTAAAGACGCGAACAACCAGCAACGATCAGCTATTTCGTCAAGCGCTCAACCAACTCAGTTGTAATACCTGAGGCAGAGAAGCCACCATCGTGCATCAGGTTTTGCATGGTCACCATTCTGGTGTAGTCTGAGAACATGGCCACACAATAATTAGCGCAATCTTCTGCCGTGGCATTGCCGAGTGGCGACATCATTTGTGCAAAATCAAAAAACACATCGAAGCCAGAAATACCAATGCCTGCGGTAGTCTTGGTAGGTGATTGTGAAATCGTGTTTACTCTCACCTTCTTCATAGAACCATAGCGCTGGCCATAGCTACGTGCAATAGATTCCAACATTGCCTTGGCCTGTGCCATATCGGTATAATCCGGATAAGCACGTTGTGCCGCAATATAACTGAGCGCCACTACAGAACCCCATTCATTCATAGCATCCAACTTCTCAGAGGTTTGCAATACTTTATGAAATGAAAGAGCCGATATATCAATAGTCTTCAAATACCATTCGTAGTTCATGTCGCCATATTGTTTTCCCTTGCGAATATTGGGGCTCATGCCAATCGAGTGAAGCACGAAATCAAGTTTACCACCCAAAATTTCCATTGATTTAGAAAAAAGATTATTTAGGTCTGCTTCTGAAGTAGCATCAGCAGGAATCACTTCCGCATCACAAGCTTTTGCCAGTTGGTTGATCGTTCCCAGGCGCATTGCAATAGGTGCATTGGTAAGCGTGAAAGTACCGCCCTCCTCTTTTACCTTGAGTGCCGTTTTCCAGGCAATAGAATTTTCATCCAGCGCTCCGAAAATAATTCCCTTCTTTCCTTTAAGCAGGTTATTGGCCATGTTTTTACAGTTTTAAAGTTTGCGCAATATTACAAATTCCCATTCACAGCCGCTATTTTTGACACACATGAATAATAACTCAACCGCCCCAATTGGCATTTTTGATAGTGGTATTGGCGGACTTACCGTGGCCCAGGCCATTAAACAATTACTGCCCAAAGAAAACATCGTCTATTTTGGCGATACGGCACACTTACCTTACGGAGATAAATCAGAAGCCGCTATTCAGGCTTACTCTATTAAAATATCCGATATTCTTTTAAAGAAAGGCTGTAAAGTAATTGTGATCGCGTGCAATTCGGCCAGCTCTGCTTCGTATGAATTATTAAAAGAATACGTGCGCAAAGATGCCCACATCATCAATGTGATTGACCCTATGGTGGAGTATATAACAGAAAAATTTTCTGGCAAACGTATCGGTCTGATCGGAACAAAAAGAACTGTGCAATCTGGAATCTATTCCCGTAAAATACTGGAGGCCAATTGCGGTATCACTCTTCAATCATTAGCCACTCCGCTATTGGCTCCGATGATCGAAGAAGGTTTCTTTAATAACCAAATCAGTAACGAAATAATAAGGCAATACATGGAAGACGAAACGCTGAAAGAAATTGAGGCACTTGTATTGGCATGCACTCATTATCCGTTGATAAAAAAAGAAATCAATCAGTTTTACCAAAATAAAATAGCTGTACTGGATTCGGCCGAGGTCGTAGCCCAGGCACTCCAAAGGTACTTAGCCTATAACCGATTGTTGAATGATTTAGAAGATCACACGAATCACTTTTTTGTTTCTGATTATACCGAATCTTTTGAAGCCTCCACGCGATTATTTTTTGGAGAGCAAGTAACACTTGAGAAACACCCGCTGTGGAATTAATGTCAAAGTTTTTAACGCGGTTAAGTCATAATCTTTTTAAAAAAAAAATAATACTTTCGAAATATTAAGTGACCTTTCTAAACTATTCAGAATAGACGCTCGTGTATACAACCTTACTCTTCTTTCTTCCATTTCTAGTGCTCTATACCGTTTTGGTGGTGTATGCAGAAAGAAAGATCTCTGCTTTCATGCAAGATCGGCTGGGGCCCATGGAAGTGGGGTATTATGGAATCCTTCAAACCGTAGCCGACTTACTGAAGCTTTTGCAAAAGGAAGACATCATTCCTACCAGCGCCAACAAAAGACTATTTCAACTCGCCCCGCTATTTATTTTCGTTCCTATTTTTATAGGATTCTCCATGTTACCTATCACACCAGCATGGTCTGCTCCTGCATTTTCGTCTGCTCTTTATTTCATATTCGCGATTATCTCGTTGGATGTCATCGGTATTGTGATTGCCGGCTGGGCGTCAAACAACAAATACAGTATGTTGGGCACAATACGATCCGCTGCGCAGATCATTTCATATGAAGTTCCCTTGACGCTTTCTGTGATTTGTGTATGTGTGTTGAGTCAAACATTAGACTTACAGGAAATTTCTTTTCAGCAGGGAATATTGATCAATTCAGTTGGTGACGATTTTTCTCAAACAAATTATTTATTGGGCATAAAACAACTCAACAGCGATGTCACGATGAATGGAGGATTCCTTACCTGGAATATCTTTCGAATGCCCATTCTGTTTTTCGTCTGGATTATCTTCTTCATCGCATCTTTGGCCGAAAGCAATCGGGCTCCTTTTGATCTTCCCGAAGCGGAATCTGAATTAGTAGCTGGCTTCCAAACAGAGTACTCTGGCTTTCGGTGGGCTGTAATCATGCTGGCAGAATATGCCATGATGTTATTGGTAAGTTTTGTGGGAGTGATCCTATTTTGGGGCAGTTGGAACACTGCGTTGCCTAACATCGGAACCTGGCAACTGGCTGAATGGACCACCGGATCAAGCGGTAGTTTTAGTATACATGCCTGGGGGATTTTCTGGTTGCTTTCCAAAACATTGCTTACGGTTTGTCTTCAGATTTGGGTGCGCTGGACATTTCCAAGAATCCGAATTGATCAATTAACTTCGTTGAGTTGGAAATATTTAACTCCCGCCTCTTTAATCTTATTGGTTATTTGCGCACTTTGGAAATTATTGCTGATGTGAGCTTCAGAAAAAAAATACATATCTTAAGCCTGACTGTCCTTGGCATTGTTTGCTACTCAGCAGCTTTTTGTCAACACAATACGGATAGCCTGGAACGCACTCTTGAAAATAAATTATCCGACTCTATTCGTTTTATCACATACATCAGGCTGTCCGAACAAAAACACTATACAGATTTTGTAAATGCTACACTTTATGCAGACAAAGCGTTTGCCATAGCTGATAAAAAACAATGGCCATGGGCAAAAGGCTTGGTCTACGAACAGTTGTCATTTTTGGCAGCACTAAGTGGCGACTACTCAACGGCCATGAAGTATGACAACCTCAACCTTCAGATGGGAATGCAGGCGCAGGACAGTTCTGCGATCGCAGAAGTACTCAACTTCCTCGGAAATGATTACAGTGATTTGGGTAAGTATGATGAGGCCTATTATTATTTCACTCAATCCTATCGCATTGCCCGCGCCATCAATGATCAAATGAAAATGGCGATCGCTATCTACAACATAGGATTGGTTCTGAATGAACTTGGTCAATATGACCTGGCATTAAACCATTTCACTTTTAGCAGCGAACTCAGTAAAAAAATTGGCGACCTGGATGGTCTTGTTTATCTGCTGGATGCAACAGGAGAATTATATCTTAAAAAGAAAGAGTACAAAAAATCGGAAGAGTATTTACTTTCCGCATTAAAATCACTCCGCGAAAGAAATCTGACCATCATTGAGCCGCGTGTTCTTAAAAGATTGGCGCGTCTGAAATTTGAATTGAAAGACTACAAGCAATCATTGGCCTATTATGATTCCGCTTCGTTCATTCACAAAAAAGCGCACAACGAATTTGGCGTGGCCGAATCCAGCTTGGGCATCAGTGAAATTTATATTGAACAGCAAAAATTTGATGAGGCTGAGGAGTTGATTGAAAAAAGTCTTCTTACAGCAAAAAAGAACAACGCACAAAAAATGAAAATTGATTGCTTTCAGAAACTTTCCTATCTGGCCGAAAAAAGGAGAGATTTTGAAAGAGGATTGGAATATCATAAAAACTATAAACAACTCGAAGACAGTTTGTATAGCGAAGAAATGCTTGCAAAGCTTTTTCAGGATCAAATTCGCTTTCAAACAGAATTGAAGGATAGTGAAATAGCCACGCTGAGTAAGGAGAAAGAGGAACAGGGCACTACCTTGAAAAGGCAAGAACTGCTTCGCAATATTCTTGTTGTAGTTATGGCATTGACTGTCATTCTTTTGTTTACCGTTTATCGCAGTAGCCAAAGAAGAATCAGGATCAACAAGCTATTAATAGAACACCAACAAGAAATAAAGAAACGAAGTCAGGAGTTGGAACAGCTCAACCAGGTTAAAGATAAATTTCTTTCTATCGTTTCGCACGATCTTCGGTCACCCATTAATGCACTGTCGGCAATTTTAAATCTTGCCGAGCAAAAAAATATCACCCCGGAAGAGTTTAAGCAACTGACCGGAGAGTTAAGAAAGCAATTTGACACTGCACATTCATTCATCAGTAACCTTCTGGATTGGGCATTGCTGCAAATGGATAAGTTAAAAATTCAACCTGTTAAAGTTGAACTTGCCACAGTCGTTGAAGAGAACCTGAAGATGGTGAAGGCTATGCAAATGAAGCAAATCAATTTTGTAAATAAAGTTCCTACGGGAATCTATGGATTGGCCGATCCTAACATGCTAAACCTGATCTTGCGAAACTTGCTATTGAATGCCATTAAGTTCTCGGAAATCGGAGGGAAAATAGAAGTTACCGGTAAATATTTTGATAAATACTTTGTTGTGATCGCGGTTAAAGATCATGGCGTGGGAATCAGTGAGGATGTGCAAAAACTCCTGTTTGACAAATCTTCCGGTTACAGTAGCCGCGGCACAGCCAATGAAAAGGGTACTGGTCTTGGTCTTATACTTTGTAAAGAGTTTGTGGAAAAAAATGGTGGCAAAATCTGGCTCGAAAGTGAAGAATGGAAAGGCAGCACCTTTTATTTCACAATTCAGAAACCATCTGAATAGGGTTTAGGGTTTTCCTTCTATTTTTGTCTTGAGTATGAAGGAATCTGCAAATACGTATTGGTCAAATATCAGCATTGCAGTGAGCACCTTACGGCAAGGACTTGCTCTTACTTTCTCTCATTTTCTTAAAGCCCGCAAAAGCCGATCACCACTCTCCGTTCAGTCACCCAATTATTTTGAAAATCAGGAAGGTATTGCAACAGTGCAATACCCGTTCGAAACTATTCCCGTGCCTGACAATGGCCGATATCAATTGCATAATGAAATTGACGATTGCATTGTCTGTGATAAGTGCGTCAAGGTTTGCCCGGTAAACTGTATCACCATTGAACCTATAAAATCAAAAGAGGAATTTGGTAAAACCTCTGATGGAACCCCTAAACGAATTTATGCCGCTAAGTTTGACATTGACATGGGCAAGTGTTGCTTCTGCGGATTGTGTACAACAGTTTGTCCTACGGAGTGCCTCACGATGACCAAAGAGTTTGACTTCTCCGTCTTCGACATCAAAGAACACAACTTCGTGTTTGGCAACATGACTCCTGCCGACATTGAAGCAAAGAAAACGGAGTGGGAGGAACACCAAAAGATTAAAGCAGCCTCCGCGCCAGTTGCAGCACCAACTTCAACTACAGCACCGTCAGCTACAAAGCCTGTTTTCAAACTAAAGATTAAACCACCATCACCACCGCCTACTGAATGAACCCCGGCCAAATAACCTTGTATATATTTGCTTTTGCGTCCATCGTTTCGGTAATCGTAATGATTTTCACTCGAACTGTTTTTTATGCTGCCCTTGCATTGATTGTTTGCCTTATCTCCATCGCTGGCATTTATGCATTACTCTATGCTGAGTTTCTTGCCATCACTCAATTAGTAATTTATGCTGGAGGCGTGTTGGTTCTTATCCTTTTTGGAATCATGCTCACCAATCGAATTTCCGGCAAGCCACTTATTACAGAATCTCATCATGTAATAAAGAGCGCGATTATTTCTGTTGGAATGTTCCTCACATTAATAGTTGCCTACCAAAAGACTTCTTTCAATCAAGTTGAAACTTCTCCCGCTCAAAGCAATCATATTAATAGAATTGGTATTGAATTGATGAGCACATACGTAGCTCCTTTTGAAGTTGGAGGGATATTACTTTTAGTTTGCTTAATTGGTACTGCACTAATGGCATCTTCGTTTAAAAAAAATGGCAATGTCTGATCATACCATACTTTTTGTCCTGGGCGCCTTTCTTTTTTCTGCGGGCTTAATGATCGTGTTTACCAGGAAAAATGCTATCATGATTTTGTTAGGTATTGAGTTGATGTTGAATGCGGCCAATCTAAACCTGGTTTTATTCAACGGGCAAAATCCAACCGGCTACGAAGGTCAGTTCTTTGCCCTGTTTGTCATCCTCGTTGCCGTGTGCGAAGCAGCGGTAGGCATAGCAATCATTCTGAAAGCCTACCATTACTTTCATACTTCCGTTCCCGATCAAATCAGTGACTTAAAGGAAAAAAATTGACAGCCGCAATTTCTTCACCTACTTCACTTTGGTTGGCATTAGTGGTGCTTGGCATTCCTTTATTTTCTGCACTTATTTGCTTTGTCATAGCTGAAAAGTATGCCTGGCTTTCTTCTATTTTTAGCAGCCTGCTTTTGTTGATTACATTTATCTGTTCTGCTTTTCTATTCTTTCAATTAAGTGACGACCCTGCGTTGACATACTCATGGCCATGGTTTTCAATCAATCAAAAAGTTCTTCACGCAAGTTTATTGCTGGATAGGAATGCGCTAATCATGGTGATGATCGTTTCACTGGTTTCCTTCCTGGTTCATCTTTATTCAATCGGATATATGGCCAAAGATCATGCAGCGGTTCGGTACTTCGGCATGCTTGGGTTTTTCACCTTTGCTATGCTTGGTCTGGTGATGAGCAGCAATCTGTTAATTCTATTTTGTTTTTGGGAATTGGTAGGCTTTAGCTCTTACCGCCTGATTGGTCATTGGTATGAAAAACCAGAAGCGGCTAAAGCTTCAACGAAAGCATTTTTAATAAACCGTGTAGGGGATCTTGGTTTTCTAATTGGCCTTATGATACTTTGGTCGTGGCTAGGTAATCTTGATATAACCAATTTGAACCTTGCCAGCATACATCCCTTTTGGTTAACAACCGCAGGTATTTGCATTTTTATCGGTGTAATCGGCAAATCTGCCCAATTTCCTTTGTTCCACTGGCTTCCCGATGCTATGGAAGGACCAACACCCGTATCAGCATTGATACATGCAGCAACCATGGTGGCTGCCGGAGTTTTCTTATTGATACGAATAAAAAGCTTGTTTACCGATGATGCGTTGGTGATCATCGCTATTGTTGGAGCTACTACTGCCTTAGTCGGTGCTATTGGTGCCTTGTTTCAATATGATATTAAAAAAATCTTAGCCTATTCCACGATTTCACAATTAGGTTTTATGGTGATGGCTATTGGTGCCGGTGCAGCCCAGGGAGGATATCTGCATTTACTCCATCATGCATTTTTTAAAGCAGGATTATTCTTAGGAGCTGGTGCCATCATTCATGCTATGCATCAGGCACCCCATCATGAAGGCAACATGGATGTACAAGACATTCGTAATCTGGGTAGTTTACGTAAAAAGCTACCGATCACTTTTATTACATTCATGATTTGTGCGGCAGCGCTCGCAGGTCTTCCTTTTACATCCGGCTTTGTGTCGAAAGAAATGATCTTAACACAAATGAATACATGGATGGGAAATGAGTTATCATGGAAATGGCTGATCATGCTCGGTGCGTGGATTGTTACGTTTCTTACTCCCTTCTACACATTTCGCCTGGTATGGTTTATATTTTTCGCAAAACCGAAACACGATGTTGGTATTATAGAAGTTCCATTCGTGATGCGTCTCCCGATGTTGGCTCTATCTTTGGGTTCGCTCACGCTGTTCATCTCGTTCAATCCATTTCACATTTCATCGATAGTGAACGTGCTGATGTCGCTTTATCCGGACACAAGTGACACGATCGCTTTGTTATCAACCTTAGTAATATTGATTGCGCTGGCATCGGCTTTTTTCATCTATAGGAATTATGAGCTAAAAAATCAGAACAAAATCCTAACTCCACATTTCTATCTGGATTGGGTTTCAGATTATGTTTTAATGCTGGTTGACCGGCTAACTACTCTTTCACACTGGATCGACCGAAAAGTAATAGACAAAATCATTCATGGATTAACGTATTTGCAAGTGGGTATAGCTCATATAACGGGCTGGTCAGACCGCTATCTGGTTGATGGCGTAGTTCATGGCGTGGCCTATTCTGCAAAAGGCATCGGCTCGCTTACACGATCATTGGCCAATGGAAAAATTCAGTCTTATTTGCTTTGGGCTTTGGCCGGCCTACTTATTTTTATACTTTGGATTTTATACTAATGCAGCATCTACTTTCTTATTTGATTTTTACACCACTCCTTGCTGCCGTGGTTGCTTTGCTTATTCCAGCCAGTCAAAAGAATACTTTTAGAGTATTCACCCTGCTGGTAAGCATCATTCAGATCGTGATCATGACCCTGATCGCATTACACTATGAACATCATGCAGGCACTCAACTCACCGAACGACTTTCGTGGATTACCATGGAGTTAGGACAATGGGGAACACTGCAGGCAGAATATTTTGTGGCACTCGATGGACTGAGCTTCCCCATGGTTGCTTTATCCGTTGGTATCATGACCATTGCTGTTATTTCTTCGTGGACCATTGAAAAAAGTCAGAAAGGTTATTTCATTCTATTATTAATTCTAAACGGTGCAATCATTGGAAGCTTCTGTGCATTAGACTTCCTTCTCTTCTATGTGTTCTTCGAATTTATGTTGTTGCCCATGTATTTCCTTATTGGAATTTGGGGAGGCCCGAGAAGAGAATATGCATCCATTAAATTCTTCCTTTACACGTTATTGGGATCCATTCTGATATTGATCGTTATCATCGGACTCTATTTATCTTTTCAAGATCCAGCATCAGGCCAGGAACTAGTGCACACATTCAATGTGCTTCATATGCAAAATCCGGAAAACATAATTCCAGGTTCTATCTTATCGATTGATTCAATTGATGTATTAGGACCTTACTCTTTTAGACTTTGGGCCTTTCTCTTACTCTTCATCGGATTTGCCATTAAACTTCCTGCCGTTCCCGTACATACCTGGTTACCTGATGCACACGTAGAAGCTCCTACCCCCATCTCGGTGATTCTTGCGGCTTTACTTTTAAAATTCGGTGGCTATGGATTACTTCGCTTCGCGTATCCGATTTTTCCGGATGGAGCAATTTACTTTAGTTGGCTGGTAGGATTTGTTGGCGTGGTCTCCATTATTTATGGAGCACTCAATGCGCTGTCTTCAAAAGATCTTAAACGACTCATTGCATACTCATCGGTATCACACATGGGCTTTGTCTTGTTAGGCATTGCCTCTGCAACCGTAGAAGGAGTTGCCGGTGCTGTTTACCAAATGTTCAGCCATGGAATTATTTCAGCCATGTTATTCTTAATAGCAGGTGTGTTGTATGATCGCACCTACGATCGATTGATTGCAAACTACTCTGGCCTTGCAAACAAAATGAAAGTGTTCACCGGATTTGTATTGATCGCTTTCTTTGCCTCCTTAGGATTGCCAGGCTTTGCCGGATTTATAGGTGAAGTGATGATCTTCTTTGGCGCCTTTCTTTCGCAAAAAGCAAATGGTCTGATTCCAATCTGGATGGCGATCACAGCAACTTTCGGTCTTTTGTTAGGAGCCGGTTATTATTTATGGACGATCCAAAGGATGTTTTACGGTCCTTTTTCTGTAAAAGTTCCAGTTGCTGAAATGAATGATCTTGATCAAAGAGAATATGTTATGCTTCTGCCATTAGCACTTGCCGCCTTATTTTTTGGAATACTTCCACAAACGCTACTCAACTACATTAATCCATTTGCTCAAGAGTTTGTAGAAACATTATTCAGGTCTGCAACATTTATTAATCCATAATGAAGTTGACCTTATGAATGATCAGCTTCAACATATTCTTGAAAGTGTTTCTCTGCTGATACCTGAGGCAATTATTACAGTTTCATTGATCATCACCATATTGCTTAGGCTGATCCTAAAAACCAACAAGCATATTATTTTAAAATCACTCGCACTCGTCTCGTATAGCACCTCTATTTTTATTATTCTTTACCATTTACCGGCAGAGTCAACGCTACTTTTCGGTGGCACGATGCGTATTGATGCATTCTCATCGTACTTCAAAATTTTGTTTCTAACAGGTGGGATTTTAGGCGTATGGATTTCGGGACCACAAAAAGAAAATTCTTCTGCCGAATATTTTCTTTTATTCCATGCCGTGATACTGGGCAGTTGCCTTCTCGCCTCCAGTATGAATTTTATCATGGTGTTGCTTTCTCTTGAATTGATCTCCCTGAGTTCATACTTGCTTGCCGGATTTGGATTCGATAAAAAAAGTGCGGAAGGTAGTTTGAAATATTTTTTGTTTGGTACGGTTGCCACCGCTTGCATGATCTACGGCCTCTCGATTCTTTATGGATTAGCAGGCACACTCGATTTCTCATCGGAACTGTTTTTAAAAAATCTGATAGCCTTATCATCACCGCTGCTTTTGATTGCCGGTTTATTAACGCTTGCCGGTTTTCTTTTTAAAGTCACCGCAGTTCCCTTTCACCTGTGGGCGCCTGATGTTTATGAATCTGCGCCAACACCAGTAGTTGCGTTCATTTCGGTAGTACCCAAACTGGCAGGTGTCGCTGTACTTACAAAATTTACATTGGCTATTAATCTTTTTGGCCAATCCGGATACAACTGGCAAGTGATTCTGGCCTTCATTTCTTTGATTTCAATTCTAATCGGAAACCTATCAGCCATTGCCCAAGCAAATCCTAAGCGAATGCTTGCCTATTCCTCGGTGGCTCAATCGGGCTTCTTATTAATAGGATTGGTCACTTTCGGAATGGATGGGATTCATTTCATGCTTTTTTATTCAACAGTTTTTCTGGTGATGAACTTTTTGGTTTTTAATGCCCTGAATCAGTTTGAAAACGAATGGGGTTTAAATACTATGCAATCCTTTGCGGGCCTGGGCACACGATCCATTATTCCTTCACTTGCTATTCTTATAGGCCTGATCTCCTTAACTGGCCTTCCACCCACAGCAGGCTTTACTGCCAAACTATTCATTTTTGGTTCTTTATGGGGAGCATACCAACAAAGTGGCGAATTGATATTAATAGCACTTTTCGTTATTGGCTTATTAAATACCGTGATCTCTTTGTTCTTTTATCTTAAAATCCCTTACCATCTTTTTATAAAAGAGAAAAAAGAGGCCACAAATTCTATAAAATCTGATTTTGCCGGCAATCTTTTGAGCTTGATTTTGGTTATCGTACTATTCTATCTTTTCATCAGCCCGGATAGGTTGATGGGATGGATTAATAAAATTACCTTTGTGCTATAAAGTCTTTTGGACTTCAATGGCAAAAGGCTGATTTCTGGTCGTGTTATTTTCGAAGACTTTGAAATAAAAATCTATGAGTGAACCCATCCTTCATGAATGTGGCATTGCCCTCATTCGACTTCGTAAGCCACTTTCCTACTACATCGAAAAATATGGCACTACCTATGCCATGAACAAGATGTACATTTTGATGGAAAAGCAGCACAATCGCGGTCAGGATGGAGCCGGAATCGCTAATATCAAAATAGATCAAAAGCCAGGGTTCCGATTCTTCAGCCGCTACCGATCTATCAAAGCGCAGCCGGTAGCATCTCTCTTCAAAAAAATCGGCAAGAAATATCAAAAGGCTCAGAAAGAGGGCAAAGAGAAATTCAAAGATGAACATTGGCTGAAGGAAAAAGTGGCATTTAGCGGAGAGTTGTGGTTAGGCCACTTACGTTATGGCACACATGGTCTCAATAGCATTGAAAATGTGCACCCTTTTCTGAGACAAAATAACTGGCGCAGTCGCAATCTTGTGATGGCCGGAAATTTTAATATGACCAATGTGGATGAGCTCTTCAACATCCTGGTTGAATTAGGTCAGCACCCAAAAGAAAAAGTAGACACCGTTACCGTAATGGAAAAAATTGGACACTTCCTGGATGAAGAGGTTCAAACACTTTTCCAAAAATATAAAGGTCAATACGCCAATCGTGAAGTATCAGACATTATCGAAAATGAACTTGATCTTACGCGCGTGTTGCGTAGAGCCTGTAAAGATTTTGATGGTGGCTATACCATGGCCGGCCTTACGGGTTCAGGTTCTGCCTTTGTAGTAAGAGATCCATCCGGCATTCGTCCCGCCTACTACTATGCCGATGATGAGATTGTGGTGGTGGCTTCAGAAAAGCCTGCGATTAAAACTGCCTTCAACGTAAACTATTCTCAAATTCAGGAAATTCAACCGGGTCATGCGCTGATCATTAATAAAAATGGTGAGTACGTGCAGCACCGGATTCTACCAGCACTTGAAAAAAAATCATGCAGTTTTGAGCGCGTTTATTTTTCAAGAGGAACCGATCCTGAAATTTACCAGGAACGCAAACAACTAGGCAAATTACTCGTACCTCAAATTCTGAAAGCAATCAATTTCGATTTAAAGAATACGATTTTCTCTTATGTGCCAAATACAGCTGAGACTGCTTTCTTAGGAATGATGGCAGGCATCGAAGACTATCTGATCAGCAAACAAAAGGACATCATATTGGATGGCAAGCCTACTGTTGACTCGCTCGATGATATTTTATCGTTCCGTCCGCGTATCGAAAAAATTGTAATCAAAGATGTAAAACTCAGAACATTCATTACGGACGATTCGCATCGCGATGATATGGTGGCCCACGTGTATGACACTACCTATGAAGTAGTAAACAAAGGAAAGGACACGTTGGTGATTTTAGATGACTCTATTGTGCGTGGAACTACCTTAGAGAAAAGCATTCTTAAGATGCTCGACCGCCTAAGCCCTAAAAAGATTGTGGTGGTTTCTTCAGCGCCTCAAATTCGCTTCCCCGATTGCTATGGAATTGACATGAGTAAGATGGGTGACTTTGTTGCCTTCCGCGCTTTAATTCAATTACTAAAAGAGCAAGGCAAAGATTATTTGCTTGGAGAAATTTACGAACAATGTCAACGTGCGGAAATAGAGGAAGATCCAACCAACTATGTGAAGAGGTTATATGACCAATTTGGGTATGAGGAAATCTCGGACAAGATTGCTGACATTGTGCGTCCTGCTGATATGAAGGCTGAATTACAGGTAGTATATCAAACCGTAGAAAATCTTCACAAAGCGATACCAAATCATTCTGGCGACTGGTACTTTACTGGTGACTATCCTACGCCCGGAGGTATGCGCGTGGTGAATAAATCTTACCGCAATTATATGGATGGAAAGTTGGTAAGAGCTTACTAAACAATACTGCATTTGACTATACTTAATTTTCTCAGCAACATTTTTGACAAAAAGAAAAAAAGAATTTCAAGAATATAGCTTCGTGAGATAAATCTTAGATTCAGAGATGCGGGTGAAATACAGTTCGCTCAATGGATTCACCCTGGTGAGATGTAGTGTGAAATAAAACAAGAACACATTGAATTTCTTTAAGCAGTATATAAAACATTTTAGCTGTCGCGAGAGAAAGAGAATAAACTTTATTGATTCTATATCAGGGAAGAAAGAAATCAAGTGAAATCTCGTTCATACATTTAAAGTGCCCCTTGGGGCATTTTTTATATCCGATTTTTGAGCATGGCCGGCATTCCATCTTTTTATTTTCAAACACGGTAAACTTGGTTCGGTATGGGTACATGCCAAATTCTGGAATGGTGTTGCCCCAGATTGAAAACACTTCTTTTTTGAAGGCGGCCGCAATGTGCATCAACCCGGTATCATGTGTAAACACGTGGGTAGCTTGCTTTACCAGGCTGGCCGATTGATTAAGGTTAAATTTACCACAAGCATTATAGATGACGGCCTTCTTATTCAACTCAAACAAACCGGGTTCATACTCTTCAGAATAGGTTCTTTCAAAAAAGGCACGAATGCTTTCACCCATTTCAAAATCCTCTTTGCCTCCCAGCAACACAATTGGCTTGTTAATGCGGTCGCATAATTCGATCATACGAGGTAATGGCAATTTCTTAGTATTGTGCTGAGCCCCTATGGCATAGGCAACAAAATTCTTGTGATGAGTTTCAGGCAGCCAGTCGACAGGCACTTCATCTTTTTCAGGAATAAAATAATCCAGACCAAGAGCATCAGGTTTTACACCCAGGGGCGCTACAGTTTGCATGTATCGATCAACGATATGAAGGGGTGGTAACTGATCTATCTTCAAATTGACTTTAAGCCATTTTTTGTAATTAATCTTATCGAAGCTATACGACTTGCTCCACAAGGCTGTTTTGATAATACGCGTGCGCAGATTGTGATGCAGGTCGATGATGAAGTCATACTTTTCCTTCCGCAGTTGATCGATCAGATTACCCAAGTTTTTCTCAAGAAAAAAAACCTTATCAATATAGGGGTTGAACTCCAGAATGCTCTTGTATTGAACTTTAGTCACATAATGAATTTCAGCATCCTCCAACTGAGTTTTTAGTGTGCGTATCACCGGAGTGGTGAGCACAATATCCCCAATGGAAGAGAAACGGATTATTAATATCTTCATAGTAAGCACAATTCATCTGAAACCTCAGAAAAATACGAAGACAATTTACTATTTTAGTTACTTTGATGTTTTAATAATTTTAAGATCGTGCTTCCTTGAAGCCTTTGTAAAATTTGATAATAACTAAAAACCTTACTAAACTTCTTTTATGAATTATTGGTTAATGAAAACGGAACCCAGCACATTTTCCTGGGAAGATCTTGTGCGAGACAAAAAAGCAGTGTGGGATGGTGTTAGAAATTTTCAGGCACGCAATAATTTGAAAGCCATGAAAAAAGGTGATCTCGCATTCATTTATCACAGCATGGACGATAAGGCCGTTATTGGTATTGCTGAAATTACCCGTGAACATTTCCCCGATCCTAAAGACAAAGATTGGGCGGCCGTAGAAATAAAGCCTGTGCAGAAATTAAAGAACACTGTAAATCTTGGCACTATCAAACAGGAAAAGCGACTTATCAATATGGTGTTGGTCAATAACTCACGACTATCGGTGCAGCCTGTAAGAAAAGAAGAATTTGATTTCGTGATTGGCATGAGTGAGAAATAGTACATGAAACAATTAGCTCTAATATTTTTCAGTAAATTCTTCTTAATCGGGGTTACCTCCTTTTTTTCTATTGCTTCCATTGCTCAAGTTGAGCAAACGGCACGCTATGAACGAGAACGTAAAAGTAATGATCCCGAATTCATCCTGATACCCATGAATGAAAAGGGGATCGCTTTAATTCATGACAAGGACCAGTTTAAGGAAGGAAAAAAATTGTGGGAACTGATCATATTAAATGCTGATCTAACCGAAGCATTGAGTCTGGAAATGGATATTGAATCGCGCTTGCGCCTGGTGGGCCATGATTACAAAGACGATTTGGTATATATTTTATTCAGAACCAGTGACCATGAGGGAAGTGATTTGAACCTTTTCACCATTCACACAAAAACGCAAGAGATAAAAAGATTCACGATCAAACAAGAGCTCACTTTTAAAGTGACACACCTTGGTGTCCTGAACAGGGCTATCGTATTGGGAGGATATGTAAACAATGATCCAGCCGTTTTAATCTATGATTTGGAATCAGAGAATTTAAAAATTGTTCCGGGGTTTTTCATTTCTGAAACAGAACTTCTTGACTTGCGCGTAAATGCAAACAATACCTTTAATACGTTGATCATTGATCGGACCATAAAAGAAAAGAAAAGATTAATCCTGAAGACGTTTGATGCAACGGGAGCCATGTTGTTTGACGATATCATCGAACTTGATGCGAAGAGAGTTCTTCTATCAGGCATTACGAGCGCACTTAAAAATGATGAATTATTAATCTCAGGAACGTGGACACTTGGCACATCAAAGCAGGCATCAGGAATTTACGCTGTGCTGGCTGATCCGTTTTCTGATCAACCAATAAAATTTTATGATTTCGGTGGCCTTGAGCATTTCCTTGATTATCAATCGCCAAAACGGGCCGCTAAATTGAAACAAAAATCTTCACAGGCAAAAATTTCAAGTTCTATACCAGAATTTAAAGCATACACATCAGTGATTCGGATGGAGGAAAACCAAATGGGGTTTGCGTTATTGGCAGAAGTGTATCAGCCTTCGTCAAATTATAATGCTAATCCATACATGACAGGTTTTTCAAACCCCTATTATTATGGAGGGTATAGTCCTTATGGCTATAATCCATTCATGAGCCGCTACTATAACTCTCCTTATCAATATAACAATGGACCTTCGCAAGTTGGAGAAACCAAAATTTTATACTCATCGGTTCTTGTATTTGATTTGAAAGGAAATCTAACTAGGGATTATGGGCTTGTGCTGGCGGAAAAAAATTCAACCGGTTTAGAACAAACTGCCGACTTTCTTTTTAATAAAGATAAGGTAGCCATTGCCTACAAGAAGGAAAAGGATTTATTAATCATGCATCACACAACCGATGGAAGCACTCTCGACACCCTTAAAACTACACTTCAAAAGCCTGGAGAGATAATACGCTCCGATTCAGAAGATGGCTATGTAAGGTCGTGGTATCAAAACTATATGTATTCGTGGGGGTACCAGCGCATTAAAGACCAAGAAAAACAATCTGAAGATCCAAATCGGTATGTATTTTACATTAATAAGATCAGGATCGATTAGTCTCATCTTAACAATCTATTTTGCAATGCCTTGTTTTGGGCAGGTAGCTCAGGTAGATCGTTATGAACTTGTACTGGAAGATCAGATCGGCTTTGATCATCCCCAAGTCACATCGTTGGGCGCAGAAGGAATTTTAGTTCACCGAAGATTAAGAAGTAAAGCTGACGATCAAATTGAATTAATAAAACTTGATACATCCCTGCATGAAGATTGGCGGGGAGCAATACCCATTGAAAAAAATATCACTATTTCTAAAGTCGTGGCACAAGATCAAATAGTATACGTAATGTTGCGTTCGGTATCGTATGGAAATTTCGATTTCGAAATCATCGCCATGGATGTTAACACCCGAAGCTACAAAAGGTATCTCATTAAAAATATTATTCCTTTCAATCCTACCGATTTCAGTATCTCTACAAATGCAATTCTTATTGGCGGATATTTTAATTCCAGCCCAGTAGTTCTTCATTTCAGTTTTAACACGGGTAGATCCAGGCTTCTACCCGGTTTCTTCAGCGACCCTGGTGTGCTCAATCAAATAAAAACAGATAACGATGGCTTGATTGATATTATCGTGAGTTCGCGAAACATACAGCGAAAAAAAGTTCTTTGGATCAGGAGCTATACGCCAGAAGGAGATCTCATCAAGGCGACCGTAGTTGAGGGTGATGTTGACAAACACCTGATTTCGGGAAGATCATTTAGAAAAGCAGACGGCACACAAATCATTGCGGGAAGTTTTGGTGTGCGCAACATAGAATACAGTCGGGGAATATTTATCAATGAGATAAAACCCGATGGGGAACAAATGATGCAGTATTATAATTTCAGTGACTTAGAAAACTTCTTCAAATTCATGAAACCCAGGCATGAAGCGCGAGTAAAGGAAAGAATTAAAAAGAGAAAACTAATCGGAAAGAAGAACAGACAATCGTATCGTTTTTTAACACACGAGCTTCATCAATATGGAAACGAATTTATTTTACTAGGAGAAGCCTTCTACCCTCGCTATGCATATTCTAGTACCTATTTCTTTTCGCTACGCGGAGATCGAATCTTTGATGGATATCGTTACACACACGCAGCCATCATTGGATTTGACAAAACCGGGAAATTAAAGTGGGACAATGCGTTTGAAATTAATGACGTCAAAACTTTCTACTTGAACCAATTTGTAAAACTGGCGCCCAAGGATAACCGTATCGGGATGCTATACCTGTTTGACAACGAGGTGCGTAGCAAAACAATTCAAAACAATCAAGTGCTTGAAGGCAAATCAAAAGAAATATTGAAGTCAAAATTTGATACCGACATGGTGAAAGAAAAGGATACAGAGTCAAGTGCTTTGGAGTATTGGTACCATCCCTACTTCTATGCTTATGGTATTCAATACGTTCATACTTCCAAAGTAGCAAAGAACGGCTCTGACCGAAAAGTACTTTTTATTAACAAACTGAAATATCAGTAGAAAACCATTACTTTTTGTTATTTTCGCACAGGCTTATGCAGAAGAAACTCATCTTTGATTCGGACCTGCTTGATATCACTCTCGGCCGCCTTTGCGAGCAGTTAATAGAAAACCATTCCTCTTTTGAAAATTGTGTAATTCTGGGTCTTCAGCCAAGAGGTATCTATTTGGCAGAAATGATTCAAAAGAAATTAAAGAAACTTTCGAAAAGAGAAATTCCACTCGGCTACCTCGATACTACTTTTTATCGCGATGATTTTAGAAGACGGGACACTCCCGCCAAAGCGAGTGAAACAAAAGTGCCCTTTGTGATTGAGGGAAAGGATGTAGTCTTAATTGACGATGTACTTTACACAGGACGCACAGTAAGAGCGGCTTTAGATGCCATGATTGCCTTTGGCCGGCCAGCGAAAGTAGAACTGTTGGTGCTGGTGGATAGAACAAATACCCGCGACCTGCCCATATCTGCTGACTATGTAGGTAAGTTTGTTAATACTCTTGAATCGCAAAGGGTATTGGTAGAACTACAGGCACAAGGATATAAACAAAATAGAATTTGGTTAATCGATAAGGAATAAACACAATGTCAACACTGAGTCAACGTCACTTATTAGGAATCAAAAACATTACCCGAAAAGACATTGAGTTGATTTTTGAAACAGCTGATACTTTTAAAGAAGTCATCAACCGACCGATCAAAAAAGTTCCTTCCCTGCGCGATGTGACCATCGCCAATATTTTCTTTGAAAATTCTACACGCACACGACTTTCATTTGAGTTGGCCGAAAAAAGGCTCTCTGCCGATGTGGTCAATTTTTCGGCATCAACCAGTTCCGTAAAAAAAGGAGAGACCTTGTTGGATACTGTAAACAATATCCTGGCTATGAAAGTGGACATGGTAGTGATACGACACGCCAGCGTAGGCGCACCGCATTTCTTATCAAAACACATCAAGGCGAATATTGTAAATGCTGGAGATGGCACACACGAACACCCTACGCAAGCACTGCTGGATGCCTACTCCATTCGCGAACGGCTGGGCTCAGTCGAAGGTAAAAAAGTTGCAATCATCGGTGACATCCTCCACTCGCGGGTGGCGCTCTCCAATATTTTTGCACTTCAAAAGCTGGGCGCTAAAGTGATGGTATGTGGTCCTCCAACTTTGTTACCCAAGTTTATCGCGTCTTTAGGTGTGCAGGTAGAACTCGATGTAAAAAAAGCACTTGAGTGGTGCGATGTGGCTAACGTGTTGCGCATTCAATTAGAAAGACAGCAGATTAAGTATTTTCCTTCTTTGCGTGAATATTCACTCTATTACGGCATAAACAAAAAAATGCTCGATAGTCTGAAAAAACAAATCGTAGTGATGCACCCTGGGCCTATCAATCGGGGTGTAGAACTTACCAGCGATGCCGCAGATTCACAGCAATCTGTTATTCTGGATCAGGTTGAAAATGGCGTGGCCGTGCGCATGGCGGTGCTCTATTTATTAGCTGGAGCAACCGTCTAACTTTTCTGTTGCAGGCTAACTTTCGTTAGTCTTGAAATCCTTACTTTTACAATCATTATAAACTGTTTATGATCTACAATTCCATCATCGAAACCATTGGTAATACACCCATGGTGCGTCTTAATAAAGTGACCAAGGGAATAATGGGCACTGTGCTGGCCAAAGTAGAATACTTTAACCCAGGCAATTCTACCAAAGACCGAATGGCCTTGAAGATGATTGAAGACGCTGAAAAAGCAGGCCTCTTAAAGCCAGGAGGTACTATCATTGAAGGAACCTCAGGCAATACCGGCATGGGGCTGGCCCTGACTGCTTTAGCTAAAGGGTATAAGTGCATCTTTACGATGGCCGATAAACAATCGCAAGAGAAGATAAATATTTTAAGAGCCGTTGGTGCCGAAGTTATTGTTTGTCCTACCAATGTGGAGCCGGATGATCCAAAATCCTATTATTCCGTTGCACGAAAGTTGAACAAAGAAATTCCAAATTCGATTTATCCCAATCAGTACGATAATCCTTCCAACTCCAAAGCACATTATGAAACTACAGGTCCTGAAATATGGAAACAGTGTGAAGGAAATATCACCCATTATGCAGCCACCGTGGGAACCGGAGGTTCCATGTGCGGAACAGCCAGGTATCTAAAGGAACAAAATCCAACACTGGCAACAATAGGTATTGACACATATGGATCGGTGTTCAAAAAATTCAAAGAGACCGGCATATTCGATAAGAATGAAATCTACCCTTACCTCACCGAGGGTTTTGGAGAAGATATACTTCCTAAGAATGTTGACTTCGATGTGATCGATCAGTTTATTAAGGTAACGGATAAAGATGGTGCTATCATGGCTCGCAGACTATCACGTGAGGAAGGTTTGTTTGTTGGTTGGAGCAGCGGTTCAGCTGTGCATGGTGCGATGGAATACGCAAAAGAGCATCTTAAAAAAGATGATGTGATGGTGATCCTTCTGCCGGATCACGGCACACGTTATCTCAACAAAGTATACAACGATTTGTGGATGAAAGATCATGGGTTTCTCGAAGAACGTACCTATGGAACAGCCCGTGAAATTATTGCCAGGCGTAGCGGAAAAGAAAGCCTTTACACTGTATCCAGGAACTCTACCATTGGCGAAGCCATTCGCATCATGAATCAGCAAGGAGTGGATCAGGTGCCAGTAACGGATGCCAATGAATTTGTAGGAAGCGTGACCACCTCCAGCCTGGTCGAAAAAATCATCAATGATCCTTCCCTGAAGGATAAGCATGTTGGTGAAATCATGGACAAGCCTATGCAAGTGGTAGCACTCGACAGTACCCTTGACGTACTGTCATCGCTACTAAACAAAAACAATAAAGCGCTATTAGTGCGTGATGATCAGGAAGTGGCTCATATCATTACTCAGCATGACATCTTAAAGGCGATTACTCAATAAGCAACTGATAAATCCTTTTTTTGTTAGCATTGATCCCCTCCAAGCTTCCCCTTGTATAGCCACGCCTTTTTGTACCCGGTCTCTTTTCGAATTTGATTCAAAAAGGACTTCGCTTTCTTTTGTTCTGAAGACTGCAAAAGATATACGTAGTATTCTTTCTTCTTATGATGTAGCGCATATTGTGCACTGAAGCCTTTACGATTCGCCTCTTCGGTGAGTTTCACAGCATCTTCCAGTTTCTGGAATTGACCAATCACCACGAAGTAATCCTTTTCAGAAGTTGTTTGTGCACCAAGATGGGAGATCCCAAAATAGAAGCTCACACAAAATAAAAATAAGAACTTTGCCCTCATTTCTTTCAATTCAATTTATCGTTTACCTCACTCTTGCAATATCTCAACCTCCACCCTTACGTTGGCCTGGGCCAAGGAGTGATCTTCATCGTAAATAGGCATCTTGCCACCCCATGCTTTTAATTCCATTCTGTTAATATCAATGCCTTCGTTAACCAGATAACTCTGAATGCTTCTGGCGCGCTCTTCTGATAATTTTGTTGATGTGCCTTTGCCCTCGTTATTGTCAGGTGATAACGTAAAGAAATCTTTACTATTGCCCAGCGTAATAATCTTACCAAGGTCGTTTCCATTGGCATGCCCATGGATCCTGATTTTGGTTGTAGGATTCTCTTTCATCATGTCAAGAAGCGCGTTTATTTCAAAGCGAGACTCCGGGCGCATGATGGCAGCATGATTAAAGAAATACACATTATACATCACCACTTTATCGCCTTTCTTCAACCTTACTAAATCAAACGTAACTACCACCTTACCATTTTCTAACGAAACTGCGTCCTCAATTTTTGCTTCATTAAAATTAATAGGTAACTGCACTTTGCGATATCCAAACACATCGCAGACCACTGCTAAATTTCCAGACTTGTTTATAGGCTTTACATTGACAACATCATTTCCTCTATAGGAAACTATTTTTCTGCCCTTAATAATCTCGGCATCAAAAATATCTACATCACCAACAATCTCTTGCGCATTATCAATGGATCGTATCCTAAATATAAAAGGTTTGCTTCCATCCGCAGCCTTCACCGGTTCAACTGCAGGTTGCTTTATTTCGGGCTCGACCACAACAGTTGCCACCGCAACTGAATCAGGCTTAGTTTCTTTTTGAGCTACTTCTTCCACTACTTCCTTTTTCTCTAATCTTACAATTGTTGGATTGTTGCCAAGCAATCCCTGATATACCCACGTATCCGAATAGGTTGATTCCTTTTGTAATTTCACTGCCTCGGAAATCGCTAGTTCTCTCTCTGGTGTTTCAAGAATATATATAAAGTGAAGCTTTCGTATACCAGCAACTGACTCCTGAGCATTAAGGTTTTTCTTTTTGGCATTCTCAACAAACTCAGCCGCATTTCTCGGATTGGCAAAAGCACCAATTACTACATAATAGAGTTTATCGGTAGCATTCTGACCCTGCGAAAAAGAACTCGTTACCATCATCAGCATGACTGATAAAATTATAACCGGTACAAGGGTGTGTTTCATAGATTGGTTTTTAATAGTTTAATCAATAGAAAAAACAGAGACAGTCAAAAAAGAATGATTCATCATATTGCTTGGTAAATACCTGCGAGACATGGAATAAAAAACTAGTTTAAAAAATTGTATGATTCATCTAAGTTAACGTAAAAATTCAAAAGATAAAAAACAGTACTTCAAGAGATTGACTTAAAAAAAAGAGGCTGTCGTTACCGACAACCTCATTAATTGAGTTTATAATCTTATTCGTAAAATCTTATTGACAATACTCAACTCCACCATCTCCGCTGTTGTATGCCTCCAGTGCATTATTTAAAGCAGCAACTTGTGCGTTGGTAAGACTTCCGCTACCTACCGGAGGAATTACAAGACCTCCAATCAAAGCATCCGCTGCCGCTATCGTTGATGCGATTGTTGTAGCATCAGCACCATTGGCAACATTTATCTTAGCCGCTATCAACTGATGCGCTAATTTAACCAAGCCATTAGTACCTCCGGTGGCATTCAAGATATTCTGCAATTGCAGAGGGGTGTAATTAACAGTGCCTAACATAAGACCATTATCTTTCACACTTTGTGGCCAGGTATATATAACTTCAGCACCTCCGGGAGGAACCGGTCCATGTCGTTGCCAATAACCCTGTCCATAGACACAATTTTCTACACAAGCATCTGTGCTGCAGGTTTGATTAGCACTCCAGCTACTTTTAAACATCGTGCTGGTAGCATGGGCGAAGGCCCTGAATACATATTGGGTGCCGCACAAAAGATCTGCCGTGCAGGAAGTAGATGCACCGGGGGTATCAAACAAAACATCGCCAATGGTAAGCTCTGTGTATTCGCCTGGCGAAAGGTTGAATACATGACCATTTGCATTGCCTGAAAAACTACCTGTACACATTAAGCCTGACTCAGAAGACGGCCAAACTCCGTTTAGCGCATCGAGTGCTTCTTTGGTCATCCAATGTAATGAGAAACCTGCCGGTGCACCTGTAGCACCTGCTGCTACTCTAATGGTAACAGATGTCTGCGTTGCATTTGCATCAACGCATGAAATAATGGGTGCATCAAACGTTCCGACTTTTCCTTTATCGGATGCTCCATTTGCGGAAGACGAATCCAAACCAGCTTCATCGGTACAGGCCGTACCCAAAGCGATCAGACCAAAAAAAAGAATTGCATTCATGAACCGTTTGTCCATGAACCAGGGCCAACTGATTGTTTTCATGTTGTTGAGATTAATTAGGTTAAAAAATTGAGTTAATCAGTTAAAAAATAAAGAACTGATAGTCAAATGTAAAAATAAAAGGCAGACTTTCAAGTGATTAGGTCATACAAAAAAGGCTCTCTTTAATATATCGCCTGGAAAATCAAGGACAGCACACACTTCATCATTCATAAATCGCGATTCTACATTCATCATTCAAATTTGAATTCCAAATACAGAATAATGAATGATGATTTTTGAAGTAGAGATACAAGCTGCGATCACGCTAAGTACTATGCCTGCCTTCGTTGGTGTTCTTCACCATAGCCGTCAACCTAAGGAAATAACAAACTGATATGGAAGCACATAGAGGAAGAAAGAGGAGTCAATTTTTGAGCAATTAAAT
>JAYVTC010000012.1:0-56855 GCA_043774745.1 Cyclobacteriaceae bacterium | reverse complement strand
TGTTAATCTCCTTCGTCTCCTTCTCCGAGGTCTCGTGGTATAGAAACCTGATCAGATCGTTTTGGGTAAAGGTCTTTATCATAGGCAATATTGTTTTTATTCATTTTCTTTCTCAGGTTAATTAAGGCATATCGCATTCTGCCCAATGCTGTATTAATACTTACTCCGGAACGATCCGCAATTTCCTGAAAACTCATCTCCAGGTAATGGCGCATGATTAATACCTGCTTTTGTTCCACAGGCAGTTCCTTGATCAAATCGCGAAGACGCGATCTCGAGTCACGAATAAGTTGCTTTGACTCATAAGACTCTTCCGAAAACTGCATTGAATCAAAAACCCTACTGCCATCTTCTAATACTACCTCAGGGTAGCGTTTGTTTCTGCGGAAACGGTCAATGGCTAGGTTGTGAGCAATTCGACTAATCCAAGGCAAAAATTTGCCCTCTTCATTATATCGACCACTTTTGATTGTATTCACCGCCTTAATAAAAGTATCCTGAAGCAGGTCTTCTGCCTCATAGCGATCTTTTACAATCATGTAAATAGCCGTATAAATACGGGATTTATGTTTGTGAAGTAGCATATCGAACGCCTCTTCGTTACCGGTTTGATAGAGCGAAACCAACTGGCTGTCGCTGAATCTTCTGTCAATCATCTGTCTTGCGTTTAGGTAACGTAGATGTCTGGCTCGATAGTATGTGGGTTAAATGGAATGTTTGTGAAATGAAAAGTAGAAATATTCCGCGAAAGCGCAAAAATTTTCTAAAAAATTCTTGCCTCCTACATAATTTCTTATGCTATTTGAGCCCGATTTTAAAAACCATGGCAGTAGCAAAAAAACGAGTAATCAAAAGTCTGGAAAATCTTACTGAAGACCTGAGGGATTTATTGCGTGAGCAATACCCTAATGGTTATGAATCCAGCATTACCAGAATTACCAACGCAAAAAAGGAACCCATCTTTGTGTTTCCTCTTGAGACGGATGACTCTGTTTACCTGGTGAAAGTACCTGCTACCAAAAACAGTGACGGTGGTTATGACGTAGAATCCAGCAAGAAGCAGGAATTTGATGGGGATGATGACGATGCGCGCACCCCAGCGGAGGATGACGATTTTGATAATAGCGGAGACTTTGACAATGACAGTGACGAAGGTGGCAAAGAAGCCAGCTACGATCCTGATTTCGATAATTAATTCCTATTTAGGAAGAACTCAAGCGAACACTATCCGCATGGATGGTGTTTTTCCTTTACAGACTCTAAATATTAAGACGTTACTGTGTTTGAATCCTTAGTAGGACAACGCACAGCTATTTTCTACTTTTGCGGCCTCTCATGCTACCAACTCCAAACGATTCATATCTAGACGACCTCGACCCGAAAGAATTCATCATTATTAAAAGGGCAAGAGTCAATAACCTAAAAAATCTTAGCGTAGCTATACCGCGAAATAAGCTGGTGGTCATAACGGGCTTATCTGGTTCAGGAAAATCATCACTGGCATTTGATACGTTGTTTGCCGAAGGGCAGCGGATGTATGTGGAGAGCTTAAGCTCTTATGCCCGTCAATTTTTAGGCAGAATGGAAAAGCCTGAAGTTGACTACATTAAAGGAGTTTCTCCGGCCATTGCTATCGAGCAAAAAGTTAATACACGTAATCCTCGTTCTACCGTTGGCACAACTACAGAGATCTACGATTATCTGAAGTTGCTGTTCGCAAGAATTGGAACAACCTATTCTCCAATCAGTGGTAAAGGAGTAAAACGCGACACCGTTACGGATGTCATTGATTTTATCCATCGACAAAAAGAAGGCACACGGGTGATGGTGACTACTCCATTAAAAATTTCGAGGGGAAGGAAACGTGAAGATGAGTTGAATCTTCTACTAAGCAAAGGCTTTGCTCGGATCCTGGTAAATGGAGAAGTGAAGTTTATTGAGGAAGTATTAAATCCTCCCGCCACTATCACCGATGACGCTAACACAACAGTTAAAAAGAAGAAACCCGTCACCAAAGCCCAAAAAATAATTGAGAGTGATTTCGAGATATTGATTGATCGTGCTGCCGTGAATGCCGGTGATGAAGATCTTACTTTCCGTTTGTCAGATTCTGTTCAAACCGCCTTTTTCGAAGGTCATGGTGATTGTGTTATCTATTCTGAAAAACAGAAAACTCATTTCTCAGATCGTTTTGAATTGGATGGAATCACCTTTACCGAGCCTACCATCAATCTGTTCAGCTTTAACAATCCATTTGGCGCTTGTCAGACCTGCGAAGGATTTGGTAAGATCCTTGGCATTGATGAAGATCTGGTGATACCCGATAAAAGCCTTTCTGTGTATGAAGGTGCCATCGCTCCTTGGCGCGGTGAGGTGATGAGTGAGTGGGCAAAGCCTTTAATCAAGAACGGAATCAAGTTTGACTTTCCAATTCATAGAGCTTACGGTGAGCTCTCTCAAAAAGAACGCGACTTGTTGTGGAATGGGAATCAATATTTCGATGGCATTCACGCCTTCTTCAAATACCTGGAATCAAAGACGCATAAGATTCAGTACCGCGTTATGCTCTCTCGCTACCGCGGACGCACAACCTGTCCTGATTGCCGCGGAACCAAGTTGAGAAAGGATGCCTCCTACGTAAAAATTGCTGACACTTCCATCACAGATTTGGTTTTGATGCCTATCGAAGACACGTTGATCTTCTTTGAAAAACTAAAGCTTCCTGCTTATGAGCAGAAAGTATCAGAAAGAATTTTGACTGAAATACGTTCTCGCCTGGAATATATGGATAAAGTAGGATTAGGCTACCTCACTTTAAACAGGGTTACCTCCACGCTATCCGGTGGGGAATTTCAACGAATAAAACTTGCCACCTCATTGGGTAGTGCACTAGTAGGCTCCATGTATATCATGGATGAGCCAAGTATTGGATTGCATCCACGGGATACCGCACGCATGATCGAGGTTTTAAAGTCCTTGCGGGATTTAGGAAACACCGTTATTGTCGTTGAGCATGAAGAAGAAATTATGCGCGCAGCTGATCAGATCATTGACATTGGACCTGATGCTGGTTCGCATGGAGGGGAATTGATTTTTCAGGGCACTCAAAATGACCTTAACGAAAAGATCAAATCGCACACCACAAATTACCTCACAGGAGTTGAAAAAATTTACGTTCCAACGATCAGAAGAAAGTGGAAGGATTCTGTAGTCATTACAGGCGCTCGCGAGAATAACCTGAAGAATCTGACCGTTAAATTTCCATTGGGTGCCCTTACTGTTGTAACTGGCGTGAGCGGTTCAGGTAAATCTACATTGATTAAGAAGATTCTTTATCCATCCTTAGGCCGATTGAGTGGATCCGTATCTGAAACGCCCGGTAAGTATGATCGCCTGGAAGGAGATATTAATAAAATCTCACAAGTAGAATTTGTAGATCAAAATCCGATTGGAAAATCCTCACGTTCAAATCCAATCAGCTATGTAAAAGCATATGATGCGATTCGCACACTTTACTCTGAGCAGCCGATTAGTAAACAACGAGGCTATAAGCCTTCTCATTTTTCATTTAATGTAGAAGGTGGAAGATGTGATACCTGTGAAGGTGAAGGTGAGATAAAAGTAGAAATGCAATTCATGGCCGACATCTACTTGAAATGTGAAAGCTGTCACGGCAAACGTTTCAAGCAAGAAGTGCTGGAGGTAGAACATAAAGGGAAAAATATTTTCGATGTGCTGGACATGACTGTGGAAGAGGGCCTTGAATTTTTCAGAGACAAAAAGCCAGTGTATGAAAAAATACTTCCTTTGTTTGAAGTAGGTCTTGGTTATGTGAAACTGGGTCAATCTTCCAACTCACTTTCGGGAGGAGAAGCACAGCGGGTTAAACTTGCCTCATTTCTTGGCAAGAATAATTCCGACAATCAAAACAACATCATGTTCATCTTTGATGAGCCCACCACCGGGCTGCACTTTCATGACATCTCCAAACTATTAAAAGCGATCAACGCACTAGTTGATCAGGGCCATACAGTCATCGTTATTGAGCACAACCTGGAAGTGATTAAATGTGGGGATTGGATTATCGACCTTGGCCCTGAAGGTGGCGAGAAAAAAGGTGGCAATCTCCTTTTCGAAGGCACTCCTGAAGAAATGGCAAAGAAGGGGAAAGGATATACTGCTGAATATCTTCGTTTAAAGCTTTCTGGAAAATAAAAAAGCCCCGGATAACAGGGCTTTCTTTACAACTTAATATTATTTCTTAATAGCTGGAGTAGTAACGGGCTGAGGAGTTACTCCCATCTTCTTCAACACTAAATCTGATATGTTGTATTTTTCATCACTATACAAAAGAATATCTCCACCACCCATAACCTGTGGTGCCATGATGAATGCAAATCCATTTTCTTTCGCTACATCTTCAATAGCCTTACCTACCTTCTTGAAAACAGGATCCATCAACGCAGTTTGCTTATTCTGTAATGAAGTCTGAGCATCTTGTTGAAATTTTTGAATGCTTTCTTGCAAGCCTGCAAGCTCTCTTTCCTTATCTGCTTTAATAGCATCCGGTGTAGTAGCAGGCATACCTTGATAGGCCTTCACTTTTGATTCGTAATCTGAATATTTTGCCTTTAACTGATTTTCAAGTTGTGTACCATGAGTTTTAAGCTCATTATCAATCTGCTTGAATTCAGGTAGTTGACTAAAAATGTATTCCCAATCGGCATAGCCAATCTTCTGTGTTTCCTGGGCTTGTGCACTTACTGCAAATACACAAAAAAGAAGTAAAAAAACTGTTCTCATTTCAATTCACGTTAGTTGTTTAATTTATTTGACTTTATCGTTGGGGTCTCCTAATCCTAATTCTTCTAAAATAAAATCGGTGTAATCGTGGCGAGGATCAGTGTATACAATCACCAACTCGGCCGCCTTATCAAACACAAAAGCCAAACGATTTGCTTTTGCTACTTTTTCCACCGCATCAAAAATCTTGTCCTGCAAAGGTTTAATCAATTCCTGTTTTTTCAAAAAAAACAACCCTCCAAACCCAAATAATTTCTTCTGATATTCTTTCAATTCCGTTTCCTTTTTCTTTATCTCCTCAAGTCTTTCCTGCTTCATCTCTTCTGTTAGCAATACTTGTTCTGCCTGGTAAGTTCGATAAAGCTCATCCACCTTCAATTGCATATCTTCAATTTCCTTTTGCCATGAGGCCGACAATTGATCAATCTCACCCTGAGCTTTGCCGTATTCTGGCATCTTGCTAAGCACAAAATCAGAATCAAAATAGCCGAACTTCTGTGCAGAGACAAAATTCAGGCCGAAAAGAAAAAAGAATGTTATGGTAACAAAAAACCGCATTTTCTATCTGATTTGCTGACCTATAGTAAAGTGGAATTGTGATCCGCTCTTTTGTGTGGCCCCTGGTAAGGTATCAAATCCATAAGCCCAGTTAAGTCCAATTAAACCGAAAGCCGGCATAAATATTCTCGCTCCAACACCTGCCGACTTATATAATTTAAACGGATTTTGTTCTTGGTAATTGTTCCAGTTGTTACCAGCCTCCGTAAATAAGAATCCATATATCGTTGCCGATTGGCTAGTGGAAACAGGATATCGGAGTTCCATGCCAAACTTATTGTAGGCAATTCCACCTTCAATTCCAGGAGATTGCCGTTTACCACGCTGCGAGTACAGAGGTGGTGTTACCTGATTGTTGGGATAACCTCGTAAACCAATAATTTCCTGACCTAACACAAAGGAATTGAATCCTCCTGCCAAACCATCACCACCCATCACGAATCGTTGGAAGGGTCCGGGACCTAAATTCTTATTATAGGTACCTATAAATCCAAAGTGAGCTTTTGTCTCCAAAACAAGGCTGCGGCCATCCGGTTTGTCACTGCCTATTAATTTCAAATAATATTTAAAGTCAAACATCCACTTATGCAATTCCGTCCACTCATATCTTGTATTCTTATCCAACAGATAACTCGGATCGCGCCAGAGCGAATAAGGAGGTGTTAAACTTAAGCTAAGGGATATTGTTGAGCCCGCTGATGGATACATTGGATTGTCAATACTATTACGTGAAAGTGTTGTATTGAACATGATCTCCTTTGTTTTGCCAATCTGAGGTAATACGGGTGAATTGAAATAGTTACTGTATTTGTAAATCAGGAATGAAAGAGAGTTGGTAAGTACAAAATAATTGTCAGGCCACTCCAGTCTTCGCCCTAACCCAATTGTGATACCACCTTGCTTTAAAGAGGTTTGATCAGTGAACTCATAGCTTTGGTTGGCCAATCTTGAAATAGATTTATTTAAACTAACAGTCAGGGAATTCGGTTTTCTGCCTCCCAACCAAGGTTCTGTAAACGAAAGACTATAACTCTGGAAAGATTTACCGTTTGCCTGCGCTCGCAACGAAAGACGCTGACCATCGCCAACTGGAAGAGGTTTCCATTTCTTGAAGTTCGGAACATTACGCATCGAGAAGTTATTGAAAGAAAGTCCCACCGTACCAACAAATCCATAATATCCTCCCCAGCCTCCTGATAATTCAATTTGATCGTTTGATTGTTCTTCTACCTTCCACTCGATATCAACAGTTCCATCGGCCGGATTGGGGCGTATATCCTGCTCAATTTTCTGCGGGTTAAAATAACCCATCTGTCCTAACTGTTGCTGCGTTCTGATCAAATCAGATCTTCTGAACTTTTGCCCTGGTATGGTGCTGAGTTCTCTGCGAATCACATGATCGTTTGTTCTCTCATTGCCACTGATGATTACCTCATCAATGGTAGCCTGATCTCCTTCGCGTACTCGCATTTCAATATCTATGGAGTCTCCTGACACCGCCACCTCTATGGGAACAACACTAAAAAATAAATAGCCATCATCCATATACAACCCGCTTATATCGGCACCTTTTGGATTGAATGTTGTTTTCTTAACAAGCAGCTCATTGTTATAGACATCCCCCTTATTGATGTCAAGAATTTTATTCAATGTATTTGTACTATGGATATAATTTCCAACCCAGTTAATGTTTCGGAAGTAATACTTTCTCCCCTCATAAACATTGATAATCACATTAATATTTTTATCATCATGATTAACAATCGTATCGGAGATTATTTCTGCATCACGATAGCCTTGTGAGTTGTAGTACTCAATCATTCTTTGCTTGTCATCTTCATAATCAGATTTAATAAATTTTGATCCTCCAAAGACATTGAGTTTAATATTCTTATTGATAAATTCTTTTACATCTAGTGTGGTCACAGTGCGACTAGCCTCCAGTGCGGGTTTTATTTTGCTTGGCTTGAAAGTTAGAGCCTCCTCTAAAATAGCCCTGTGGATGTTTATCCTTGGATGCTCTTTGGTTTTCTTTAACCGGCTTTTAAGCTTGGCGTCATCGATATCCTGATTGCCTACAATCCGAACTTCGTTAATCCGAACTTTTGATTTCAGATCTACGTCTATTTTTAACTTCACGCCACCACGGCTCAGGGTATCAAACTCTTGAACGATCTTTACAACCGTGTTTAGAAATCCTTTCTTCACAAAGTGTTTTTTTACACTTAGTTCAGCATTTCGAATGGTGGCATCATTTACAATCTTTCCTTTTATCAGGCTGAGATCTTCTTTCAGTGCAGTTTGACGTGACTTACTTATACCAACAAAATAAAATTCAGTCAGACGCGGTCGTTCAGCTAATCTGACCTCCAGAAAAACATTGGTCCCTTCAATTTTCTGAACCAGAATAGTCGCATCTCCAATCAGCCCGTGTTTCCACAGTTTGCGTATGGCACCTGCTATCGCATCACCAGGAATTTTTACTTTATCGCCAATCTTAAGACCTGTAAGTGAAATCATGGCACTTTTATCTAATACATTGAGTCCTGTTACCTCAAGTCCTGAAATTAGATATTCTTGCGGAGATGCATAATTCAGTGTAGCCTCTGATGCAGATTGAGATTGGCTTTTGCCAGTTCTAAATTGGCCCTGTGAAGTGCCTATGCAAAAAAGAAAAAGTATAGTTACAAGTATAAAATTCTTCATCTGTAGATTAGCCTATTGGGTCCAATACTTTTCCAAACCTTCTTTCTCTTTTCTGATATGCACAAATGGCTTCATACAAATTTTCCTTTCTAAAGTCTGGCCATAAGGTTGGCGTTATAAATATTTCGGTATAAGCAATCTGCCACAGAAGAAAATTACTGATACGAAGTTCTCCGCTTGTACGGATTAGCAACTCCGGATCAGGAACACCTGAAGTTTGCAAATGCTGTGCAAAATAATGCTCGTCAATTTCGCCAGGTTGTATCAATCCCTTTTTTATTTCTTCACCTAGTTTCTTTGCCGCCTCCACAATCTCCGATCTGCCGCTGTAATTAAGAGCCAATTGAAGTATAAGTCCGCTATTCTTACTTGTTGCTTCCTTGGCCTTAGCTAGATTATTTTGACAATCAACTGGCAAGTGACTAATGTCTCCAATGGTTTGGAGTTTAACCTGATTTTCGTGAAGCGTTTTAATTTCCTTTTGCAAAGTGTTTACCAATAACTCCATTAACCCGTCCACTTCTTCTTTTGGTCTGCCCCAATTTTCTGTACTGAAGGCATACAAAGTCAAGTATTTTATTCCCAGTTCACCGCACCCTTCAGTCACGTCTTTAACTGCTTGTATTGCATTACGATGTCCGAAAATACGGGCCGCACCCTTTCCTTTGGCCCATCTTCCATTGCCGTCCATGATAACGGCAATGTGTTTAGGCAAATTATTGAAGTCTATATTTTCTTTAAGTGATGCCACAAGGCGGCAAAAATAGCCTTTTTTTCAAACTTCTTCATTACAATTCCTCAGTTAAACGATGCTTCTTTTAGTCTAAGCAGGATGATTTAAAATGTGAAAAAGTTGACTAAAAGATGATTAATATTATCGATATGGGCTTCCAGGGCATGGGATATCGTAAAAAGTATAGGTTAGGGTAATGGCGGTGAAAAAGTAATTGTCATAATCAAAAGAATTACCATACTGATAATTCTTAATGGAGGGATTGCCCTGCGACACATTATCCAGATAATCGAAAAAGGTCTTTCTGATACCAAATTCAAAGGCAATGTAGTATTTGGGGTTAAGTATATACTTCATGCCTCCTCCAAACGGAATCGCCATCTGTATATTGCTATATTCTGCAGCCTTTTGCTCTACCCCAGAGAAACCGAATAGGCCAGCACCGGCAAACAAATACGGAGTAAAGCGTAGTCTTCGTTTACTATCTCTCCAATCCAAAAAATGATATTCAAAAGTTCCTGCAGCCTCAAACAGGAAGAGGTCAAAAGAAGCAGCTCTTTTTGTCGCAAAGGCATCGATGGGATTGGCTGCGTCTGTAGCACCAATTTTACCAGCAGTTATCGAGGTGCGCAAGCTTATAACATTGCTGATGTTAGATCTATAAAAAACTGTGCCGGCTGGCTTTGAGGAAGCAATATTATACGTTCTAACTAAATCTCCAGTGTAATTGAACGTACCTAATCCGAAACCTATTTCAGACCGATGACCAAGAATTTGCTGAGCCTTTGCGTCAGTTTGTTGTAAGACTAATACAACAAGTAGAACCAGAACTCTGAATAAGGTTTTCGTCATTCAATATATTCCTATCTGAATTTTGCTTTGTGAAGTGTCGCTCCAATGATATAGGTAAGGCGTAAGCTTGTCACCATGTAGATGTCTCTTTGCTCTTTAGATCCACGGAGGTTATCTGGATATTCCCGACCATAACCAGGAATTGTACTATAGGTTATTCCATCTCTTGCTACGTAGGGTTGAGGCGTAGGGATTTCATTAGGAGGCAATTCATTGCTTCTGTAAGACATTGCCTGAGCAAGCGGGCTGTTCAAAACTCCTAAATCCACATAGTTCTTGCTAACATCATCAAGGTAATCCGTGAACGTATAGCGAAAACCAACTTCTGCCCAGAAATCCATGACTTCATTTAACCTAAAACGCGCACCTAATCCAAATGGTATTGCGACTTGAATTTTACTGTATGGTTGAATGCCACTATTGGCATCGGTGGATAATAATGTTGAATACTGACCTTCAGTGCCTAATGGTCTTAAATCAACCCAATCACCTGCTTGCGGCAATGCAACACCTAACAAATCAGTAGCGGGAGCCTGCGCCTGTGGATTATGCAAAAAACCTACAACACCGACAAAAGCATAAGGGGTCCATTTTACGCGACTGATGTAGGTTGCATCGTTTTCAAATAAGTCAAAGTAAGCCACTGCAGAAAGTTCTTTGATTCTGTTTCTAAAAGAAAGATTTCTTTGATAGCGGTACTTTCCATTTTCAGCATCACCAAAATCTGCCGATTCGGTATCGGAACCTTTCAGTGTACCGTACATAATCTGACCTAAAAAAGTATACCGAGGACCAAAACGGTGCATGAACGAAATCCCTATTGCTGGTTTAGTAAATGATATATCAGTACTTACGCGATCCGGCTTTGGCGAAATATCTCCATAGTAATTCAAAGCATTGATGGAAAGGCCAAAAGCGCTATACGCCTTATTCTTAAAGCCGAACTTCTTTCCTTTAAAGGAACCCATTCGCTTATTATTCTTCTTGATCGATTTTCTGTTGAGCTGAGCGGCAGCCTGCTCAGATAAGCCCACAAGAAAGACAAGGCATAAAATACTAAATACTATTTTTCTCATGGAGTATTCTTTTGAGACCAACAAACTTATAAAAAACAGGCGAATAATGAAGTATTAGTTGCGAATGTCTAGTCCCCAATTAAGTTTCTGGCGCAGTGTTTTGAAATAATGATGCCCGGGGAGGATGACCAGTTTTACCTTGAATTTTTCCTTTTTGACCACAAGCTTAACTGAATCATCAATGGTCTCGAACCTAGAATCCAATGACACCAGATATTTTTTACTCCTGCCCTCAATTTGGAATGAGATCTCTGAATTATCCGCAATTACGATGGGGCGGGAGCCCAAATTATGCGGGCTAACGGGGGTAATTACAAAACTCTCCGATTTTGGGTAAACCAAAGGGCCGCCACAACTCAACGAGTATCCTGTTGAGCCTGTTGGTGTGGATACGATAATGCCATCCGCCCAGTAGGAGTTTAGTAACTCGCCATCTACATATACGTGCACAGTTATCATGGAGGAGGTGTCCTTCTTCATGATCGTTAAATCGTTCAATGCAAAATTGAGATTGCCGAAAAGTTTGGGCGTTGAACTCAGCTTTAGTAAGGTTCTGCTTTCCGTTTTAAAATTACCTTTGAAGAGTGAATCAAGTGCCTTATCAGCATGCTCACGGCTGGTGGTTGCCAAAAAGCCAAGGCGCCCCGTATTAATCCCTAAGATGGGTACTTCTGATTTCCCCACAAAGGTTACCGACTCGAGCATGGTTCCATCACCCCCTAATGAGAAAAAGAAATCCAGGTTCTTGAGATTATCTCCTAACTCAAAAGTTTTGTATTTAATGTTTTTGAGTGCGCCTGATTTAACCTGTTTTACAAATTTGGATGACAACCAAATCTCGGCATGATATTGATTTAGTTGATCGAGCAACTTCTCAATAAATCGCGATGATTTTGCTTTAAAGTCTCTGCCGTGTATACCAATTTTCATGAAATGTTGATTAGATGTCCAGGTATCTTAGCAACATATCAATCTTATCCTTCTCTCCTGTGTCGCGCTTGATCTCATTGTAACGACCAATAACACGATATCCAAAGCGCTCTAACGTAGCAACGATACGATTCAATTCAACCTGATTAATCTTCAGTGTTAGTTTGATCTTGCCTTTATCCAAAGGATCTTCAATCATCGAACTGCTGATGATCTTTGCATTATTCTCCTCTACGTAACGACTGATTTCTGCCAATGAGTAATCAATAAGGTCCATCGACAAAACGATAATACCGCCAGGCATTTGCACAGCTGCTGTTTGAGCAAACGAAATCATGATGTCCTGCACGGTAATAACGCCTACATATTTTTGCTCGTCATTGAGCACCGCTACAATCTGGAGCTTTTGATCATTTGCCACTTTCAGAATATCATAAAAATGAGACTCCAATTGAACTGTGCAGTCTTTGCCATCCAGTGTAAAACTGGATAGCGGGCGTTCAATATCGTTCGATTCAAGAATAATTTCTTCTGAAACAAAACCCAGTAACTGACCATCATCCACCACAGGCAGGTGCATGCACCTGAATTCTTCCATCCAGACAATAGCCTTGTGGGCATCATCTGTTATCTTCAGAGGAGGAATCATGTGGTTAATAAGTTCTTCTGCAATCATGCCGTTCTTCATTAATTTTTTCTCATCAGAAAGTCCTCTACGATTTCATTAAACTTCTCAGGATGCTCCATCATAGGAGCGTGACAACATTTATCAACGAACTTCAATTCTGAATTGGGAATCAGACGATTAAATTCGTGACCTACCATTGGAGGAGTAATCGTATCATTTAAGCCCCACACCAATAAAGTGGGCACTTTAATGTTTGGCAATTCAAGAGCAAGGTTATTGCGCTGTGCTGATTTTGCAATCGCTACAATGCGCATACACTTGGGTATACTTTTAGTCGTTTCAAAGACCTCGTCAACCAGTTCCTTTGATGCTACGTTGGGATCATAAAATGTATAAGCAACTCGCTCCCGTATATACTCATAACTTCCTCTACGGGGATAAGAGCCTCCCATCGTATTTTCAAACAGGCCTGAGCTTCCCGTAAGGACTAACTTTGAAACTTTTTCTGGATTCGCTAACGTAAATAAAATACCCACATGACCACCCAATGAGTTACCCATGATGGTGAGGTTATCCAATTTCATGAGGGCAACAAATTTCTCTACGTATTCACGCAGGCCTGGTAGTCCCGCTTCTTTGATTGGCATTTCATAAATTGGCAGCATGGGGATGATCACTCTGAAATGCTTCGAATAATGACTAACCACCGCTTCCCAATTGCTCAAAGCCCCAAAAAGACCGTGCAACAACATAAGCACCTGCCCGTTACCTTCATCCACATACTTAAACCCATCTTTTTCTTTTACAACCAGGGACATACTTGTGCTTATTTTGTGATAAGTAACTAAAAAAAATCGAACCTTAGAACTGCTTGAAAGTTTCTTTGAAAAAAGGTAGAAATTCACCGAAATGCTCGGAAAGAGTCGGTGCTACCTTAGCCGCAATAGGATACAGCGTAGATTCTTCTTTCCAGCCTTCCGGAAATGATATTTGAAAGGATTCTGTCAGCCAAATAATAACACTGATACCAAATGCATATTTGATCAACCCAAGGGCCGCTCCACCTATGGCATCCATCTTTCCTAAAAAGGTTTTGTCTAATGAATTTTTAATACTCTTACCGATCAAAGAGACTACCAGCATTACCAATAAAAAAATGATCGCAAATGAAACATAGGGCAATACGTCTTTGTCGGCATTAAATTCTTTCGACAAATATTCAACACCGGTTCCCATCAGTTTGAAGCCGATGAAGACACCCAGTATGATGGCTAGCAAAAAGAACAACTCTAATAAAAAGCCTCTTCGATATCCAAGGAATGTGCCTACCGCAAGAATGATTGCGATTACAAGATCTGCTTTATTCAAGATGTCAATATTTTTTTAACGATTTCAGAAATCAATTTTCCATCGGCTTTGCCTGCCAATTGTTTGGTGGTGGCGCCCATTACCTTACCCATATCCTGCGGTCCCTTTGCCCCGACCCGTTCAATGATTTTCTTCACTTCAATAGTAATCTCCTCTTCAGAAAGTTGCTTGGGCAAATACCGGCTGATTACTCCTAACTCCAATAACTCCTTCTGAGCCAACTCATCACGACCTTCTTTTTGAAATATCTCTGCCGACTCCTTCCGTTGCTTGGCTGCCTTCATTAATAATTTGCTTTCAGACTCCTGACTTATTTCTGCGCTGACACCTTTTTCAGTTTCTGCCAACAGAATCAGCGATTTTATCGAACGAAGCGCTGTGAGCTCTTCCTTATTCTTTGCCAGCATCGCTGATTTAATATCACTATCAATTTGTTGTTTCAGGCTCATATTCAAAATCGTTTAAATAAATTTGATCCAAAATTAACTCTACTTTTATAGACATAAAAATAGACAGTTAAATCGTTAAGTATTCAAGAGTATAAAGATACAACCTTTCACATCATGACTCGCCTCTCCGTAAACATAAACAAGATTGCCACCCTGCGCAATGCGCGCGGAGGTAACAACCCGGATGTAATCAAAGTAGCCATTGATTGCGAACGATTTGGTGCGCAAGGCATTACCGTTCACCCCCGCCCTGATGAAAGACACGTTCGCTATGCGGATGCGATTGAACTGAAAAAAATAGTTACTACTGAATTCAACATTGAAGGCTATCCGGATGAGCGTTATGTGAAGCTCATTGAAGAAACAAAACCAGAGCAAGCCACGCTTGTACCCGATAAACCCGATGCGATCACGTCTAATGCCGGATGGGATACCGTGAAGAATGAAACTATGCTTAAGGAAATTATCGCTGAGCTGAAATCATTTGACGTACGCGTTTCAGTTTTTGTCGATCCATCAGCCAAGATGGTGGAAGGAGCAAAAAAAATTGGAGCGGATAGAATAGAATTGTATACAGAACCGTACGCTTCGCAGTATCATCAGAATAGAGCAGCAGCTGTAAAGGTATATGTAGAGGCTGCAAAAGTTGCTCATGAATTGGGTCTTGGTATTAATGCTGGCCATGATTTAGATCTTCACAATCTTCGCTTCCTGAAAGAATCCATTCCATACCTCGATGAAGTTTCTATTGGTCATGCGTTGATTTGTGATGCATTGTATTTAGGTCTTGAAAACACCATTCAACTTTATTTGCGACAATTGAAGTGAGAAATCTTTCATCACGCAGAGAGTCATTTACTATTTTATAATTGATTGTGTCACTTGAGCGACAGGCTCAAACGATTGGCTAGCATATCTTGGTGAAAAATTAAATCTTCTACCATGAAAAAATCTACGGTCTTCGTGTTTGTTGGACTTCTGTTTCTTTCTTTTATATCGAATGGGCAGGCATCGGAAATCTTTTCTACAAGTGATGGTGCCATTCAGGGCTACGATGTGGTGGCTTACTTCACCGATCACAAACCTGTTAAAGGCTCAAAAGAATTCACCGCTAATCATGCAGGAGAATCCTGGCATTTCGCTTCCGCGGAAAATCTTAACACATTTAAATCCTCCCCCGGAAAATATATGCCTCAGTTTGGAGGTTATTGCGCCTACGGAATGTCGCGCGGATATAAAGCGAAAACAGATCCGGAAGCGTGGACCATTATAGAAGGCAAACTGTATCTGAACTATAATTTAGAGGTGCGAAAAATCTGGAATGAAAAGCAGCATGAGTTCATTAATAAGGCCAACTCAAACTGGCCAACGGTGAAAAGTTCCGTGTTTAAATAAGCGACATTATTCTCCTTTTATTTTACCATAACCTCCGCCACCCGGAGTTTGGATTTGTATGCGATCACCCGCCTCGGCAACAACGCTATCCATGCCGTTAAGAATTTTTTCTTCTCCATACTTACCGATTAATTTTTGTTGTCCCGTTTTTCCCGGGCCTCCACCACTCAATCCGTAAGGCTGCTCAACGCGATGCTGCGAAAGAATATTTACTTCTACTTGTTCTTTGAAGGTTATCTCACGCACAATTCCATCGCCTCCGTTCCATTTTCCTTTTCCACCTGATCCCGTTCTGATTTCAAATTTTTCTAAACGCACTGGATATCGCAACTCAAGAATTTCCGGATCGGTTATTCGCGTGTTCGTCATGTGTGAATGTATTCCGCTTACACCATCAAAGCCAGGTCCGGCTCCGGTGCCACCACAAATCGTTTCATAAAATCCGAAACGATCGTTGCCAAACAGAAAATTATTCATCGTGCCCTGGCTGCAGGCTACTAATCCAAAGGCTTTCAATAACGTATCTGTCAATCGTTGACTTACTTCAGTATTCCCTCCAACTACTGCCGGCAATTTTGTTCCTGAAAAATCCGGATTAAGTAAACCCGTTGGTAAAACTATATTCACCGATTGCATTAATCCTTCATTCATCGCAATGGGCTTATTCACCCATAAGCGCAATACATACAACGCTACACTTTGAACAATCGCTTTCGTTGCGTTGAGATTACCGGGATGAACATTTGCTGATCCCGAAAAATTAATTGACAATTTTTCCTCTTTATCAAAAGCGATATTGACTTTCAACAAAGAGCCATCATCCAATCGCTCTTCAGCCTTATATGTTTTAACTTTTGACTCCCTGACCTTTGCTTTAAGAAGCTGAGCTGCATATTCGCGCAACACTTTCATGTAAAAGTTCACTTGCTTAGGGCTGTGTTTTTTACAAAGCTCTTGCAACGCATCGTTACCGAGATTGACAGACGCCAAAGCCCCATTTAAATCCGCCATATTCTCTTCAAGCAATCGCGTTGGATAAAGAGCTGACAAAAATATCTTTCGAACGACTAGCCATTGTACTTTGCCACGTTTCACCAGATACGTTGGAGGGATAATGACTCCTTCTTCTTCCAATGACATGGCATCAGCTGGCATTGAGCCTGGCCTCTTTCCACCGATTTCCGCATGATGAGCACGATTAGCCACATAGCCAACTAATTTTTTTTTATAGAACACTGGCTTAATCAGCGTAACGTCTGGTAAGTGCGAACCCCCAAAAGCAGGATGATTAGTGATCACTACATCTCCCTCTTTCATCAGCAAAATTTTCTTCACTTCGCGCACACACACACCCATGCTTCCAAGGTGAACAGGAATATGCGGAGCATTCACAACCAGATATCCTTCAGCGTCCATCATTGCACACGAAAAATCCAATCGCTCTTTTACATTCACTGAAAACGAAGTTCGCTGCAACAAAGCGCCCATCTCTTGAGCTACTGCAGTAAACCGGTTGCTGAATAATTCTAATGCTGCTTCATGATTTTGAGTCGTGGCTTTTGTTGCTCGCCTTGGCTTGTCACTAAGCAAAGCATTGTTATTCTGATCCAATTTAAATTCCCATCGATCATTTACAACGGTGGTTGAATTCTGACTTACCACCAAAGCTGGACCTTTAATAATCGCTCCCGATTTTAGTTGTTCCCATAAATAAACGCCTATCTTTTTCCAGTCTCCATTAAAAAATATTCTGGATTGCTTCACCGGTAATGGATTAAATGACCTGGCGCGAACTTTCCTTTTTGGCATGCGATCGTTATCAACACACAGAACGAGCCGAATGGATTCAATTTCTATTTCACGATCCGCAAGCCAATGGCCATAGATGGTTAGATACTTTTTCTTAAAACGATCAATAATTCCTTTCCCGTTTTCATAAGGTACTTCAATGGTGCTTTCCTGTCCTTTGAATCGAAGGAAGAGAAGTGCCTTATCAGTGATGATTTTGTTTTCGGTAAATCCATCTTTCAGAAAATGCTCTACACCGCGGTCAAACAATTTCTGAAATGACTGAGATAGTTTCTTTTCGGATTGTAAAAAAAGTTGAAGCACTTGTTGTTCTTCAAACCGCTCGATGCGCGCGCTACCAATTCCATATGCGCTCAACAAACCTGCGTCATAAGGAATGAGAATTTGTTTCATGTCCAGAATCTCGGCCAACGAACAAGCATGCTGTCCGCCCGCTCCACCAAAACTTAATAAAGTATAACTCGCAGGATCATGACCTTGCTGCACTGAAACTTTTTTAATGGCCTCCGCCATTTTTTCATTGGCAATTAAAGTCAATGATTCCAGTATTAATTCTGCTTTTGGTTTCTTACCCGTTGCCCGCTGAATTTTTATCAAAAGCTTTTCCAGCGCTTTCTCAGATCGATCGCGATAAAGGGGAATTGAAAAAAATTCTGCATCAGCACGGCCGAGTAACAGATTTACATCCGTGATGGTGAGTGGTCCTCCACTGCCATAACAAGCAGGGCCAGGCGATGCTCCAGCACTATGCGGACCGACAATCAACCGATGACCATCAAAATCACAAATGGATCCGCCACCCGCAGCAATGGTTTCAATAGCTAATGATGGTGAAAAAATTTTGATCTCTCCCACTTTCGATTCGTATCGGTATGCATAGCGCTTATCATAAAGAGAAACGTCCGTGCTCGTTCCACCCATATCAAACGTGATGAGTTGATCCACTCCCGATTGTTTTGCAGAAATAGCAGCACCCACAACGCCACCAGCCGGACCGCTCAATAAACTGTCCTTCGGATAAAAATTCTTTGCATCAACTAATCCACCTGCACTGGTCATTATTTTTAATCGCGCATCATGCAAGCCTTGTTGAATACGATTGATATAATTGTGGATGATGGGATCGAGATATGCATTCGCCACAGCTGTTTCAGCCCTTTGCAAAATTTTTATCTGACCCGAAAGAGAATGAGAGTCGGATACAAATTGATAGCCATTTATTATGAATGCTTCCTTCAAAATATTCTCATTTTCCGGATTTTTATAGCTGTTGAGCAAGGCTATTGCAACTGAATCACAATCTGATTTTTTTACCAGAGAGATGATTCGAAGGATTTCATTTTTGTGAAGCGATTTATGAACATCTCCGTTTGATTCAATCCGCTCATCTACCTCAATCACTGAATCATATAAGGGTTTCTCCTTTATAATCTGAATCGCAAACAAATCCGTTCGTTGTTGTGTGCCAATGAGGAGTAAATCTTTGAATCCTTTCGTGACTAAAAAAGCAACACGCGCCCCCTTTCTTTCCAATAAAGCATTCGTGCCACGCGTTGATCCTAACTTCATCTCGATTGGAGGAAAGTTTTCGTGCAGACCTGTTTGCGTTAGTAACCTCGCAGCAAACACGGGCACTTCTTCTCCTGAACTGATTTCAAAGACATCTCCTTTCCTGATACTTTGAGCCACAGCACCAGCCAAATGAAGAACTGACTTTTCAACCTCCGCTGACTTTATTCTCAATTTATTTTTTGGATTCCGCGAAAACGATATCAAAAAATCGCTGAAGATATCCGTTTGAACAGGCCAGCTAATTTGTATGGAAATCGTTTTTGAATTAATGCGTTCAATTACCTGACCTTTCAGTACACCGCTACTTAAAACTTTAAGTCGTTTGGTTTCTCCACCAGGCGCATGAGCAATGCAATCGGTAAACGTGCCGCCCGTGTCAACCCAGATTTTCCAAGGCATTGAATCCATTAGCCTTTGATCGAAAGCACCACTTGCTTGCGCGTCATGCGAATGCCAAGCGCTTTTAGAAATTCGACTGATCCATCAGGATTTTCACGAAGAATTGGCTTCGTGTAAAGAAGTGAATCCGAGCCCATCTTCTGAATGTTGTCATTGGATGTGGCTCCATTCATATACGCTTCAAGCAATTGACGTTCTACTCCTCGCATGCTCTGATTATCTGGCTGAAGAGAAACAATCTCAATGTGATACGCCTGCGACAATGAGTCTAGCAATATGATATTAGTTGAGGTTTTATCGCTTTTATCCAATACGGCCGCGATCTTACGGCCATAGGCAAAGGCCGCCTCCGTCACCTGGGCCTCCGAAAGTTTTTTGATTTGTCCCTGCTCCATGCTTTCCTTGATCCTTTTTCTTTGCTCATCACTCAATGAGCCTGTGCAGGAAACCAAGACCACTACAATCAATAAGACTGAATATTTCATATGATTCTAAAACAAATGCTAAGGTAAAAAGTCTTCGCTAACACGAACCACTAATTTATTAACTTTGCAGCCTTCTTTTTGGATGTATGATTGAGAAACTGATAGATATAAAGAACCGTTTTGAGGAAGTTGGCCAACTTTTAGGTCAACCTGAGACCGTTAAGGACCAGAAAAAATTCCAGCAGCTCAGTAAAGAATACAGAGACCTGGAGAAGGTGGTGATTAAATACGATCAATACCAAGCTGCACTGGATGGTGTGAAGCATGCCAAAGAAATTCTGCAAAAAGAAAAAGATGCGGAGTTTCGTGAAATGGCAAAAATGGAAATAGAAGAACTAGAGCCAAAGTGTGAGGCGCTGGAGGCAGAGATTAAAGAACTGCTCATGCCTAAAGATCCCAACGATTATAAGAATTGTATTCTCGAAATCAGGGCAGGCACGGGTGGTGATGAGGCCGCGATTTTTGCTGGCGATTTGTGGAGAATGTATCAGCGTTTTTGTGAACGTAGAGGCTTTAAAATGTCCGTATTGGATATTACCGAAGGTACCGCTGGTGGATATAAAGAAGTGATCAGCAGCATTGAAGGAGATGGCGCATACGGGATTTTTAAATATGAGTCTGGCGTGCATCGTGTGCAGCGTGTGCCTGATACCGAAACGCAAGGTCGCGTCCATACTTCTGCCGCCTCAATAGTCGTGTTGCCCGAGGCTGAAGATGTAGATGTAGAGATCAATCCTGCCGACATCGAAGTGATCACATCAAGATCGGGTGGAGCAGGAGGACAGAACGTAAACAAAGTGGAAACAAAAGTTCAAATGACCCATAAGCCTACCGGCATAGTTATCACCTGCCAGGTTGAGCGTTCTCAGCACGGTAACCGTGCCCGTGCCATGGTTATGTTGCGTGCCAAGCTCTATGAACTTGAAGTGGAAAAAAAGCAGGCTGAAGTTGGGGCCTCACGAAAAAGCCAGGTGCGCAGTGGCGATCGTTCTGAAAAAATTCGAACCTACAATTATCCACAGAGTCGTGTTACCGATCACCGTATTGGCTATACACAACACAACCTCCCCGCGGTAATGAACGGAGAGGTTGATGAGTTTATTAATCAGCTTAAGATTGCTGAGACGGCTGAGAAAATGGCGAATAGTTCAAATTAATTCTCGCCTTCTGCCTCTTCTGCTTTCTTGATTTGCTCGTCCAGGATTTTATCGATTAAATCCATTTGACGTTCGTTGATGGTCTTATCTACCCGGGCTTGCTTTTTCATGAAGCGGAACATAGCATTCTTCTTGATTTCGTAAGCCATAAAGACAGTGTATTTATTTTCCTTCTTATTGAAATATTTTTGCTCACCGATTTTGCGAAGGTCGGCAATCTCTGTGTTCATTGTCTGACGCACCAGGCTTTGAAATTTATCGGCCACATCTGCAGCTCGTTCATTTTCTGTCTGTCCTAAATATTGATCGGCTACTTGCTTCATCGTTGTATTTACTTGTCCTGCTAACTGCGATTTGGCATCAAGATCGGCTTTGCTTCTTGCAATGTTATCCTGAGAACTTTCGCCCTTGCCCGTACCACGGAAAAATCGGTTGTTGGATTCGTATGCATTGCCACGGAATGGTTCTTTTACTTTCTGACCAAAAGGGCTTGAACTACAAGAGGTGAGTATCAATAAAATAATGGCTAAAGAAATCAGATTTGTCTTCATAAGGAGTTAGTTTGATAATTCGAAACTAAAATTAGTAAAAATTGTGCCAGAGTTCATTCCCCTATACTGGAATGATCAATTGCCAGCGAAAAGCCCATTTCCATTCGAGGGAGTAATCATTACCTGCTAACTTTTTCACTGCCTCTCTTAATTCATGCTTTTTAAATGCTCGCAATACAGATAGAGGAGCGTCAAACTTTACCATAGCTGAACGTGAAAATAGCTGTGTTAATAATTTGATTGAATAATATGCCAACGGATGCCGATGAATATCATTGATGATAATTGCCAATTGTGTTTGTTTTTTTAGAGAGGAGAATAGCTCAATCAATTCAGCTTCACCAAAATGATGGATGAACAGGGTCGCTAAAACGAAATCAAATTTTTGACTTTTAAAGTTCTGCGAAAATACATTACTCTCCTCAAAAGAAATGTTTGAAAATTCTTTTGAATGACTTTGGGCATAATCAATAATATGTGGGTTAGCATCAAAGCCAATCAATTTTACTTTTCGGTTTTCTTTTTCGGCAAGTTTTGAAATGATGCGCAGTATCTCACCACTGCCACAACCTAAATCTGCAATGGTGATAATATCCTCGTTGGGTATTGTCTTCCAACTTTTTCTCAGCGCGTTAATTGTTACCGCATTTCCACCCAGCCAATGATTTATTATATCTAATTCCCGCAAGGTTTGAAATACTACCTCGCCATCACAAGCTAAATCGTCCATGATCTCAATTGTTGAAGATCGGTTAGAAAAATTAATCGACATGATTAGTAATTTTGTATTTCAAGTACCATGCTTTCCAATGTGAGCCCTGGGCCAAAGGCAAAACTTAAAACTTTCTTTTTGTCGTCCATGCAATTCAGGTTTTTACATACTTCGTCAAGTACAAAAAGAACAGTAGGTGACGACATGTTGCCATAGTTACGAAGCACTTCGTAGGCCGGTTTATTTTGTTCTTTGGTAAGATTTAATTCCTTCTCGATTACTTCAAGAATTTTCTTTCCTCCTGGATGAATAGCAAAATAAGACACATCCGACAGTTCGAATGAAATTTGTTCAAGCAAAGAATGCGTGAGTGTTTTTATTCCACGTTGAATGACATCGGGCACATAAGCCGACAATCGCATTTCAAATCCTAAGTCACCAACAGTCCACGCCATATCCTGATCACCTTCCAGAGCAAGATCACAATAAAAACTTACTGGCTTTAAATTCAATCCTTTTCGTGGTGTCGATTCTAACAGCAAAGCTGCCGATCCATCTGCAAACAACGCATTAGCCAATAAATTATCATCGGTCATTTCCTTCTGAAAATGAATGCTACACAACTCCGTGCAAACGATCAGCACTTTTGCCTTAGGATCGGACTGACAAATGATATCGGCCTGCTTCAATCCGTTAAAAGCTGCATAACAACCCATGAAGTTAATGCACAAGCGCTGTGTGTTCGTTGGCAAGCCTAATGTTTTTACAAGATCAATATCCAACCCCGGTGCATACATGCCGGTGCAGCTTACCACAATCAAATGCGTAATTGATTTTTTATCGAAGGCTTCTACATTGCCCAAACAATGGTTTATCGCCTTAATACTCAGCAACAAAGCATGTTGTCGATACAATAAAAGTCGTGTACCTGTAGAAGGAACCGGTTCAAAATCGTGGCTATTGGAATAGAAATCAAATCCCTCCATTTTGCCGTAATCAGAAATCACTGAGTAGCGTGTTTCTATGCCCGTTCTGCGGAAGAGTGCACGAAGTTTACGGGCTTCATGGTCATCCATCTGCATTGCCCGCACCATAAAATCAGCAATAGCCAATTGACTAAATTTATTTTCTGGATTGGCCGTGCCAATGGCTGTTATAAAACTCATTATGTCAAGTATAACAAAAAACCACGCACATTGATTTAAACTTTGGTGAATTCATTATCTTGATCAACTAATAATTTTTAAAACGATGTTTTCACGTTCGGCCTGGCTTCACCTGCGTATCTCTTTTTCTTTCTTTTTGATGCCGGTTTACATTTTCGCCTTGAGCATTTCGCCCAACTTCACTGAAAGCCGCTTGCTTTGGTCATTTATCATCATTCATTTATTCCTTTATCCAGCGAGCAATGGCTTTAATAGTTATTTCGATAAAGATGAAATGAGCATTGGCGGATTGAAGAATCCTCCCCCTGTAAATAAAGGACTTTATTATCTATCTCTTCTCTTTGATGCTATCGCCATTGTACTGGGCTTTTTGAAGATAAGCCTGTTGTTCGCTGTGTTGCTTTTATTCTATGGTCTTGTGTCAAAAGCATACAGCCATCCTTCTATTCGGTTAAAGAAATTTCCTATTGGTGGTTGGCTTACCGTAGGCATCTTTCAAGGGTTCTTTACTTTTCTCATGTGCTATGTGGGGATCAATGATTTTGGAATTGAAAATCTTATGAATGTCCGGATTCTGATTCCTGCTACACTTTCAAGTATTATTTTATTGGGCACCTATCCGATGACGCAAATCTATCAGCATGAAGAAGACTCAAAACGTGGCGATCGCACCATTAGTTTGATGTTAGGTATAAAAGGGACATTTATGTTTGTGCTGATCATTTTTACGCTGGCTGCTGCCGGTTATGTGCGGTACTTTTATTCTTTTTATGAATTGCGTTTTGGACTTGTCTTTCTGCTGTCTTTAAGTCCTGTGGTGATATTCTTTTTAGTTTGGTTCTTTCGTGTCTTGAAAGATCCTTCAAAAGCTAATTTTTCTAATACGATGTGGTTAAATTTTTTATCGGCTCTGTGCTTAAATGGATTTTTCATTTGGTTTTTTATTGAAACCAGTCATGTGGATCAAACCTTTTAACTTCAATATGGCAAAACCCTCTGCTATTAACCAACTGAAATTTAAAGTGCTGTAATCAAAGGGTTTAAAATGGGTTACCATGAGTTTGCCGGATCAAAAACCCAGCAACTGGTTTCACGCTTTTCATAAGATTAACTGCCAGGTTTGATGTCCATTCTGCGCCAAAGAGTTGTTGTATTTGTCGCCCCGCCCAAAGCCTGCATGCAAACAGTTCATTCCATTTTTTGCTATAGATGAGTTCCATCTGTTCACGATTAATTTCCTTTCTTGCAAAGCGCAATACCAATTCACTTACAATTTTTGAAGAATGGATCGCGAGCGCCATACCATTACCACACAACGGTGTTATCATTCCCGCTGCATCACCTGCCATTAACGCGTGATTGTCAACAGGCTGTTTGGTAGCAAATGAAATTTCATTGATTACCTCTGGTCGATCATAAAGAAATTCAGCATTGAGAAATAAAGATTTCAAAAATGGATTCTTATACAAGACGGCCTCTTCCATGGATCTAATGCTACCATATTTTTTCAAGTTGTTGCGATGGGTGAGATAGCACAGTGTAAATTTCTGATCCTCTACTTGACTAATACCACAATATCCATCTTTGAAATTGTGAAGTGAAATTTGATCGGCTGGTTGGTCTGTTCGGATATGATACTTCACACCGGCATAAGGAGATCGTTTTTGAATGAACTCTCTTTTCAAGGAAATGTCTAATCGTGATCGTTTTCCAAATGAACCTATCACTACGTCACCCTCTAACAAGTATTCTCCTGCCTTTACTTGAAATTGATTTTTGTCAAAAAGAATCTGGTCGGCTTCTGTATTCAACAAAAACTTAACTCCTTTATCAAGGGCTTTTCTATATAGGAAATCATCAAATGTATACCGGCTGATACCAAAGCCTCCCAAATCCAACGGCAGTTGTGCCGATTTTCCATTCACAGAAGTGAGTTGAAATTTTGTGATGTTGGGTGGATTAAATTCAAAAGGAAACAGATTAAGCGATTTAAGAAAAGGAATGGTCTCATTGGAAATATACTCACCACAAACCCGGTGGAAAGGATATTTCTTTTTTTCAATAACAATAACCTCAACATCTGCACTTGCCAAATAATTAGCAGCAATCAATCCTGCTAGCCCTCCACCAACAATTAGGACTCTATTCATTATTTGAATTTCTCCATTTGTAATTAATTGTATGGGGAGGTGTTTTAAACATTTTGTGTTAAATAATGTTTTCCAGTTTGAATTCCTTTTTTACTTGAATACCATCCCGTAGGATCTGAAGGGTTATTTTCTTTCCAGGCTTTGAGTTGAGAAAACCATTGATAGAACTTAAGTCTAAATCAGCGGTGATCATACCATTCACAGAAATGATTTTGTCACCTTTTCGGATATCCGCCTTTGCAGCAGAAGAAGTTTCACGCACGTCTGAGATTTCGAAATTCCTTAGCTTCGCCCCCCTCGCACGCACGGTTAGTCCGCTCAAATTAAAATAGAACTCCTTCTTTAAGGTTGAGTTCTTCTTCAAATATATTCTTTCACCAGGAAAGTTAAATATGACGGTGAACCGGCTTAATATCTCACCGCCAATCGAACCATTGCGAAAAACAGTGTGACTCGTTTTTAACGTGTCGATATAACTTTGAGGATCAGGAAAATTGGCGATTACACCAGAGATTAAATAGTCTCCGATTTCAACAGCTTTTATTCTACCTATTTGTCCTGTAATTTCTCCACCAAGCCCTCTTCCAATTATTGTGCTTACGTGCTTGTCAGGAATAATTATTTTGGGATTGGACTCTGTTTCAAGAAATATTCCATGACTTGCGCCACTGTCTACTAATAACTTTGCCGAAAGTGAAGTGGTGTCATTCATTTGAATTCCTACAATTATATATGGTTTAGTATCCTCAACAGTAATTGGCAACCAGGTGTGCATTTTATTAGGCTTGAACCTTTCGGGTTGCATAAGGGTAAGTCGTTTTTTTTCGTAATCAATCTTTACGATAAATCGACTAAATAACTCATACCCTAAAATTCCATGCACATCGGTACCCAGATAGTTTCTCAGTTCAAGATAATCCTTCTCCAGCACCAGCATCGCGTGACCTTGTCCATGAACACCGGGCATATCCAGAGTAACATTGTTGGTTACATAAGCATCTACCAACTTTTCTCCGCCAGGGCCTGCAATAGTATACTTTCGTGAATAAGGAAGATTTAGAATATCACTGTACGCTTTTTCAGTAAGAATGGAGGTGCGAACTCCTGTGTCAAGAATAAATTTGAGGGGCAATTGGCCATTTAATATGATTGGCATGATGATGAGGTTGTTGTAAACCTCTATAGGGAATTGGGCCTTGGTTTTTCCGGGCGGAAGAGAAAAGCCCAAAACCTGTGCATAACCAGAATTAATGCCAGCTAAAAGTAAAAGAATACAACCAACAAATCGCTTTGCGCCCATACAACACTGTGGCTTTAGTTAAAGCTAAGATTTTTTTGGAAATGCTTACGCTTTAACCTGTTATTACGCCAAGTTGATGGAGAAGTTGGTGGGGTGTTTCAGAAATTTTCAATTCATTCAGATTATTTGCCAGAAGGAATCCTTCCTCTACCATTAATTTCATTTGTTGAATCAACGGATTGAAATAACCCTGTGTATTTAAAAGGCCAATGGAAGCGCTGATTAATCCTAGTTGCTTCCAGGTAAGAATTTCTGCGAGTTCGTCTAATGTACCCCAGCCACCAGGCATGGCCACGAACGCATCAGCCAGGTCGGCCATACGTCTTTTTCGCTCATGCATACTACTAACAACTTCCAGTTGTGTAATACCCTTGTGAGCAACCTCCCTTTGCAAAAGAAAATCAGGGATAACACCAATGACGTTGCCTCCAAGCCGCATTACCTCATCGGCAACTATACCCATCAGGCCGACATTACCACCACCATAAATCAATGAAGACTGCGCCTTGCAGAGGAGACCTCCCATTTCTATAGCGGCATCTCCATAGTCTTTTCTTGCGCCAGCAGCTGACCCACAAAAGATACAAACGTTCATTGAAGCCCTAAAAAATTAGTGCTTAATGTCGTGCTCGTTGTCGCTCACTTTACTGTTTGGAAATGCCCAAACCGAAACAATAGCTAAGATAAAAAGGGCAATTACTACACCGAAAACTGACATGGTTGTATAATTAGGTTAAAGTAGAATCGAACAAATTTAAAGCCTCCAGGCAGAATATTTGCAAAATGAGCTTTAAAAATTGTAAACTCGAAAACTATTTAAGAGTTATTCACCAAAAAAAGATTTAAAACAAACTATTCTATGAAGAAATTTCTTCTTGTTTTGGGTATTATATTAATAATCATTCTGGGAGTTCTTACCTATTTCCGAGTGTATTACACCAAATCATTCAGCCCAGAAGATCAGGTAAAATTTGAAGATGGGGATTTGCAAATCATGGTGGTCTATAATCGACCTTCCAAGAAAGGAAGGGTGATCTTTGGTGAGTTAGTTCCATATGGAAAGGTGTGGAGAACCGGTGCCAACGAAGCCACCACTTTTGAAACCAGTAAAGACCTGACTTTTGGGGGCAAACCATTGAAAGCGGGGAAATACAGCTTATGGGGAATACCTAATGAGCAATCTTGGACCATTATATTTAATACAGAATATGGTCAATGGGGTGTTGGATTTAACGGAGAAGCCAACCGAATTCCAGGCAAAGATGTCCTTTCGGTAGATGCCCCTTCTGTTTCCATCGAAAAAGAGTTTGAGCAGTTCACCATTGCAGTTGAAAACATGGCTGGAGAACACGAATTAACATTTATCTGGGACAAAACTTTGGTGGCCTTGCCCTTTTCAATTCAATAAATTAGGTATTCGATTTTTTTAGAATTTCTTGTTAAAAACTTTTATAGAATCTAATCAAGTGGTGGTACTTTTGACAACTCATAGTAATTGCAATTAAATGATACAGGTAATTCCTTCCATAGCCATTCGTAACGGAAAAGTTGTTAAAATGAGGAAGGGCGATCCTGCCAGCGAAAAAGCTTATAATGAAAATCCATTGGATCTGGCAAAGCGATTTGAAGATCACGGAATAGAAGTGGTACACCTGGTGGATTTAGATGGCGCTGAGCGAGGCAGTCCAAAGAACTATCATGTGCTCGAAGCTATTTCAGGACACACCGATCTTAAAGTAGATTTCACCGGAGGCATTTGCACCGATGGCGATATTGGAAAAGCCTATGAATTTGGGGCCGACTACATTACCGCATCCAGCATTGCTGTAACCAATCCAGAGTTATTTGCATCGTGGATTATCTCTTATGGTAGAGAAAAAATGACTTTAGGTGCTGATGTTACTGATATCGTTTCGAAAAAGATTGCTTATCGCGGCTGGTTGAAAAAATCAGAAGTCACCCTGTTTGATCATGTTCAATATTTCTATGACAGAGGATTGAAATATGTAAAGTCAACCGATGTGTCGCGCGATGGTGTACTTGAAGGTCCGGCCTTTTCATTTTATCAGGAAATTCTCGATCACTTTAAAGATTTAAAGGTACTTGCCAGCGGAGGTGTGCGTGGGGTGGACGATATCAAAAAGCTAAATGATATGGGAATCTTTGCTGTCATCTTTGGCAAAGCTTACTATGAGGGAATTTTAAAGCTTAAAGATCTGGAGCAATTCATCGTCAAGAAAAATTGAAATAAAAAACCCGGAGCGCTCCGGGTTTTTTATTGATTGATTATTCGTTGGTCAATTCACATTCACCCCAAAGCTGATGTCAAGATCGCTCTCGCCATCCAGCGATGTAGATGTACTTGATTTTATATCCGGTTGATGTTTTAAAACCACTCTGAATGATTTATCGCTTGCTGCCGCTCCGGATGATGTCCACGAAGTACTTAAGCCTATTGGCAAGTTGTTAACATCCTTATCTAAATAATTAATGCTTCCAGCTGTTGAAGATGGATTGTCTTTAATATTTCCCGTGCCTGTTGGTGATAAAAAAACTCCCTCCGAAAATCGAAAGAAAAACTGATGTTCATTTCCTTCTTCTTCAACCTCAGCAGTGATGTTGTATCCAACCTCTCCGACATTGTACAGGCCGTTGATTAATTCCAATAACAGTGTATACTGGGTTCCTTTTATTAAGTTGATAGGGCCATCCACTTTGATGTCCTGAACACCTTCCCCATCCGGATCAGTTGCTGTAACCGAAACTACTGCACCTCCTCCTACAGGGGTAAATTTTAAAGTCACTTTAGTTATTAACTCAGGGATATTTTCTGGTTCCGGATCATCATTTTTACAACCACTAAAAAAAATAAGTGAACCTGTAATAAGTAAGAGCATCAGGTGCTTTAAATAGGTTTTCATATTTAATTGGCGTTTTAGTTTATGCAACAATGTTGCAATAATAAAAGAAAAAATTGATTTCCTCTATCGATTTTCAATAATTTAAAAGCTGTATTTCAGGGCAATAGAAAAATTGCGACCGATTTCATCCGCGTAATAGCGCATCCTGTTTGAATATTCACGGTATGCTGTATTGGTCAAATTTTCAACAGAAATTCTAAAATCCAACTTTGACTTATCTATGGGTTTTGAAATGCCTGCACTAATTGACGCCAGAAAATAACCCTCAGGTGAATCAACAAAATCAAAGTTCCGATTATCATTTTCAAGCAAATCAATTCCTTGCTGCTTTGCATAAATAATATCACGGATAGGGACAACGCGAGGAGCCCGATTTTGTTTTGCTATGTATTTTAATCGCATCTCCAAAAAAGGACTTGTCCATGATTGTATGTTTGGAACATCGTATCGGATAGAAACCTCATAACGGTTTGATGGAATAAAAATCAGGTAGTCGTTATTGGTTTCATCTTTTGCTCTTAACAACGATATGCGCGAGTTCAGCTTTAGATTTTTAGTTACCGAATAGCCCAAAGAAAGATCAGCACCCAAAAATGAAGCATCGGTTTGCGTATATCGAAAGTAGGGGAAAATGCCACGTGTGTTTTCTGTTACTCCTCGAGGCTTGAGGTAGATGTAATTGAAGATATAATTTAGGTAGCCCGTCATTTCCATGCTCCATTTTTCCTTCTGCACGCGGTAAGTATTTACCCACTTTATTGCCTGCTCCGCATTAAGATCAACTTCATCCGGTGACCTAATTTCATTGGTAATTTCATCCAGTAACAATCCATACTCAATGGCGGCAGCGCTTTGATGTGTTCCTAAACTATAAAGCTCCGCAACATTGGGAGGTCTCCAGGCTGTACCTAAGCTGGAGGTAAAAGAAGAAGTCGAATTAATTTTTAATGTCCCTGCCACGGTGGCACTCACATTGTGAAAGTTGAATTCACTGCGATACAATTGATTTTTAAAATCAAATCCCACAATCTTGTAATATCTGAGATCATAACGAGCTCCCATTTCCCAATCCCAGTTAGTCTTTGAAAATTTCTCTATCCAGAACAGTCCAGCGGTATAATTGTTGAAATTAGGAATGAAAGGAAGCGTTTGTGTGCCATCTATTTTATTGTTGTCTTGCGCCATTCCATTGAATCCAAAAGAACGTGTGTGCGATTTCCCTTTTGTTTTTTCCCACTCCGCATCCAGCGTATGAGTATATAATTTATACCCCAGAGCAGGAACCTCATTGAGGGTTCCTCTTCTCACATCAAATTCTTTTCGGTTGTTAATTTGTAGTCCGTATTGAACGTTAAACAGATTATCTCCTTTACGAACATGCCCTTTAAGCTTTATTAAATCATGACTTACCTCTTGCCGTGGCTGGCTGATCTGGTAGGTAAATGGCTGTGTATTTTGTGGAGGTTCCTGTTCCAAGGCTGTGGCAAGATCTTCACTACTACCTACCACTGAACCTCTCAATATTCCAATAGTAGTGTTAAAGTGGCTGTAAAAAAACTCGAAACCATTTCCACTATTATGATAACCTGCTGATGCGGAGTAGTTCAATTCGCGGAATCCTGTATTAGATAGATTATAATCCCGTGTATGCAGATCTCCTGATTTTTTTGCAGTTCCCTGAATTCGCCAACCCCAACCTTTATGTTTTGCAATTCCACCCTCAAGCATACCTGATGCAACCCCAGCTCTGCCGTTGCTGGAGCCTATAACATGAAACTGTCCTCCCAATTGTTGGTCCATAGGCAACTCGGCCGGTGTTAGTATCACTACACCGCCAAGCGCATCGGTGCCATACTTGATTGCACCAGCGTCTTTTACAACCACCAAGTTGGATGCAATAAAGGGGTCAATCTCAGGAGCATGTTCCGCTCCCCATTGTTGTCCTTCCTGGCGAACACCATTGTTCAGAATTAAGATACGTTGGCTATGCAATCCATGAATAACTGGTTTAAAAATAGCCGGACCTGATTGAATGGTATTTACCCCAGTAATACTCTGAAGCGACTCCCCTAACGATTTTCCCCTCACTTCCTCCAATGCTTTTCCTGAAAGTGCTCCGTAGTTAGATGCCTTTCCAACCGGTTCACGATGATCAGAAACAACCACTTCTGAGAGAAGTCTATCTTCCGTATTAAGTATCGTTTCTTTTCTTTCTGATTTTCTCAGGATGAGTTTTACTACTTGCGTTTCGTATCCTAAAAATTTGATTTCAAGAACATAATCACCCTCACACAATTCTGAAAAAACATAGACACCATCCAGATCTGTTACTTTTCCAATATTATGTTCCTTAATAAAAACAGTTGCTCCCGGGAGTGCGTTCTTTGAATCGTCCAGCACTTTTCCGGTAATCGATAATTTACAATTGCCCTGACCTACGGCCGCCAACGCGTGCAAGAAAAGAATGATTAAAAGGAAGAATGGATTTTTCAAAATGCAACAGTGTTGCAAATATAATCTTTTAATGAAATAAATGGTGAGCGATTACACGATCGGATTTATTGCTCCACAATATCCGATATCTTGAATTTTTGAATGATGTAGTATAGAAAGTTGAAAGAAAGAGCATCGTCTTCTGACTTTGTTGCAGAATTTTTAGATGTCTCTGATTTTGACTTCCCTGATTTTGAAGGCGAGATTATTTCACCTTTGGGCAGCGCGTTTATTTTTTCGGAATTAGATGTTGACCTCTCTGGCTCAAACAAAAGAGGTTTTTGATCGGTAAGTTCAGAGTGAAAACTTGGATCAGGAATCTCATTGTTAGGAATTCCTTCCTGACCACTGGCGGAAAAGAACACCATCGCCATTAGCATGATCGTAAAGCCAAGAAAATGAGAGAAATTTGGTTTCATTTAAATCCGGACTTATTTGGTTTTAACCTCTTACCTTCGGGGTAAGCTGTGCAAAATAGTAATTTTTTGGAAATGATAACATGGGATGACTTTAATAAAATTGACCTAAGAGTGGGTACAATTGTTCGTTCGGAAGCGTTTGCGGAGGCTAAAAAACCTGCCTTTAAGCTTTGGATTGATTTAGGGCCTGATTTGGGCATAAAAAAATCAAGTGCTCAAATAACTGACTTATATACATTAGATCAGTTACCCGGGCTGCAGGTGGTCTGTGTCGTTAACTTTAGGCCGAAACAGATAGCCAATTTTACCTCTGAAGTACTGGTAACTGGCTTCCCTGATGAAAACCACCGGGTAGTTCTTACTACGATAAGTTCAACTGTTCCTAACGGTTCCAAACTCTTCTAAGGTTATGTTTCAATTTTCACAATTACCTGCCCTTTGCCAAGGCGCTATACTTCAGATGGCAAAAGACAGAAATATAGAAGACCTGGTTATCGACAGTCGCAAGGCCATGTTGTCGCAACATGCTTTGTTCTTTGCTATTTCAGGAGCAAGGCATGACGGTCATAATTATATAGCAGCGTTATACTCCAAAGGGATTCGTCAGTTTATAGTAGAAAGAACGATATCACCTGAAAATTTTCCTGAAGCAAATTTTTTTCTTGTTCCTTCTTCGGTGCAGGCTTTACAACGCTTGGTTCGCGAGCACAGGAATAAGTTTTCTGTTCCTGTCATTGGTATTACAGGAAGCAATGGTAAAACTATTATTAAGGAGTGGCTGTATCAATTGCTGTCACCCGATTACCGAATTGTAAAAAATCCTGGAAGTTATAATTCACAAATAGGAGTTCCTCTTTCAGTTTGGCAAATGCAATCGCATCATGAGTTAGGAATTTTTGAGGCGGGTATTTCCAAACCCAATGAAATGACTGAACTGCAGAAAGTGATACAACCAACATTAGGAATCTTCAGCAATATTGGAACAGCGCATGATGAAGGGTTTCGTTCTTTTGAGCAAAAGATTGCTGAGAAGTTAAGGCTGTTTTCAGGGGTTGAAAAATTAATTTACTGCTCTGATCATGAATCGATACGATCTGCCGTTGTAGCTACCTCCGTGCCCTCATTCAGTTGGGGGTTTCATAAAACTGCAGATTTACAAATCACTCCTTCAGGTGATCAATTCACTTTAACGTGGAAGGGTGAAACACAAACGCTCAAATTTCCCTTTCAAGATCGGGCTTCAATAGAAAATTGTTTCCACTGCGTTGCAGTGATGTTGAGTTTAGGCCATTCGGTTCAAACAATACAAGAGCGGATCAGCATGTTGAAAACAGTGCCCATGCGTCTCGAACTAAAGCAAGGAATCAACAGCTGCCAGATTATTGATGACTCCTACAACAACGATTTGGGTGGCTTGCGCATCAGTCTTGACTTCCTTGCCGGAATTCAAAAGAAGAAAAAGACCATCATCCTTTCTGATATTTTACAATCCGGACTTGATGACAAACAACTGATACAAAAAATCAAAGAACTGATTCTTAAAAGCGACATAACCCGATTGATTGGAATCGGCCCGGCACTAACGAAAGGCCAAGCTGAATTTAAAGAGCTCTCCATTCAAACTTCGTTTTATTCTAACACAGAAAATGCACTCAAGGAAATTAACCGAAACGACTTTCATCAGGAAGTCATTCTTATAAAGGGAGCGCGCACATTTTACTTCGAAAAAATAGTTGGGCTTTTGCAGCGCAAGGTGCATGGCACCCGCATGGAAATCGACTTGAATAAGATTGTTCACAATCTGAATTTCTTCAAAGCACAGCTCAAGCCGGGAGTTAAAATAATGGTTATGGTAAAGGCCTTTGCCTATGGTAGCGGTAGTGAAGAAATAGCCACGTTACTCCAATATCATAGAGTGGATTATTTGGGTGTCGCTTATGCGGATGAAGGAGTAGAGCTACGTAAAAATCATATCACCATTCCCATCATGGTGATGAACGCAACGGAAGAAAGTTTTCAAACTATTATCGATTACAATCTGGAGCCGGTGATGTATAGTTTAAGGCTTCTTCGTTCATTATCAGATTTTTTAGGATCGCAATCATGCACGGTTCATTTGGAGGTGGAAACCGGAATGAAACGTTTAGGACTTGAGACAGAAGACTTGCTTGAAGCGGTAAGCATATTAAAAAATAACTCTCACATTAAAATTGCATCCATGTTTTCGCACCTAGCCGGTGCCGATGAATCCGCTCACGATGAATTCTCAAAAGCACAAATAGCCCGCTATGAACAGGCTTACCAAACTATTTCATCTCAATTAACCATTGCACCTATCAGGCATATATTAAATTCTCCAGGCATTCTTCGTTTTCATCAATACCAGATGGATATGGTAAGATTGGGCATTGGCTTATATGGCATCAATCCAACTTCAGAATCAGTTAATCAACTTCAACCTGCAGTCACACTAAAGACTTTCATCTCGCAAATAAAAAAATTAAAAACGGGTGAGTCTGTTGGCTACGGAAGGAAAGGAAAGGCTGAACGTGAAATGACATTAGCCACCATTGCCATCGGCTATGCCGATGGATTTTGTAGAAGTTTTAGCAGAGGAACAGGTGTTGTTTTAATAAAAGGTAAGAAGGCTCTTGTTGTAGGTAATGTGTGCATGGACATGACCATGATTGACATTACTGGCATAGAAGCGAAAGAAGGTGACGAGGTAATTATTTTTGGTGAGGGACTGCCTATTCAGGAACTTGCTACGCGCGCAAACACCATACCTTATGAAATTCTCACTAGCACCAGTGAGCGGGTGAAGCGAATTTTCTTCGCTGAAAGTATGTGATCAATCTAACGCATTGATGGTTACCCAATAACGATAGGCGACTAATCCCTTTTCAATCTTTGAAAATCGAGTGAGATCTCTCCTACTAAAGCGTGGCATGATCACTTTATTGAGTTCTGCCAGAATTTTGAAAAGTTGCTTCTTCATCACATCTTATGGTTTTTATCCACAGCCCAAATTCTTCTTTAAATCGCTTAGAGGCAAGCCTCCAAAGTCAAATGGATTCTCCTTTTCTTTCAGCATTTCTTTGGTAGGCTTGGGTGATTCCTTTTGCACTTTAGATGACTTCATAACTTTCTTTTTCACGACCGAATATAATCATTGCGTAACTGTTACCCTACTCCTATATTGCGTTGTTTAAAATCAATCTAAATAAGAAGTGGCAAGGACCAAAACAGTGGCGGAGATGGTTCCCGGTGAAACAGCGGTAATTTCGGGCTTTACGGATGACGAAATTTCAGTAAAACTGCTGGAGATGGGGTTTTTGCCTGGCACAGCTGTGCGCTTCAATTTCACTGCCCCTTTTGGAGATCCCGTTTGTGTAAGTGTTTCCGGACTGGATCTTTCCTTGCGTATTAGTGAAGCTTCAACCATAACCATTCTGAACTAATGGCTGAGCAAAGGCTTCTTAAGATAGCATTGGCAGGAAAACCCAACTCTGGTAAATCTTCCCTCTTCAATCAGCTTACCGGGCTTAACCAAAAAATTGGAAATTTTCCCGGTGTAACGGTTGATAAGCGCATAGGCATTTGCAATCTGGATGATAAAACACAGGCCGAGATTATTGACTTACCCGGCATCTATAGTCTATATCCTCGCACGCTGGATGAAAAAGTAGTAGCCGAAATTTTAGCCGATAAAAATAACAGACATTACCCTGATGGCGTAGTGTTGGTAGCTGATGCGACCAATCTAAAGAACTGCCTCCTCTTGCTCACGCAACTCATGGACTTAAAACTGCCCACGGTGCTTGCGCTAAACATGATGGACCTGGCAGCACAATCTGGTCAAAGCATAGACATTCAAATGCTTACCTCTTCACTGGATGTTCCGGTGGTCATGATCAATGCACGCAGCGGTCAAGGTGTTCATGAATTAAAGCAAACCTTAAAAGCAAAACTTAGTCCCTCTTCCAAAACTATTTTTCAATTGGATAATGAGATTAAGAATGTCGTTAATAAAATTAAAGAACGATTTCATCTGGCTACGGATTATGAGGCCTACCAGTTTCTACAACAAACTGAAAACCTTGTTTTCCTAAGCGAAGAAGAGCGAAATTATATTCGAAGAGAAGCGAAAGAAAATCAATTCTTCCCACATAAATACCAAGGCGCAGAAACCGTGATGCGTTATGGTTTCATCCAGGATTTGTTGAATAACGTTATTCTCAAAACATCCGATCCTGAATGGAAGAAATTTTCTTATCGCATTGATAAGGTGCTCACGCATAAAGTGTGGGGCTATTTGATTTTCTTTTCTGTCCTCTTCCTGATCTTCCAATCGATTTTTGCATGGGCACAGATACCCATGGATTTTATTGATCAGTCATTTACCACACTCAGCAATATTGCCGATAACAATTTACCAGACGGGCCTTTGTTTGATTTGATATCGCAAGGAATAGTACCCGGCATTGGAGGCATTATCATTTTCATTCCCCAAATCGTCATTCTATTTGCCTGCATTTCTATTCTGGAGGAGAGCGGCTATATGGCCCGTGTCGTTTTCCTAATGGATAAGATCATGAGAAAATTTGGTCTTAGCGGAAAGAGTGTTGTTCCTCTTATTTCAGGTTTAGCATGCGCCATCCCAGCCATTATGGCCACCCGTACAATTGATAATTGGAAAGATCGGCTCATTACCATCTTCGTAACTCCTTTTATGAGTTGTTCTGCACGATTGCCCGTGTTCACCATTTTGGTCGCGCTGATTATTCCGGATGACAAGGTTCTCGGCTTTTTTAATTATCAGGGTCTCGTGTTAATGGCTCTGTATATCCTCGGTTTTTTAGCCGCCATACTTTCTGCTATAGCTTTGAAGTTTCTTATTAAAACCAAAGAAAGAAGTTATCTGATCATGGAGCTTCCCACTTATCGTAAGCCAAGATGGGCTAATGTGGGCTACACTATTCTGGAAAAAACAAAAGCATTTGTCTTTGAAGCGGGTAAAATAATTTTGGCAATATCCATTGTGCTTTGGGTGCTAGCCAGCTATGGACCAGAACAGAGTATGCAAGAAGCAGAACAGAAAGTATTATCTGATACCTCCAACCAGGGATTAAGTGAACAGGAAATTCAAGATCACGTTGCCGCTTACAAACTTGAGCATTCCTATGCCGGCATCATTGGCAAAACCATCGAGCCTGTGATAAAGCCACTAGGGTATGACTGGAAAATTGGCATTGCTCTGATCACTTCCTTTGCAGCACGCGAAGTGTTTGTTGGCACGGTGGCAACCATCTATAGTTTGGGAAGTTCAGAAGATCAACTCACCATTAAAACAAGATTGAAATCAGAAATCAATCCTGAAACAGGAGGCCCTCGTTATACTCCAGCTGTTGGCCTTTCTCTCTTGGTATTTTACACATTAGCTATGCAATGTATGAGCACACTGGCTGTAGTGAAGCGCGAAACAAAAGGATGGAAATGGCCTGCAATACAATTGGCATATATGACTGCTCTTGCCTATCTGGCAGCGTTTTTAGTCTATCAATCGCTTTCTTAACGATTGAAAAGAAATTTATAAGCCTGGTTATTTAATACCCATTAATTTCAGGATATTTATCTCCTAATCTTTATCACATGAATTCATCGAAAAATTATCAGATGGGGTTGCTTTACCTCACACACTTGCTCATATCTGCTGATGGTGTCATTGATGAAAAAGAGTTCGCCTCTTTGCTCCGCATTAAAAACAGAGAAAACATTCCTGATTCTGTTTTCAAAGAATTTGAAGATAGTATCATGGATAAGAAAGAAAAAGAAATATACAAGACCGGAATTGATCTTATCAGTGAATGTTCTGATCAGGAAAAAATGGACGCCTTCGCCAATCTTTACAACATGTCTGAAGTAGATGGTGCAGTACACGTAAGAGAAGTGCGCTTGTTACTTTATTCCATTAAAGCAGCCGGTATTGAATTTAATGATGTAGTCAAACATGCTAAAAAGCAAGCCAAATAGAAATTTATGAAGGCTGTCTCCTTTGCCTTTATATGTCTATTTTCCTTTGGATGTTCATTACCCAAGCCAAACAAATTTTCTGATTCAACCATACTTGCCATTGCCGGCTTTCAGGATCGCAGGCAAGCCGATAGTTTGATCAACTATCTGCTCAGCCAAAATCCGGATTATCGGTCTGAAGCAGCATTGGCACTTGCATCAGTACAGGATTCATCGGCCTCTTTGCAGTTGGGAACAATGCTACTGGAAGATCCTTTTTTGAAAGGGCGAATACATGCTGCTTTCGCATTGGGGCAAACCGGTGGAAATGCTGCCGTCAACGCTCTCATTCCGGCCTTAACTGATTCAAGTAGCGAAGTTGTCAGTGAAGTTCTTCAGGGATTAGGCAAAACAATCACACCACGAGACATCACCTCATTACACAATATTCAACCGAAAGATTCTATTCAAGAGCATGGACTTGCCTGGGCTTTTTATTTTGCCGGACTTCGCGGACTTGCTGATTCTACTATGGCCAAACGAGCTGCAGCTTTTCTTTCAGTAGCTCATAGCACTTCCGTGCGATTGGGTGCCGCACACTTTTTCAATCGCGCGACAAATCTTAAATGGATTCCCGCTCAAGAGTTAATGCGTGCTGCCATAGAAGATAAAAATCCCTTCGTGCGTATGGCAGCAACCATGGCGCTTCGCAAGGTTATTTCAGAGGAACACCTGGATGCTATAAAACAAATTCTTACCAAAGACTCTGACTATCGTGTAAGAGTAAATGCTGCGCGTGTAGCCGGAGCCAAATCAAATAATGAACGTGATGAACTTGTTTTATTAGGATTGCAAGACGAAAATGATCAAGTCGCGGTGGCTGCAGCTGAAGCCATTCAAAACGATTTGAATAAGAAAAGTAAATTACTTGCACTGGCACGATCTACAAAAAACTTTCGGGTTCAATCCACACTTTATAAAACATTGCTATATCACTCTCCGGAGTTGGCACAAGAAATTCAAGATGCCTATGCGAAGTCATCAAATGATTATCAGAAAGCAAGCCTGCTAGCTGCTCTTTCTTCTAATCTCAAAAGCCATTCATTTTTATCAAAAGAAATTATTGAATCAAAAATTCCTGTTATCAAAACAGCGGCAGCCCAAGCCTTGACGACACTGAATAGAAGTAGTCCGTTTACTCAAGAGTTAAAACTTGTGTTTTCCATGTATTACAAGGGCGCCTTGCTGGATGCTGACTTGGGTGTGATTAGTATCATTGCCTCTTGCCTTGCGGATTCAACACTGGATTACAAATCTGTTATCAAAGACTATTCATTTCTGCAGGAAGTAAAAAAGAAGTTGAAGCTGCCGAGAGACTATGAAGCACTACAACCCCTGGATGAAGCACTTGCCTACTTCGAAGGGAGGCAAAAACCAGCGACCCCCAAAAACGAATTCAATCATCCGATCAACTGGGATCAGGTCAAAAGCATTTCAAAAAATCAACGTGTTCAAATCTTAACAGATAAAGGAGAGATAACGCTTTCCTTGTTAGTAGAAGAGGCTCCAGGCTCTGTTGCGAATTTTGTTGACCTGGTGAATCAAAAATATTTTGATGGCCGGTTTGTTCACCGGGTCGTTCCAAACTTTGTGATCCAAACCGGTTGCAACCGGGGTGATGGTTATGGCAGCGAAGCATACTCTATTCGTTCAGAGTTTTCGCTTAGAAGATATGATGAAGGCTCTGTAGGAATGGCATCGGCAGGGAAAGATACGGAGGGCACGCAATGGTTCATCACTCACTCACCAACACCTCACCTGGACGGGCGCTATACCTTATTTGCCAAAGTAGAATCGGGTATGGAGGTGGTACACAAAATTGAAGTGGGAGATAAAATTCTTAGCGTTCTTCTGCTCGATAATTAATTACTTTGCGTGATCATGGCGCAGGCATTCTATCAGAACTTCAAAATCGGGATAATCGGAGGTGGTCAATTAGGCCGAATGCTCATTCAATCCGGAATTGATTTGAACATTAATTTTTCAGTACTCGATCCAGACCCACAGGCGCCTTGTCACCAACTGGCACCCTTTACGTGTGGCAAACTTACCGACTATCAGACCGTGTGGGATTTTGGTCAGGATTGTGATCTCCTTACCATCGAGATCGAAAACGTGAACACCAAGGCATTGGCCGATCTTGAAAAAGCAGGCAAAAAGGTTTTTCCTCAACCCTCCATCGTTGAACTCATTCAGGATAAGAGAAAACAAAAACAGTTTTTCAAAGAGCATCACATTCCTACCGCAGACTTTTTGCTCGTTGATGGCAAACAAGAAATTCTTAATCATCAGTCATATCTGCCTGCAGTGAATAAACTGGCACGCGAAGGTTATGACGGTCGTGGTGTGCAGATGCTTCGAAATAAAGAAGATCTCTCAAAAGCTTTTGATGCTCCCGGCTTACTTGAAAAGTTAATCGATTTTGAAAAAGAAATAGCGGTTATCGTATCGCGCAATGAAGCAGGTGAAATTGCCTCGTTCCCGGCCGTGGAAATGGTGTTTCATCCGGAAGCGAATCTGGTTGAATACTTATTCTCACCTGCACAACTCAATAAAGCCGTTGCACGGCAAGCGAAAGAAATTGCAACGCATGTAATTCAGTCACTAGGCTTAGTAGGCCTTCTCGGAGTTGAAATGTTCGTTACCAAAGACGGGCAAGTTCTCGTTAATGAAGTAGCCCCTCGGCCACACAATAGCGGCCATCAAACTATTGAAGCAAACGTGACCTCACAATATGAACAACACTTGCGTGCGATTTTAGGATTGCCTCCGGGTGATACAAGTTGCACCGCTCCCAGCGCTATGGTCAATATATTGGGTGAAGAGGGGTTTACGGGGTTGGCTCGCTATGAAGGACTAAACGAAGTGCTATCTTTATCTGGTGTTCATGTTCATCTTTATGGTAAAAAACAAACTAAACCATTTCGTAAAATGGGTCACGTTACGTTGGTTGACGCTGATCTGGAAAGTTTAAAAAAGAAAGCCAACTTTGTAAAACAAACCTTGAAAGTAAAAGCATGAGCAAACCCGTTGTAGGCATCATTATGGGAAGTCAGTCTGATCTTAAAATAATGCGAGAGGCTGCCGAATTTCTGGAAGAAATGAAAATACCATTTGAACTTACGGTAGTGTCTGCGCACCGCACGCCTCAGCGCATGGTTGACTATGCCTCGTCAGCACGCTTGCGTGGCCTGAAAGCAATTATAGCTGGAGCCGGTGGTGCGGCTCATTTGCCCGGTATGGTTGCTTCACTTACCTCACTTCCGGTAATTGGTGTTCCAATTAAATCATCCAATTCAATTGATGGCTGGGATTCTGTGCTCTCTATTCTTCAAATGCCAGGAGGAGTGCCCGTGGCCACGGTGGCGTTGGACGGAGCGAAGAATGCCGGCATCTTAGCCGCTCAGATATTGGGCGCCAATGATAAATCGATCGCAAAGAAATTGGATGCTTTTAAAATCAGTCTTCGCAAAAAAGTTGAAGACTCCTTTAAGGCGATTGAAAGAAAAGGTTGGCAGCACATCCAATAATTTTTTCACAATCCTCGATAAAAGGTGTAATTTAATTTCGCATAAATCAATCTATGAATCCAGGCGAAAAGGGTTGGCTTAAAGAGTATCTCGACTTTCGAAAAGATATTTTAAAAGATCTTAACGAAAACGTGAAGCGATCGGCACACCCCGAGCATTCTCTCTATCGTGTCATTCAGCCAACCGGACTCATGTATGGTCAGCCCGTTGGAACCATTCCTCTTCCTGACTCCGAGCGGTGGGATGAAAAGGACAGAATGAAAATATTACTGGCCGAGAGCCTGATCACCAGCTCCCTGCTATTTCATGATAAGCCCATCAAGAATCCTGATGAATTAAGTCAGGTGATTTTCAAGAGCCTTGAGAAAATCGGAAATTTCTACAATACTATTTTTCCTGAGCTAGCTACGCCAACAAAAACATTATTCGGAAAGAAAAAGACACCGCTTGAGCTTGCAGAAAAAATTCTGGATAAACGAATCGATCGTTCGGGAGATTTCAACAAAAATTTCTGGACACAATTTTTTCATAACAGTCTCTTCTTTCTTGATATTTTTATTTTCGGTCAATGGATTCACACCAATGCTGATCGCATTGTTTCTGACTTCTTCAAATTTGAAAGTGAAGAGCTTCGTTTCTCAGTAGTGAAGGTGATTGCCTGCGCAGCACACGCCAATGCTAACGTAGAATATGAAGAGCGAAGACTGTTAGAGTTCTTTTTACAAAGCTCTGACCTCTCACCAGAGAAAAAGAAAGAGGCAAAAAAAATATTTGAAGAGGGTATTACCATTGAAGAAATTAATCTCCCTACAAACAACTCCTGGATTCTTAAGAAATACTTTATCGAGATTGCCATTCTTACCATTTGGGCTGATAAACGCGTGGAGGATTCAGAAATGAATTTCTTAAATAAGCTGAGTCAGAGTCTTGGATTCAGTGACGATGATCTGGAGAATAGTCTGATGGCTATCGAAGGGTTTGTTCTGGAACATTGGGAGCATCTTACTTCTTTACAAAACAAACAAGACTATCAAGAGGTAAGTGACCGGTTTGTTTCACGCATGAGCAAAATTACAGGTACTCATAAAAATCGTCTTCTGAAAGAAGTCCAGGAAAGTCAGGAGCTGATGACGTTGCTTGCAAAATCACAAGAATTAAGCGATGAGGAAAAAATACATATGCAGGAAATGCTGCTTACGATATTGAAATCAATACCCACGTTTGTAATTATATCGTTGCCTCAGCGATTCCTGACACTGCCAATGCTACTAAAAATTCTTCCAAATAATTTCTTTGCTGAGATCAGCAAAGAATAACCCTTAAGAAAGCTCATCTGATTCCTTGTTTTTTTGCGGTATCAATACTGAGAAAACAATGGACAAGGTCAATGTAATAATAATGATGATGAAAGAAAGCGTGGGCGGCATATCCGTTAACACTGCGGGAAGTACGTCAGAACCTTTGCCTATTTCAAGCAACATTTTTGCACCAATGAAGAACAGGATAACCGAAAGCCCCTTCTGCAGCAGGTAGAACTTATCAATGATGCCGGAAAGCAGGAAGAACATGGCCCGAAGCCCCATCACAGCGAAGATATTGGAAGTGTAAATAATAAATTCATTGGTAGTGATTGCGAAGGCTGCCGGAATGGAGTCCATCGCAAAAATAAGATCGGTAGTTTCAATCAAAACAATCACCAGAAACAAGGGCGTGAACATGAGCTTTCCACCAACGCTGGCAATAAACTGACCTCCCATTTCATCTTTTGTCATCGGTAGATACTTATGACAAAACTTTAGTATTGGGTTTTTCTCCGGATCAATCTTTTCTTCACCGTCATCAAAATAAATTTTAATGCCAGAGTAAATCAGAAACACTCCGAACACGTATAGAATCCAATGAAAATGGTGAATTAAAATTGCTCCAACGAAAATGAAAATGCCTCTGAAAAATACCGCACCTAAAATCCCCCAGAACAATACTTTGTGGAAGTATTGCTCCTTAACCTTGAAGAATTTGAGAATTAGGAGAATAACAAAAATATTGTCTACTGATAATGCATATTCAGTTAGGTATGCCGAGAAGTACTCCACAGAGGCATCTAAACCTGAAACGCTTAAAATCTTTCCGTCCTCTTCTATTTCAAAAGGGCCCATTTTATAAACCAGAAACCCGAAGATGGTGCTGATTATGACCCAAAAAATCGATTGGTAGAGGGCTGACTTGGTTGAAATCTTGTGCGCTGACTTATTAAAAAAACCAAGATCAACTAGCAGAAAAACTGAGATTATCGTTCCGAATACGCTGTAAAGAAAGGTTTCGTCATTAAGCTCGAAATTAAACAACGTGAATAAAAGCATTATTCTTTCTCAGGTTTTAATCAAAAAAGAGGTGATCATTGACGTAAAAGTCACGTAATCACCTTTCAACAAGGGGTAAATCTACAATTAATTTCTTTTAAAAAACGACCCTTCAATAATATTACTATGGAATTATATTGGGGCTACTGGCAATTGTTGCACGTTCCCTGTATCAGTAAGTTTACTTCTCCTGCAACATATCCTTTAGGCAATCTCACAATGGGAATCGTTACATCTTCCAGGCAACTGGTGTGTCCGCATTTTGTGCATTTAAAATGAACATGCTCGTGGTGGTGTTCTTGTGTAGAGCAGGGCTCACTGCAAAGAGCATATTTCAAACTTCCTTCATCATCCAGCACCTTATGAATAACCCCTTTATCCAGAAAAGTTTTAAGGGTGCGGTAGACAGTAACGCGATCAAATGTTGCAGATATTTCCTGCTCAATGTCTGAGTAAGAAAGTGCAAATGAATTTCTAATGAAAAGTCGCAAAATGGCCGACCTGCTGGTGGTGGTTCTTAGATCGTAATCTTTCAGAATCTGGCCTTCGAGTTTCTGCATGATCAGTGTAGTTCTATCTGAAGCTTTAGCAAGTTACTATAAATCCCATTATCCATCGAAGCAAGTTGCGAATGAGTACCCGATTCGGCAATGGAGCCATCTTTGATAACAAAAATTTTATCCACTTTGCGGATGGTACTCAGGCGATGGGCAATAACTACCGAAGTTCGATTTTCCATGAGTTTCTCCAGTGCTTCCTGCACTAGTTGTTCTGATTTTGCATCGAGTGAACTAGTTGCTTCATCCAATACCAATATGGCCGGATCTTTTAGAATGGCCCGTGCTATCGCCACACGTTGTCGTTGTCCACCTGAAAGTTTTACACCGCGATCGCCCACTACAGTATCCAATTTCTCAGGGAAACTTTCAATGAACTCCCACGCATTGGCTTTTCGTGCTGCTTCAATGATTTCTTCTTCGGAGGCATTCGTTTTTCCATAGGCAATATTCTCGCGAATAGTACCTCCGAACAAGATTACTTCTTGAGGAACGATGCCAATGTTGCTACGATAATCCGAAAGGTTATAATCCGATGCATTCAAGTCATCCACTTTGATTTCTCCACCCGAAGGCGAATAAAATCTCATCAGCATATGAATGATGGTTGACTTACCTGAACCACTGGGTCCAACCAATGCAATCTTTTCACCTGGTTTGATGGAGAGGGAGATTCCTTTTAGTACAGTAATATCACTCCGCGTTGGATACGAAAACTGAAGGTCATTAAATTCAATCTTTCCTGACAACTTCAGATTATGTGATGACAGAGACTGTTCATCCTGCTGATCCAGTATTTCTAAAATTCTTTCCGAAGCCCCCACCGATCGTTGCAACTGAGAATAGATATCTCCAAGACCAGCAATGGAGCCACCGATAAATGTAGTGTATAAAACGAATGAGAAAAGGTCACCGACTGAAACTTCACCAGCCTGCACCAGGTAGGCACCATACCAACTCACCGCTACAATTCCCCCAAACATAGCCACGATCGTAAATGAAATAAAAACTCCTCGATATTTGGACGCATGGATGGCCGTGTTCACGACTTCATTCAAAGACTTCTTATAACGGAGTCCTTCAAAGAGTTCGTTGGTAAATGATTTCACAACCGCAATAGAGTGTAGCGTTTCTTCTACAATTACGTTTGAGGTGGCAAGCTGATCTTGTGTCTTCTTTGAAAGTTTACGAATGAACTTACCAAAAAATAAGGCTGACAGGATTAATACCGGAAACGTGAGGAGCATAAAAATAGTAAGGCTTGGAAAAAGAATAAAGATCATCGGCACGCCAATGATCAATACCAAAACTTGCCTTAGTAGCTCCGCCAGCGTGAAGGTAAAGGTGTCTTGCAATGTGCTTACATCCGAAGTGATGCGACTGATTAGTTCACCCACTCTTCGCTGATCAAAAAATGAAATGGGAAGCCAGATGATTTTGGAATATACATGTTGTCGTAAGTCCGCCAGAGTGCGCTCGCTTACCGTGGTAAATGTGTAGACGCGAAGAAAAGAAAAAACACCTTGCACTAATAAAATTCCAATGAGGGCTAGTCCAATCTGATTGATGGTTGTTAAGAAAAAATCTGTTTTGCCTTGCGCCACATCCAATAGTTTGCCGGCAAAATAAGGGAAGGAAAGCAATGTGCCACTGGACAGACCCAATGCAATAAGTCCAACGATAAACGTTCCGTGGTAAGGAAGAACAAACCGGAAAATACCAATGAGCTTTTCAATACCTGATTTATTCAGAGGTCGTTTTTCTCCCTCGTCCAATGATTTGCGCTTGGCCATAGTTAATTAAAAGACGAAAATAAAATTAGATTAATGTTTCCCCGATGAAAAAGAAACGCTCACAGAAAAATTCACGGTATCATTCAAAATCATTTTTTGCGTGCCGGTTAATTGATAGCTATTCAGCAAGAGTGATCCATTACTGTCATCAAACTCTAGCAACAAATTACGCCTGGTGCCATACAACGCATTCTCCTCGTGAAAAACCGATTCAATCTTCATTAACTCACGGGGAAATGATCGATAATAAAATTTTACAATAGGCACGGGTGATGGTGACTTGGCTATATAACTGCGAATCAGCAAATTGCTTTTGGTGTCCTTCTCTCCGTCTTTAATCTCATAGGCTTTTCTATAGAGAGGCTTGTTAATCAAGTCCAGTTGTCGGAATACATCCAACTCATTAGCCAGTTTCAGACTGTCGGGAACAAACGAAGAATCATCTTCCTTTCCATTGATCACCGATTTCTTGGTAATGGCAGATTGGGTCTTTATCAATCCGGCTACTTGCCTATTGATCAAACTATCAAAATCAAAATACGCTTTATCATATTTTTGATTGGTGTGATCACAAGCTGAAAAGATAAATGAGCAAGAGTAAATGACTAGAAAAATTCTGTTCATTATTGATCAAGCAATATGTTTCCTGTCATCTCTTTTGGAATGGCCAAACCCATCAACGTAAGAATGGTGGGTGCCAGATCGCCCAACTTGCCGTCTTTCAATTTTCCTTTATAATCATCGTCCACTAAAATACAAGGCACCAGGTTGGTTGTGTGTGCAGTGTTAGGACTGCCATCTTCATTCACCATCATATCGGCATTGCCATGATCGGCAATGATGATAATAGCATATCCGTTTTTACGCGCGGTCTCTGTTACCGCTTCATTGCATTTATCAACGGTTTCACAGGCTTTCACGGCCGCTTCAAACACACCGGTGTGACCTACCATGTCGGGGTTGGCAAAATTCAAACAGATAAAGTCTGCAGATTTTTTATCAAGTTCTGGAATGATTTTGTCTTTGATGTCATTGGCGCTCATTTCCGGCTTCAAATCGTAGGTGGCCACTTTGGGTGAAGGGCACATCAATCTTGATTCTTCAAGGAAAACTTCTTCACGTCCGCCAGAGAAGAAGAAAGTAACATGTGGATATTTTTCTGTTTCGGCTATTCGAATTTGTTTTTTTCCTGCCTTAGATACAATCTCACCCAGGGTGTTCACCAGGTTATCTTTATCGAAGATCACATTCACACCAACAAATGAATCGTCATAATTGGTAAGCGTAACATAATGCAAGTTGAGTTTGTACATATGCTGCTCATGAAAATCTTGTTGTGTAAGTGCCATCGTAATTTCCCTTCCTCGATCGGTGCGGAAGTTAAAGCACAATACTACGTCTCCGTCTTTTATGGTTGTAAGTGGTTGACCATTTGCATCAACCGCAACAATAGGCTTGATGAATTCATCCGTAACACCAGCTGCGTATGATTTTTCAATGGCTTTCAACACATCGGTTGTTTTCTCTCCAGTGCCATGCACCATCACATCATAAGCAAGTTTCACACGCTCCCACCGCTTGTCGCGATCCATGGCATAGTAACGACCTACTATGGTAGCTATGTGCCCGGTTGTTTTGACCATGTGATTTTTAATATCTGTCAAATAACCAATACCACCTTTAGGATCGGTATCACGGCCATCCGTAAATGCATGAATGAACACATCTTTGAGTCCGTGATTGGCTGCAATCGTGCAAAGTCCTTTAAGGTGATCTGTGTGAGAATGAACTCCACCATCTGAAACCAATCCAATCAAATGAACTGCTTTATCATTTTTTTTAGCGTAAGTCAATGCCTCCACCAACACTGGGTTCGTGTCGAGTTCTTTTTCTTCCACTGCTTTGTTTATGCGCACTAAATCCTGATATACAACACGGCCTGCGCCAATGTTCATGTGGCCAACTTCAGAGTTCCCCATTTGACCAGCAGGCAATCCAACGGCAAGACCAGAGGCTTCCAGCTTACTATGAGGATATTTCTTGTATAAAGAATTGATGTAAGGAGTTTTTGCCTGATCAATAGCCGACACTTTCAGGTTTTTTGCTATACCCCAACCATCCAAAATCATCAATAACACTTTCTTGTTCATGGTATATATCTTATAAAATTTAAGAGATCAAATATAGAGTTGATTTGTGGTTTTTTGGCTTTCTTTCATGAGTTCTGTTGTTAATAACCTAGGAACAATTGTTAGGCTTCGATCATTCATGTTTGAATAAATTTTTCAGTGACACATTAATGGCATAATTTTGGTCTAACCTTGAGCGCTATGAAGAGTAAGAATTGGGCATTTACCATCATGTTTATCCTGACTTCGCAATTATTGTGGGCCCAGGTTGAGATTTTTGCCCCTATAAAAGACGCAATCAAGGCAGGAAGTGCCAAAGAAGCTGTGAAATCATTTAATCAATCGGTCGATATTAACCTGGAGGGAGAAATTAACACCTACAGTAAAGCTCAATCAGAGTTTGTTTTACGCGATTTTTTCAAAAAACATCCACCCACCGATTTTACCATCGTGCATACCGGTTCATCTAAAGGTGGTTTGCAGTATGCTATTGGTAATTTGAAAAGCAACGCGGATACCTACAATGTGCTCATCCGCGTAAAGCAAACTGGCAATGATTATCTCGTGCATGAAATCAGTTTTGTGAAAGAGTAATGTTGCCTTCATATCTCACTGATCAAGCCCTTCATGAATTTATCAAAAGCGCGTTAGCCGAAGATATTGGTGAAGGTGATCATTCTTCTCTTGGTTCAGTGCCCGCATCTAAAATAAGTAAGGCACGACTGCTCATAAAAGATGACGGCATTATTGCCGGGCTTGAAATGGCTGAAAGAATTTTCCGTGAAATAAATCCTTCGTTGCGCGTTACATTTTTTAAACACGATGGCGAAGTCGTAAAAAAAGGAGAAGTTGCTTTTATTGTTGACGGAAACGCCCAATCTATATTATCAGCCGAGCGATTGGTATTGAATTGCATGCAGCGCATGAGTGGTATTGCTACCTACACCAATCATCTGTGCAAACTGATTGAAGGAACAAGTGCACAACTCATGGACACACGTAAGACCACGCCCAACTTTCGCTTGATGGAGAAATGGGCCGTGGCTATTGGCGGAGGAAAGAACCATCGCTTTGCATTATATGATATGGTCATGCTGAAAGACAATCATGTGGACATGGCCGGAGGCATTTATACTGCTATAGGAAATTCAAGAAAATATATCAGCGAGAAGAACAAAGATCTTAAGATCGAAATCGAAACACGCAATCTCAAAGAGGTTCAAGAAGTTTTAAATGTAGGAGGTATTGACATTATCATGCTCGACAACATGGCCATCGATGATATGAAAGAAGCGGTAAAACTCATCAATAAAAAATACAAAACAGAAGCAAGCGGTGGCATTACTGAAACCACGCTTCGGTCGGTAGCCGAATGTGGTGTTGATTACATTTCTGTTGGTGCGCTCACTCACTCGGTGAAAAGCTTAGACTTAAGTCTTAAAGTCGAGAAACAAATTATTCTTCAAGATTTCAAGCCACAGATTCATTGATTAAAAAATCTGAGATCTGCCACTAATGTTGTTGGCCTCCCTACCAGCAATCTTTGTCCGTGAATCCGTAGCTAGTTTTCTTCAGATTAGAAAATCCCACAAATCCCCGTTATTTTTGCCCTCCTTAAAATTGAAAGTGTACTTATGATTGTGAAAACTCGTAATTATCGCCTGGAAAAGAAAGACTATATCAAAATGGCGCTGAAAGCCATTTTAAAGCAGCAATGGTGGGTTAGCTTAATCGTGTTGGCCATTTGTCTAGGCTATTTCTGGGTAGCCAGCATCTGGTGGTTTTTTGGTGCCTTGCTCGGTGCCGGCTTATATTTATTGTTTTGGTGGATCCAGTTTTACGGAGTTACCCAACTGGATCAGGGCAAAATGCTATTCGAGCGTTTCTCATACGAAATCAACAGTCAGCAAATTATCATGAAACTCAACGCCCGCGAAGGCATGCCACTAAAGTGGGATCAGATAAAAAGCGCTGAGATTGGAAAAGATTATTTTCTGCTTTTTGTGAACAAAGCTCAACTCATTTATTTGCCTTTCAAAATTTTCAATACTGACAATGAGCGCAAGTTTTTGACGAGTATTTTGAAGAACAAGGGGCTTATTAAATAGTTGTAGTTACTGGTTATTCGTTCCTTGTTGTTCGTCCTGACAATCGGAACTTGATTGTAGCTGAATACATGATGATATTTGAATTATGGCTAGCTACGAAGATCAGGAATCCAAACCCAAAAAAAGATTTTCTCCCACTGAAGCGCTGGCTAAAATTCAACGCTACTGTGCCTATCAGGAGCGCTCGCATAAAGAAGTAAAAACCAAGCTTTACGATTACGGACTTTATCAAAGTCAGGTGGACGAAACACTTTCTCAACTCATCACCGATGGCTTTCTCAATGAAGAGCGCTTTGCCAAAGCATATGCCGGTGGCAAGTTTCGCATGAAGAAATGGGGCAAACTCAAAATCAAAAATGAATTGGAGTTTCTTGGGCTAACAAAAAATTGCATTCAACGTGGTTTGAAAGAAATTGAGGCTGGCGATTATTCCAAAACATTAAAGACGCTCATCAAAAAGAAGTCGGCCGAAAGCAAAGAAGAAAATATTTTTAAAAAGCGCGATAAGGTAGGCCGCTTTGCTATTGGCAAGGGTTATGAACCGGAGATGGTGTGGGAATATGTACGCGATTTGATGCAAGATTGAAAAACAATTTTCATTTCGTATGTTAAACAAGTTAAGTGACGAACCATCCATAATTTATCTTTAAAGCCTTTGTAAGCCACCCGACAAAACATGGAATTTAATAAACCGAAGTTTGCATATCTCACCTATTAGCAATTATGAAATTAACCATCCTTCTTCTCTTCCATTGTTCGCTGGTGTGGGGCCAAAGTATTGATATCCGAATCAAACACTTTAACCTGAAAAAACAGGTTGCCCTTGAAGGCTATGATCCTGTAAGCTATTTCGATAACAAGCCGATGGATGGAAAATCTGAAATAAAATTTACGCACCAAGGAGTGTCCTATCAGTTTGCCAATACAAAGAACCTAACAAAATTTAAAGCCAGCCCAGAAGAATATGAGCCTGCCTATGGAGGATGGTGCGCCTATGCCATGGGAGAAACGGGCGAAAAAGTAAAAATTGACCCAGAGACTTTTAAAATTGTTGATGGCAAACTCTATTTATTCTATAATTTTTGGGGGAATAATACACTTACCGAATGGAATAAGCAGGAGAAGGCTCTAAAAACAAAAGGCGACCAAAACTGGAAGAAAATCGTTCAATAAATACTTTACTCCTTTTCTTTCGTATAAGAAATGAGATTTCATATAACTTTGCAATTTTTAAAATTTACCTGAAACAACATGCAGCTTTCTCAGGCAGCGAATAACATACTAAAACAATTGTCGGGAGTAGTTGAGCAAATTACTGAAGATGATTTTAGCAAGCCTTCACACTCATTAAACGCAACTGTAGGTCAACACTTAAGACACACGCTTGAATTCTTCATCTGCCTTGAACAAGGTTATGGTGAAGGCGTTGTCAATTATGACAAACGCATTCATAACAAAGTGATGGAAAACGACAGATTCATTGCATTGCATACCATTCAGCAGATACAAGAATTTATCAACATCAACCAGGAAGACAAGATGTTGAAACTGGAAGTGGGGTATCTGCCTCAGAGTGAAGAATATGAAACCATCACCACCAACTACTTACGTGAATTAGTTTATAACATCGAGCATGCGGTACACCACATGGCCATCATGAAAATTGGAATCGGGGAAGTGGCCAATTACATTACCTTGCCTGCCGATTTTGGTATTGCCGTTTCAACGTTGCGCTACAAAGAATCAGTAGTGGCCGCGCACTAATTCTTTACTTTTGCGCCATTCATAAATCGCTGTGCAAAAACTTTTCAGAAGTAATTTTTTTATCAAGCTCACTTCGTGGGAATACTGGCCTTTCGGAATCATTCAGTTTCCTGTTTTCTTCCTGTGGATCTGGTATGCGCTGAAAGAGCGCTCTCTTTTATACTTCACTGCATCCAATCCTTCTATCCTCACAGGAGGCATGATGGGCGAATCCAAATTTGAGGTGTTGCAACTTGTGCCCGAAACATTAAAACCAAAGACTATTTTAATCAAACTGCCTGCTACTGTGACCCGTGTTACAGAAGTTATGCATGAAATGGGCTTAACTTTCCCCCTGATTTTAAAACCTGACTTGGGCGAGCGTGGCTGGATGGTGCGCAGAATAAAAAATGAACTGGATGTCGAACGCTATCTGAAAGAAATTAAAATTGATTTTATCATACAGGAGCTGGTTGATTTGCCTTTGGAATTTGGTGTTTATTACATTCGCTTCCCCTCACAGCAAAAGGGGTTCGTCAATTCCATCACAGGAAAAGAATTTCTATCGGTTACTGGTGATGGGAAAAAAATGTTGCGAGAATTGATTATAGAAAAAGACAGAGCTAAAATTCAATGGAGTACGCTTCGCGTCTCTTATGCCGATCGTTTATCAGAAATCATTCCTTCGGGCCATAAGATCGAACTAGTTTCTATTGGTAATCATTGTTTAGGGACAACATTTTTAGATTTCAATCATCTAATCAACGATAAGCTAATCGCTTCTTTCGACACCATTAGTAAACAAATCCATGGCTTTTACTTTGGTCGTTATGATTTACGTTGTGCTTCGCTGCAGGATTTGGAAAATGGAAATGTGAAAATCATGGAGCTCAATGGCTGTGGTGCCGAGCCTGCTCATGTCTATCATCCAGGTTCATCATTAATCAAAGCAATCGGTGTGTTGATCTCACACTGGCGCAATCTCTATCGCGTAAGTAAAGAGAATCATGAACGTGGAGTTCCATACCTTTCGATGCACGAAGGCAAGCAGATTTATAAGCGAGTAAAAAAATATATGGCCCCCGGAGTATGATCGTTCAGGTGTTTCTAGTTGGCGTAATCATCAGTTTCATAGGCTCGATTCCTCCGGGGACGCTTAACCTGGCTGTGCTACAGTTGGGCATGGAACAAAAAGTTAAAACAGCTCTTCGCTTTGCACTAGCTGTTTCAATCATCGAATATCCGTATGCCTGGATTAGTGTGGTGTTTGAAGATTGGGTAACTTCTTCTCCTTTAATCGTTGATAATTTTCAACTTATTACTGCCATTGTAATGACGGTGATTGGTGCCTTTTCTATTTGGTCGGCACGCAAGCCCAGCGAGTTTTCCGTGCGTTTTAATGAGAGCGGTTTTCGCAGAGGTATTATCCTCAGCATTCTCAATCCGATGGCTATTCCTTTCTGGGTTGCATATACGGCATTTTTAAAATCACAGGGTTGGATTGACTTATCAACACCCTGGCTGGTGCACAGCTATGTGTTGGGTACTGCTGTGGGTGTAATGATCCTGCTCATCATTTTTGCATTCCTCGCCAAGCGACTTGCTCATTACGTAAAAGATAATAGAATCGTGAAGATGGTGCCAGGTGTTACGCTGCTTGTGCTAGGTTTGTACGCATTTATAAAATATCTGCTGTGATCTGAGCTATTTCACAATCCTAATTAGTCCTTCACAAACTCAATACTCCACTTCGTAATCCACGCCAACGTTGTTGGTTTATAACGATCGATTTCATCACCTCCACCATTTACACGCGGATCTTTTTCATCCTCCATCCACTGCAATAATTTTTCACTGAGTTCTTTTTTAGCAGATGCATACTCGGCCAGTTGAGCTACATTATTCACATTGTATGGATCTTTTCGTAAATCATATAATTCTTCGCCCGGGCGTTTACCAAAGCCTAAGTCAAAAAATGGTTTCACTTTAGGATCGTTGCGGTTATCAAGAATAAATGCTTTTGTGGGGCCGCCATCCACATCGCCAAACTCAGAAGTAGTGCCGGGCATCGACTCATCGCCACCGGGCATGCGGTAGTAGCGAAAGTTAACGATGTATAAAAAATTGTTAGTGCGAATAGCCCGCATGGGATAACCTGCACCCCTCTCCATTTCAGTACGGGCCATGCAATGACGCTCGCGCTCTAGAAAAACTTCATTTCGATGAACGGTAGTTTGTCCTGTAAGCATAGGCATAAGACTCTTGCCATCCATCTGCGGTTTACTTCTGACTCCTGACAATTCCAAAAAAGTGGGAGTCAAATCGATCAGGTTGACAAAGGAATCATTCTTCTTGTTTTGTATTACTTTTTTTGAAAAACTGGAAATAATCAACGGAACGTGCGTGCCATAATCATATAAGTTTGCTTTTGCATGGGGAAAAGGCATGCCGTTATCAGACGACATCACAATGATTGTATTCGCCAATCTTCCTGTTTGTTCCAACACCTTAAGCAGCTCACCTACTTCATCATCCAATCGTTTGATCAGATAAAAATAATCGGCAAGGTCTCCTCTCACTTCGGGTACATCGGGGAGGAAAGCAGGAACCTTTATTTTACTCAGATCAATGCCTGATGCTCTTCCTTTTCCAAAGGGAAAGGTGCGGTGCGGGTCATTTGTTCCAAACCAAAAGAAGAATGGCTTCTCTTTCGGCAACTGACTGAGCATTTTTTGAAACTCAACTAGTTTCCCCGCTGGATTTTCTTTGTACCCCATTTGGGTAAAATCACCAGGACCCCAACCTTTTCTTTCATAAGCCACTTCATATCCTTCTTTGCGCAGCGATTGCACATAGGTGGGAATAGAAGCATCCAACTTTCCAACCAGATTCACTGCTTCACCTAGCTTGTGCGGATAGCGACCGGTAAGAATTGCCGCTCTCGAAGGAGTGCATGAAGGATTTGCACTATAGGCATTTGTAAATGTTACTCCGTGCTGAGCCAATCTTTCCAGGTTGGGGGTTTTGATTACCTGATCTCCATAGACACTCGAATATGGATAGCTCATGTCATCGGCAAGAATGAAAAGAATATTGGGTTGCTGTGCATAAAGCTGTTGAGATAAAATGACTAAGAGCAATATCCAAAAGAACGTGAACCTGCTTTGCTTTTTCATGCTTAAGTACCGAATGAATTTTAAACTATTGGTTGACCTGTTTTTAAAGGACTCCGCTAAATGCGATCTAAACCCTCTTATACCTCCAGCAATCCATCAAATGATCATTTACCAAACCACACGCCTGCATGTGCGCATAGATCACCGTTGATCCCACAAACTTAAATCCGCGTTGGATCAAATCTTTACTAAGTGTATCTGATACTTTTGTAGTGGCAGGAACCTGGCTTAATGTCTTCCACTTATTCACAATGGGTTTGTGACTGACAAAGTTCCAGATATACTTATCAAAACTTCCAAACTCTTTTTGCACTTCCAGAAATCGCCTTGCATTATTCACGGCTGCATGCACTTTCAATTTGTTTCGAATGATGCCCGGATCCAGTAAAATATTTTTGATGCGCTTGTCAGTAAAGCGCGAAACTTTAGCAGGATCAAAGTCCGCAAAGTTTTTACGATAGCCCTCGCGTTTCTTCAACACAGTTGACCAACTCAATCCCGCTTGCGCTCCCTCCAGAATTAGAAATTCAAAATGCACACGGTCGTCATGCACCGGCACACCCCACTCTTCATCGTGGTATTGAATGTATCGCTCAAACTTAAGACACCAAGGACAACGAAATATTTCGGACATAGGCTGCAAAGTTTATTGTAAGTTACCAGTTTCATCTAAAAGTTTTTAACTTCATGAAATGAATTATAACCGATTCATTTGCGCGTGCAGCTTTCTTTGCATCACGAGTATTTCTGCAGAA
>JAYVTC010000011.1:0-26662 GCA_043774745.1 Cyclobacteriaceae bacterium | reverse complement strand
AACTTCAGGAAAATTGAAAAAAGTGAAGACTGGCGTGTTAAGTATGAGGCAGGTTTGAATTACTATGCTAAAAAGGATTATTATCATTCAGCTATTCTTTTTGAGTCGATACTCCCGATCGTGAGAGGGCTTCCGGAGGGTGAAAAAGTGGAGTTCTATCTTGCTTACTGCCAGTATAATGAGAAAACATATCTGTTGGCTTCTGATCAGTTTAAGACGTTCTATGAAACCTATGGCCGGAGCCAATACGCTGAAGAAGCAAACTTCATGTATGCTTATTCATTATACGCTTCATCGCCTGATCATAACAAAGACCAAAGCAGTAGTATTGAGGCCATGAATGCAATGCAAGTATTTTTGAACAAATACCCGGGAAGTCAATTCATGAACAAGGCCATTGAGGTCATTGACGTAAGTCAGGATAAGCTTGAGAAAAAAGGTTTCGAAAATGCCAAACAATATCTCAAACTCAAAATGTATAAAGGAGCTATTGTGGCCTTTGACGATTTTAAAAAGAATTTTCCCGATTCAAAATTTCTGGAAGAAGCTGCTTACTTGAAAGTAGTTGCCGTGTTTGAGCTTGCTGAAGTAAGCATACCATCAAAACAATTGGAACGTTATTCAACAACGCTTGATTATTATAAGGAGTTAGTCGATAATTTTCCTAATAGTCCATTTCTGAAAGAAGCACAACGTTTTTATAGTGAAAGTCTGAGTCAAGTGAATAAATTTAAAAAAAATAAAATCTAATTGTTATGGCCATACAACCTTCTCTCATCACACGCGACATTGAAAAAATCGCAGCACCAACGGGTAATCTTTACGAATCAGTAGTGGTTATTTCAAAGCGTGCACGTCAGATTGCCGTAAATCTCAAGGAAGAATTGAACAACAAACTGGCAGAATTTGCTACTACCGTTGACAATTTGGAAGAAGTGTTTGAGAACCGCGAGCAAATTGAAATCTCTCGCTATTATGAGCGCATGCCGAAGCCTACTACTACTGCGACAGAAGAATTCCTGGAAGGAAAATTAACATATCGTTTGCGTTCTGCTATTGACGCGGAAGCAAAAGCAGCAGAGTAAGACTATGCTGGCCGGTAAAAAGATTCTGCTGGGTGTAAGCGGTAGCATTGCCGCTTACAAATCAGTTCTTTTGATTCGGCTACTTGTGAAAGAAGGCGCAGAGGTTAAGGTCATTATGACCCCATCCGCTCACGACTTCATCACGCCTCTTACGCTTGCTACAGTTTCAAAAAATCCCGTACTCACAAATTTTATTAAAGACAGTACCGGAGTCTGGAATAATCATGTAGACTTAGGCCTTTGGGCCGATGTCATGCTGATTGCACCGGCCAGTGCCAACACCATGGCAAAAATGGCTTCCGGAATCTGTGACAACTTGTTGCTTGCCGTTTATTTATCCGCACGCTGTCGTGTTCTTTTTGCACCCGCTATGGATTTGGATATGTTCCAACATCCATCTACAAAAAGTAATATTCAAAGACTTACCAGTTGGGGAAATCATCTGATTAATCCCGGCCACGGTGAACTAGCGAGTGGCTTAGTTGGGACAGGCCGTATGGCTGAACCGGAAGAAATAATAGCTCAACTAACTTCCCATTTTAAAACTTTGTCTCCCCTTGCCGGAAAGAAGGCTTTAGTCACGGCTGGTCCAACCCATGAAGCACTAGACCCCGTTCGATTTATTGGAAATAACTCCAGTGGAAAAATGGGGTATGCGATTGCTGAAGAACTGGCAAACCAAGGAGCCGAAGTAACGCTGGTCTCAGGACCAACAAGCATCACGGTTAGTCATCCTAACATAAAATTACTACGAGTTACCTCTGCTGAAGAAATGTATCAGGCTTGTGTTTCTCATTTTACAAGCACAGATATCACGGTGTTGTCTGCTGCCGTTGCCGATTACAGACCTTCCCAACAAGCGGATCAAAAAATCAAGAAATCCGGTGACACGCTTAATATTGAGCTAATTAAAACACGTGACATCGCTGCTGAATTAGGAAAGCTTAAGAAAAAACGACAATTCACCGTTGGCTTTGCCTTGGAAACGGAGAATGAAAAAAGTAATGCGGAAAAGAAGATCGCAAGTAAAAATTTCGATCTGATCGTTTTAAATTCACTCAACGATGCAGGCGCAGGCTTCGGTCATGACACCAACAAAATCACCCTGATCGATAAAAATAATAAGGCGACTGAATTTAATTTGAAGTCCAAGAAAGAAGTAGCCACTGACATCGTTAATGCTATACTGGTACACTGGCATGCATAAGTCATTTTTATTACTATTTTTTACATGGATTGGATTTGCCTCGGTAGGTCAGGAATTGAATTTTAAGGTCACCATCAATGCCGATAAGATTCAAACAACCGATCGTGCTGTATTCAAGGATATGGAAAGAGCTTTCGCCAATTTTTTGAACACGCGCAAATGGACACCCGATTCCTATAGCGGTCATGAGAAAATCAATTGCACCCTTTTTCTCAACATCACCAAGATGCCATCGATTGGTAACTTCGCTGCCAATGCACAGATTACCTCGGCACGACCGGTATACAACGGCAACTATGAAACGGTTGTATTGAACTTTGCAGATCGTGAATGGGAATTTGAATATATCGAGTCATTGCCGTTAGAATACAATGACAATACCTACATCAGCAACCTTACCTCTATGTTGGCATTTTATGCCTATGTCGTTTTAGGTATGGATTACGATTCGTTCAGCGAATTAGGTGGAACCCCTTTCATTCAGAAAGCGCTTATTGTTGTGAACAATGCGCAATCATCAAATCGCATAGGCTGGGATGCATTGAGTAGTAATAGAAACCGTTATGCACTGGTCGAAAATCTTAATAACCCTCAAATGGTTGAGCTGCGTAAAAACACGTATAAATACCATCGCCTTGCCTTAGATTCATTTGATAAGACTCCGGATCAAAGCAGGGAAACGGTCTTGGAGGTACTTAAAAATGTGAAGAAAGTATGGACTATTTATCCCAGTTCCATCTTTGTTATTTCTTTTTTTGATTCGAAGGCTACAGAGCTGGTGAACATATTCTCTGAAGGAAGTTTACCGATACGAAGAGAAGCCTACGACATTCTAACGGCTATCGACCCGAAAAGAAACATTTATCAAAAAATCATCTCCAACTGAGTAATTTCTATACACTTAGTTCTTAATTTAACACTCCATTTTAGTTTTATTCGATGCTTACCCATCTGATCATAAAGAACTACGCACTCATTAAACACCTGGAGTTGTCACCTTCTCCCAGGCTTAATGTCATTACAGGTGAAACCGGTGCGGGTAAATCGATTATGTTAGGTGCTATTGGTCTTTTATTGGGTAATCGTGCCGACACGAAAGCCTTATGGGATGAAAATGAAAAGTGTGTAACAGAAGGAACGTTTGATCTTTCCTCATATAAATTAAAAGAGCTTTTCGAATCTGAAGATTTAGATTATCAGAACCAGACTACTATACGCAGGGAAATAAATCCCAATGGTAAAAGCCGTGCGTTTATCAATGATACTCCGGTAACATTGGAAGTGATGCGCAAAATAGGAAGCCGGCTGATGGATATTCATTCTCAACATGAAACGCTGGAACTCGGCAGCAAATCTTTTCAACTTGAACTGGTCGATTCATTTGCATCCAATGAAAAACTGAAAGAAGAATATATACTGGTTTGGAGAAAATTTGTGCACGTGCAGCATGAATACAATGCTTTATTGGTTGAATCCGATGTACTGAAAAAAGAATCTGATTTTATACTGTTTCAACTCGATGAATTAGCAAAAGCGAATCTGCAACAAGGAGAACTGGAACAACTTGAGTCTGCCCTGAAAATTATGGAGCATGCCGAGGAGATCAAAACAAATTTCAACTCCATGCTCGAGCAATTTGGAAGATCAGAATATTCAGTGAGCACCACGCTTGCATCGATACGGGCACAATTTCAATCAGTAACTTCTTATTCAATGGAGTATGAACAATTGTTTCATCGCTTTGAAAGTGCTCGTATTGAATTGGACGATATACTTAGCGAACTAGAGCAAGCCGAAGAAAAAATTGAATTTGATCCGATTCAAACAGAGAAAACAAAAGACCGATTGAGTGCGCTCTATCAACTATTACAGAAACATCGGTTAAAAGAAGTAGCACAACTTATTGAGTTGAGGGATTCCCTTGAGCAAAAGGCCACCAAAACCCGAAATCTTGATCAGTTGGTTGCACAATCCAAGGAAGCGGTCGTGCTATTGGAAAAGGAATTAAAGCAAACGGCAGAAGCATTAAGTAAGTCGCGCCAAAAAGTATTTAAGCCACTCTCCAAACATCTTATCTCTTTGCTGCAGGAATTGGGAATGCCTGATACACAACTCATCGTAGATCATACCACTACCTCACCTACTTCACGTGGCATCGATAGCATTGAAATTCTCTTCACCGCCAACAAAGGAATGCAGCCTCGGCCGTTAGCGCAGGTTGCATCCGGTGGAGAATTCTCGCGGCTCATGTTTAGCATCAAATATGTGATGGCCGAAAAGACTGCCTTACCCACGTTGATCTTAGATGAAATTGATACAGGAGTATCGGGTGAAATCGCCATACGGCTGGGCAACCGCATGAAAGAAATAGCGTTGAGGCACCAGGTCATTTCAATCAGCCATCTTCCGCAAATAGCATCCAAAGCAGATGCTCATTTCTTTGTGTTTAAAGATAACTCTGCCAGCCGCACCATAACATCCATTAAGAAACTCAATGATGAAGAGCGAGTGAATGAAATAGCTCAAATGATTGGAGGCGCTAAGCCTTCGGCCAAAGCCGTTGAAAATGCGCGCGAAATGCTTCATGCTCAGGCATAAACGAGCCTAAGTATTCACTCCAATTGCTTGAAAATTTATTTTATTTTAGTATTTTGTGTCTGATTGTTCTTAAAAAAATTGCTTTTAAGACCTATCCCCTAGACATATTTTCAAATTAATTCATTTTGTATTATGAACATCTTTGTTGCACGATTGAACTTTAAAACCAGACGTGAAGAGCTTGAGGCAGCTTTTGCGAAATTTGGAGAAGTTGCCTCAGCCAAGATTGTAAAGGACCGAGACACTGGTAGATCAAAAGGATTTGGGTTTGTGGAAATGCCGAATGATGACCAAGCCAACCAGGCCATTGCGGCATTGAATGAAACTGAATTGGACGGAAGAACGATTGTTGTTAAACCAGCCAATCCAAAAGCCCCTGATGAAGGTGGACAACCGCAAGGATAAGACTTAACATTCTCATGTATATTGAATAGCGAGACCATCATCTCGCTATTTTTCATTTTGCCACTTACATAAACCATGGTTGTAATGGATTCGGTGAATCCTTACTTTGTCACACATTTAAGAATATGGAAGAGCATTCAGACTCGCATTCAAATATTAAAGTAGCTGGATTTCTTGCCGGCCCAATCGCATTTCTATTGGTGAGTTCACTCATAAGTGCCGACTTCATTTCGCCTGGAGCTCACAAAGTATTGGGTGTGGCCGCGTGGATGATTGTCTGGTGGATCACCGAAGCAGCGCCTATACCAATCACTGCGCTGTTACCTTTGATTTTATTCCCTTTCCTGGGTGTAATGAAAATGAGTGAGGCAGCAGCACCCTATGCCAATCCTATCATCTTTCTTTTCATGGGCGGATTTATGATTGCTTTAGGGTTGGAGAAACACCGGCTGCATGAACGCATTGCCTTGAATCTTATTCGCATCACCGGCACATCCGGCAACGGAATCATTTTAGGCTTTATGATCGCCACTGGCTTTATCAGTATGTGGATCAGCAACACAGCCACCGCTATGATGATGCTTCCCATTGCGCTATCCGTAATCGACCTGTTAAAAACCGAGAAAGGAAACACTCCTGAAACTGAATCAAAGGGTGAACGCAACTTTGGAATCGGGTTGATGCTTGTTATTGCTTATGCTGCAAATATCGGTGGAATTGCTACGATCATTGGCACGCCACCCAACGTGGTCTTTATCGGTTTACTGGATCAGTTTTATCAACAGAAAATTCCATTTGGAAATTGGATGTTGATTGGTGTTCCGCTCAGCATCATCCTGTTGGCTTCTTGCTATTTTATCATCACAAAATTGATTTTCCCAAATCACTTAAAGAAAGTACACGGCTCGGATGAACTCATTAAAAATAAGTTGAAAGATCTGGGTAACATCAGAAAAGAAGAGAAACTGGTGATGATGATTTTTGGAATCACTTCTTCGTTATGGATTTTTCAGCAGGCGATAAACTTATTACTGGGCAAAGAAATGCTGAACGATACCAACATTGCCATGATGGGCGGCTCACTCATGTTTGTTGTGCCCAGCAGCCTGAAGGAATTCAAGTTTCTCCTTCACTGGCGTGACACCGAAAAACTTTCGTGGGGTATTCTAATATTGTTTGGTGGTGGATTGTGCCTGGCGCAAGGCCTATCCAACGCAGGCATCATTCAGGCGGTAGGTGCCGCTATTGCTGAACAAGGTAGCGCTGTGAATTGGCTTCTCTTCGGACTGATCACCGCTTCCGTATTCATTACTGAACTGATGAGCAATGTAGCACTCGTTCAGATTTTCATCCCGGTGGTGTTTGGTATTGCCACTAACCTTGGATTGAATCCGATCTTATTGGGTATGCCTGTAACAATTGGTGCCAGTATGGCATTTATGTTTCCGGTAGCTACACCACCCAACGCAATTGTATTTTCAAGCGGACAAATGAAAGTAAAGGACATGATGAAGGCGGGTTTTGTACTCAATATTGTTTCCATCCTCCTCATTTATCTTTTTGCACGCACTGCAATTGAATGGATGTTCACATAAAAAAAGACCCGGCATAAACCGGGTCCATACTGAGTTGTGATATTCGCTGATCAATCCTTCTTCTGATTCTTTTCCTCAACAAGGTAGGCCAATCCTAAACCCAAGCCTCCGAATATTAAGATCATAGAGAAATAAGCGACTTCTTCCATATCAAACGCGCTGTCCAAACCGTATCCCATTAGCAGGCCCACTCCTGCTCCAATAAGTAATAATGATGCACGCAATGCAGCAGAAGTAGAACGCTCTCTCTTAAACAGATCGGGGCTCAGTCCTTTGTCGATGATGGCCATTCGCTCGATGTTATCATATTTGCGTATGTACACTACCATGACAAATGCTCCTAAGGTTATGATAATCGGCAACATGATGCCAAGTGCCGGAATGATTAATGATGTTTCGTCCATAATCGTAGTTGTTAATTTTGCCTCTATGACGCAGCCCACCTTTGACCGGTTACAGGTGCACTCAAAAATATCTAAAAATCATTTACTCTTTAATATGTAACTTAGAAATCAAAATAAGCGTCCAAAGACCGTGATCACTTCTGAAGAGGAATATTTGCTTATTGACAGGATTTTGGCTGGCGATAGAAATCTATATGCCACGCTGGTGGACAAGTATAAAAGCTATGCCTACACCCTTGCCATGAAAGTGCTTGAAAACAGATCGGATGCGGAAGAAGCTGCCCAGGATGCTTTTATTAAAGCCTTTCATTACTTAAAGGGTTTTAACAAACAAGCAAAATTTAGCACATGGCTTTACCGGATTGTTTTTAACACAGCGATCAGTTATAAGCGAAAAAGAAAGCCTGCTTTCCAAAGTATAGAAAACAGCATCATAGAATATTCTGAACGGGCCGATCATAAGACCGAACAGGATGACAAACAGGTTTTCATTCTAAAAGCCATGGATAAATTGAATGAAACTGACCGATTGGTTATTCAATTATTCTATATTAAAGAATTTAGTATGGAAGAAGTGGCAGACATGATGGGACAAAACATCAACACCATTAAAGTACGCATTCACCGGGCACGGTTGCGACTGGCTGATGAATTAAAAGGATTATTAAAACAAGAAGCATTAACTTTATAGGGATATGAACAAACTATCACCTGCCAAAGAAGAAGAACTCCTGCGCTATTTAGATGGCGAATTGGATGTTGCCCAGAAAATAAATCTGGAAACAGAGATTAAGAGTTCTACGATATTAAAAACACGATTGGACGAATTACAATCTGTGCGATCATTCCTGATGCGCAAGTCAACACTTGAAACTCCTTCCAAAAACTTTACACTGAAAGTGATGGAAGGATTAGATGTGCAGCCGGTGAGGTCATTATTCTCTCCACGCAAAGGACTTCTGTTATTAATTGGAGTGATCATCGCATCTGCCATATCATTGATGTTACTAACCAATGGTGTGTTTGATCAAACTACTACTTCACTAATAGTAGACACAGCACCCATCAAAAACAAATGGATTCAGGATACTACTTTTTCAATTCCATTCAATGGAAAAATACTGGTGAACGGGATTATCTTTTTAAATCTTGGACTAGCTCTCATTTTATTGGATCGCACGATCCTTCGGCCATTGTTTCAGAAGCGTACCTCGATGGGATTTTAAAAATCATCATCTTACAATGCGTATTTGAGCAGACATTCGAAGTAAAGTATTTATCTTGGTTTGCCATTAAAATTACTATATGACAGACCATCGTGTAACATCCCTTGAAATCAACAAAGAAGAGTTCAGAAAAATTGGTTATCAGTTAATTGATTCGGTTGCAGATTATCTGGAAACCGTTAATGATAAACCGATTACCACCAGTGAGTCTCCCAAAGAGATACAAGCTATTTTAGGCAACGCCTCATTACCCGAGTTAGGTACTTCAGCTTCCGAATTGGTTTCGCGGGCTTCTGATTTATTGTTTAATCATTCGTTACTCAATGGTCATCCTAAATTTTTAGGATACATCACCTCTTCCCCCACGCCTATTGGAGCCTTAGCAGATCTGTTGGCTGCTACAGTCAATCCAAATGTTGGCGCTAACATTTTAAGTCCGATGGCTACCGCTATTGAAAAGCAAACGGTAAAATGGTTAGCAGAATTTATTGGGGTTTCGCCAAACTACGGAGGCATATTGGTGAGTGGTGGAAACATGGCCAACTTCACAGCCTTCTTAGCGGCACGAACAGCTAAAGCACCTCAGGGACTTAAGGAAGACGGATTAGCAAATACACCTGGTGAAATGGTGTTGTATTGTTCAAAGACAACGCACACGTGGATTGAAAAGGCCGCAGTCTTATTTGGCCACGGCTCGAAATCAATTCGATGGATAGCTACCGATAGTGATAATAAAATAAACATCGAGATCTTAGCAAGCACCATTGAAGATGATTTAAAAAATGGAAAGAAGCCTTTCATGGTGGTCGGCACTGCCGGTGATGTGAGCACGGGAGTAGTCGATAATCTCTCTGCCATCGCTGGCATTTGCAAAACCTATGATCTATGGTTTCACATTGATGGTGCCTATGGCGCTCCGGCTGCAGTAATTCCTAAGCTCAAGAAATTGTTTGAAGGAATGGAGGAAGCAGATTCTATCGCACTCGATCCCCATAAGTGGTTATACAGTCCGCTGGAAGCAGGCTGCACGTTGGTGAAAAACCCACAACATCTGATTGACACCTACAGCTCCCATCCTGTGTATTATAATTTCGGTGATGCAGATAATGAATCATCACTGAATTACTATGAATACGGTTTCCAAAACTCCAGGGGCTTCAGGGCATTGAAAGTATGGATGGCGCTGCAACAGGTTGGAAGAAGTGGTTATGTTAACATGATCAACGAAGACATTGAGTTATCGGAATTATTCTTTGCGGAAGCGAAGAAACATCCGGAGCTTGAGGCCGTGACACAGAACCTGAGCATCACTACGCTGCGCTATGTTCCTATTGGGTATACAGCTGACGATAAAAATGCAGAAACATACTTAAACACCTTGAATGAAAAATTACTTAATGCCTTACAAGTAGGTGGCGAAGTGTTTCTATCCAATGCTGTTGTCTTTGAAAAATATTGTTTGAGAGGCTGCATTGTTAATTTCAGAACTTCAAGAAAAGACATTGAAGAGATCATAGCCATCATCGTTCGCGAAGGAAGACAGTTGCATCAGAAACTTCAGGAGAAATAAAACGGGCTGATATCCGGTGCATCACGAAATTCTGTTCAGTTTACACCATCGCATTTCATTGCAACTGCTTCATTTCAAGTCATTGGGATCGCGCCTGTAAAATAGTTTTATGTCTCGTAGTGGTGAATAAACATTCAGGTGTCTTCCCTGTGAAATTCATTAATTTTAATAACGTGAAAGCAACTTGTCATATACTTCCGGCTCATGGGTTAATAAACATTCCACTTGATCTCATCCTCATCGCTTTATTATCCCTGTCCATGAACCTTCAGGGTTTTACTGGAAACACACCTCCTGGCAAGTACAAGAAGATTCAGAAATATCTCAACCAGGCCACCAGCGACAAACTAACCGGTGTAGTCATTTACATTAAAAGTCCGAAACATGATGAATGGATCGCCACGTCAGGATATGCCGATGTGAGTAGTAAGCAGCCTCTACAAAAAGATCATATCTTCTCCATGGGCAGCATTGGAAAAATGTACAATGCCGTAGCCGTGTTGAAGTTGGCGGAAGAAGGAAGAATAAAGCTGGATGATAAGATTGCCAACTACCTGGCCACAGAGATAATCGATAACATGCCCAACGCAAAAGAGGTTACCGTTCGTCATCTGCTATCCCACACTTCAGGGTTTGCGAATTATGACACCGATGCCGAGTTAAACCGGCTCTACCTTGCAGGGCTTTTAAATCTAGATACATTGAGTCGGATGAACACATTAAGAAGATATGCGTATGGCAAAGCAGCGCTGTGTAAACCTGGTGAAGCGTATCACTATAGCAGCACTAACTATTTATTGCTGGCGATGATCGTTGATCATGCTGTGCCCGAAGGACATTCGGATTATCTGCGCAAGATGATTGGTGAGCATGGCTTTGTCAATACGTATTACAGACAAACCCCTCCACAAAATACTATTCACTATTATGGAGACATTAATCAGGATGAAGTGATCGAAGATTTAACTGTACAGACAATAGAAACAACCAACTGGTTTACGGGCGATGATGGCGTCTATGCACCCATTGGCGAAGCTGCGCATTTTCTGCAAGCGCTGATGGACGGAAAAATCCTGAATCAACAATCGCTGAAAGAGATGAGAACATGGAACAATGACAAAAAGCCAGATTATGGATTAGGCTTAATGACCGACAAATCATTTCCTTATCATTTTTTGATGGGCCACTCCGGCCGGGGAATTGGTACCACCACAGACCTCTATTACTTTCCCAAACAAGACATGACCGTTGCGATTTTCTGTAACACTGGTCTGAGAGCTTCCACTCCCGGTTTTCAAACATCGTATATTAAAATGAGAGCAAGGATAATCAAGAAGCTTTTTATTTTTTAATCATAAGCATCTCCAACGATTAAGTGTTTACATTAGTTTGCTAATAAGGGTATATTCGCAAGGATATTATCTTTAACATCTTGATTTCGAAAAAGCAAACAGCATGAAGCAATCTTGAGGTTCCTACTTTTAAAAATCTCTTACTTCTATTCGTATAGAAATAATCGTACATCATGAAAATACAATCCCTCATCTTCCTGATTCTAATTCTTATTGCTCTTGTTTCCTGCTCTGATTATTATTCGGAAGATGATTTTTATGCTGTAAAAAAGTATGACGCCCACATTCATATACGCACTACACATGATGCCATTTCAGACCAGGCTGAAGCGGATCGTTTTCAAATGGTGAACGTGATTGTTGCTCATACTGATTCCTCTCTACGGGCACAGGAACAATTTTCCAGGCACCAGGTTACTGCTCATCCCAAACGAATTAAATATCTCACTGCGTTTAGTATGGAAGATTGGGACTCGGCTGGTTGGGCCGATGAAACCATTAAACATCTTAAAGAATCTTTTGCACACGGTGCACTAGGAATTAAGATATGGAAAAATATTGGCATGGTTGAAAAAGATTCAGCCGGAAATCTGATCATGATTGATAATCCAGGATTTGATCCGGTCATTCAATTCATCATCGACCAAAACAAAACCGTGATGGGGCACCTGGGCGAGCCAAGAAATTGTTGGCTACCTGTTGAGCAGATGACGGTCAATAATGATAGAGAATATTTTAAAACGCATCCGGAATATCATATGTATTTACATCCTGAATATCCATCTTATGAAGATCAAATCAACGCACGCGACAGATTTCTTGCCCGCCATCCCGACTTGCGATTTGTAGGTGCACATCTCGGTAGCCTGGAGTATGACGTAGACTCACTTGCAAAAAGATTAGATCGCTTTCCGAATATGGCAGTAGATATGTCAGAGCGGGTTTGTCATCTTCAATATCAATCCCATACCAATTTGGAGAAGGTGCGCAATTTTATGATCAAGTATCAGGACAGACTTATTTATGGATCGGATCTCGGTATGAGACCAACCAGTAATCCTGATGAAGCCAAAGCAAGACTTCACAAACGCTGGGTAGAAGACTGGAAATATTTTGCAACCGATGAAAGCATGATGGTGGATGAAGTGAGTGGAGAATTCAACGGACTCAAACTTCCTAAAGATGTTATTGATAAAATATACTATACCAATGCCATAACGTGGTTTAACATAAAGAACTAAGCGTTGATTCCGTTCGGCTAGCGATAAAAACAATGCATTATGATGATAACCAGACTGACTCTTCTTTGGTCCGTAGTTCTTTTATCAAGTTGCTCAGCAAAGAAGGAATTGATTGAAGTAAAATCAATTGATAGTACCATTCTGTATGCAGATACAACAACAGTTTTAGGAGAACACTATAGAGCCACTTTCACAAGTGATAATATTCTATCAATTTCAAAGACCAATGGAGATACGGTATTGAAAGAATCAAACTTATTTGGTGATTTTGAATTTAGCGAGTTTGTTGAAACGGAGCCAGTCAACAAGAGATGAATTAAATATAAGATCAAAACAAAACTCCCCACGCTGATGATATACATCAACATGGGGAGTTAGTATTAAATCTTAAACGAGCTAAGTATTATCTTTTACGTATCTCCAATTACTTCACAGGAGTGACCACAATATTGCGATATTCAATCGGGCCATGGTCGCCTTGTATCATGAATGGACCTGGCTCCCCTTCTTTACTATCAGTGGCACCACCTGTAATGCCGGGTATCACCTGATCGTTAATTACTGTAACACCGTTCGCTACTACGGTCACTCTTCTTCCTATTAACGTGATATCAAAAGTCTGCCACTCACCCGCATCTTTGGCCACCATCTCATTAGGTGAAAGAAATCCATAGATACCGCTGAACTGATCGTCCCATGGCTCTAATCCTTTGCCATCGGCCACTTGCACTTCATAGCGACCACGCAGATAGATACCGCTGTTACTTCCCTTGGGATAACGAAACTCGATATGCATTTTAAAATCGGTGAACGATCTATCTGAAAAAAGATTCGAACCAGACTTAGTGCTTTTTAAAACTCCGGCCTCAACGCTCCATTGGTTTTCGCCTTCGGTGTGCCAGCCTTTCAAATCTTTGCCGTTGAAAAGTTTAATCGGTGCAGCCCACTCTGTTTTTTTTGATCTCTGAAGAGAAGGCGCTCTTACTCCTGCCCAGCTCGCTGTTTTGCCATCAGGATACGTGATAGTACCATTCATAGCATTACCATCCAATGTTCCTTCGAGCTTAAGATCGCCATCGCCTTTCTCCCACTGTGGTGGAATGCTGAAACTAAATTTACTATCAGCAAAATTCACTTGTGAAATAGCGCGCGCACTTCCTGATACACTTACAAACCTTCCCATCAAACCATGATTGCCCGAATGGCGTACTTCCAACCATGATGGTGACTCTTTTCCGTCTTGCTTAACGGTGATATCCCAACGACCTTCCAGCGGAGGTGGTTGTTGCGCGAAGAGAGTGATAGAGAACAAGAAGAACGGGATGATGATAAAATTTTTCGGTTTCATGTTATGTTGTTTTGGATCACAAATTCTTTCAAAATTATTAGTGTTGTCAACTTAGGTTCATTCAAACTTCATCTGGGCATTTCATCAGATTTTAAGATACTATTTTTAACGATTTGCCTTTATGATAAAAGGCATTCTCACGAATGCCTTTCCTATTCAAGTAGATTTCAAATTACTAAGTAGCCCAGGTTTTTCCATTGCCGGCTTCGGCCAATGGAATGCAGCCTTTATATGATCCGGGCACGGCAACGTATTGCAATACTTGCGTAGCGCCTGGCTCGGAGGTGAAGAAGCCAAGCAACGTGAGTTCTTTCGCCATTAGTATAAAAGGTCTCTTTGCTTCTTTGTTTTCTTTAGCTTCCGCAAGAGCGGCCACATGTACTTTCGTGACTAACTCCACTTGCTGCTCAGGCTTGCAATAGATGAAGCTGTCGCCATAGGCTTTCTTCGCTTCTTCATCAAATGAGGTGAGCCCTGCGATGAAGCGATCCTGATCTTCTTTCTTATAGCAATCTTTCAGCATCAGATCAATGAAGCCGGGAACACCGGTGTCTTTCGCTCCGGGTGTGTCGGTTTTAGGAATGATGATCTCCGCTACTTCCGTCACAATGCGAGCCTGATCTTCCGTAAAGAACACAGGTTTGTAGGTAAGTTCTGGTGTTGCCTTACAACCTTGCAGAATACCCGTCAATGCCGATGCGGACACAGCCGCGCCCATGAGCAGGGCTGTCTTGCGTAATGCTTCTCTTCTATCAATTAGTTGATTCATATATCACTCGTTAACGTGTTACAAGTTACCTTTTTTTAATTCTTCTACTGCATAGTTGGCTGCTCGTGCTGTGAAAGCCATGTACGTTAATGATGGATTAATACATGCCGCTGAAGTCATGAACGAACCATCTGTTACGAAAACATTTTTGCAGGCGTGCACCTGGTTGTATTTATTCAGTACCGAAGTTTTAGGGTCCTTACCCATGCGGGCTGTTCCCATTTCGTGAATACCAAGACCAAGGCCATGCTGCGATTTTCTGTCGTGTGAGTTCACGTTTTTAGCACCGGCCGCCTCCAGCATTTCAGCTGCATCATTGGCCATGTCGATGCGCATTTTATAATCGTTGTCTTTAAACTCCGTGTCGAACAACAGCGTGGGTAAACCGTATTTATCTTTTTTGTCTTTGTTGATCGTTACCTGATTGGAGTGATCGGGCAACACTTCACCAAAGCCTCCGATGCCAAGGTTCCACGCACCCGGTTTAGCCGCTGCATTTTTCAGCTCAGCGCCAATGCTTAATTCGGCTACTAAGCTTTGCCAGCTCTCCCTGCTGCCACCACCCTGGTAGCCAAAGCCACGCAGATAGTCACGCTTATCTTTTCCAATGTTGCGATAACGTGGTATGTAAACGCCATTGGCCCTGCGGCCAAAATAGTATTGATCTTCGAAGCCTTCCATCTGGCCACTGGCACCTACACCAAGGTGGTGATCCATGATGTTGCAACCCAGTTCGCCACTATCATTTCCAAATCCATTCTGAAAGCGGTTGGAAACAGAATTCATCATGATGAATGCTGAGCCCATGGTAGAGGCACACAAGAAAATCACTTTAGCATAATACTCGATGGTCTGTCCTGTTTCAGAATCCAGCACTTTAACTCCTGTTGCTTTGGCTAGTTTCTCATCGTAGATTAATTCATACACAATTGAGTTTGGCCTCAATGTCATATTGCCAGATCTTTCTGCTGAAGGCAATGTGCATGCGTTGCTGCTGAAATATCCGCCATAAGGACAACCACGGCTACATAAATTTCTGTATTGGCATTGTCCGCGTTGTGGACTCTCCTTATGTGTGAGAGGCCCGGTAGCATGAGCCACTCGACCGATCGTTAATAAGCGACCAAATTTATCCATCATGGATTTTTTCAACTCCTTCTCCACACAATTTAATTCCATAGCAGGAAGGAATTTGCTATCGGGAAGTTGAGGAAGATTTTCGGCCTGCCCGCTGATACCGGCAAAGGTTTCAACATACTCATACCACGGAGCAATTTCTTTATAGCGTACCGGCCAGTCGATGGCAATTCCGTCTTTTGCGTTGGCTTCAAAATCCATATCACCGAAACGATAACTCTGGCGACCCCAGGTAAGTGAGCGTCCGCCTACGTGATAGCCACGCATCCAGTCGAAGCGCTTTCCTTCTTTTTCAGAGTAAGGATTTTCAAGATCGTTGACAAACCAATGCTTGGTGGTTTGGTTCACAGTATAACCCGTTCTGTTTTGCACACCTTGTTTTTGCAAATCTTCCTGGGTGGGCTTGCCACCATTAGGAATCTGCCAGGGGTCCATGGTTGCTGTTGGGTAATCATCAGGATGTTTGATATTACGGCCGCGCTCTAATACCAAAGTTTTAAGACCTTTTTCGGAAAGTTCCTTTGAGGCCCAGCCTCCGCTGATGCCCGTGCCGACCACGATCGCATCATACGTGTTTTGTTTCTCTGCGTCAATATTCAAATTCATGTAAACGTGGGGGTTAAATCAAGTTTAAAAGGTAAAAATATTTTCACCACAGTTGTATCACCGTTTATCATATTTTATTTTAATAGAAGTCCGTATCTAAAAATGCTCGACAATGCCCAATCCAAACAGGGCAAAATCATATTTCACGGGGTCGAGTGGATCAAGCGAACGAAGGTTGGCATTGAGGTCAAGGGCTGCTTGCCAGTTTAACTGTTTATTCTTCATCAAATTTAATTTGCGTGCCACACGCTCTACATGCACATCGCAAGGACAAATCAATTGTGATGGAGAGATGTTTTTCCAAATACCGAAATCAACGCCTTTGTCATCTTGTCTAACCATCCAGCGCAGATACATACATAATCTTTTACAAGCCGACTTGCGTGCCGGTGTGGATACATGTTTTAATGTTCGCTTCGGATAATCGGGCAAGCTGAAAAATACATCATGAAAATGCTTCAACCCAGCCTCGATGGTAAGGTTGGGGATAACCTGGTTGGGAGCGAGGAAGGCATCTTCGAGGGAATTATGCTTTTTATAGTACTGAGAGAGTGATTCAATAAAATAAAGCGTATCAGTAACATTAAATGTGCGATGCTTGAATTCTTCAAATGCCTTCAGGTCGCGTGAGGTATGATTCAGTAAAAAATCATGAGGAGCATTGTCCATCAGCAATAAAAGTTCTTTGCATTTATTGATGACGGTTACGCGCTGGCCCCATGCGAGAGTTGCAGCGAAGAATCCTGCAATCTCGATGTCTTGCTTTTTCTTATACTGATGCGGAATGGAGATAGGATCTAATTCAATGAAATCAAATGTGTTGTAGAGATTTACCTTCTCATCCAGAAATTCCTTCAACTCAAGAATGGATTTTTTCGGTTTCGCCATCGTCATTGATTTAAGAAACGAAGTTCTACCCTTCTGTTGATTGCCCTGGTGACCTCATCGTTACCTTTTTGTAAAGGTGTTTGTTTGCCGAATCCTTGTGTTTTTATTCGTGCAGGATCAATGCCTCCATCGATGAGATAATCAGACACACTACCGGCACGCTGTATTGAAAGATCAAGGTTAAATGCATCGGAGCCAATATCATCGGTGTGTCCACTCACTACCACCTTCCATGTTTTATTGTACTTCAGAATTTCAATCACCTTATTCAACTCCGGGAATGAAGTCGCAATAAGTGTATAGTCGTTGTATTTGAACTGAATGTTTTTTAATACATAATTTTCATTCGTCTTCACTTCCGGGTAACCGGTAAGCAGCGGCACATCTGGTGATTTACTGATCTGCACTACTTTCACATCATCCACAAAAAAATAGGCAGCCTTGTAAAGTAAAGGTTCAAGCGCCTGCGAAGCGGTGATAAAATAGTAGCGGGTGTCATGGTCATTTGAAAAGTTGCCAATGGTAATAAATCGCTCCCCTCCTTTTGCTTCATAACTAAAACCAAAACGTGTCCAATAACCTGTGTTCTGATTATAGATTTCGCGATTTATATTTTGATAGGTAGGTGATGTCGGAAATACGCCATCATCAGTAGTCTGATAGGAGGAATCAGAAATAAGAAACCCGATTCTATCAATACTATATTTTGAATTGGAAGAGAGTTTGTAATAAAATTCAACCAGATACTTCACTCCACCCTGCAGTGGCGTGGTAAACTCAGCCTGCAAATATTCCCGATATGCCTTCTCTCTACCATGGATGTATGAATAAATGCCCGCATAGCCGGCACCAGAATGTGCTTTTGATTTTCCTGCCCAATTGGTGGGCACACCTGCTTCGCCTATGCTACAGGTGTTAAATAAATCAGGGGTGCCTGTGGAAGGTGACACCCACCCTGGTGCAATTTTTCCACTGCGAGTGGTAGTATAAGAACCCGGGCATTTATAGAATTGCTCAAAGCTTCCGTTGGGCACCAGGTTTTGCGCTACCGAGCCGGTGGCAAGGGCCAGAAGTATGAAGCACATCCCGGCCCGCATGATTTATTTGTAATAGGTGACTTCTACACGGAAGCGTTGGTCAATCGCACCCAGGCGATCATAAGCAGATTTTGAGATTTTGATCACCACGTTCGTGTTCACACCCGTGTTGGGCAAAGGGCCGGCCACACGCACGAACACTTCACGATTGTTCAATTCATTTCTCACTTTTAAAATGGTGCCCACTTTGGCGGTGCGATGTAGTGCCAGATATTTCCGATTGCCTTCACTGCCTTCAATGAGTTCAGCAAGACCTCCCTCTTTTACTTCATCAGATCCAATCACCTTCTCTGAAATGGTGATGGTAGTTTCTTTTTGTGTCTGTATGGGTTTCACATCCTGCCTGATCGGCTCAACAGGTTCTTTTATCTCAGTCACTTTACTATTTTGTTCCGTCTTCACTTCTGTTTTGTTATACATCGGCTGTGCAGTAAACAACGTCTGACCAATCTTCAATTCACTTCCCTCAATGCCGTTCCATTCCTTAAGTTGTTGTACCGTAATACCATAAAGTTTGGCAATAGAATACATGGATTCTTTTGGTGCTACGGTGTGAATTCCCGTCAATGATTTTGTTTCAGGTAGTTTGTTTGCTTCTACACTCAGTGTTGATTTCTTTTTTATAATCAATGACTGACCTGTAGAAAGCGAATTGTCTTTCAGATTATTCCACGATTTGATATCATCAACAGAAACATCATATAGTTTAGAAATTGAGAAGAGCGTTTCGTTAGGCATTACTTTATGAATACGATCACCACCGGGCTGAGCTTGTGCCTTGTTACCCTTGAAAACATAAGGCACTTTCAAAAGCTGGCCTGTTGCCAACCCGCCATCGGCAGTTGGATTGACTTCAAGAATGGCCGTGATGGGCACATTGTATCTTCTGGAGATTGAGTACAGCGTTTCTTTTTCATCAATCTGGTGAATAATGAACTGTTTTCCGTTTATGGTTTCCATGCGGATAGAATCTAACGGAGTCCAGGAAGAAGTCCAGGAAATGAGAGTTAAAAAAATTACGTTAATCATAGCTTAAACAATGCGAAAAGTTACCAATTCTGTCCTGTTCTTCACAAAAAATAGACGCCCAGAGACAATAAAAAATGTGTTTACCCCGATTCCTTTCAAATTCGTGCCAATTTCATCCTCATAAAGACAATCGCCCTGTGTATTAAAGAGCGCAATACGGTTTGCAAAATGAGCAGGATCGCCAACATAATATGAAATGATCAAATAGCCTGCATGCTCCCGGTATTCGACCCCAAGCCTGGGTGCAATTTCAAATTTACTTTTTAAAAAATTTTTCACGGTTTCAAAATCAGGCTCACCATCAAGGTATTGAAACGGTTGCATGGTGTCATTCGTATGTATCCAGTCGTTTTGTTGAGCGCTGTGATCCACTACCATACCATCCTTCAAGGAAAGAAAAAGAAAAGAAGTTTTATCCGGATTTTCGGTACTCTCAAATATCTTAAGTACAACATGATCCGGTGTAACTCCCGCGAGATTCACCCACCATTTTTCAGGTGACACCACATCACGCCAAAGAAATCTTTGATTCTCAAAGTCGAACAGGGAAAACGTTGCTACCCGCCTCATCTCATCACGTTGTTCAACTACAATCAGCTTCCCTTCAAAGGCCAACAAATTCCAAACTGGGGCCGATAGCGTTACTGATACAGGTTTAAAATGTAATTCGGGCAAGACTTAGTATTTTTATACAAAAATAAGACAAACCCATGCGAAAGCTATTTTTAATCAGTTGCCTGATCGGACTTATCCCCATCCTGCTAGTTGCCCAGAACGAAAAGAAGAAAGTAATGGTGATGGATATCAAGGCTGAGATAGACCCGCGCGTGAGCCGCTATGTAAAACTTGCCCTCGCCCATGCAGAAAAAATAAATGCAGATTATATCATCATTGACATGGACACCTTTGGCGGTGCATTAACAGATGCCAAAGAAATTGTTGACATGCTGATGGATGAAAAAAGACCATTATGGGTATTTGTTAATGCCGATGCAGCTTCGGCTGGTGCATTAATTTCTATTGCTTGCGACAGTATTTATATGTCACCGGGCGCAACCATCGGGGCCGCCACTGTAGTGAATGGAACTGGAGAAGCTGCGCCTGATAAATATCAATCATATATGCGTTCCATTATGCGATCAACTGCTGAAGAGAATGGTCGTGATCCACGTATTGCAGAGGGCATGGTCGATGAGAATATCGTGATCGATAGTTTGAAGCAGGCAGGCAAAGTAATCACATTCACCACCAACGAAGCTATTGAAAATGGTTATTGCGAAGCCAAAGTAGAATCGATTGAAGAAATTTTGAAGCTTAACAAAGTAGAGTCTTACGAGATTATAAAATTTAATTTAGGAGTTTCTGAAAAAATTATCGCCATCTTTTTAAATCCCTTCATCAGCGGGATTTTGATATTGGTCATCATCGGAGGGATTTACTTTGAACTTCAAACACCGGGTATTGGGTTTCCTCTGTTTGCTGCCATTACTGCGTTAGTTCTTTATTTAGTCCCTTACTACCTCAATGGCCTTGCCGAATACTGGGAAATCCTCGCACTCTTCATTGGTATTATTCTTTTAATACTTGAAATTTTTGTCATTCCCGGTTTTGGTATTGCCGGTGTAGCCGGTATTTCACTTACAGTGGTTTCGCTTATGTTGATTATGCTGAACAACGACTTCTTCAATTTCGAATTTGTTCCACTGGGTGATATCATCGTGGCCACGTTTGCTACCATAGGCGGACTTATAGGAGGAGTACTGCTATTATTCTTTGGTGGGGCCAGGCTTACAAAAACAAAAGCATTTCAAAGAATGGCGTTAAATGACACACAAGAAAAATCTCAAGGTTATACAGTAAATACACTTAGTGACACGCTGATTGGGAAAAAAGGCTCTGCATATACTGTGCTGCGCCCCGGTGGAAAGGTCATTATTGATGAACAGATTTATGATGCCTTCACGCGTGGCGATTATGTTGAGAAAGGAGAGTCAATTGAAGTTATCGGTAATGAAGGCATCACATTAAAGGTAAAGAAAGTAGAATGAACATTCTTGGCATTATACCAGCCCGCTATGGGTCAACCCGATTCCCTGCAAAGCCACTGGCTGATATGGGTGGCAAGTCGATGATCAGGCGCGTGTACGAGCAAGTAAAGAAAAGTGAGTCATTATCGAAAGTAGTCGTGGCTACCGATCATGAAGAAATTTATAACCATGTTGTTGGCTTTGGTGGAGATGTGTGCATGACCTCCACTCACCATGCCAGCGGCACTGATCGTTGTTATGAAGTATTGTCGAAAGAAAATGCTTCATTCGACTACGTCATCAACATACAGGGCGATGAACCTTTTATCGCTCCGGAACAAATTGACCTATTGGCTTCAGTGCTTGAGGGAGATACCGAATTAGCCACGCTGATCAAAAAAATTGATTCTGTAGAACAGCTGTTCAATCCGAACCTGGTGAAAGCGGTTGTTAATAGAAATGCTGAAGCACTATATTTCAGCAGGTCACCAATCCCCTATGTAAGAAATATGGAGCCTGTAGAGTGGGTAACTCATCATCACTTTTACAAGCACATTGGCATGTATGCCTACCGCAATGACATATTAGAAAAAATCACCAGGTTGGAAATTTCGTCCTTAGAAAAAGCTGAATCTCTGGAGCAATTGCGCTGGTTGGAAAATGGTTATAAAATCAAAGTGAAAGAAACCAGTATCGAAACGATAGGTATTGACACCCCTGAAGATCTCCAAAACGCATTGAAGTATCTTAGCAGCATCGCATGAGTAATCCTCCAGAAGTTGATCATTCCAGGGAAAGCGCTATCAACTTTTTTCTGGATTATGTAAAAGCAAATGGAACCCTGCTGATGTCAAAAAGAATTTGTGACCTTTCAGCAGGCAGAGGATACATCGCACGCTTATTTGAAGAAGTGGGAGCCGATGTTCATGCTTATGATCTGTTTCCTGATCAGAATAGATTTTTAAAAGCATCGGTGCACAGGATTGACCTCCAACAAAAATTTCCGATCGAAGATGCCTCCATAGATGTTGTGATCTGTTGTGAAACGATTGAACATCTTCCCAATCAGTATTTTCTTTTTCAGGAGACTTCACGCATACTCAGGACAGGTGGAATTCTTATTCTTACCACACCCAACAGTTCTTCGCTTCGCAGTAGGTTCTCGCAATTTATTATGGAAAGCGAGCACTATGGAGCACCGGCACCCAACGAGCTGAATGCGTTTACCTCCTGGGATGGCCGCAAAGAAGGGTACTTTAGTAAACTTTTTATTAGTGGCGCCTTGAGACTGCGAACATTAGCAGCGCTCAATCAGCTTGTGTTGAAGAAAATTCATCCCACCAAAAGAAGTTCTACATCTGCCTTTTTACTCTTCTGGTATCCCTTACTTTATTATTTTAATAGTAAAGCAATGAAGAAACAGATCAGACAAGATCCGGCCAACGAGAATATGTATCGTACTATCTTTAAACTAAACACATCGATGGATGTGCTATTGGGTAAGCACCTGATTATGGAGTTTGAAAAGAAGTAATTAATTGACAGGCTTCATCCCAAGTTTTTCAACAGCAAACTTTTTCGCTTCAGCGCGCACCGTTTCTAAATCTTTGGAAACCAGATAGGAACCAATCACGTGAAATCCTGCATTAGGTACAGGCACGGCTATTTTCAATGAATCAGCGGTCCCTAACTGTTCATTCATTTCCAGCATGGCACTTACTTTCACTGTTGGGTCTTGCTCTTGTCCATTCTTATAATAATAGAGCGTGAGCGAAGGACACTTCACCTTTTCAAACGTGGATTTATTCATCTTGTCTTCGAGCATCTCTTCCATTTGTACCAGCGATTCTAATCGATACTTACCATTCCAATAAATTTGTCTTGCTGAATCGTATTTGATATTCTGATAGTCGCTGCCAATTACTTTACGGGCTATCTGCAATCCCCAGGGATTATTCAACAGCCACGCATTTGCATCATTCACCGCAATGTTGGGCGACATATTGATCATAGCATAAACATCCTCCGGATATTCTGCGGCCAGCATGATTGCCATAGTTCCACCGGTTGAAGTACTCATTAAGATCACATTCTCCCCAATGGCTTTTCCAATGGATAATGCTTCCTTAGCACTTTGCCACCAGCGATCGGCAGTGAAATATAAAAGTTGCTCAGTCGTATCAACCCCATGATCGGCTAATCGGGCGAGATAAAGATTACAACCAAAATCCTTTGCAAACTTCAAGTGAATGGGATCTCCTTCTTTCTGACTGGCAGAAAAACCATGAAGATAGACTACGCTAAACTTCGTTTTCTTTTTTGTGCTATCAGCCCAAATAATTCTTGCCTCATTATCGGGTTTTAATTTATGCTTACTTTCCTGTGTGGTGATATAATTCTCCAACCCGGTTGGATCAGCAGGTACAGTAATGGCAGTCTTGTCCCATTTAGGTTTGGCAGGAGTGGGACCTAAAAAGTAAACAGCCACTACCAGTAAAACAGGGAATGTGATGAAGATGAGTTTTCTGGACATTGGATTACTTGAATTATAACGAAAGCTAAACAATAACCAGTTTATTTAATCGCCTGGTGTTTCTTTAATATCTTAATCACTTCATCTTTCGGTAAAGCTTTGATCGTATGATCGTCCTTTCCCGTCATCGTTTCAGCTACGAACAAAGAATTAATAATCGCTTCTTCTGTTGCTTCTATTACGGCCATGAAGAGCGGAGACATAGCATCGTTTCGCAACACATTCGTTGTTTCTGTTCTATCTTTCGAATCATACTTCATACGAACTAATGGGTTGGTTGAAAAGGCAATCACATAATCACCACTTCCATTCGATCCGATTCCACCAGTTTTGGCCAAACCCATGATGGCGCGCTTAGCCATGCGTTCGAGATTACGTGCATCCACGGGTGCATCCGTAGCAACGACAATCATGCACGATCCATCGGCTTTGTCCATAAGTTGATCACTCAGATAATATTGCTTCAGCTCCTCGCCTACCGGCACGCCATCAATGTGCAACACTCCGCCAAAGTTTGTTTGTACCAATACACCAATTGTATATCCACCAGATTTTTCCGGAAGCACCCGCGAAGATGTTCCAATGCCCCCTTTAAATCCAAAACATATTGTTCCCGTGCCAGCGCCAACGTTTCCTTCTTGTACAAAACCTGTTTTTGCTGTGGTGATGGCATCAAGAACATGCTGCTTTTTAAGATGCCGACCCCTAATGTCATTCAAATAGCCATCGTTGGTCTCGCCTACCACAGCGTTGACTGACTGTATACTTTCATTCCCCCTAAGATTGAGAATATACTCTACCACAGCGTCCATGGATGTTGATACACCGAGCGTATTGGTCAGAATAATTGGAGATTCAATATTACCGAGCTCGCTCACTTGAGTACTGCCGGCAAGTTTTCCAAAACCATTGCCTACATAAACGGCTGCCGGAACTTTTTCCTGAAAAACATTTCCATCATGCGGAAGAACAGCGGTGACACCCGTGCGTATAGAACTTCCTTCTATTAATGTGATGTGACCAACTTTCACTCCCGCAACATCCGTAATCGCATTGAGTTTGCCTGTAGGTAGTACCCCTATCCTTAATCCAAAATCACGAGAACGAATTTGTGCCTGAAGTGAAATTGAACACAGAACAAATAGTAAAATCAACGAATAGTTTTTCATAATTCAATTTTCTTAAGTCGCTCCACCATCTCTAAAACTGCGGGGCAAACCAGAGTATTCTTGTAAGTAAGGTCCATAATCTGCACCATCTTTTTACGATCCGTGTGCGGATACTCACGACACGCTTTGGGCCTGCTCTCATATACTTTGCAGTAATTATCAGCATCTAAAAAAGGACAAGGTGATGATTTCAAAACATAATCTTTATCTTCATCAATGCGGAGATAGTGTTCAATAAAGTCGCCTGGCTTCATTCTCAATGCTTTGGCTAAACGTTCAATATCAGTCTGATAAAAAATCGGGCTTGTGGTTTTGCAGCAGTTAGCACAAGAAAGACAATCTATTTCTTCAAACACTTCATCATGAAGTTTATGAAATGCATCATCTACATCACGTGCATCTTTTTTCTTCACCGATTGAAGAACCTTCTTGTTCTCTGGCGATTTGTTCTTTGCCTTTTCGCGAAAGCGATTTAAATCCATAACCAAAGGTAAAGCATTTTACTAGTTCAGAATTAGATGATTGTGCACAAGGAGATAAATCATTCCCAATTAGTCTTGCAATTTATTATTTCTCCCATATTAGCATTAACATAAAGCCCGAAGGGCTTAAATTTGAATAGCCCCGGATGAAATCCTGGGAAAAAGACCGACACATAACCACAACCCTGAAAGGGTTGAACAAAAATCAATACTATGAGCACCTTCACCCAAATATTATATCAAATCGTGTTCAGCACAAAAGACCGTGAACATACATTGACCGATGAAAACCGGAAAGAATTATTTAAGTACATCTGGGGCCTTTTAAAAAACCAAAAATGTCATCTGTATCAAATCGGTGGTGTTACGGACCATATCCATATCTTAACTCATTTACACCCATCCATTGCGTTGGCATCATTGGTAAAGGATATTAAGTTGGCGAGCAGTAAGCAGATCAAAGAGACAGGACTATTTAAGGGATTTGATGGTTGGCAGGACGGGTATGGCGCGTTTACCTATTCGTTTAAGGAAAAAGACAAATTGATTGAATATGTAAAGCATCAAGAAGCCCATCATAAACATAAAACCTATAAGGAAGAATTAATTGAGTTGTTGAATGAACACGGGGTAGAGTTTGATGAAAAATATCTGCTGTAGATATTCAACAGCAACGCGGTTGGTGTTCGTTCTAGATCATCAACCTCGCATTTCATGCGAGGCTATTTATATTAAATCCCTTCGGGATTCTTTCTCAAAAGTAAAAAGCAGTGAGGATTTCCATAAGGATTGTGCTAATCCGAATCAGAAGCCCGAAGGACTTAAATTTGAATAGCTCCGGATGAAATCCGGAGAAAAGAAATAAAACCTCATCACAACCCTGAAGGGGTTGAA
>JAYVTC010000010.1:0-3773 GCA_043774745.1 Cyclobacteriaceae bacterium | reverse complement strand
TCACCGGTTATGGTCTTGTACAAAATCTACCTTTGATTCAACAAATCAAAGAAATGAAAAGCAAGCTGGTCAAGTTCATCCTCGTATGCATCATCTGCCTTAGCATTGCTTATTTATTGGTTTGGACAATCGAAACCATCAATAATTAAAACGTTAAACTCGTATGAAAAAGAATGTTGGAAATGCAGATAGAATTATCCGTGTGATACTTGCTGCTGTTTTTGCTGTACTCTACTTTACAGGAATTGTACCAGGCACTGTTGGACTGGTGCTTGTGGCATTAAGTGGAATTTTTGTTTTAACGAGTCTGATCAGTTTCTGCCCGATCTATGCGATTGTGGGACTGAACACTTGTCCTGCAAAAAAAAGCTTAAGGAAGAAATAAATTTCACCAGATAGGAATGCCACTTCAACCGAGTGGCATTTTTTTCAACCGTTGAACCAGTTGGGGAAGCTCCACACCATCCAGCCATAAACAGAAAATCTCAAAACACGAGAAATGCAAATCAAAAGAAAATGTTTAACATTCATATTGATGGAACCAGCTAACATGCACGTTGCTGAAAATGGCACTGGTGTAACTGCTCCTACAAATACAAGGTAGCCACCAAATTTCTTGAGTTTACTCTCATACTGCTTTAAATACTGTTCTCGTATTCGTGTTTGATAAAAATTGGTCTTGGAAAAATTCTTGCCAATATAATAGCCCAACACTCCTGCTCCGTATGAAATTACAGTGAGTATAGAAAGATTAATAATAAATCCTGCTAAATCGATGTTATCAAGAATCCAAATCATCATGAATAATTCCGGGGGCAGAATACCAAAGATGATTTCAGATAGTGTATACACGCCATATAAGATACCCGGGTTGGCACGGATGTCTTCGATATGAGTCTTGAAGTTTTCTTGTATATACCCTTCCATTAAAATGAAAGCAGTAATAATTACGGCAAACCAAAGCAGGCCTTTAAAAAGATTACGAAATAAAAAACTTGAGTGGGTCTCCTCCTCCTGCTTTTGCATAGTTGCAGTTAATTAATAATCGGCATTCTTTTGAATGGCTTTGTCTCATCAAAAAGTTTCCGATACGTGGCATGCTTCTTCACTACAGGAGCATTAATTTGTTCTACCACCCGAATCATTTTAGGGTTGAAATCACCAATCCAATTCATTTCATAATCAGTGTAGGATATACCTCCACCTTGAGCAAACTTTCTAAAACTTTCTATGATCGCACCATCCACTCCTTTACCCTGATGTTCTGGGGCAAGACCGAATAGAATTCCAAATGCTTTCTTATTCGTCTTCATTAGTTTATGCCCTACGAATTTCAATTTACCGATTAAATTCAATTTTCCATTCACATGTTTGAAAACCTGATTTACTTCCGGCAACGAAAGAAAGAATGCAATAGGTTCTTCTTTGTAGTACCCGAACCAGAGTAACTTTTCATCCATGATGGGCTTCATCTGTTTCACCAGATGCTTTGCCTGTGATTCCGTGAGTTCAGGTATTTCGCCTCTTTTTGCCCAAGCTTTGTTGTACACTTTTCTGATTTGCTCAGGCAATATGCTCCATTGTGATTTCTTTACGTACCCAAACCGGTAATTAGGGTCTTTCTCAACCAATAAAGATTTTTCAAGCAGACGTGCATCAATCGGGCCTTGTATCGGACGACCAAAGGTGAGTTGATAGAAATAAACCTTAAATCCATACTCCTCAAAAAGCTTTTGATAATACGGAAAATTGTAATTGCATTGATAGTTCGGTTCGCGATCAAAACCCTGCAGCAAAAGGCCCCACCATCGGTCACGATTTCCAAAATTTATGGGACCATCCATAGCCTCCATACCTTTTTGCCGAAGCCACTTTTTACACTCATCAAAAAGCTTAAAAGCAGCTTCTTTGTTCTCAATGCATTCAAAGAAACCCATGCCTCCTGTGGGCTGATCATTACCCTTACTCACAGTTTTCTGATTTATGAATGCTGCCACTCTGCCAATCGTCTCACCCTGATCATTAGTAAGTGTCCACCGAATACATTCTCCATGATGAAACGTCTTATTCTTGTCTTCATCAAAAACACCCTCTACATCGGCATCCAAAGGCCGTATCCAATTGGGAGTGTTATTATAGAGACGAACCGGCAGAAGAAGAAACTCTTTCTTCTCTGATTCAGTTAGCACTTCCTTTATATGCATAGCACTAAAAATAATTCTATAAAGTGGAATTCCTCTGGTTTGGCAATACTATTTCAAAAAATGTATACACGCCAGCTTCACTGCCTACCGATACCCGGCCGCCTAACTTTTCCACCGCGTTCTTAACAATATACAAACCAAGTCCCGAACCACCAGATTGTTCACTAGCCCGATAAAACATATCAAATATCTTACTAAGGTTTTGCTTCGTTATTCCAATGCCATTGTCTTTAAATGATATAATCGCCACCTCGTGTTCAATGGTAATCATGATTTTTATTTCATGTGGTGGATTGCTTATTTTCCGATACTTAATGGCGTTAGAAATCAGATTTCTGAATATCTCTTCTATTCTCCATGGATCGCTATAAAAATCTCCCTCAGATATCTGAATATCTTTTTGAATCTGGTCCGCACCCTCCATATAACTTAAGTTACGAAAGGCAGTATCAACAATTTCTTCAAAGTGAATGATGCCCGTCTTAATTTCTAACTTTAGGTTTTTTGAATGGCTTAACACATCACTGATGAAATGGTCAAGTTGATTCACCTTTTCGCCAATAATTTTAAGATAAGCTTTGGGGTCATCTTCATTTTGCGGATGCTGAGCCAGGTTAACCAACCCCAGCACGGACGACAATGGAGCACGCAAATCATGCGAGACTTTATATACAAAATTGTCTAGTTCTATATTTCTCACCTTGAGTTCCTCCTCTATCATTTTCTGATCTGTGATATCTACGTATACTCCAAAAATTCCAATGGTTTTGTCTTCAAAATGAACCGGAACTCCATAAATAATTACTGAAAGGCGTTCATCGTCTCTGCTCACCCGAATGGTTTCCAATCGCACTACCTGATCGCTTGATATAACAGAATTTAAATCATTGCCCTCAGACTCCAACGCAGAGGGAACGATAAACTCATTCAAACTTTTCCCTTTGAGTTCAGAAATAGTAAACCCAAACATTAATTCAAAGCCTCTATTAACACGATCTACGTTACCCTTACTATCGAGTAATACGATAGCCATAGGTGAACTGTTAAACAACTCAGAAAAAAGCAGTTCTGTTTTCTTAATTTTTTCCTTTGTTTCTGTCTGTTCCGTAACGTCTCTAACAATCAATTGCACGGCTGGTTGTCCAAAGAAAATAAACGGATGAGCCGAGGTCTCTACATATATTTCTTTACCTCGCAATGTGACAAATCTCTCCTTGACACCTGAAATTGGCCGTCCCATCATCACACTTTTCATTCGCTCTTTGACAGCAGGAAGTTCTTCCGGATGAACAAAATCGAGTACGGATTTACCAATTAACTGATCAACACTGGTTGCTTCTAACATGGATGCCGCATATTCATTGGCATAAACCAATTTCCCTTTTTGATGAATCCCCATACCAAGTGGTAATGACTCAACCAGGTTGCGATAGCGCAAGTCTGATTCTTTTTGCTTTTGTTCTAATTCCTTTCTTTGACGAATGTCACTGATCACTCCACTCCAACCAATTTTTCCCCCTTCCAATCGAACCGGCAGACCTGCCACTTCAATCCATTTAATATCTCCTT
>JAYVTC010000009.1:0-2264 GCA_043774745.1 Cyclobacteriaceae bacterium | reverse complement strand
GGTAGGAAAAATCGAATTTAGAGTCTAGAGAAGCATTGATTTTTCTACCGGTCTCAAATTTTTTTAAAATATTGAAAATAAAAACTAGAGATTGAAATGTTATTCTATTTAAATAAAATTGTATTTTTTGCATAGGGAATTCCCACTAATATTGAATTTTGATAGTGAGAAAAGATTACTTTAAATCTTAAATTTTTCAAAGAAGTCGGTTGAAAAATATTTATTTTTTCCAACGGCGATAGTTTCATTTGCTGAAATTTGAGGGACAGATTTTGTATTGTTGGTATTGACAATATCATCAAACCAATTTCTTTGGATAGAAGTTCCATATCCGCTGTGACCGTATCCGTAGCCGTATCCGATATGATTGTAGCCGTAGCCGTATGCACCGCGACCGTATCCGTAGCCGTATCCGGTATGATTGTAGCCATATCCGTATGCACCGTGCCCGTATCCGTAGCCGCCATACCCATAGCCATTTGAACTCATAGTATCGCTTTGGGAGTTGGGAGATCGATTTGCACAGGCTACAAGTAAAAGTGCAGCACAGTCTCTTAAGATTCCCAAGGCAATGCGTCTTTTCATGATTGTTCCCGTTTTTTTAAGTTGTAAAAATTTTACAATTTTAAAGTAACTTAATTGTCTATCAGCCCCTAGGCATTTTTTTTGTGTCAATTTTTTTGCATTTCTGGAATAATTAGTGTCTGTCCGGAATTGGACAATTTCAAAAGTAGTTTCAAACTGAAATCTGCATAACCCAAGGGGAGAACTATTGGCACACATGGCCAATATTATTTTTCGAATTTTCAGTACTTTTGCGGGCTGTCCTTTCTGACGGAATAGGGCAACCCGCCATTGCTTATTTTTATTTTGCTAAAATCATGAAATTGTATGCGACTACTCCGCTCCAAACAAAGGCATTAAAACCATCAGAACCCTTCCAAAAAGCTCGAGTGAGTCCAAAACCTCGTTTGAGTGCGGAAATATTGCTTTCTATTCCGGCTCGGAATTTTGCAAGGCGTTTAAAGGTTGTTTTAGTTTTGCACATATCCAATATCTCCAAGCCACATCGTTTGTTAAAACACACATTTTTGACCCCCGCTATTTTGGCAAGTTCAACATTTTTAGCTGAAGCAAACCCTCCATCAGCAGTAGTTTCGCTTGGAAATTTTCCGAATATGGCTTTTGTGCGGTGCAGCATTTCCATAAATCGTTCTGAGTCGGCAGGATTTCCATCTGCAATTTGGCAATCAATCACTAAGTTACTTTTGCCTGTGGTCAGGAAAAATTTGTGACCAAATTGAGTTTCTCTTCGGCTTTTCACAATAACATCTGAATGTTCTTCAAATATCGAAATTATTTTATCGCTCGAATCTACTTTTTCGCCATCCACTACTCGGGCAATTGTTTGAGCAATAATACCTTCAAAAAGACCGGTCAGATTATTAAGTGTTATGACATGTTTATTGCGCGTTTTAGGCAAATTTTCAGAACTCTCTAGTATACTTATTATTTGCGGTAATTGCATGAATACATCACCAGAACCTAAAATAAGTGGCAAATAAAATTCGAGCCTAGCTTCTTCATTTTTTGCGTTCAAAATGGCCAAACTTGCGGCCTTTGCTTTCTTGTGTTTATAAGAAAGCTTTATTCCAAGCCCTTGTGCATTTATCCAAAATACAATTCGTGAAATAACTCGAAGGCAATCAACCATCAATTGCGAATCTCTTGGTGCGGAAATATTACTTTCAACAACAGTTGCATCCATGCGAACCGTTTTTCCTTTTTCGATACCGATCTGCTTCGCGTGCATCACAGTCAGGCCATGAATTTTTTGCCATGTTGCCTCAGAAATCGATTTGATATTCGCTTGCAGTGCCGACCTACTGTAACTTTTACTGTCGTTAATCCTTACAAATGCTCTCATGGTCATTGAATCTTTGAGGTGAAATTCAAGCTGTCTGTATGTTAAATTTTCAATTTGCATCAAAAGGCCAGCTCTCAAAACTTCTTCGGCTGTCATTCCAGACGCTCCGCGAGGATCTAAGCCTGGGGCTAAGTCGGCCATGACCCAGTGCGCTACTTCCGGGTATAAATCCAAAATCGAATCAATTTTCTTTAATTTCTCGGAAAATTCATGGTCTGAGTATTGACGAAACATAGGATTGTGTAGTTGTCTGGTAATGCGCATGGCGGGATGATCTCCGTTAGTAATTCAATTGCAAAATCGTTTCTTCGTTGTTACGTTATTGCAAAATTTTCTA
>JAYVTC010000008.1:0-3997 GCA_043774745.1 Cyclobacteriaceae bacterium | reverse complement strand
ATAGGCAATGCGTATTAGGAAATTGATGGGTACCAACATCAGAGGATGAAAGTAATATTGATCCCCGCAACAATTGCGATCGCTTTCCTTGCGCCTGTTGCCAATGTAAACTTCTTCTAATAGGTCGTCACCGATCACATAAAAATCGACTGATTCTCCCCCAGGATAAATATAGAAATTATCCTTATCACAATAGTTGTATTGTTTATCGGTAATACTTGCATCCATGAAATTTATGGGTAATAAAAATGGGCAAGCCTCATTCGATAATGGATCACCTCCAAAAATCAAGCGTCTTTTGGCATCTGCTAATGGAGTACTTCGTATTCCATATCTAAAATCTCCCTGATCGCCATATAACAACGAGTCAAAAGTTTTGTAGGGTTCCGTCTTTCCTTCTTCCAGAATGTTGGCAATAAGAATAATTAACTTGCCTTGGGCGTTGTAGGTAAAATAATACTGTTCTCTTAATATACTTCCTGAAAAGACCCAGCAAGAACGAATTTTTCCATTGTCAAAGTATCGGTTTTTTACGGTAATACTGGAAGTTACGCCACTCCTGAATTTTAGTTTGGAGCTACTCTGAACATCCTGCCATTGAATCTTGGTCTGTTTGGTGAGTTTACCAAGACTGAAAGAAATATTTAACACAGAGTCTTGTGTCGGCATACCTTGAGTTATCGTGCCACTATTAAGTACCTGAGTTATTTCAACCCCCTTGAGTTTTAATTTCTTAAGCCCATCAAGAGTAGTAATATCTGAGTCTTCGAGGATACAGGATGAAAGAATAGCTATCAAGGCGATAGAAAAAAGACGAGACATAGGCAATTTTATGGCTTGAACTTAACGAAAGTAAGAAAACCACATCAATGTCCAAGTGTAAGGTCGTGATTTCATGACCTGCCTATCCGTTTATTTTGCTCCTTGATGATGCTGAAAAGCTGGTGGTAGAGTTTTTGGTACAAGTTCAAGATCAATATTTATTTTGACTTTTAGTTTGGCGTACTTGCAGCAACCAGAAATGATTTAATGATCAGTTGCTATAAAGATGTAAGTCTTCCTGGCTTCCGGGAGGAGAAAGGGACTTCATAAATCTCATTCCGATTTTCTCCAGAAGTTTTATCGATGCATGATTAGTGGGCATCGTAATAGCGCAAAGGGTAAGTAGTTTCAATTGGTCTTTGGCCATCGACAGGGTTGCCGCAGCAGCTTCAAAACCCAAACCCATTCTGATGAATTCTGGTAAAAATGCAAATCCAATGTCAGGGTGATCCAGATAATCTCTCCTTAGCAGGCCACACATGCCAATGGATTTTTTGGTGTCTTTTGTTTCAACAAGCCATAGACCGAATCCATTTTCCTTATAACTTTTCATTGGCCCATTTTCAAGATAAACTTTTGCCTGCTCATCAGTCTTAATATTTCTATCTCCAATGAATTTTAGCCAACCCACACTGTTGACGAGTTCTATAATGAATGTAGTATCATTCATTGTTAATTCTCTCAGTCTTAATTTTTCTGTTTCTAAGATGTAATTCATTTATTCGATACTCCTTTTTATAGTGTTTTATAAATTCTTATCATCTTCAATATACTTTTGAAAAGAAACTCCTTTAAGTGGCCATACCATCAATACGCTGCAATTCCCTGCTGTGGGATCTTCCAGGTAGTTAAAAATGGGTTTCACCCACTGAAATCCAGCCTTGCGCTGAGGTGTTATAGTGGGGTCGGTAAGTTCATTGTTCTTTAGTTTTTCACAATATTCCTGAACCGAATATTTCTCCTTGTACATCGCATAGCCAATGGTCATGCCTACGGTTATTTGTCCTTTCATCCCGAATTGCCTTACCATGTCTTGATGGGCGTTATACAGTTCTGTAGATAGTTTTAGCCCGCGGTATATTGGCAATACTCCTATATCAAATTGATATAGCCAGTCACCATCAGCCTGGTGTGCACCAGTAATCCATAGATTATCCGTTGCATCCATTAAGGTATGATTGAGTTTAGGGAAGTGAATTCTCAGCGTACTGGAGGATGCAATTACTTTATCGTTATGCGTAACAACCAATTGTCCTTCAGGAAATATTTTTATATGGTTGGCATAATGTTCTTTCGTTAATCGTTCGTCTGCTGTGAGCGTAGGAAAACAGATTAATTGAACTTTCTCCATTTGCTTTGCATCAGCCTGGGTTGCTGTCCTGATCGTGTACACACCATCCCATGTCTTTTTGCTTATCATTTAGTTGAGGAGTTGAAAGCTACAGGTGTCAAACATTCATCTTTAAAACAAGCACTTTTTTACTTCTAATCAATTATTGTTATCTCTCAAAGCAGTGATCAGTGATCTGATTTCTTAATTAACGTATCAAGTTCTTTCACCATGTCCATGTTATCAGGTGTTAAAACAATTTTACGGTTGCTGCTTGTTTCAAGCACGAGATAGTTTTTTCGTTGTGTTGCATACCAGGTCATGTTTCCATAGGTTTGGTTACTGAACTTTCCAAAGTATCCAAAGAGCCCGCCCACACCAAATTTTCTTGCAGTCCACTTCATAGACTTGTTACTGGCCAGTGTCACATTTTTAATCTTGTTGAGGTTAAGATGATAATCTTTCAATGGACGTTTGATCGTTAATCGATTTTTATCAACTACATACCGCACGGGCCTGAAAAGATAACAGAATAGATAGATGCTTAAAATCAGAATGACGGAAGCGATGTTGCTACCAAAATGGACCAGGTTATCAAATGAAGTATACATCAACCATAAATTCCAGGAAGTGATTCCAAAAAATAGCACAGTTATTAAGCCGGTGATTATTTTAGAAGCCTGATCTAAGGATGCTTTGTATTCCATGTTTGATCTTTCCTGGATTCAATTTTTCACTTGACACCTGACGCTATTTTATAAAGTTGTCATACAAACTGTTAATGGTTGTTCTCAATACATCGTTGATGCCATTCGTATACGTTGCGTTACATCCATTAGTGATCACTACGATTCCAAATTTTTCTTTAGGATGAAAAAACATGGCACTGTAGAGACCATATGCTGAACCCGTATGCCCCGTCATCACCTTCCCAGGAATCAAATCATTGAGATTGCTGATGGCTAAACCATAACCTTCTTCATCGGTGATGGCGGTCTGCATTAATGTTGAACTCTTTTTAGAAATAATTTTGACTCCTTTGTAGTTGCCGCCATTCATGTGCATAGTCATATACTTTGCCAGATCAGTGGCGGATATTTTCATTCCACCGGTGGGTGAAAAGATGGGCGTGCTATATCCCATTACATAATTTTTTATTTCTTCTCTTCGTGGTGCATAAGCGGCTGGCGATGCTGTAAAACTTTTCGTAGCCGAATCATACACATATAATGTAGCAAGGCGATTGTTGTCCAACGAGTCTACACAATAACCGCCATATAATTTCAATGGATTTAAGATGTGTCTCTTCACGTACATGTCGAAACGTTCCGCAGATTTTTTTTCGATTACAGCACCCACCATGTTGTAGTTAAGGTTACAATATTGGTATCCCTTGCCTGGCTCATAGTCATTGTAGCATCGGGCCCAGTCTGTGCCTTTGTTGGGATTAATAGCATCTAAATTAAAATAACCCTGACTGTCATTGATGCTGGAGGTATGTGAGAGCACCATCTTAAGTGTGATTACCGTTTCCGGGAATTTTGGATTTCGTATTTTAAAACCAACCAGATCGCTGAAATCATCATCCAAAGATAGTTTCTTAGCCTCAACCAGTTGCATGATGGATGTGGCGGAGAATGATTTTGAGATGGAGGCTATTCTAAAAATATTCTGATCGGTGAGTGGTATTCCGCTTTCGATGTCTTTCATTCCATAAGAATGAGTATAAATGATTTCACCTTTTTTTACTACCGCCACAGATAGCCCAATCACGTCAAGTTGTTTCATGATGACTTGCAGATCGTGTTCTGCTTTCTCGGCCTGACCAAAGCTTGAAGCAAGAAT
>JAYVTC010000007.1:0-51909 GCA_043774745.1 Cyclobacteriaceae bacterium | reverse complement strand
CGATCACCAATCATAGATTTGTATTTAAAATCAGGACCAACATAATCGGCTAATTCCTTTTTTGCTTTTCCGATAACTGAAGGATTGTTGAAAATATCTATTCCTGTCATAGCAATAATCTTGGCCGCATTATTCATCGCTTTATAGCCAATGCTCGTGCCACCGGTTGCTACCGCTTGCCAGGAGTGAGCCGGCACTCCCGGCACCCATGTGGCTGTGCCTAATCCAGCAGTGGGCACTACCCATGTGATATCTCCAACATCAGTAGATGCGGGGAAGAAGCCACCTGTCTTGAAAGGTTGTACTTGGGTTGCTGATTCGAGAGGTGGTACTTTAAAGGTTAGTGTGCTTTGAATTTTTTTCCCGAACTCAACTTCTTCTGGAGTGTAGTTTACGCCACCAACCGTCTTGAGGTTGTTGTACATAAGCCGAGCAAGTGTTTCGTTGGGTACCAGATTGAATGAACCAGAGATCACTTCATACTTCATCGTAGTTTCTGTTCCACTGGCTGCTCCTTCGGCAGCTTTCACAATGCGATTCCAGATTTCTTCCACCATACGTGCATCGGGGTGACGCACCATGTATTCTGCTTCGGCATAATCAGGAACAACATTGGCTGCCAATCCACCTTTGTTGATCACATAATGTATGCGTGTTTCCTGCGGAACATGTTCACGCATCAGGTTGACCATGTAGTTCATGGCCTCTAGCCCATCTAACGCAGAGCGACCTGCTTGTGGTGCGGCAGCGGCATGTGCAGATCGACCATAAAATTTAAAAATGGTTTGTTTAATAGCCAGGCACGATTCAGGGCTTGCATCATTATCACTGGATGGATGCCAATGCAAAACCACATCTACATCATTGAATAAACCATCGCGCACCATATACACTTTGGCGGATCCGCCTTCTTCTGCCGGAGTTCCAAATAATTTTATCGTTCCGGCTTTTTTATTTTTTATCAGCCAGTCTTTCAATGTTACAGCAGCGGCTACGGAGGCAGTTCCAAATAAATGATGTCCGCATGCATGACCGGGTCCTCCTTCAACTTTTACTTTTCTGTCAGGAACTGAATCCTGTGAAAGTCCTGGGAGCGCATCAAACTCTGCGAGAATACCAATGACCGGACCACCACTTCCATAGCTCGCCAAAAAGGCAGTGGGCATTTCTGATACACCAGCTTTAATAGTAAACCCCTCACTTCGTAATACTCCTTGTAAGCGTTCGGTGCTTTGTGTTTCAAGAAAACCGAGTTCAGCATAAGACCAAATATCCTGCGCTACTTTTTGATAAACGGGAAATTTCTTATTCAATTCAGTCGCGACAAATTCCTTGTCGCGATCAGGTTTCACCTTGGGATTGATTTCCGTTTGTGCCTGAACAATGAATCCAGACAAGAGGAACAGAAAGAAAATATTTTTTTTCATGAGTTTGAATTTAGATACGATAATTAACTGAAAAAATGTGAGGATTGAAATCAATCTTTGATGATTTCAAATTCTACCCTGCGGTTGAGTTGCTTGTGATCGTCAGTAACTTCTTGAACAATCGGTTTAGCACTGCCATACCCAATGGCTGTAATGCGCGAAACGTCAATTGGAAATTCAGCGGATAGATAATTTTTGATGGCATCGGCTCGTGCTTGTGACAAACGAAGGTTGGATTCTTCTTTTCCTGCTGAATCGGTATGGCCGGAGATTTTTAATTTAAAATTTGGATGATCAATTAAAAAGTTGGCAAGCTTATCAAGATCATCGTGCATGGTAGTCAGAATATTTGCCTTTCCATTTTCAAATTCGAGCGATTGAAAGGCAAGTTTACTTTCCAGCGGCTCAGCAATCTTATTGATTTCACTATCGCCATTCAGAAAAAATATTTCTTCAATGCGGAAGAACTCATCGCCTTGAATGATCAACAGATAGTTACGTTTGTTGATCAGGTTGAAATCAAACGTACCATCATTGCGAATAAATTTGGGAGCCACTTCTACTCCCTGGTCGAGATCTATCACCGATACAATTCCTTTCTCAGGATTTCCATTAGGATCTTTCAGGCTTCCCTTCAACGTGGTGATGGCATTGGGTTGCGCTTCCATAGGCACCGGAAAGGAATGGAGATCAAGATTCTTTAGATCATCCTGTGTGGATCGTGCATAATATAGATTTTCAGATTTAGAGTCGATAGTAAAATAATATTCACTGCCGCTTCCGTTCACTAGTGGCCCTGTGTTTCTGGGATCACTCCAACTGTTTTTAATCTTGTTGGATTTATAAATATCAAACTCACCAAAGTTTAAAGGGTGTCCATTGGAGCTGAAGTAGAGAACATTAAACGTGTGATGAAAGAAAGGACTCACTTCACTGTTTACCGTATTTATGATGGGTCCGGCATTTTGCGCCTTTTGCCATAGTCCTTTTTTATCTTTTACGGCAAAGTAAATATCAGAAAGTCCAAAGCTTCCTGCACGATTGGATGCGAAGAATAACGTGTCGCCACTATGGGTGAGTGATGGGTGCGAATCCCAGCCTGTGCTATTGATGTTGGGACCTAGATTTTTTATGTTGCCCCAGGTTTTGTTCTCCGCTTTCATATTAGCGACATATAAATCGCAATTGCCAGATCCATCGGGCGCATTGCATCGTGAAAAGAAAAGATAATTTCCGTCTTCGCTGATGCAAGCCGATCCTTCGTTATACGTACTATTGATATTTACAAAGGGTTCAGCCAACGACCATCTGCCTTCAATCTTGGTACTGAAAAAAAGATCTTCATTATAGGTGCCATCACTTTTTTCATTTCTTTTAGAAGTGAATAAAATCAGGTCATCCGTATTTCCAACAGTAGGTCCATAATCTTCTTTTCGGGAATTGATATCATCACCCATATTGAGCAAAATTGATTTTGGTGGGCGAAGGGTATCAATATCTTTTCTGTAATCGACCAACTGATAATAGAAATCTAAAGGAACATAGTTTTCTTTTTTATCAGGATCTAATTGTTGGTAGGAGGCGTAGATGTTTTTAATATCCAAGCCTTGTTGATGATGCTTGAGTACCAATTTATAAAGCAATAGAGCTTCACCGCGTGGTCCATTTACCTCTGAAAGTTTCGCCAATCGCCAGATCATGGCAATATTTCTGTTAAAATTCTCGATACCGAAGTTTTTCACATAATCTTTTAAAGCAGCATACATGGCTTCTTCATCGCCTTTTTTATCAAGACCATGTATTTTTTTCAATTCGGCCTCGTCATAATAAAAGCCAACTTTATTGACGTTTGGAAAAACAAATATGTCAGACTGGCTGTAGGTGGTTATAGAGTCATTGAGTGCGATTGTGCTGCCTTTTTTAAAACCTTTCTTTTCCTTTTGAGCGTATAAGTGGGTGTGGTTTCCGAATAGTGCTGCTAAAAACAACAGAATGCAGAGTTTTGGGATGCTTACAGGCTTGTTAGATAAATTCATCACTGTACGAAAATTGAAACAATTTTGGCTGATTAGCAAAACCATGGCACACGGATTGACTCTGAGTCGCAGCATATAAAATTAATTGGATACACCCTTTTTTTGTGTCAAATTGGCACTCCATAACCTATGTTTAAATCCTTAGCAATAACTCCAATGGTTCAGGACGATTCGGACGAGATGATTCAATTGATCAATCCCGAACAGGAATCAGATCTTAAACCGGAGGATCTTCCTGAAGAACTTTCTATTCTTCCCATAAAAAATACGGTCTTGTTTCCAGGGGTTGTTATACCCATAACGGTCACGCGGCAAAAGTCGATTCGATTAATTAAGAAAGCCTATCAGGGCAATCGGATTATTGGAGTAATAGCACAAAAAAATAAGCAAGCTGAAGAACCAAACTCTGATGATCTTTATCGGTTTGGAACGGTGGCCCGGATTATAAAAATGTTGGTGTTGCCAGATGGAAACACAACAATCATCATTCAGGGAAAGAATCGGTTTGCGATAAAAGAGTTTTTGCAAGATGAACCTTTTATGACGGCCAAGATTGAATTGCAGGTTGAGCCGACACTTGATCTGGAAAGCAAGGAAGTGAAAGCACTCGTTCAATCCTTGAAAGATGCAGCTTCAAAAATATTAAAACTCAATCCAGATATTCCTCAAGAAGCGCAAGTGGCCTTGGATAATATTCAAAGCACAGGGTTTTTAATTCACTTCGTGGCATCGAACTTAAATGTTGAGGTTGGCGATAAACAAAAGATTCTCGAAACGAATAATATTATTGATCGCGGTACCTTGTTGTTGCAGTTCATGCTGAAAGAAATTCAAATGCTGGAGATCAAGCATGAGATTCAGAAGCGGGTGCACACCGACATCGATCAACAGCAACGTGATTATTTTCTGCGTCAGCAGATAAGGGTATTGCAAGACGAGTTGGGTTATGATGGTCCAGATAAGGAGATTGAAAAATTAAGAAAGCGTGGAGCAGAGAAGAAATGGTCAAAGGCTGCCGCTGAACATTTCAATAAAGAACTAGATAAGTTACTTCGTATTAACCCGCAGGCTGCAGAATTTCCGGTTGCCATGAACTATGTAGAATTCATGCTCGATTTACCATGGCATGAATATACCATAGATGATTTTGATTTGAAGAAGGCGCGTAAGATTCTTGACAAAGATCATTTCGGTCTTGAGAAAGTGAAGACACGCATCATTGAGTATTTAGCAGTGCTCAAGTTGAAGAAAGATATGAAAGGACCTATACTTTGTTTGTATGGCCCTCCGGGTGCGGGAAAAACTTCGCTGGGAAAATCAATCGCAAAGTCACTTCATCGTAATTATGTGCGTATGTCATTGGGTGGTGTGCATGATGAGGCGGAAATACGTGGTCATCGTAAAACGTATGTAGGTGCGATGCCCGGTAAGATTTTGGCCAACATCAAAAAGGCAAAGTCATCCAATCCGGTTTTCATTTTAGATGAAATCGATAAAGTGAAATCTGATTTCCGTGGTGATCCTTCTTCTGCGTTGCTTGAAGTGTTGGATCCGGAACAGAATAATACGTTCGGTGATAATTACCTGGAGGTCGAATATGACCTTTCCAAAGTGCTATTTATTTCGACAGCAAATTCATTGGATAGCATTCATCCTGCTTTGCGCGATCGTATGGAGATTATCGAATTGACTGGTTATACTGTGGAGGAGAAGCTTCAGATCGCGATCAAACATTTAGTGCCAAAGCAACTGGCAGAACACGGATTGAAATCTTCGCAAGTTAAATTTTCGAAAGAGGCGCTACTGAAAGTGATAGAGAGTTATACAAGAGAATCGGGGGTAAGAAGCCTCGAACGAAAAATTAGCTCTGTAGTGCGAAGTATAGCAAAGTCGGTGGCGATGGAAGAAGAGTTTGACAAGGATGTTACTCCGGAATTTGTTGTTAAAGTACTTGGCGCTGAAATCTATGACGAAGAACTATATCAGGGCAATAACATTGCAGGTGTTGTAACAGGTCTTGCCTGGACGCAAGTAGGTGGTGATATTCTTTTTGTCGAGTCTAGCTTGAATAAGGGAAAAGGTGCGCTAACCATCTCCGGTCAGTTGGGTGATGTGATGAAGGAATCAGCGATGGCGGCATTGTCCTATTTAAAATCAAGTGCGGAACAGCTTGGTATTGATCATCGCGTGTTTCAGCAATATGACTTACACATTCACGTGCCTGCAGGTGCAGTGCCAAAAGACGGACCTTCTGCGGGTATCACTATGTTGACTTCATTAGCTTCTATTTTCACGCAACGGAAAGTAAAAGACAAACTGGCCATGACCGGTGAAATCACGTTGCGCGGAAAAGTGCTTCCTGTTGGTGGGATTAAGGAAAAAATGCTGGCCGCAAAGAGAAGTGGCATCAAAGAAATTATTCTGAGTGAACGTAACAAACGTGATATTCTTGAAATTGAAAAACAGTATATCAAAGGACTTACGTTTCATTATGTAGACACAGTTGACCAGGTATTGAAAATCGCTTTGCTAAAAGAAAAAGTGGATAAGCCACTTACGTTTGTGTTAACCGATGTCAAAGCGTAGCTTTTTAAAATCCATAAATAGAATTAGATGTTAGATTCGAAATATTTTACGCCACAGCAGATTGTTCAAGAGCTGGATAAATATATCATTGGTCAGTATGAAGCAAAACGTAATGTGGCTATTGCGTTGCGAAATCGTTGGAGACGTATGAGTGTTACGTCCGATATTCAGAGTGAGATTGTTCCCAATAATATTTTAATGATCGGGGCAACAGGCGTAGGTAAAACAGAAATCGCCAGAAGGCTAGCTCGCATTGCCGATGCGCCATTTATAAAAGTAGAAGCCTCCAAATTTACCGAAGTAGGTTACGTAGGTCGTGATGTGGAAAGCATGGTGCGTGATCTGGTGGAGCAATCAGTAAACATGGTGAAAGCGAGAAAGAAGGAGGAAGTAAAGGAGAAGGCAGCGCAAGCAGTAGAAGAAGTTATTTTAGATGCGTTGATTCCTCCTATGCGATCAAAAACGGCTGGCTTTACAGTGTCATCAGATGAGTCACAAGAAACCCCCACGAGTGATGTAGAGTTGAATGAACGCACCCGCAATTTATTTCGTGAGAAAATAAAAAATGGTGAATTGGAAGATCGAAAGATCGAAATCAACATTAAGCAAAATTCAGGTTCTGGTGTTGGAATGATTGGTGCAGGTATGATGGATGAAGTGTCCATGATGAACCTTCAGGAAATGATAGGCGGTATGATGCCAAAGAAACCAAGGAAACGGAAAGTTACCGTAGGTGAAGCAAGAAAAATTTTGTTGGAAGAGGAAGCACTTAAACTCATCGACATGGATGAAGTGAAAGAAGAAGCGCTGCGCAAAGCGGAGGACACTGGAATTATTTTTATTGATGAGATCGATAAAATTGTTTCAGGTTCTGGAAAGAAAGGTGGTGGTGGACCTGATGTAAGCCGGGAAGGAGTTCAACGTGATTTACTTCCGATCGTGGAAGGAAGTACCGTGAATACAAAGTATGGCGTTATTAAGACTGATCACGTTTTGTTTGTGGCCGCTGGAGCCTTTCATATTTCAAAGCCTTCTGATCTCATTCCTGAGCTACAAGGTCGCTTTCCGATTCGCGTAGAGCTCACTAATCTTACTAAGGATGATTTTGTACGCATACTAACTGAACCAAAAAATGCGTTGACTAAACAATATAAAGCATTATTTGAAGCAGAGGGTGTTCAATTGGAATTTTCTGAAGATTCAATTTCGGAGATAGCCCAGGCTGCCTTTGATATCAATGCTGAAGTTGAAAACATTGGAGCCCGCAGACTACATACGGTGATGAGTAGATTATTAAATGAATTTTCATTTGATGTTCCAGATAAAATCCCAAAAAATTCCCAGATTACCATTACTAAAGAGATGGTGAAAGAGAAGTTAAGTGGCCTGGTCAAGAACAGAGATTTGAGTGAGTATATACTATAGCGGATGATCCGTTACCTATTAGTTTCACTTTTATTTTTATTAGCAACTAAAGTTACTCTTGGGCAGCATTCGCCCGACTCGTTAGGGATTGAATATATTCAAGAATTTCCGGATAAGTTTTTTGTTTGGCCGCTTTTTAAAAAGCGTTCTCTTTCTTTTGACATCCGAAATGGTGATAATGATAAGATAAAATATAAACCCAATAGTGCATTCAGCTTAGGCTTGGGCCTTTACCTGTTTGAAGTTGCTGCTGAGATTTCTTTCACTTTACCTATCAACGAGAAGAGTCAGTCTGCTTATGGTTCTACGGATGCGCGAGAATTTCATGCGAATTTTATAGGAAATAATTGGGGGGTGGATGTTTTTCGACAAAAGTATACTGGGTTTTATTTTAATGATCCTTCTGGTTCATCCAGCATTGTGATAAAGCGACCCGATATAGAATTGACCAATACCGGGATCAACGGAATTTATGCATTCAATAAAAAGAAATTCTCATTAAAGTCAGCATACAATTATTCTGAACGTCAGATAAAAAGTGGTGGTTCAATCATTGTGTCAGGTAATCTAAATACGTTTCGGCTATCGGCCGATTCTGTTATCCTGACTAAGAAATCCAGTTCATCAAGCAATGACTCTAATTTGCTTTTGATGCGATACACAACCATCAGTGTTGCCGGTGGATATACTTACACCCTGGTTTATCATTCTTTCTTTCTGAATGGTGCTTTGTCAATAGGTCCGGCTCACAACTGGATATTGTATAGCCGGCCTGGTGGAAAAGAATATTATGATGTTGCCATAAACACCTATAGTGATATAAGAGTTGCCATAGGATATAATAGCGATCGTATTTTTGGTGGGATGAGTCTGGTAACTCAATCACGCTATATACGATTTGACGATATCCGTTTTGCCAACACAAACACTTTTGTCAAGCTGATGATAGGCTATCGTTTCAATGAAGTAGGCGTGTTAAAGAAGCGAGCTAAGGATTATATTCCGGTTAATCGTTAACCCTTTTTTCGGTTTCTATCTTCGGATTAATTTGAAGGCAAGATTTCTTCCATGACCTTGCATGATGGTAAGGTTTATCCAACTCAACGCGAACTTTTCCAACAATTTAACTTTATCATCGCCTCCAAAATCATAGCATGTAGCGAAGCCAATATCTGTTGCTAACCGATCTGCCACTTGTTTGGCCTTAACACTGTTTCCTGCAGCGAACATATCAATCCCTTCTCCATGATAGTTTGGGTTGAGCATGTTTTCAAAACCAGTTGAGTTGAAACATTTTACAACATCCTGACTTTTTGTAATTTCTTTGATAGCATCATAGGCCGTGGCAAATGGTTCCGGCCGTGTGCGAATAGAATTAGTAGTATCAATGATTACTTTATTCGACACATCACCCAATTGAGGAATTAATTCCAGCACGGCCTCAGGAGGAGTAGTGATAACGATCACTTCCGCATTTTTTGATGCTTCTGGAACGGTATACACTTTTACTTCCGGAATCAATGCCAGTGCTTTTTGTGTTTTAGGTGATTGAGGATCACGTACACCAAACACAACGTTATGCCCCGCCCTTAGCCATCCCTTGCCCAGGGCCGAACCAACATTGCCTGAGCCTATGATTGCTATTTTCATTCTCAGGAGTTTAATGTAAAGTCAACATGAATTTTTGTATTCAATACTTTAGAGATTGGACAATTTGCTTCGGCATCTGCTACTAACTCAGCGAATTTAGTTTGATCAATACCCTTAACGCTAGCGATTAATATTAAATGAGATTCCGTTAATACCCCGTTCTCAAAATTGATTTCGCATTTGGTTTCCAATTGATCGGGTGTGAAACCCGCTCCACCTAAATTGAAGCTCAACTTCATCGTGAAGCATCCGGCATGAGCCGCTGCTATCAACTCCTCGGGATTTGTGCCAATACCTTGTTCAAATCGGCTTACATAGGAGTATTGTGTTTTGTTCAACACGGTACTTTGTGTGGTTAAGTGACCTTGTCCTTCCTTTCCACTTCCTTGCCAGATGGCGGTTGCTGTTCGTTTCATAAATTTATTTATTTAGTTATAATTCAATCTTTTTTACTCTTAGGGAAATCAAAATATGAGAGTGTGCCACAGCCGAAAGAGGTATCATTCCATCGATCAATATTTAAATGAGTTTTAACTATTCCGCACGTAGGAATATTGTCAATATATTCGTTCAGCAACACATTGGCAAACTCTGTTAGACCAGGATTATGACCAAATAGTAGCACAACCTCTTCCACATCGTGCTCACGATCTTTTAATTCACGAACCACAGTAAGAATCTGATCTTCATTGGCATGATAAAGACGTTTATCGGTCTTTATTTTGTCTTTATCATAATCCAGAATTTTCGCAAACTCTTTACAGGTATCATACGCTCGCGTGGCTGGACTTGAAATCATAAAATCCGGGGTAACCCTTTTTTCCTTCAGGTGCTTAGCCATATTAGGGGCGTCTTTTTCACCACGTTTATTTAATGGGCGTTCAAAGTCACCCAGGTTGCTATCATCCCAGCTTGACTTGGCGTGACGAATCAGATATAAGGTCTTCATAGAATGAATAAATTTAATCAAAGCTACTCGTATCTTTGGTATTCGGATATGGAAAACAGACCCCTAAAAAAGCGAATTAAGTACACCTCGTTATACTTCTTTATCAGGTTCCTGATTTTTGCCTCGAACGTTTTGCCCCGAAAGGTTTGGTTATCCTTTTGTGGCTGGCTTGGAAAGATAGCTTACGCTGTTTCGCCCAAACCTCGCGAGCGCGTGATCTATCATTTAGGCTTGGCTTTCGGAAAAGAAAAATCAGCAAGCGATATTCTTGCATTGAGCAAGCAGGTGTTTGTCATGCTAGGAAAAAATGCAGGTGATATTTTGCGGTCATTGAAAGTACGCACACTAACGGATCTTAATAAATTCTTAATTACACACGGAATCGAGAACTACGAAAAAGCTTTTGCAAAAGGAAAAGGAGTAATGTTCCTCACCTCGCACCTCGGAGCCTTTGATCTTCAAATCACCAACATGGCGTTGCGCGGTTTGAATCCTAACATTGTGGGCACAGCATTGAAAGATGAACGGCTGAATGAGTTACTCTGGCAATACAGAAACGCCTATGGCGCTGTGGCGATTGAGCGTGGTAAAGAAAGTGTGCGATTATTTAAGGTGTTGAAATCGGGTGGATCGATTGCCATTCTTATTGATCAGGATACCAAAGTGAAAAGCCGGTTTGTAGATTTTTTTAGAATGAAAGCAGCCACGCCCATAGGGGCAACTGTGTTAGCATTGCGTACAGGAGCAGCAGTTGTGCCCACCTATATTTATTTGGATGAAGACGGAATGCAGCACATGCATATCCTTCCGGAGATACCGCTGGTGCTTACGGGTGATGATGAAACGGATCTGGTAGTAAACACACAGCACTTCACCAATTTCACCGAACAAATTGTGCGCGAACATCCTGAGCAATGGGTGTGGATGCACGAACGGTGGAAGACCAGGCCAGGCGAAGAAATTGCTTAATGATTTAAAATTTATGAGAACATTACTAATTATACTTGCTCTGAGTTTGACAACGCTTTCATTCGCACAAGTTTCAAAAATTGAAAAGAAGATTACAGCCAATGTAGATGCCAACAATAACAACGCATTGAAGCTACTTGAAGAAGTAGTGAACACCAACAGCGGCTCCATGAATTTTGAAGGCGTACAGAAAGTTGGACAAATATTTAAAGCACGATTGGATGCACTTGGTTTTGAAACTAAATGGGTTGATGGAAAACCATTTGATAGAGCGGGACATCTTGTTGGTTATCATACAGGCAAGGGAACTGGAAAAACACTTTTACTCATCGGTCATTTGGATACTGTGTTTGAATTAACCAGCTCCTTTAAAAAGTTTACGATGATCAACGACTCGACAGCAACAGGCCCTGGCACCAGCGATATGAAAGGTGGTGATGTCATGATTATCTATTCCTTAGAAGCATTGAAGCAAGCAGGTGTTTTAAAAAATATGAACATAATCGTGGTGATGACGGGTGACGAAGAGTTAAGTGGTCGTCCGTTACAACTAGCGCGCAAAGATTTAATTGAAGCATCCAAGCAAGCTGACATTGCCTTGGGGATGGAAGATGGTGACAGCGACCCGACCACAGGTGTTATATCAAGAAGAAGTTCTTCGGGATGGGAATTAAATGTTACCGGTTTGCCAGCCCATTCATCTCAAATATTTACTACCAGAATTGGGGCGGGTGCTATCTATGAAGCATCACGCATATTAACCGGCTTCTATGAAGGCCTGGCCAACGAAAAAGATTTGACTTTCAATCCAGGCATGATCCTCGGTGGTTCTGATATTCAACGCGACCAGGTTTTAGATGGAGGTTCGTCCTTTGGAAAAGAAAATATCGTAGCTAAGCAAGCAGTAGTTACGGGAGACATCCGGGCAATCTCACCAGAACAATTGAAGATGGCGCAGCAAGTAATGCAAAGTGTGGTAGCTAAACATCTTCCCCAAACTAGTGCTACTTTGACGTTTGATGAAGGCTATCCTCCATTAGCGCCAACCGAAGGAAATAAAAGACTATTGGAGTATTACACGAAAGTGAGTGAAGATCTTGGTTTAGGAAAAATAACAGCGGTTAATCCTCGTGATGCCGGTGCAGCGGATATTTCATTTACTTCCGCCTATGTGGATATGGCTATTGATGGCTTGGGACTTTTTGGAGGTCATGGCCATACCAATAAAGAATATGTGAACTTGAATTGGCTGCCAAGACAAACTAAACGTATTGCGTTATTAATGTACCGACTTACACAAAATCCGGTAAGTAATAAGAAGTAGTTATTATTTCTTAAATATGAAGTAGACAGCAAGAATCAGAAAGACGAATCCAATCAAATGATTCCAGCGAAATGTTTCTGTTTTAAAAAACAATAAAGAGAAAGCAACAAACACAACCAATGTGATCACTTCTTGAATCACCTTGAGCTCAACCAGTGAAAATGGTCCTCCATAGTTCTTAAATCCCATTCGATTCGCTGGTACTTGTAGCATGTATTCAAACAATGCAATTCCCCAGCTGATTAAAATGACGGTGATCAGGGGCAAACTTGCACTCCACTTCATCTCCTTAAACTTCAAATGACCATACCAGGCGAGAGTCATGAAGGTGTTGGATAGCACAAGGAGAAGTATGGTGTAGAAGGCTCTCATGAAGTTAGTATCAAGATGTTAGATATAAGACATAAAATTTTTCGTTTTATGTCTTACTACTTAAGTCGTATGTCTATTTAACAAGCTTCTTATACCTAATCCGATGAGGTTGATCGTCACCCAAACGCTTCTTCTTATTCTCTTCATATTCACTGAAGGTTCCTTCAAACCAGAATACTTGTGAGTCGCCTTCAAAGGCGAGGATGTGTGTACAAACGCGATCGAGGAACCAACGGTCGTGAGATATGATTACGGCACAACCACCAAAGTTTTCGAGTGCTTCTTCCAGTGCACGAAGTGTATTTACATCCAAATCGTTGGTCGGTTCATCCAACAACAACAAATTGCCGCCTTGCTTTAATGCGATCGCTAAGTGAGCGCGGTTGCGCATACCCCCGGAAAGTTCTTTTACTTTTTTCTGCTGATCGTTTCCACTGAAATTGAACTTGCTTACATACGCCCGCGAGTTAATTTCTTTTCCGCCTACCAGAATTAATTCCAGCCCACCAGTAATGGCTTGCCAAACGGTGTCTTCTGGTTTCAGATCATCATGCTCCTGGTCCACGTAAGCAATCTTCACTGTTTCACCCACATCAAATGTTCCGCTGTCAGGCTTCTCTTGACCTGTGATCATTTTAAACAGTGTAGTTTTTCCCGCTCCGTTGGGTCCGATGATTCCAACGATACCTGCCGGTGGAAGAGAGAATGTTAGATTTTCATAAAGCAGTTTGTCGCCATACGCTTTTGACACGCCATTGGCTTCAATCACTTTGTTTCCGAGGCGCGGTCCTGGTGGAATAAAAATTTCTAGTTTTTCTTCTTTCTCTCGATTCTCCTGGCTAATAAGTTTCTCATAGGAACTCAAACGTGCTTTTCCTTTTGCATGACGTCCTTTTGGACTCATGCGTACCCACTCTAATTCCCGCTCAAGAGCTTTTTGTCTTTTCGATTCAGTCTTTTCTTCCTGAGCTAAGCGTTTTTGTTTTTGATCAAGCCAGCTTGAGTAATTTCCTTTCCAGGGAATGCCTTCTCCACGGTCCAACTCAAGAATCCATCCTGCTATATTGTCCAGGAAGTAACGGTCATGCGTTACCGCGATGATGGTTCCTTTATATTGACGTAAGTGTTCTTCCAACCACTGTACAGATTCTGCATCCAGGTGGTTAGTTGGTTCATCCAACAGGATAACATCCGGAGTTTGTAACAACAATCGGCAAAGGGCTACTCTTCTTTTTTCACCACCCGAAAGATGTTCAACTTTTGAATCTGGCGGAGGACATCGCAATGCATCCATTGCACGCTCCAGCATATGATCAAGTTCCCATGCGTTTGAAGCATCAAGTTTTTCCTGCACTTCGCCCTGACGTGTGATGAGTTTATCCATTGCGTCAGGACTTTCCAATACAGCGGGATCTCCAAATTTTTCATTAATTGCTTCAAATTCTTTTAAGAGAGCGACTACATCTTTTACTCCTTCTTCCACAATTTCTCTTACCGTTTTGGTTTTATCCAGCTGTGGTTCCTGCTCTAGGTAGCCGACTGTATAACCCAAATCAGAAACTACATCACCTTGAAATTCCTTGTCGATGCCAGCAATAATGCGAAGCAAAGAGGATTTGCCCGATCCGTTAAGACCAAGCACTCCGATTTTGGCACCGTAAAAAAAAGACAGGTAAATGTTCTTGAGAACTTGCTTGCTGGGTGGATAGATCTTGCTAACACCCGTCATCGAGAAAATTATTTTTTCGTCTGCCATGAGGTAAAAGTGAGTTTAGAGGCCTGCCTGCCGGCAAGGCAGGCGCAAATATGGCGTTTTTAAGTCAATAGTCCATAGTAAAGAAACATCACTAAAATCTGCAGCCAAGGTTACTTTGTTAAATAAATAACTATCGACACGAGACTATTGACTATGGTCTAATTAATTCTATTTTTGCGACAAATTTAACAGGGAGGACAACACTATGTATTGGACACTGGAATTAGCCTCGTACCTCGAAGATGCGCCTTGGCCGGCCACGAAAGATGAGTTGATTGATTTTTCAATCCGCTCTGGAGCACCTTTAGAAGTTGTAGAAAACCTTCAGGAATTGGAGGATGATGGTCAGCCTTATGAAAGCATTGAAGAAATCTGGCCTGACTATCCGACTAAAGAAGATTTCTTCTTTAATGAAGATGAGTATTAACGTCTGAATGTATTTACATTTAATAGAGAGGCTGGTGAAAACCGGCCTTCTTTGTTTTATAGTGATTTTGAATTGAGTAGCGCTTCCGCGATGATCAAATCTTCTGGAGTCGTAATCTTTATGTTTTCATAACTTCCTTCGAAAAGAGAAATTACGTGTCCTGATTTTTCTGCTACGCTGGCGTCATCCGTAAGACTCGCGTCTTCTTTCATTTCGTAAGCTTGCTTAATTAAAGCGATATCAAAAGTTTGTGGGGTTTGAATCAATCGGAAGCGGGACCGATCCACCGCTTTGGTGTTGTCCTGATCAGTCATACGTATAGAATCTTTTAAACGCACAGCAGCAACAGCTGACTGATGCACGGCTGCCAAATGGAATGAAGCACCAATAATATCCTCACTCACCAAGGGGCGAACTCCATCATGAATAGCGACCAAACCTGAATCTTCAATTTTATTCAGTCCATTCTTTACAGATTGAAAACGTGTTTCTCCGCCCTTTTGTAAAATGATGGGCTTATTGAAATTGAATTTTTTGCAGATGCCTTCCCAGATTTCAAAGTCGTCTTCAGGCAGCACCAATACGATTTCAATTTTTTCTGAATAGCGATAGAATGCTTCGATGGTGTGAAGTAAAATAGGTTTGCCTTTAAGCTCGAGAAATTGCTTCGGTAGCTTAGTTTTTATACGGGTACCCTTGCCTCCGGCCACGATCAGCGCATACTCTTTATTATTCATGTGTTAATGCTTGTTTAAGATCACTAAGGCATGGAATGGCCAAGTATCAATCGTGGGAAGTAGGTTCGTTCTGGGCCATTTCATAGATTTACAAAAATACTTTTTTCCGGTTATGATACTGATTCGGATGTTGCTATTGGCTTTTAATGTGGCAGTGGTGACCTATCTTATCTACAGGCTGCTTCAAATCTATAAATCTGATCAGGATCAAAAAGAATGGAAAATAGGCATTGGAGTCTTTCTTTTACTTGTTCCCATCACTATGTTGTTTGGGTTTATTAAGCCAACGCCAATCTACCTGTTTTTATATCCTGTTGCCATCTCTCTCCATTTATATCTGATTCGGAATTCTTAATTACTTCTTTACGTAAAACAAAAATGCCTGACGATGAGCCAGGCATTTTTACTTTTAAATAAAGATGTTACGTTTAAATAATAAGCATCGCATCGCCATACGTAAGGAACTTATACTTTTCCTTTTTGGCAAGCTCATAGGCTTTCATCACCAGATCAAAACCACCAAAGGCACAGGTCATCATTAACAAGGTTGACTCTGGTTGGTGGAAGTTGGTAACCATGGCGCTGCAAATCTTAAACTCATAAGGCGGAAAAATAAATTTATCTGTCCAGCCTTCACGTTCTTTCAATCTGTTGTTTGCGGATACCGCAGTTTCCAATGCACGCATGGTTGTTGTACCAATGGCGCACACTTTGTTTTTATTATCAAGAGCCTGGTTCACGACTTTCACCGCGTCAGAGCCAACGATAAAATTCTCTGAATCCATTTTATGTTTGGTCAGATCTTCAACATCTACGGCACGGAATGTTCCTAATCCGATATGCAGTGTTACAAAGGTCATGTCAACACCTTTGATCTGCAAACGCTTCATCAATTGCTTGGTGAAATGCAAACCGGCTGTTGGTGCAGAAACCGCTCCTTTGTTCTTGGCAAAAATAGTTTGGAAGCGCTCTTTGTCGGCAGCCTCCACTTTTCTTTTGATGTATTTTGGAAGTGGAGTCTCTCCCAGGGTTTCTACAATTTTATCGAAGGCAGCAGAGTCCCCATCAAATAGGAAACGGATAGTACGTCCTCTGGAGGTGGTGTTGTCAATAACTTCAGCGACTAAATCACCATCACCAAAATAAAGTTTGTTGCCTACACGGATTTTACGGGCAGGATCTACCAATACATCCCACAAATGCATTTCAGCATTGAGTTCGCGCAATAAGAAAACTTCAATTTTAGCACCCGTTTTTTCTTTGCGCCCATAAAGGCGAGCAGGAAACACCATGGTGTCATTACCCACCATCACATCACCTTCTTTAAAGTAATTGACGATGTCCTTGAACACTTTATGTTCAATTTTTCCGGTGTCTTTGTGGATTACCATTAAACGGGAGTCATCTCTGTTTTCTGCAGGATGATTGGCGATTAAACTGGCGGGGAGATCAAATTTGAATTCGGATAACTTCATAAGCTTACGGGCTTTGTGCCCTTTGGAAAAAGGCTGGATTATAATTAAGCACGCAAAAGTAAGGATTTGTTTCATACCTCAAGAAAATTCTCATGGGGTTTTTAGTAACAATCCGTTAACTGGCAGCGTCATCGCTCTTGAATCTGGAGATACTTTTTATCTTATATGATAATTCACTATCATGGATTCAGCAAAAATCCATGTTTATTGCATCCCGATATCGATAAAACCTCGTTTAACCGTCATGCTTACCATTCGATTAATCTTTGAAAGTTTAGGATTTGCCTTCAAGGCATTGAAATCCAACTTATTGCGTACGATTCTTTCTCTGCTGGGAGTAACCATCGGTATCTTTTCAATCATCGCAGTGCTCACGTTGGTGGACTCGCTGGAGAAAAATATTCGTGACAGTTTCAATTTTTTGGGTAGCAACGTGATCTATGTGGGCAAGTGGCCCTTCACCGGAGGTAATGGCCGGGATTGGTGGAAGGATTACATCAAAAGACCTAATGTGTCCTATTCAGAATACAAGTTTCTGAAGGCGAATATGAAAACAGCCAAGACGGTATCGATTTATGCGGCATCCGGTAACATTACCGCCAAGGCAAAAAACAGCAGCATTAACCAATTGAATTTGCGTGGTGCAGGACTTGATTTCGATCAGATTTTTGAAATGAATATTATAAATGGCCGATATCTGACTAATGATGAAATTGAGGGAGGAAGAAATGTGGTGATCCTGGGCTATGAGGTAGCAAATTCACTTTTTCCAAAAGATGATCCGATTGGTCAGCAAGTGAAAATTAAAAACCTAAAGTATAATGTGGTTGGTATTTTAAAGAGGGAAGGAGAAAGTTTTATAGGAACACCAAGCAATGATTTTGGGTGTATTATTCCTTACGAGTCGTTCAGGAAACTATATCAAACCGGAACTGGACGATGGAATGAATTAGGCTCTTCGGTGGGACTAAAAGGTTTTGATACGGATATTGGACTTGTTGAATTGGAAAATGAGGCGCGCGGTCTTATGAGAGTTAAGCGAGGATTGAAGCCTATTCAGAAAGATAATTTTGCGATGAATCGTCCGGAAGCTATTGCCAATGCGATCGGAAGCGTGTTTGATGTATTGAGTGTTGCCGGTTGGATTATTGGAGGATTCTCCATGTTAGTAGGAGGGTTTGGTATTGCAAATATTATGTTCGTTTCGGTGAAGGAAAGAACCAGTGTAATTGGTTTACAGAAATCGTTGGGTGCGAAGAACTACTTTATCTTATTCCAGTTTTTGTTTGAATCTATCTTTTTGAGTTTGATCGGTGGGTTATCAGGATTGCTTCTGGTGTACTTGCTCACACTAATCCCATTTGGAAGTCTTCAAGTAATCCTATCTATTAAAAATATTGTCCTTGGCCTTGGTGTTTCTTCCGTAATTGGATTGGTGGCTGGCATTGTACCAGCAGCCATGGCAGCACGTCTTGATCCGGTTATTGCCATCCGGGCGACTTAAAAAAGAGTCACGAAAACGGGGCCTCGAAATTATTCGAGGCCCCGTTTTTTATCGAGTGCAAATTAATTACTCTTTCTCTTCTTTAACGGCAGCTCCAGTGCTGATTTTTTCTTTGATATTCTTCTCCAGCTCCTCCATCAATTCCGGATTGTCTTCAATTAATTGTTTTACGGTATCGCGACCCTGACCGAGTTTGTTGCCATTGTATGAGAACCATGAACCCGATTTTTGGATCACGTTTAATTCAACGCCCAGGTCAACAATCTCACCTGACTTGGAAATTCCTCTTCCATACATGATATCGAACTCAACAACTTTGAAGGGAGGTGCTACTTTATTTTTCACCACTTTTACTTTCACGCGGTTTCCGGTGATGTCATCAGGAGATTCTTTGATCTGACCAATTCTGCGAATGTCCAGACGAACGGAGGCATAGAATTTCAAGGCATTACCACCCGTAGTAGTTTCTGGGTTCCCAAACATGATTCCAATTTTCTCACGCAGCTGGTTGATGAAAATACATGCGCAACCTGTCTTGCTGATGGTTCCGGTGAGTTTTCTTAAAGCCTGAGACATAAGGCGGGCCTGCAATCCCATTTTGCTTTCACCCATTTCGCCTTCCAATTCTGCTTTAGGCACAAGGGCGGCTACTGAGTCAATAACAATAATGTCAATGGCACCGGAGCGAATCAAGTGCTCGGCAATTTCCAAAGCCTGCTCGCCATTGTCGGGCTGAGAGATTAAAAGATTCTCGGTGTCAATTCCAAGTTTCTCCGCGTAGGTCTTATCAAAAGCATGTTCTGCATCAATAAAGGCAGCTATACCACCTTTTTTCTGTGCTTCAGCAATGCAATGCATGGTTAGCGTAGTCTTACCGGAAGATTCAGGTCCGTAGATTTCCGTTACCCTTCCGCGTGGAATACCGCCAATACCTAAGGCAATATCCAATCCTAAAGAGCCCGTTGAAATGGCCGGAATATCCAATACTTTGGTGTCATTGAGCATCATTACGGTGCCCTTTCCGTAGGTCTTCTCCAACTTGTCGATGGTAAGTTGAAGTGCTTTTAATTTTTCTTTTGAGTCGCTCATATAATCAGTCGTTTATTTACAGTTTTATAGCAGATCGCGCACCAAATTACTAATTAAAGTAGTATTGTCAAGAATAATGCCTTTTAAAAACTAATTTATTTAGTATTTATTTGATTTTATGCTTTGGAAGTGGTTATAAATGAGTACTAAAGATCAGGAGATTTAATTTGCACTTTATTGATGATGAAGAAAATAGTTTTGGGTTTTGTGGCGTTGGTTCTGGTTCTTATTCTTTGGAATTGGGAATTGGTGGTTTACGGAATCCGTCAGGGATATGGGCAGGCTAAGATTGTCTGGCAGGCAAAACCCATCGATGAATTTTTAACTGATCCTCAGTTTCCAGATTCACTCAGGCAAAAGCTCCTGCTTATACAAGAAGTGCGTCAATATGCTATTGATTCGCTCGGATTGGAGGACACTGAAAATTATAAAACCTTATTTGATCAGAAAGGTGAGGAGCTCATGTGGGTTGTACAGGCTTGCGAACCATTCGCACTGAAACCTAAAATGTGGGATTTCCCTGTGGTGGGATCTGTTCCTTACAAAGGTTTTTTTGAGAAGCAGAAAGCCATAGAAGAACGAGCCCGCCTGGAGAAGGAAGGATATGATATAAGCATTCGTAATCCGGGAGGTTGGTCCACGTTGGGTTGGTTTACTGATCCTATATTAAGTGGCATGCTGAAGCGGGATGACGGTGACCTTGCCAGTTTGATTATTCATGAGATGGTTCACGCCACCATTTTTGTAAAGGATGATGTTAACTTTAATGAGAACCTTGCCTCTTTTGTAGGAGATACCGCCTCCTATTATTTTCTGGCTTCGAAATTTGGCAGAGACTCCAACCAGTTTCTGGAATACTTGCACGATGATCAGGACTACCGAAAATATAGTCGCCATATATTAAAAGGAACTCAGATGCTTGACAGTTTGTATCAAACCACGAAGGAGGAGGATCCCATTGAAATAAAAAAAGAAAAGAAAAAATCCATGATCATGCAAATCATGTCATCGGCTGATACGCTATCATTATTTAAACCTCGTAGTGGTAATGGAAGCGGCCGGTTGCCAAACAATACCTACTTCATGTCCTATCATCTTTATCAGGGTAGACAAGATAATTTTAAGAAAGAATTGGATGATGATTTTGGTGGAGACATTAAGAAATATATCCAATACCTAATTAAAAAATATCCTTACTTATAGTATTAAGATAACGCAATCAGTCCATTAAGTAATTGTTAAGTTCATCTCACTGGTTTTTTATTGGCTTAATTAGTATCTACTTTTGACGCGAAATAAATTCAAATACCTATGGGTAGTAAACCATCGCAAAAAGTGCTGGTCGTAGATGATGAAGAACCCATCCTGGAACTTTTAAAATACAATCTCGAAAAGCAAGGCTACGAAGTGAAGACGGCCACCAATGGTCAAATTGCTCTAGAGGTAGCCAAAAAATTCCACCCGGACCTTGTTCTATTAGACATCATGATGCCCAAGATGGATGGGGTTGAAGCTTGCCGGCATTTAAGAGCTATGCCCGAACTAGCAAACACATTTATCGTATTTCTTACTGCGCGTGCAGAAGAGTATTCAGAAGTGGCTGCTTTTGATGTTGGCGCAGATGACTATATCTTAAAACCCATTAAGCCTCGAGCGCTGATGAGCAGGATTAGTGCACTCTTTCGCAGAGAATCGAAGAAGTCTACCGCATCGGCACAAATTACCATTGGCGATTTGGTGATCGATCGCACCAGTTATACAGTTAAAGTAAAAGGCAAGGAGATTAATCTACCGAAGAAGGAATTTGAATTACTGTATTTTCTCGCCCAAAATCCCAATAAGGTTTTTAATCGTGATGACTTATTACAGAACATTTGGGGCTCTGACGTATATGTGTTGGCTCGAACGGTAGATGTTCATATCCGCAAAGTGCGTGAAAAGATTGGAGATGATTATATTACTACCGTGAAAGGAGTGGGCTATAAGTTCAATCTCGGTTGATACATGGTATATAGTGCTCGTACGTTAGCATTACTCCTGGCTTTTTCCATTGCCATAGTCACCGCTCTGTTTCTTTCATTATTAGAAAGTGTTGGTCGTGATGCATTGCTCGTGGCAGCGGTCATCAGTTTTTCAGCTTCTTATCTACTCATCTTCGTCATTCTTGAATTTCTGGTCTTCCGTGAAATCAATAAAATCTATAAGATGATGGAGAAGTTGCGCAAGAAAGAACTCGCCAATATTTCAAAAGAAAAATCAGGAGCATTGAATCCACTTCAAAAAATAAATGAGGAAATCTATTCTTTCGCCACACTGAAGCAAAAGGAAATTGATGAACTTAAAAAGCTAGAAGCCTTTCGCAAAGAATTTATCGCGGATGTATCACACGAATTAAAGACACCCATTTTTGCTGCACAAGGTTTTGTGCATACGCTTTTAGATGGAGCGGTGAATGATAAAAACGTACGTAACCGGTTTTTAAAAAAAGCCGCAAAGAGCCTCGATGGTTTGGATGTGCTTGTTCAGGATTTGCTTACCCTGTCTCAAATCGAAACGGGTGAGATCAAAATGAAATTTGAGAATATTGATCTCTTTAAATTAAGTTCGGAGGTAGTGGAGCAATTGGAAGAGAAAGCAGAGAAGAAAAAAATCCGTTTAAAAATACAGAGTGATCAACATCGGATTATTGTGTTTGCCGATTGGCAACGAATCACTCAGGTAATAACCAACCTGGTTTCAAACGCAATCAATTACACACCGGATGGTGGAGAAGTAACAATCATGTTTGACATCGGTAAAAAGAATGTGACAACGTTGATTTCTGATACTGGTGAGGGAATTCCTCCAGAACATATTCATCGGATTTTCGAACGGTTTTATCGGGTAGATAAAAGTCGCAGCCGCGAGAAGGGCGGAACAGGTCTTGGCCTGGCTATCGTTAAACACATCTTAGAAGGTCATAATAGCAAAGCGGAAGTACAGAGTGCCATAGGAAAAGGATCTGTTTTCAGTTTTAAACTGCATAGATCAAAACACGATAGCTCAGATTTGGATGACTGATCGTAATTTGCAGCGTGAAAGCGCCACAGTTCATTTTTGAAAAATCGATTCTGTTCGAAAACAGCGATTTTATTCTAATTAATAAGCCTCCCTTTATTTCCACGCTAGAGGATAGAAACGATCCTGTAAATATTCTGGCATTAGCCCGGCAATATGAATCCGATGCCCAGGTTTGTCATCGGCTTGATAAAGATACTTCTGGTGTGTTGGCCATTGCTCGAAATCCGGAGGCCTACCGCCATTTGAGTATGCAATTTGAAAATCGGGAGGTAACAAAAATTTACCATGCGGTTGTGGATGGAATCCATAGTTTTTCAGATGAATTGGTGGATGCGGCTATCGAAAAGCAAAATGATGGCACGGTTCGGCTTTCCCGAAGTGGAAAATCGGCTCAGACTTATTTCACCACCCTTAAAACCTACAAAAATCATTCATTAATAGAATGTAGGCCAGTTACCGGGCGCATGCACCAGATACGGATCCATTTGGCCTTCCTGAAGGCACCGATTACCGGGGATGAGGTCTATGGAGGCAAGCTTTTTTATGTGTCATCGATCAAAAGAAAGTTCAATTTGAAGAAAATGAGCGAGGAGCAGCCGCTAATGAAGAGAATGGCCCTACATGCTTTTTCACTTGAATTTGCATTATTAGATGGCGAAAAGAAGCTAGCGGAGGCACCGTATCCAAAAGATTTTCAAGCTCTTATGCGCCAACTCAGTGAAAACATAAGGTAGCCTTATTTGGCTTTTCGGATCCATGAATGAAATCAATATTCAGTCGGGCTTGCATATTCAGTTTCTTGAATCTACTTTTGTGTCCCTTTTTAGAGGGGTAAGTGTATTTAACAGGGCTTAAAAAGCTAATAAAGTGGATCATAACAGTTATAAAACAATTAATGCCAATAATGCAACCGTAGAAAAGGGTTGGGTTGTGGTGGATGCCAAGGATCAGGTTCTGGGACGTTTGGCCAGTGAGGTTGCTCGCGTATTACGCGGAAAGCACAAGCCTAGCTATACACCTAATGTTGATACAGGCGATCATGTAATCATTATCAATGCGGATAAAGTAAGAATGACTGGAAAAAAGTTTAGCAATAAACTCATCTTCACGTATTCTGGTTATCCAGGTGGTCAGCGTGAGCTTACTCCTAAAATAATCAGCGGCAAGAATCCAGCTAAACTTGTGGAGATTTCAGTTCGCGGTATGTTACCTAAAAACAGCATAGGACGTGAGATTTTCAGAAGTCTGCACGTTTATACCGGCACGGAACATCCTCATATAGCACAACAACCAAAAGAAATAAAATTCTGATAAATGGAGATTATTAATACCATCGGAAGAAGAAAGACCTCAATTGCCCGGGTTTATGTAAAACCAGGTAAAGGTCAGATCATTGTAAATGATAGAGAGTTGAATGACTATTTCCAGTCAGAAATTCTTCAAACTACGGTTAAGCAGGCACTCACGCTACTAAAAGCAAACGAGCAATACGATGTAACTGTGAATGTTGACGGTGGTGGAAATAAAGGCCAGGCCGAGGCAATTCGTTTAGGTATCGCCCGCGCTTTAGTTACAATCAATAATGAAAATCGCCCTGCTCTAAAGAAGGAGGGATTACTCACCCGTGACTCACGCATGGTAGAAAGAAAAAAACCAGGTCGTGCCAAGGCAAGAAAGAAATTCCAGTTCAGCAAGCGTTAATCGATACAGCATGGCAGAGAAAATAACAACCGAAAGTTTAATGGATGCTGGTGTTCACTTTGGACACCTCACCCGCAAGTGGAACCCAAAGATGTCTGAGTACATCTTCATGGAAAATAACGGTATCCACATTATCGATTTAAATAAAACGATGAAGTGTCTTGAAGAAGCCACTTATGCACTGAAGAACATAGTTCGTTCTGGCCGCAAGATCATGTTCGTGGCTACGAAGAAGCAGGCTAAAGATATTGTTGCTGCGGAAGCTGCGCGCTTAAACATGCCTTTCGTTACGGAACGTTGGTTAGGTGGTATGCTCACCAACTTCGCTACTATCCGGAAGTCTTTGAAGAAACTTGCTCAGATTGACAAGTTGATGAAAGACGAAGCCTTTAATAACCTCGCAAAACGCGAGCGCTTGATGGTTACTCGTGAGAAGGCGAAATTGGAGAAATTGTTAGGCGGTATTACCGATCTTAACCGTTTGCCTGCCGCTCTTTTCATAATTGACGTAAAGCGTGAGCACATCGCAGTAGCAGAAGCACAGAAGTTGAATATCCCAGTGTTTGCTATGGTAGATACAAACTCTGATCCTACGAATGTAGATTTCCCTATTCCTGCTAATGATGATGCATTCAAATCAATTTCATTGATTGCAGGTCATGTGGGTAGAGCCATTGAGGAGGCCTTGATGGAACGTAAGAAAGATAAGGAAGAAGCTGGTCATAAGAAGGACGAGGAAGAAAAACGCAAAGTTGACGAAGCCGTAGAGCATTAAGAGTAAGTTGACCACGCGCTTCGCGTGGCCGATTTAGATTTTATAAAAACATCGGCCTAAATAGTCGATGTTTTGTTTTTTATAGATACCCGAATTTTAAACTAATATTATATGTCAGCAATTACCGCACAAGATGTAAATAAGCTGCGCACCATGACCGGTGCCGGCATGATGGATTGTAAAAAAGCTCTAACTGAAGCTGAGGGCGATTTTGATAAAGCCATTGAGATTTTAAGAAAGAAAGGACAGAAAGTCTCAGCAAGTCGATCAGATAGAGACGCTAAAGAAGGATCTGTGTTTGTAAAGACTTCTGATGATAAGAAGGAGGCAGTATTGATCGCATTAAATTGCGAGACCGACTTCGTTGCAAAGAATGAGGAGTTTCAGAACTTGGGTAAGTTGATTGCTGAAACAGCGTTTACTAAGAAATCCACTGATAAAGATGCTTTACTTGCCGAGAAGACAGGTGAGTTAACCATCCATGATCGCATCACAGAATTGGTTGGTAAGATCGGTGAGAAAATAGAAATCAGTTCATTTGTTTATATGGCAGGAGAGGCAGTAGTTCCATATATCCACGCTGGCAGCAAGTTGGGTGTATTGGTTTCATTGAAAGGTGTAAATGGAAAAGATGTGACGGATGCAGGTAAAGATGTAGGTATGCAGATTGCCGCCATGAATCCTGTGGCTGTTGATGAGAAAAGCGTTGATAAGACATTGATCGAAAAAGAAATCGAAATTGCTAAAGCGCAGATTATAGCTGAAGGCAAACCTGAAAACATGGTCGATAAAATTGCTCAAGGTAAACTGAATAAGTTCTTTAAGGACAACACGTTGTTGCCACAGGTATTTGTGAAGGACAATTCAAAAACTGTTGCTCAATATTTGGACAGTGTTACGAAAGGATTGACTGTGGTTGAATTTAAGCGTGTGTCTATTGCTTAATAAGTAATTACTTTGAATAACAAAAAGGGAGCGATGTGCTCCCTTTTTTTATGCGTTTTGGTTTTGTTGAGCTGACTTGGTCAAAAAAAGAACAGTAAAAATACTGTAAAACGATACATTGAAAATGCAAAAAGCCAGTGTTGTCAGCGTCCAACCATGCTGGGCGAGTTGATGGATCACATGGGTAGGGTTTGCTTCAATGGTGTCGAATAATATTAACAAGCCTAGGGTTACACTGAATGCTACTGCTGCCAGGGTGAGTGCAATGAGCTCTACTCTTAATCCCCTAAAAAAATACCACTTGTGCCAGATTCTGAGGACTATGGCGTAGAGTAAAAGACTCAGCAGTATAAATGCGACCATTGTTCAATTACTTTTTTTTCAGTGCTAATGCTCTCAGCAGGATATAGCACGCCTGGCAGATGAAAAAATAACCTGCACCGTAAAGCACATTCAATAAAGCTACTTTCACGCCTCCTGATATAATCGATAGCGGCAGCGTTTCTTTCATGGCCTCCAGCGCATCAAACATTTGCATAAACCCCATAAGCGTTCCAAACATTCCATATCCAAAAATCAAAAGACCAACATGTTTGAAAATTTCTACTAATCCGGATTCAAATTTTTTCTTTACAAGAATGTAAATGAAAAGAGTTATGTTGATAAAAAACAAAATTGTGATGGGTGCCATGAAGTAAACACCACCTTCGATTTGATGACTGAAGAAATTAAATGCTAGCATAATCTTAAAGTTAGGTTTTTGAGTTATTTATCCACAAGAGTAGCAATAAGAAAAACAGGTTTTTGTGTTTTTTTGCGAACGACACGAAGTCGAATAGATTTCACTATACAGGGCATGGTAATGGCGAAAAGGTGTTCAATGCTGTCGAAAGGCGAACGTTTAAAATCAATTACCCGGTAAGGTTTCCTGCACGTTCAAATTTTTATAACTATGCAACATGAACCGCCTCGTTACATGGCTCGATGATGTTATCACTCGAAAGCGGTGGCTCCTGCATGTCATATTTTGGGTAGCTATTCTTTTGCTTTATGGAATTTTCTTTGGCAGGCGAAACAATAACTATTTACAGACGATCTTCTTTGTCGGGCTTTTGATACCTGTGGTAATTGCGGCCACATATTTTTTCAACTACTACCTCATACCGCGTTTTATTATCGCAGGTCGGTACCGTCTTTTTATGCTCTATTCATGTTATACCATTTTAACAGCGCTGTTTCTTGAGATGATGGTGGCACTGCTAACGTTTCTTGTCATGGCTGAACTTCAGGTGCATAACATGAGTCCGGCTTCAGTAGATATTTTCTTTCTTTTGTCTTCCTTTCTGGTCGTGTTGTTTCTGGGGGTTGCTATTAAAATGGTTTCTTTTTGGCGTCAGTCAAAGAACGACTATCAAGCATTGGCACGGGAGAGGATTGAAATGGAGTTGAAGTTTCTGAAAGCTCAATTAAACCCTCATTTTTTATTCAATACATTAAACAACCTGTATTATCTCACTACAGAAAAATCAGACAAAGCACCACAAGCCATTCTTCAGTTGAGCGAGATGCTTGACTATGTGATGCACTCCAGCAAATCGGTATTTGTTCCGCTCGAAAACGAATTGAAGCAAGTGGAAAATTATATCGCGTTGGAATTACTGCGCTATGAAGATCGCGTTCAGGTTACAACACAATATTCAGGTGATTTGAATAAGTATGAAATCGGTCCTATGATCCTGATTACCTTAATCGAAAATGCATTTAAGCACGGTGTAATGCCCATCTCGGGCAAAGCGTGGATTAACTTTATTATAGAGGAGAAAGGGGGAGTCTTGGATATTTCAATCCGCAACAGTGCAAGTGGCACCAAACCAGGAAACGGAATTGGTCTTGAAAATCTGCGTAGCCAATTACATCATCTTTATAAAGATGCGTATCAATTGAATGTCGAGAATACAAAAGCCAATGAATTTTCTGTTAACTTGATTTTGAATCACAGGAGATGAAATTCAAATACCTCATTGTTGATGATGAGCCGTTGGCTCGCAAACTAATTGCTTCTCATGCTTCAAAAATTGAGTCCCTTGAGTTGGTGGGCGAGTGTGGCAATGCGATTGAGGCAGCCAATCTGCTTCGCAACAAATCAGTTGATTTGATATTTCTCGATATTCAAATGCCGGAGATGACAGGCTTTCAGTTTGCGAGCACATTGAAAAATCCACCGGCTATTATTCTTACTACAGCTTTTCGTGACTATGCGCCTGAGGCCTTTGATCTTAATGTGGTAGATTATTTATTAAAACCTATTTCATTTGAACGTTTACTAAAATCAGTAAATAAGTTTTTTGACAGAACAATTGAAAAAGGAAATTCGGTTACTAGTGTAGCTCATGATGAACAGCGATTTGTTCACATTAAAGCAGATCGGAAAATTCATAAAGTGAGCGAAGCAGAAATACTTTACATCGAAAGCCTGGATGATTACGTGAAGGTCCATCTGAAAGACATGATCCTGATTACACGCGAGAATATATCCACCCTTGAGGAGAAGCTTCCTTATCCGCCTTTTGTGCGTATTCACCGTTCTTTCATCATTAATATCAAGTGGGTGAAGACGATATCAAACGATGGAATTGAGCTTAATGGAAAGGGTTTGCCTTTTGGCCGTGCATTCAAAAAATCAGCATTGAATCAACTCTCCGTAAAGCATTTGAAATAAATAAGTGAAGGGGCATGAAACTTTATTCCCTTTTTTCCGTGATATTCGGCCCCTGAATTACAACGAAGTATGATCTTGGTAATTAATTCAACTGTACAGACATTCTTCTTTAGGAAGGGTTCAGTTGATTTTTTTGGTTATGCACCAAAGTGTCTTTTCTTAATGGCACACGCCACTTCATATCATTAATTTAAAAATCATTTTTTGCATGAAAGCAGCTTTTACAAAAACCGCTTCTCTATTTCGTTTATTCAAAGAGGCTCTTAACGGTTCTGAACAAAATTTCACGGAGGGCAATATCAATAAAGCGATATTTCTTTTGGCAATTCCCATGATTGTGGAGATGGGCATGGAATCCATTTTTGCAGTTGTGGATATATTTTTTGTTAGTAAACTCAACGACAGCAATGCAGTGGCAGCCGTTGGATATACAGAATCTGTTCTTAGTATTCTGTATTCACTCGCTATGGGTCTGGGTATGGGCGCCACTGCAATTGTTGCCCGCAGAGTGGGAGAACACGATAAAGAAGGGGCAAGCACAGCGGCAGTGCAAGCCTTATACTTAGGGCTCGGAGTGTCCTTTACTATTAGCATGATTGGTATGTTCTTTTATAAAGACATCCTATTGATGATGGGCGCGTCACAAGAGGTTATCACCTCCAGCTCTTTCTATGCATTCTGGATGTTTACAGGCAATTATACAGTTACATTCCTTTTTCTGATCAACGCAATTTTCAGGGGGGCTGGCAATGCAGCCATAGCGATGAAGGCGTTGATGCTGGCAAACATTATCAATATAATTTTAGATCCCATATTCATTTTTGGTTGGGGACCAATACCGGCTATGGGTGTTGAAGGTGCAGCCATTGCTACCAATATTGGAAGGGGTACAGGCGTATTATTTCAATTGTATTTTTTATTGAATGGGCGCAGCATCATTAGGATAGGATGGAATAATCTTGCCCTCAAATCATCCATTATCTTCAATGTAATTAAAGTTTCTGGTGGCAGCATCCTGCAGTTTATCATTGGTTCTGCCAGTTGGATATTTCTGATGAAGTTGATGTCATCTTTTGGTGAGGATGCGGTGGCAGGTTACACGATTGCTATCCGCGTTTTTATTTTCACGCTCTTGCCCTCTTGGGGACTGGCTAATGCTGGAGCTACCCTGGTAGGTCAAAATCTTGGGGCGTTGCAACCCGATCGGGCAGAAACATCAGTATGGAGAGCGGCTTACATCAATGCATTCGTTATGGCGTTTGTGATGATTTTGTTTCTGACCATTGCTCCGCAGATCATAGGATTATTCACACAACAACCTGATGTACTGAAATATGGAGTTCAGGCACTTCGCTATGTAAGCCTTGGATATATTTTCTATGGCTATGGAATGGTGGTGGTGCAGGGATTGAACGGAGCAGGTGACACTTATACACCCACGATTCTTAACATATTTGGCTTCTGGATATTTCAAATACCGTTTGCCTATATGGCGGTCAATCTCCTGGATTGGGGACCAAAAGGCGTATTCATCGCCATTGTATTGGCGGAAACATTAATGGCGATTGCCGGCATAATTATTTTCCGCAGGGGAAAATGGAAGTCTATTAAAATATAATTGATGGTTTCTGTTTGTTAGTTTTTCGAAGTGGATTGTTGCCAACATCGAATAACTAACAACGATCAACTATTCTCTTTTTTCTTAAAAGCCGATTTGAAAGCATTCTCTAATTCAGAGCCGGCTTTCTTAAGGCTCGATTCTACTTCTTTCCAGCGCTCTTTATTTTCCGCTTCTTTCCTGAGTTTTTCAGCAGCCACTTTTAATTCTTCATATTTCTGCTGCATATCTGTCTCTGCCCGGGTTCCTGCATCTTTTAATTCTAGGAGAAACTGATCCATTTTTTTACCAAACTCTTTGAAAAACTTTTCTGCTTTTCCTTCCTGATTTGTTTCCATAACCAAAATATTTTTTGAACTTACTAAGCTAATCATTTCCTATGACTGACCAACAAGACCCGCTCGATCAAATTCAACAGATGCTTGAAAGTAAATCATCGGCTAAGCAAGTAACGTATAAGAATTTACTTTCCTCATTTGATCTTCTGGCAAAAGAATCGAAACGAATTATTACTGAATTAAAAAAACGGGTGAAGCCGGGCGATGAAGATGTGACTGTAGATTTCAAGCTTGTTAATGAACATGAGTTTCAGGTGAAACTGGCAGGCGATTTATTGGTGTTTGTGCTTCATACCAATGTGGTCACATTTTCTGATGAACACCCTTTGATGCAATCCGATTATATAAAAGAGAAGGAGATCAACCGGTATTTTGGTCAGATCATGATTTATAATTTCATGTCTGATTCGATCAAGTATAATCGCATGAATGATCCAGGGTATTTATTGGCTCGTATTCTCATTAATCATGAGAGCCGTTTTTTGGTTGAAGGAGAAGGGCAGCTTGGATTATTATATAACACCATATCTCAAACAGGTATATCCGAAGGTGATTTAAATAACGTTGTAAAACAGGCATTAAAAATTGCAATTGAGAATGATCTGATGGCGCCTCCGTTCCCGGATGTTCGATTTATTACAGTTTATCAAAAAAATGAGAAAACCCAGGAATTAGGAGCAGGCCAGAAAATTGGCTTTAAAATGAGTTATCAAAGTTCAACGAATAGTTAATTAGTTGAAAAGTGTTTTGCGCAGATGGTAGGTATGGAATACATTTGATTAACTCTTTCGCTATGTGGAAATTTAAGATCCTTTCGCTTCTGATTGTGTTTTGTTTGATGGCCTGTGCGTCTGGCCAGCAATCCTATAAGCCAAAATATAAAAAACTCGATCCCAATAAGCCAATACCGTGTCCAATGAAAGATTGCTGATATGCACATGAAAAAGATCATTATCGCTATTGATGGTTATTCAGCGTGTGGAAAGAGCACAACGGCCAAAGAGGTTGCCAAAGAATTGAATTACCGTTATATCGATTCAGGTGCCATGTACCGCGCGGTAACACTTTATTTTCTTGATCATCATGTAAGTCTTACAAATCCTAAAGAAGTTGAAAAGGCGTTGCGCGAAATTCACATCACGTTTATAATCAATTCGAAAGGAATTTCAGAAACCTTTTTAAATGGGATAAACATCGAGTCGGCTATCCGCAAGATGAGGATCTCTGAAAATGTAAGCCAGGTAAGTGCCATCAGAGAGGTAAGATTGGCCATGGTTGATCAGCAGCGCAAACTGGGAAAGGAAAGAGGCATTGTTATGGATGGCCGTGATATTGGTACAGTCGTTTTTCCTGAGGCCGAGTTGAAAGTTTTTTTAACAGCAGATATGTTGGTGCGAGCCTTTCGTAGACAAAAGGAACTGTTGGAAAAGAATGATCTGGTAGACATTGACGAAATCGTTGATAACCTCACCAAGCGCGATCAGATTGATAGTACCCGAAAGGAAAGCCCCCTAATAAAGGCTGATAAAGCCATCTCAATCGCAACCACCCACATTACCATTGATGAACAGGTGGACGAAGTAATACGTCTGGCTTTGACTAAGATGGTCCCTTCGCTCAAGCAGAATGATTAGACAGTATGCAAATCTGTATTTTTCCAATTAATTCTTTGGCAAATCATCTCTTTGCAGGTAGAATTTAATTGCTAATTTTGCCCCGTTCTAAACCAAAATAATTGCCATTCCACTCATGGGCAAATTCATCAAACTCAAGAAAGGTTTCACCATCAATTTGGCTGGCAAATCAGCCTCTAAAGTTGTAGAACCTGATCAGCCTGAAACTTTTGTCATCAAACCTTCTGATTTTCATGGCATCTATCTACCGAAGGTCGTTGTAAAAGAGGGTGATTCAGTTAAGGCGGGAACAGCTCTTTTTCATGATAAGAAGCATGAAAACATCCTCTTCACCTCTCCGGTAAGTGGTGAGGTCGTTGAAGTCAAGCGAGGAGAAAAGAGAAAACTATTGGAGATTAAGATCCTTGCTGATAAAAAAGTGGAGTTCGAGTCATTCCCAAAGTTTTCAGTTTCTGATATTGCCAATCTTCTGGCTCAGGAAATAAAAAATCAAATTCTGAAATCAGGTATATGGCCTTCGATCATTCAGCGCCCCTACGGGGTTGTTGCTGATCCAACTGCAACGCCTAAGGCAATCCATATATCCGCTTTCGACACTCATCCATTGGCTCCGGATTATAACATCCTATTCAAAGGTCAGGATCAAGCCTTCCAGGTTGGTGTTGATGTGTTGAAAAAATTGACTTCAGGTGCCGTTCATGTAAATACACACGCCACCAGTGAGCTCTCAACGGTGTTCTCACAAGTAAAAGGAGCGGAAGTAAATAAATTTTCAGGACAGCATCCGGTTGGCTGTGTAGGAGTTCAAATTCATCACATCGATCCTATTAACAAGGGAGATGTAGTTTGGACAATCAGCCCGTTGGCTGTGATCCAGATAGGAAAACTTTTCACGCAAGGAATCTATGATTCTTCCAAAATTGTGGCTGTTGCTGGATCAGAGGTGAAGAACCCGCAATACTACAAGACTTTCACAGGAGCTTCCGTAAAGAAGTTTTTAGAAAATAATCTTAACAACGATCATGTTCGTGTTATCTCGGGAAACCCGTTAACCGGAACAGCGATTGGTAAAGATGGCCATTTAGGATTCTTTGATCAGCAAATATCAGTATTACCTGAAGGTGATTATTATGAATTTGTTGGATGGATCACTCCGGGTGCAAGAAAGTTAAGCTTCCACCGCTCTATTGGATTGTTCTCATTCTTATCTCCTGGCAAGGAGCGTGTAGTAGATACGAATACCCATGGTGAACCAAGAGCATTTGTACAAAGCGGAATATTCGAGCAGGTAACACCGATGGATATTCTTCCTACTCATTTGTTAAAGAGTATTCTTGCAGAAGATATTGATGAAATGGAGGCTTTAGGTATTTATGAAGTCATTGAAGAAGATCTTGCTTTGTGTGAGTTTGTAGATGTTTCCAAACACAAAGTGCAGGAGATTTTGAGAGAAGGACTTGATTTAGTTCAAAACAGTTAATTCGGTTCAGATGAATTTTTTGAGAAATCAGCTTGATAAGGTAAAGCACAATTTTGAAAAAGGTCAAAAGTGGGAGAAGTATTATTATGCTTACGAGGCATTGGATACATTCATGTTTGCTCCCAATACGACCAATGATGTAAAGGGTTCGCAGATTCGTGACGCGATCGATTTGAAGCGTTTGATGATGACGGTAATCATCGCCATGGTTCCTTGTTTATTATTTGGAATATGGAATGTTGGTCATCAGCACTTTTTAGCAATCGGCCAGGCAGGTGCAACATTTGGTGATAAACTTTTAGTGGGAGCCATTCAAGTAGTACCGATCATCATCATTTCATATGGAGTTGGGCTTGGAATAGAATTCGTTTTTTCTACACTCCGTAAACACCCGGTTAACGAAGGATTCCTGGTAACGGGGATGCTTATTCCATTAGTGATGCCTCCGGATGTACCACTTTGGCAAGTAGCTGTGGCTACTGCCTTTGCTGTGATCATTGGTAAAGAAGCATTTGGTGGCACAGGTATGAACGTGGTGAATGTTGCTCTTACAGCGCGGGCTTTCTTATATTTCGCTTATCCTACTAATTTGTCAGGAGATGTTTGGACTTACATCGGAGATGGACAAGCTGTTGCCGGATATTCTGGAGCAACACCGCTATCATTGGCTGCTGATGCTGCGACTACCGGTGCAAATGTGGTTGAATCTTTTACTTCATTTGGTGCCGGATGGAATGACGGAGTATTTACGCTCTCAAATCTTTTCATGGGATTAAGACCTGGTTCCATAGGCGAGACATCAACACTGATGTGCCTGATTGGTGCTGTTATCTTAATTGCAACCGGAGCCGGAAGCTGGAAAATTATTGTAAGTGTTTTTGGAGGTGCCTATGCCATGGGATTGTTTTTAAATCTTGTCGGTGGAAACACTTTCGTGGAAATGCCTGCTCATTATCATCTGGTGATTGGAGGTTTGGCATTCGGAGCGGTGTTTATGGCAACAGATCCGGTTACAGCATCTCAAACAGAAACAGGAAAATGGATTTATGGAGTATTGATTGGTATGTTTACCGTCATGATCCGTGTATTTAACCCGGCCTATCCGGAAGGCATCATGCTGGCGATATTGTTAATGAACGTATTCGCTCCGCTGATTGATTATTTTGTAGTTAGTGCAAACAAAAAAAGGAGATTACAACGTGCGACAGTCTAATCTTTACATCATCTTATATTCGGCTGGACTCACAATATTTTGTGGAGCCATTCTGGCCTTTGCTTCCATCAGTCTTAAAGACAAGCAGGATGCAAACATTGCTTTGGAACAAAAGGGCAATATCCTTGCTACGGTTACCGCTCTTGATGAGACAACCAATATTGAGCAATTATATGCCAAGCGCATCCGTGGTTTTGTAATTGATTACAATGGAAATGAAGTTTCCAACATGGAGCCATCTAAAGTAGCCGTTGCTTCTGAATACAAGAAAAAACCAGAAGAAAGAGTTTTACCAGTATATGAATTCATTAATGAAACTGATTCCAGCAAAGTGGAAGCAGTAGTCTTACCCGTGTTTGGTTATGGGCTTTGGAATAATGTCTGGGGCTTCGTGGCTCTGGAGTCAGACTTTAACACGGTGCGTGGTGTTAGGTTTGCCCATGCCGGAGAAACACCTGGACTAGGTGCACGCATTGAATCGGAAGAAATACAGATCCGGTATAAGGGGAAAAAAGTCTTTGAAAATGATAACCTGATGTCAATAATAATGATGAAAGGGGAGGGCAAAAACTATTCGGATGATCATCATAAAGTAGACGGTATGTCAGGAGCTACTCTTACTGCCAAAGGCGTTAACAACATGATGAAAGATTATTTCAGTTGTTATGCAAAGTATCTGAAAAAGAAAACGTCAGCACTCAATTAATTTAATATATGAGTACAGAAACAGCAGAATTAGAAAAAGTAGAGAAAAAAGCAGAGCCTCTTTTTTCAAAGAAAAATAAAAAGCTGATTTCAAATCCGCTTGATATTGATAATCCAATCACGGTTCAGGTGTTGGGAGTTTGCTCAGCGTTAGCAATTACTTCTCAAATAAAACCTGCAATAGTAATGACGTTGGGCCTCACTTTTGTGACAGCCTTTTCGAACGTATTCATTTCATTGATGCGTAATGGTATCCCTTCCCGTATCCGCATTATCGTCCAGTTGGCTATCGTGTCGGTATGGGTAATTTTAGTAGACCAGTTGCTAAAGGCTTATGTGTATGATATGGCAAAGCTCATGTCTGTATACGTAGGTTTGATTATCACCAACTGCATAGTAATGGGTCGCCTTGAAGCGTATGCAATGGGTAATAAGCCTTGGCCTTCTTTCCTGGATGGTATTGGAAATGGATTAGGCTACGGAATCATCCTGATTGTGTTGGCTGTAGTGCGTGAATTATTTGGTTCAGGTACTTTATTCAAAGGGTTCCCTTTTGAATGGCATGTGTTTGAGTCCATGGGTATCAAATACCAGGGTAACGGATTGTTACTACTTCCTGCAGGAGCGTGTATTCTGTTAGGCATCATCATTTGGGTACAGCGTTCTATTAACGGTTATCGTGAAACTCATTAATTTTTAAAAGAATTATGGAGAATCTTATCAATATTGGTGTCAGGTCAATTTTTATTGACAACATGATTTTCGCCTACTTCCTGGGCATGTGTTCTTTTCTTGCGATATCAAAGAAAGTGAAGACTGCTTTCGGATTAGGTATTGCTGTGGTGTTTGTATTGGGTGTCACTGTACCCATCAACTGGCTGATTCAAAATTATGTTTTGAATGCAGGCTCATTGGCTTGGTTAGGAGATGACTTTGCTTCAATCGATTTGAACTTCCTTCAATTCATCGTCTTCATTTCAGTTATCGCAGCGATTGTTCAGTTAACAGAAATGGTGGTTGAGAAATTTTCACCTGCATTATACGGTACATTAGGTATCTTTCTTCCCTTGATCGCGGTAAACTGTTCTGTATTAGGAGCTGCATTGTTCATGGTAGGTCGTCCTTATAATCTTGCCGAAGCAACGGTTTTCGGAGTTGGCTCAGGTATCGGGTGGATGCTTGCTATCGTAGCATTAGCAGGTGTTCGCGAAAAAATGAAATATTCAAACGTGCCTGCTCCGCTTCGCGGATTAGGTATCACATTCATTTTAGTAGGATTGATGTCACTCGGATTCTTAAGCTTCTTAGGATTCTCTCTTTAAGAATTGATGAAAACATAATGAAGAGGCTTCCGAACTATTCGGAAGCCTTTTTAATTTTACAGATATATGAAAACTCCTTTAAGAACGATTGCACGGTATTTTTTCAGTGGTATGTTGTTTATCGTGCCACTGGTTGCAACCGGATATTTTGTTTTCATTTCCTTCTCCTGGCTGGATGGTTTACTTAATCTTCCTTATCCAGGATTAGGTTTCGTAATCATATTTGGAGCCATCACTATATTCGGTTACCTCACGTCCAATTTTGCTGTACGCACTGCCACCGATTGGTTTGATCATATGATGAATAAGATCCCGTTTATCAAATTAATTTATTCATCTATTAAAGATCTTATAGGTGCGTTTGTTGGGGATAAAAGAAAATTCAATAGGCCTGTTCTAGTCACCATCAATAAAGAGAACAGCCTTCATCAAATTGGCTTTGTTACTCAAGAAGATCTTTCTGATTTAGGATTGGATGACATGGTTGCAGTGTATTTTCCTCACTCATATGCATTTTCAGGAAATCATTTTTTGGTTCCCAGATCAAGTGTTAAGCCTCTTAATATTTCGGGTCCTGCCGCCATGAAGTTTATTGTTTCGGGAGGTGTTTCTGGTTTCAAGGAGCAATAAAACGCCTGCGTCATAGCTAAGAATGGCTATGTTATTACTCACTTATATAGATTTAAGCAAGGCAATAATAAGTAGAGTATATTTACTATTGCCTTAATCACCTTGGCCTATGGGCACATTTATCCCCAATGAAAGAATATACTGAATAGATAAAAAGCGCTGATTTGCCCTCCCATCTCCATAAAGTTTCACATTCGTATAATTGACAAATGATCCCTTAACACTGGGTTCAAAAAAGAAATACTTAAAAAAATCGTATCGCACAGCAGCACCAACTGATACGACCCAACCAGATACGCGAAAAGGCCCATCGTTGCTGTAGGGCGAAGTATTTACATTAATTGTAGAATAAGTTTTTGGAATTAACAGTCCTGGACCAAAGCGAAAGTTAGCACTCAATTTATGTTGTTGATTTTCTGAACTCAGTAATTGGATACGTTTAATAAGACTTATAATTAGATAGTTGTTGCCATTGGTATGTTCATAGTGAACAAAATTGGGTGTTACGAGGGTATCTAAATCATAAAAAGTTTCATTAATGGTGCCGGTCATATGAATTATCTGATTGTCTGTGACAACGTATTTCAGGTGATTCCAACTTATCTCCACACCCAAGTCATTTTTATCATTGAAAAAATAACCGCCCGTCATTATATACTGGGGAACGGTTAGCGCAGTATTAAAGAAATTATCCATATCCAGTTGATCATGAGCTTTGGCATGATGAAACGTGATGTCATACTGGGTGATGTTTGGCGTTGTGTTATCCTTAAATTGAATGGTACTTTTAGTATAGGCATCCCGATGATACCCCCAATTGAAAAAGAAGGTTCCATGGAGCTTCTTTTTTTCTTGTGTTTTGAATTCTTGTTGAGCGAGGGTGGGCAGACTGGCTAATAAGAACAGGACGGCCAAGAGCAGGGTGGGGGTTTTCATTTTATATTAAACTCGGGGCTATGCTGTTATTTGCTTTGCAAAAAACAAGAATTCTTAAATCAAAACAAATGGTTTATGTTAAAAAATCGATACTATATTAAGCCAACGGATTGACTGCGAAAAGTGTTCTGGTTATTAATTAATAACTCCTGAACCAACTAATTCATCATTAGCATACCAGGCTGCAAACTGGCCAGGTGTTATGCCCCGCTGTGGCCTATCGAAAACGATATAAACTCCTTCTTCTCTTTTAAATAAGGTGCAAGCCTCTAGTTTTTGACGATACCGTATGCGTGCCAGATAATCTTTTTGTTCGCCCACGAGTAACTTCAAATCTTCTCGAATCCAATGCTCATCGGAGTTGGGAATGAAAAGTCCTTTGCGATAAAGCCCAGGATGATCATCACCCATACCGGTATAAATAATATTAGTATCCGTGTCTGTTCCGATTACAAATAACGGCTTTTCAAAACCGCCAATGTTCAGACCTCTGCGCTGGCCGATTGTATAGAAATGTGCACCATTATGTTCACCAACCACTTCACCTAACTGAGGATATAATTCATAGGGTTTGGTAATATTAATTAAATCCTCTGATTCATAACCATTTTTAAATGCAGCTGAATCTGTACCTACTTCAATTACTTTTCCTTTTTTAGATGCAAGTCTTTGTTGTAAAAACTCTGGAAGATGTACTTTTCCAATAAAGCATAACCCTTGTGAATCTTTCTTTTCTGCAGTAGCGAGTCCTGCCTTTTTTGCAATCGCCCTTACCTCAGGTTTTAAAAGATCGCCAATAGGAAATAGGGCTTTTGATAATTGAGATTGTGTTAATTGACAAAGAAAATAGCTTTGATCTTTGTTCGGATCTTTACCCGCTAATAATTGGTAAATCGTCCTCCCCTCTTTTTGAATTTCTCCTTTGCGACAATAATGACCTGTTGCCACATAATCAGCCCCCAGTTTCATAGCAGCATCAAGAAATACATCAAACTTGATTTCACGATTGCACAACACATCCGGATTGGGAGTTCTGCCACGTTGATATTCTGCAAACATGTAATCGACTATGCGTTCTTTATATTCTTTACTTAAGTCGATGGCTTGAAATGGAATACCTAATTGCTGTGCGATAATCATCGCATCGTTACTATCATCGAGCCAGGGGCATTCGTTGCTGATGGTTACAGAGTCATCGTGCCAATTTTTCATGAACATACCAATAACATCATAGCCTTGCTCTTTCAACAAGTATGCTGTTACACTGGAGTCCACTCCACCTGATAAACCGACTACTACTCTTTTGCCCATATAGCCTGAAGCTATTTTGTTAAAGCCAAATCTTCGACTAAAAGTTCATTCACAATCTGATTAAATCGCTCTTTGAATTGATCGAAATAGATTCCCGTTCCAGGGCCTGAGAATCCGGTATGAATGTGTTTTACTTTCCCATCTTTACCTATGAAAATGGTAGTGGGAAAAGCCAATACTTTATTTAGTGCAGGTAAGGTTTCAGAAGCTTTAGCTTTGTCATTTGTTCCCGCAATCACAAAATCATATCCGACTTGTAATTTATCTTTCATCTTTTTCACACGGCTACTCGCATAGTCAAAATCATCTTTGCGTTCGTAGGCAAGGCCAAGAATTTCTATGCCCCGATCTTTATTTTTGGCATACCATTGCGTTAAAAATTTTGTTTCGTCCATACAGTTTGGGCACCATGTTCCAAAGATTTGAAGAATCACTACTTTGTCTTTGAATTGATCATCATTGTTACTGATTTTATTTCCATTCACATCAGGAAAACTAAAATCGAGTTTATCGTAACCCGGTTTTAAAAATGTTAATGATTCTAAATCTGGCAGTGCAGCATTTTCATTACGGACACCTTTCCATGACTCGATGCTTGTTTTTCCTGAATAGTAATTCCCTTTGATCGAGTCACCTTCAAAATGCGCGGTGAATACAAAAGCATGATTGCCATCAAACGTACTTAAGAATAATTCATTATCGATCACATCGCCTTGAAGGTAACGGTAATCACCCGTGGGCGTCAGAAATGTCCCAGTCACTTTACTGTAGGATTGTTTAAAGATTCCCACAGCAACATACTTTTCTGTTGGTGAATGAAACTCTAAAGCATATTTCCCCGAAAAGTCTAACTCAGTTTCTGCATCTTTTGCAAAACGAAAATCATCACCACGTGTCGCGTTGAAGGGAAGTTTATTCATTGGATCGTAATTCTTAATGAAGTATCCATTTAATCGGCCACCTTCTATTTTTGCTCTTAATTCTGTATCAAAGATGTGCATGACAATGCGAACGGAATCACCCGTAATTGTAACCTCATCCAGATTCAGTCTTTCTTCAGCATTCATTACCGTAATCCGGTATTGATCATTCACTTTTTGAACCTCAAATCCAAAGGGTAATTGATGCCCTTGCATTTCCACTACGCCCCGCCAGATGCCTGTTTTAAGTTCAGCATTTTTGGTGCTGCAAGACACCACAAGAGCCGCCAGTGTAATTATCAGAAAAATCCTCATTAGTTGCCTTTTAAGTTTAATCGAAAGCGCAAAAATGCGACAAATCATTCTAATTTCGTTGTCCGTTTTTGCTTATTAACAGACCGTTAAACAGATAAAGCAAAATCAATTAAAGTATTCAAAAACTGATATGCTAAAAGGCTTAAAAATACTTGAATTGGCTTCTGTATTGGCGGGACCTGGTGTAGGCCAGTTTTTTGCCGAATTGGGAGCACAGGTAATCAAAGTCGAAAACCAAAAAACGGGAGGAGATGTAACCCGCACCTGGAAGGGTCGCGATGAACATACCGATGATCGCTCTGCCTATTTCTGTTCCGTGAATTGGGGTAAGAAATCCATTGCTGTTGACCTCAGTTCGGAAGAAGGAAAATCCATTGTTCAAAAATTAGTAGCAAAAAGTGATATCATCATTGCCAGCTATAAACCTGGCGATGCGGAAAAGTTAGGCGTCTCTTACCAACAACTATTGACCAACAATCCACAACTCATCTACGGACAAATTACCGGCTACGGTTCCGATAATGATCGTGTAGGCTACGATGCGGTGATACAAGCAGAGAGCGGCTTCATTGATTTGAACGGAGAGAAAAATGGTGAGCCTGTAAAAATGCCGGTGGCATTGATTGATATTTTGGCTGCCCATCATTTGAAGGAAGGATTGTTACTGGCCTTACTAAAACGTGATCGGACAGGAGAAGGAAGTTTGGTTGAGGTATCTTTGATTCAGGCGGCCATTTCTTCATTGGCCAATCAGGCTACGAATTGGCTCGTGGCAAAGAAACTTCCTACACGTCAGGGATCAGCGCATCCGAACATTGCACCTTATGGAGAATCATTTCCTACAAAAGACGGGAAACGAATTTTGTTCGCAGTTGGAAGTGATCGGCAGTTTGTTGATTTATTGAGCGTGTTGCACTTAACTGATTTGAGTAAGAATAATAAGTTTGCGAGTAATCACGCAAGGGTTATTCATCGTGATGAACTAACCACTTTTTTATCTCTGGCAATTCATCAGTTTAATTCGAAAGAATTAATGGCTAAAATGAATGCTCACAAAATTCCTGCAGGTATTATTCAAAATATGAAAGAAGTCTTTGAGATGAATGAAGCGAACGAACTTTTGATTAAAAGTGATGACCTGACAGGAGTAAGAACATTTGCCACAAAGATGACCGGCATCTGGCAACCGGTAACAGCTCTACTTCCACCGCCACATTTTGGAGAACATACTGAAGAAGTTTTAAATCAACTATAACGAAGTGTAATTAAAATCATGAAAATCAAGAAAAGCACATTCTGGATATCCTCGTTCTTAACAGGATTGTTTATTATCGGATGCCAACAAGAAAAGGAAGTAGTTGATAAAGAAATTAAGAGTATTGAGGCTCAACGGGCAACGCAGATGGCAAAAGCTATTGAAGCAACCGTGACACCACAACTTGCGGAAGGATTTACGTTGAGTATTTGGGGAGTAGATTCTCTGGTGGCTGACCCGGTGTCTATTGATGTTGATAATTATGGAAAATTATATTATACACGCACCAATCGTCAGAAGCATTCTGAATTTGATATTCGCGGTCATCAGGATTGGGAGATAGAATCCATTCAATTAAAAAACATTGAAGAGAAAAGAGCCTTTTTGAGAAAAATTCTTTCACCCGTAAATAGTAAGAAGAATGAATGGTTAGCTGATTTAAATGGTGATGGCTCGCACGATTGGAAAGACATGACGGTTGAGAAGGAACATGTGTATCGGCTAGAGGATACCAATGGAGATGATGTTGCCGATATGTCTCAATTGGTGATCGAAGATTTTAATGATGAAGTGACCGATGCAATGGGTGGTGTAATGAAGCATGGCGATGATCTGTTTGTAAACATTGGCCCGGATATGTGGAGACTGAATGATAAAAATGGGGATGGTTTGATTGATGAAAAAACTTCGATTTCTCATGGTTATGGTATTCACGTAGGATTTGGGGGCCATGGAATGTCAGGTATTGAAGTTGGCCCGGAAGGGAAAATCTACTGGCAGATTGGTGATATCGGTTTCAGCGGAACAAGCCCTGATGGAAAAAAGTGGGAACATCCTAACAGCGGTGTAATCGTAAGATCCAATGCTGATGGCAGCGACTTTGAAGTATTTGCCTATGGAAATCGAAACACGCATGAATTTGCCTTTGATGAATATGGAAACCTGATCAGCGAAGACAATGATGGTGATCACCCTGGTGAAAGTGAACGTATTGTTTATATCGTTGATGGTTCAGATACGGGCTGGAGAACGAACTGGCAATTTGGAAAATACAGAGACCCTGATAATAACACGTACAAAGTCTGGATGGATGAAAAAATGTACGTGCCTCGCTTTGATGGACAAGCTGCTTATTTCCTTCCTCCTATTAAAAATTTTGTTAATGGCCCAACCGGTTTTCTTTACAATCCTGGTACTGCATTTAGTCCGGAATGGAGGAATACTTTTTTTGTAGGAGAGTTTGTTGGCAATCCATCACGTTCAGGTATTCATGCATTCAAATTGATTCCGAAAGGAGCAACGTTTGAATTAGGAGAAACGAAATCGATATTAAAAGGAGTACTTGCTACGGGTATTGATTTCGGACCCGATGGCGCTATGTACCTGGCAGATTGGATTGATGGTTGGGATACGAAAGACTATGGCCGCATATGGAAACTGGATGTTGCCAGTGGCATGAATGACGAACGGAAGCAAGTGAAAATTTTACTGGCTGACGATTTTAAGAAATATGATGAAGTGAAGCTGAGCGATCTGTTGAAACATGCTGATATGCGAATAAGACAAAAGTCGCAATTTGAATTAGCAACACGAGGAGAAAAAGGCTTAGCCGTATTTCAGCAGAATATTTCACAAACAGAAAATCAATTGGCGAGAGTGAATTCTATTTGGGGTGTTAGCCAATTTGCCCGCAAAGATTTGAAACACGCACAAATCTTAATTCCATTATTAAATGACAGTGATCCTGAAATTCGCGCACAAGCTGCGAAATGGATTGGTGATGTGCGCTATAAAGAAGCCGGAGAAGCATTGTTGCCGTTACTGAAAGATGATTTTAGTCGCGCTCGGTTTTTTTCAGCTGAAGCGTTGGGAAGAATTGCTTACGAACCAGCAATCAATCCCATCATTGAATTACTCAGATCAAATAACGATGAAGATATTTATATCCGTCATGCGGGAAGTCTTGCGTTGGCGCGAATTGGAAATGCAGAACCCATCGTAGCACTTTCAAAAGATCCATCACGAGCGTTGAGAATTGCAGCGGTGGTTGTGTTGAGAAGATTAAAGAGTCCTGAGATCGCGCAATTTCTCACTGATGCAGACGAGTATATCGTAACCGAAACCGCACGTGCCATCAATGATGATCTTTCTATTGAAGGTGCATTGCCGGCATTGGGAGATGTGCTTAATGATTATCGCTTCACCAATGAAGCATTGATAAGACGTGCTATCAATGCAAATCTCAGACTGGGTAATGATACGTCAATGCAGAGCCTGATCGACTATGCAAGGCATGAGGGAAGTCCGGTAGCCATGCGCGCAGAAGCGATTGCTGCGTTGAGCACGTGGGCGAAGCCTTCTGTATTGGATCGTGTGGATGGACGCTTCCGCGGAGTTGTAACCAGAAATCCCATGACTGTAAAGACTAAAACTGCGGATATCTTTATTCAACTAAGTTCAAACAAAGATGCCCTGATCCGATTGAGTTCAGTGAAGGCGATTGGAAAGCTTACTATTGATAACGCTTCAACTCAGTTAATTACCTTATTGAAAAATGATCCTAAGCCAGAAGTGAGAGCCGAAAGTTTGAAGTCATTGGCAAGTATTAATGACAAACAAATTGGAGCTGCTATTACGAAAGCGCTTTCGGATAAAGAAAAGAGTGTTCGCATTGTTGGATTGGATTTGCTGCCGAAGATGGACATCTCCAAGGAATTGATGGTAAAATTGCTTACCGATGTGATCAACACAAAGACCATTGAAGAGAAGCAAGCCGCCATTACTACACTTGGAAGTTTGCCGCTGGCGAGTTCGCAAATAGTTTTTGAACAGTTGCTTAGTAAGATGAAAGATGGGAAACTCTCTCCGGAAATTTATCTTGAATTGGCGGACGCTATTGACAGTACCCATTCAACTCAACTTATTTCGCAATTCAAGGATATCAGCAAAGTGCAATCACCTGATTCACTCAAGGCAAGTTATGCAGGAAGTTTATTGGGTGGCGATTCCAATCGCGGTGCCAGGATTTTTTATGGTAACCAAACCGCACAATGCATACGCTGCCACGCGTATGGAGATTACGGGGGCAGTGCTGGCCCTCGACTAAATGGTGTTGCATCACGACTTACCCGCGAGCAAATTCTCGAATCACTGATTGATCCAAGTGCACGGATAGCGGCAGGTTTTGGAACGGTGTCGCTTGAACTTACCAGTGGTAAAAAGATCAATGGGATTCTGCAGATTGAAAAACCGAATGGCTTACTAGTGAAAGTTGGTGATAAACCAGATACGCTGATCACTACGGAAAGCATTGCGAAGAGAACGAACGGGATGTCCAGTATGCCACCCATGCGGTTTTTACTTTCGAAGAAGGAAATCAGGGACGTGGTTAGCTTCCTGGCAACGATGAAGGAGAATGACTAGTTCAATGATTAAAACAATAAAAAACTCAAACCAATGATGATGAAAAGAATTAGTTATTTGATTTTGGTTGTGCTTATATTTTTTGGAAGCACAGCATATGCTCAAACCAACGATCCAATTATTGAGAGCATTGTGAAGGAAGCAACCGAAAATTCGCAACTTGAAAAATTAGCGCATGAGCTGGTCGATCAAATCGGGCCGCGATTAGTGGGCTCTCCAAAAATGAATCAAGCGCATGAATGGGCAACAGCTAAGTATACTGATTGGGGCATTTCAGCGCGAAACGAGAAATGGGGAGAGTGGCGAGGATGGGAGCGAGGTATAACTCACATCGATATGGTAGCTCCATGGGTGAAATCATTAGAAGGAACTCAATTAGCATGGAGCCCAAGTACAGGTGGAAAGACGGTAACAGCTGAAGTGATCATCATTCCAGATTTGACAGACTCGTTGGCATTTCAAAATTGGTTGCCAACCGTAAAAGGAAAATTTGTGATGATTTCAATGGATCAACCTACCGGAAGGCCTGATTACAATTGGGAAGAGTTTGGAACCAAGGAGTCATTTGAAAAAATGAAAGCCGCACGCACCATTCAAACAGACGCCTGGACGGAGCGAATAAAGAAGACGGGATACACAACGCGAACATTGCCAGCCGCATTGGAGAAGGCAGGAGCCGTAGGAGTTGTGACATCACTATGGTCGAGAGGTTTTGGCGTGAATAAAATATTTGGTGCTAACACGAAGAAGGTACCCACCATAGATGTTGCACTGGAAGATTATGGATTGTTGTATCGTCTTACAGAGTCAGGAAAAAAACCAAAGATTAGTCTGCGTGCCGATTCAAAAGAAAATGGAGTTGTACCAACCTATAATACCATAGCTGAAATTAAAGGAAGTGATAAACCAATTGAGTATGTTATGTTATCAGCTCACTTCGATTCATGGGATGGAGGCACAGGTGCAACGGATAACGCAACAGGAACGATGGTGATGATGGAAGCGATGCGCATTTTGAAAAAAGTGTATCCCAATCCAAAGCGTACCATTTTGGTTGGCCATTGGGGAAGTGAAGAGCAAGGTTTGAACGGCTCAAGAGCATTCGTTGAAGATCATCCTGAAGTTGTAGATAATCTTCAAGCGTTATTCAATCAGGACAATGGAACGGGACGAGTAGTGAATATTTCAGGTCAGGGATTCTTACATTCGTATGATTACATCACACGCTGGTTATCGAAAGTGCCTGAAGACATTAAGAAAGGTATTGAAACAAAATTCCCTGGGACACCCGGTGGTGGCGGTTCTGACTTTGCATCATTCGTTGCCGTTGGCGCTCCTGGATTTTCGTTGAGTTCATTAAACTGGTCGTATGGAACATACACCTGGCACACCAATCGTGATACCTACGATAAGATCGTGTTTGATGATGTGCGCAACAACGCTATGCTTGCGGCTATTTTAGTTTATATGGCGTGTGAAGATCCTCAAAGGACACAACGTGATAAGAGTGTGTTACCGGCAAATCAAAAAGGTGAAACCGGAAAGTGGCCAGAGCAACGGAAGGCTACGCGCAAAGGTGGTCTCGATTAGAATTAATTCTTCTTAAGTGTAATTACTGCGTCAGGTGTGAAAAATGCCTGATGCTTTTTTTTTGGCGGAGTACGATATAGGAAAATCAAAACCCAGCCATGTTTTATACATTTTTTTGCCACCCGTAGGGTCATTCTCCTCACTTCATCGTAGCCTGAATTTCCGTCACTCGTTAATTTATACCAGTTTTTTCTTAGCAGAGGTGGGTGGGTTTTTTTCAATTTAAGCTAGCAATTTCTCCAACTTCATTTTCCATTTTTCCCAGTCCTTCATCTCCTTTGTCTGCAAGTCAATAAACTTTTGAGTGTGGTCATGGTGGATTAAATGACATAGTTCGTGAATGATTACGTATTCAATGCAACCTTTAGGGGCTTTTATCAATTCAGGATTTAAAATAATTTTTCCTTTTGGTGTGCAACTTCCCCAACGCGTTGGCATTTCTCTCAACACAATTGATGAAGGTTCAACTTTGTGCTTTTTGAATTTATGAATTAACGGCTCTGCAATTGCATGGAATTTCAGTTTTGCATTTTGTAGATACCAGTCATTCACCAGTTGCTTTGTCCTGGCTTTTTCGGTTGCTGTAACTTCAATAAACTGCCCTTTCAGTTTCACCGACTCGGCTTTACCAATCAAGATTCTCAAACGGTATTGTCTGCCGAGATATAAATGTGTTTCACCTCCTACAAACTTCCTCGCTGGTGTCTTTGGGTGAAATGAAAGAAAGAAACTTTGTTGCCTGATAATCCATGGCGCTCTCTTGCGTATTTTTTCTTTGATCTTTCCAAGAGTTGTGCCTTTAGGAGCTTTTACCAAAACATTAAGTTCAGGTGTAACTGTAATCCCTAGTGACTTTCTGTCTGAGAACTCTAACCGAAAATCAATTTGCTTTGAGCCGAATTGAATTGCTTCCATTACTTTTTGTAGCGAATTTTAGCAACATTCACGCAACTCTCTGCAACCTTGTCTATTTCTTCAAAGGTGATTTGTAAACTGTATTTGTCCCTGACTTCATCAATCAAATAGTCACCGATCTGGTGAACCATCTTTTTTGGAACGTCCACTTCATTCTGCCAATTTACTTTTACAAGTTTTTGAATGATCTCGTCAATAGCTAATGCTGTATTGGCCGAGATTTGTTTACGTGTTTCGGTGTCACTGATCTTAGTTTGCAACTCTTCATTTGTAATTCCATAGAATGCTTTGGCCACATCAGCATGTTGAAGAGAAGCAGGAATATCAGAATCAGTATGCGACAGAACTGAGTCCATAATGTCCTTCACTTTATTGAGATACTGTGCCTCGTTAATTCGTTTGGCTTCATAGTCGGCAATGGCATCCTTTAACATCTCCGAAAACTTTTTATAGAAGGCAGGATCTTCCTCCATCTTCTCGGTAATGTGTTTCTTCGTCCGGCTGGCAATTCTGTCTGCTTTTGCTGCCTTGCCAGTGGTGTTCTCTACTTCCTGCTGAAATTTCTCCCTGTCAAATATGTTCACCAGCTCTGTAATGGTTTCAACTCCTTCACTCTGGATATGGGTGTCAATTAACTTTTGGATTTGTCCTTCGTATTGCTTGTAATCAATAACATCGGAGTAGCGTTGCAATACAGCAGTTCTTAGCTTAATGAAGAATGCCAGATCATCTTTGTAGCGAGCAATGGTTTTTTCATCACTGGTTTTGTGAAACTCAATTGATGAAAATGCCAATTTCAGAATCTTGGCAAAAGCCGCAAGCTTGTCGTAGAATACAACACGCAAGGCTTCATCCTTTAGAAGCAATTGATAAGCTTCAGCATCCCGCTTGTTCGTAACTGTTTTAAAAAGGTCCCAAAGCTCAGAATGTTTCTGTGGTAGCTTTTTTATTTCTTCATTGATGTTGACCAGCGTCCCTAATAGATCATCACTGTCAAAATCTCCAAAGGAGGAGTATAACTCTAACGCCTCGTCCAGATGTTCAATTACTCCATAATAGTCAATGATATATCCGTAATCTTTATCTGGACAAACTCTATTCACCCGAGCGATTGCTTGTAATAAAGTGTGGCCTTGTAGATTTCTGGTGAGATACAAAACGGTATTTTTGGGTTCATCAAATCCGGTCAATAATTTATCAACCACAATAATTATTTCGGGCTTCTCTGTTTTTTTGAACCGGTTGATAATGTTGTTCTGATACTTTTTAGGAGTACCATGCTCATCCATCATCTTTTTCCAAAACTGTTTTACCTTGTCGGTAGATTCTGCATAGGCACTGTCTTCACCTTCTCGTTCATCGGGTGGAGAAATTAACAGTTCAGTGCTTACTATACCTATCTCATCTAAGAATGTTTTGTATTTGATGGCTGCATCCTTACTCTGTGTTACCAATTGCCCTTTAAAAGGTGTTCTGCCTTGGAAGTTATCCCTATAGTGATAACTGATGTCCCAACAGATGGCATAGATTTTCTGCTCGGCCACATTCAGTTGGTCGGCTCTTGAGAACTTCTTTTTTAAATCTGCTTTTTGAAGATCGTTTAATGGTTCAGATATATTACTGAAAAACTCGTCCATTGGTTTTTCATGCACCGTCTGTTTGGCAAATCTCCCTTCATATAACAACGGAACAACAGCCTTATCTTTAACGGCCTGATCAACGGTGTATGAGTCAATCATTAAACCGAATTTTGCAGCTGTGCTTCTATCTTTTTTAAAGAGTGGCGTTCCGGTAAATGCAATGAAACAGGCATTGGGTAAGGTTTTTTGCATTTCAATATTAAAGGTTCCATGCTGTGTACGGTGCCCTTCATCTACGAGTACAAAAATGTCGTGACTCTCCAAGGGTTTAGCGATCTTCTTTACTGCCGCCTCAAACTTGTTAATGACAGTAGTGACCACTGAATCACTTTTACTTTCCATCAATTCTACCAGACGTTGTCCCGTGGTGGCATTCTCAACAAACATTCCGCATTTACGAAATGTGCCAGTTATCTGGTCGTCCAAATCGATCCTGTCAGTTACTAAAATTATTTTAGGATTACGAATTCGTTTTTCTAATGCAATGGCTTGGGCAAGCATTACCATGGTCAACGATTTACCGCTTCCCTGGGTATGCCACACTACACCGCCTTTGCGCTTGCCGCCTGCCTGTCCGGTAGGCAGGTTCTCTAATTGCAAGATTCGATCTATTGATTTTTTAATAGTAAAGTATTGCTGATAGCGTGCAATCTTCTTTTCACCATTGTCAAATAAGATGAAATTGAAAATCAAATCCATCAACCGTTCTGGCCTGCATAGACTGTATAGATACTCATCTTGCTTCGTTGGCAGTATGGTCTCGTTTTCCAATGCATCAAAGTAGGAGCGCACATAACGGAAGCGTTCAACAAACAATCTGTTCTTTTGATCTGTGTTAAGTGGTTGATTCTTCAGCTTCTGTAAAATTGTTTTGTATTCCTGTTCTTGTTCCTTGTTCTCGAACTTCTCATCCCAAATTGCCCAAAACTCTTCCGTTGTTCCATTCGTAGCGTACTTGGCTGAATCGGTTGCAATGCTTAACACACTTTGCGCGTACACATACAAGCTTCGTATGCCATCTTCCTGCTGACTTCTCAGATGCTGACTGATGGCTTGAGACAACGGTTCCTTCATGTCTGGTCGCTTGCACTCTATTACACAAAAGGGAATTCCATTCACAAACAAAACCAAATCAGGTATGTAATGCTCTCTGCTGGTGCTGCGCATTACCTTAAATTCTTCGGTTACATGAAATACGTTGTTGTCTAAATTCTTCCAATCAATGTATTGCAGCGGAAAACTCTTTTTATCGCCATCAATGCTTTGCTCTAAATCTTTTCCAAGGGTGATTCGATTATAAGCTACTTCACTAGCTGCGATATAGCCTTCGTTCATGGGCAAATCCTTGAGCGCTAATATTCCGGCTTCAATGTTGGCATCGGTAAACAAAGAAGTTTTGCTAGAGCTTACTTTGATACTATTGATTTCCTTTAGCTGGTTGCGTAGCACCTTCTCCAAAATCACATTACTGGTTTTGTTGCCTCTCAGTTCCAACGCTTCATCGGGACTAAGATATTTGTAACCCAACTTTTGTAGCAATTGCAAAGCGGGTATCTGGCTGATGTGGTCTTCTTTAAATGACGGGGTATCCATAATCTTTTATTTCAGGCTCCAAAGGAACTTTTCTACATTTTTCTTAGTTTTGGTGCTGTGTATATGATATACATCGTGTACATTTGATTCGTTCTTTACCCTTGGTAGGGAATCTACAAAGGTCTCGAACGCTGAACCAGCAATC
>JAYVTC010000006.1:0-6024 GCA_043774745.1 Cyclobacteriaceae bacterium | reverse complement strand
ACCGGGTGAACTTAGCTTCTCCCCTGACAATCAACTGCTGGCTTTCCGCGATAAAGCGATTCGCCTATGGAATTTCAGTCAATCAAAATTGGTAACCATTGCCAGCGACTCCAATGCCGTTTTTAAATTATTCAACCCGCCTCAGTTACCGAAAATGATTTTAGTAGGAACGAATGGTAAAATTGAATTTCGTCATGCAGAAACCGGAAATCTTATCTACACCCTTGCTTCGAAGGACGACAAACCCTTTAGCCAGGTAAAAAATATGGAGGTTAGTCCTGATCATAAATTTCTGCTCTGGAAAGATGGCACTGCGCGAACGTTTACAAAAAAAATAAACTGGAATAATCTGGATTGGTACTCCTACGAGGCAAAGACAGACAGTTTATGGATTTATTATCAGGCTGTTGTTAAGGGCAGCAAGGAGTACACTTCTTTCTCGTTAGCAGAGATCCCACCGATGGAACATTTTTTCTTCCCCAATCAACCTGACCTTTACAGCGTGATGGATATAAAATATGATTCCTGGAATAGGGTCCATTTTTACCGACAAAACCTGAACGATAAACTGAAAGGTAATCCGCTATCAAAAAGCAACGGCTATTATTCCTCGAATGGATCCTTTTCTTTTAACACCATACAAAAAGTATCCTGGTCATCCACCGGTGATTTCGCCATTGCGATTACTAATGATACGGGTTGGGGCAGAGTTAACCATGAACTATTCTGGATAGATTTTACCAAACAGAATAGTACCGATAATTGGTATGAAGCAAAAGAAAAACATATCGGCTTTTTGCCCTTAACCGTTGCGCTTCATCCTAATCAGCCGTGGTTTGCTGCCACTAATGAATATAGCAATGACATTCGCACATTTCAACTAGAAGAAAAGCCAGAACTTAAACCATTTTCTGGTCATAATGATGGAGTAACTTCATTGGCCTTTTCTTCCGATGGCAAACTGCTGGCATCCGGAAGTGCCGACAACACAGTAAAAATCTGGAATGCAGAAACCAGGCAAGAGCTCGCGACTCTTGTTACCTTAAATCAACAAGATTGGGTGGTGCTTCATCCATCAGGATTATTCGATGCTACACCCGGTGCCATGAATTTCCTTTACTTCTCCTCTGGTTTGGAAACGATTAGTCTTGAGCAGTTGAAAGATCGTTTCTATGAACCCAACCTGCTCAAGAAAATTATGAGTGGTGAAATACTGCGAACTGTTTCGGGTCTGGATCGCATCGATTTATATCCGGCTATTCGCACTACGCTGGATACACTCACTGCACGACTAACCATTCAGCTCATTGATCAGGGCGGAGGCATCGGCAAGACCTCCGTTTCTATCAATGGTAAAGAAGCTGTTGAAGATGTGCGAAGCCTGATCACTAACACAACCGCACAAAGTAAAGGTACGATGACCATGACGGTGGACTTATCAAAATTCAAAACGTTGGTTTGGGGTAAGGATAACTACATTGGAGTAAAAGCATTTAATGCCAGCGGCTATATTTCCAGCCCGGCCGAAAGAATTTATTATCAGGCTCCATTAAAAGAACAACATCTGCAAGCGTATGAGCCCAGTCTCTATTGTCTTGTCGTTGGTGTTTCTGATTATGCCAATGATGAACTTGACCTGAAGTATTCTTCCAAAGATGCACAGGATTTTGCAGCGGCAATTTCCGCAGCGGGCAACAGACTTTTTGGTAAGCGCGCTCATGTTACACTGTTATCTTCAGGTGGCACTGATCCTTCTCAAAAACCCAATAAGGAAAACATCAATCATCAATTGAAAGAAATTTCTGAAAAGGCAAAGGTGGATGACCTGGTGATTCTCTATTTCTCAGGACACGGAACCAACCTGAGCGGAGATGATGCTGATTTTCTTTACCTCACTGCCGATGCGCGTGGCTTTACGTTTACGGATCCCGCTATTCGCCAAAGCACAACACTATCCAGCACGGAACTCACCGAGTTTATGAAGACGATTGCCGCACAAAAATTTGTTTTGATTTTTGATGCTTGTGCATCCGGGCGCATGGTTGAAAACATGCTGGCCAAGCGCGATGTACCCACCAGCACCCTACGCGCTATGGAGCGGATGAAAGATCGCACTGGCACCTATATATTATCGGGCTGTGCAGCCGATGCCGTGAGCTATGAAGCCAGTCAGTTTGGACAAGGGCTTTTAACATATAGTTTGTTGAGCGGCATGAAAGGTGCAGCCTTGCGTGACAACAAATTTGTAGACGTGCTCAAACTATTTCAATATGCCAAGGAAGAAGTTCCACGACTAGCTGAAAATGTGGGAGGCATTCAGGAGCCAAAAGTATTTAGCCCCTATGGTGGTGAATCGTTCGACATAGGTTTACTTCATGATGACGATAAAAAGATGATTCCGCTGACCGAGGCAAAACCTTTTTTTGTGCGCTCTTCATTTCAGAATGACGTGAAGATGCGTGATGATCTTGGCCTTAGTAAGTTGATCGACCAAGGCCTGGGTGAACAAGCTGTGCTAGGCAAAGGCTCTTCGCTTATCTTTATTGACGCACAGGAATTTCCAGGGGCATTCAATGTATACGGTCGCTACAAAGTTGAAAATGGAGCTACCACCTTGCACGTGGTCATCTATAAAAACGAGGTGCAGGTTAGTTCATTTGATAAGACACTCTCCACCACAGAGCCCAATCAACTCGTGAGTGAGATTCTGCAAGCAATATCTTCCGCTGTAAAACAGAAAGAATAAGATTTCAATCACAATCAGAAAAAAAATATGGTATCCAACAAGAAGTCCTTAATCACGCTGAGCGCACTCCTTATCTTTTACTGTTTAGGGGTTGCCAGGCCAGCAACCGGATTTGCGCCAGCCGATTCGGTGTTGGTGTATACGCTCAAGGAGAATGAACGCATCATCTATCTTGGTGAGCACCGGCTGTTGGTAACAAACACGGGCATTGGCCACCTCCTATTTCTATCCAGGGCGAGCGGTTATTTCATTTTATTCAATGGCAAAGAATATGGCCCGTATGAATCCATTGGATTTAGTGAATCGGCTGTAAGCTTACTGGATTGGGCCGTGAGTCAGGGAGGAAAATGGTTTCAATTGATTCTTGATAAAGGTGTTCAACTAGGGCCTTATGATAATGTAGTAGATGTTTATCGCAGTTACGAATATGGCGATGCCTATCGCGGAACCGATTATAGCGGAGATCACTATGGTTTCCGTGCGCGGAAAGGTAACGAGTGGTATACGGTGATAGATGGAAAACCGTATGGTCCTTATAATAAGGAGCCCAGCAATGGAATACCACAATTTAATCATAAAGGTGGAACCATCCGCGCTTACCTTCAAGACTATGATTATGAATCGGCAACAGCCACGTACACATCAAAAGGTGACTCTGTAGTGTTGGAAAAATTTCCTGAAAGTGCCTACCGTCTTACCGACAAGGTGCTTTACAAAAACAATCAACCAATCAAAGAGAACATTTCCTACTTTGAAGAAGATATAAATTATAAAAATTACCTCACCATTGATTCGGCTCATATCGTTTCGATCAATGGCAACAGCGTAGTGGACTGCCCACCACCTTATGAATCTACCTATGGATATTATTCACCCAACCCTAGCTTTATTTATAACTCGGGTCACGCTATTATCTTACATAAAGTGGATAACTCTGAATACTTCTACTTAACCAAACAGAAAATTTCTGTAGGCCCGTTTAATGCAGTCGAAAAAGCAAATCTGTGCTTTAGTCGCGATGCCAATCATTATGCCTATAGCAAAGGCACACAGATACTAGTGAATGGAAAAGTAATTCATCAGAAAGGTTTCAGCCTCGTACACAATCCAGTCAAGGACTCCTTCTCCTGGCTTTCCGTGAAAGGAAGAAGCATTTATCAACATAACCTGAAGCCGTGACGAGAATACTATCTCTTATTTTTTTTCTGGCTTCCATTGAATGCGCACATGGACAAACTTATTTTGAAACGTACCCAAAAGAAGTTGCCGCGTTTAACCAATTCAGGAAACACCATCGGGTAGCGAACGACAGTGTCTTTATTAAATATAAGATTGACGCGACACTTGCATTGAGTCTGGTGGCGCCAGAAATTGGTCATTATAGTGTTTGGCAAGACAAGATGGAAGTTGCCGTAGTTTCACTTTTTTATGTGGAGATGGGTACGGAGTATAATGATTTTTCAATCGGATATTTTCAAATGAAAGCGGTCTTTGCTGAGAAGGTGGAGGAATACATAAAATCATTTTCGCTGAGTGAATATTATTCCTTGTTGAAATATAAAGATCTTAATCCAACCGCCCAGCGCGAAGAGCGTGTTGCCCGCATGCAGTCAGTGGCATTTCAATCTGTTTACCTTGTTGCCTTTATTTCCATATGTAAGAAGATGCATCCAACGTGGTTTGAAGGCTGCGAGGTGACAACACACTTGGCGACAGCGTACAATGTTGGTTTCTGGCACAGTGAAGAAAAAATTCAACAATGGAAATCTGCAAAGCATTTTCCTTCATCTGGTAAGAGTGCATTTAGCTATGCGGCTGTAGCGAAAGAGTATTACCACTTTATGAGCACGAACATCGTGCGATAATAAACATCTTACATGCTGTATCTTTTCGCTAAAACAATTTCATAGATACAGGCAGGCGCTCATTTAGCGCGGCACGTAAGAATGATCGGGAGAAGTTTTTTTGCCGGGCATCCCGGAGGTATCACAAACGATCTTTTGTTACAGATCTCTACCTTTTATTATACAGTAATATTAGTTGGACAACAAAACATCAGCTTTCTCTTCAGGTGTTTTAAGATAGGTTCTTGATTTTCTTTTTTCCATGTTGACGAGTTGCGCTTCTCCAAATTCTGTTGGATCTTCTTTAAATACAATACGCCATATCTTACCTTTTTTTGACTCCGATATATACAAGGAACCATCGGGTCCTTCAGATAAACCCATGGGTCTGTATTTGGCATCACTCATATTGGCGATTGTGTCTACCCCGGCAAATCCATCAGCAAACACTTCCCATTTATCCATTGGTTTTCCATTTTCAAAAGGGATGAATGCCACAATATAACCTGCCTGAGGATAAGGCGCACGATTGGTTGATCCATGAAATGCAATGAATGCACCTTTCTTATATCGTGCAGGAAATTGATCGCCTTTGTAAAATAGTAAATCGTTAGGTGCCCAATGTGCAGGGAGACCCATAATTGGATTTGCATAGTCTTTTGCTTCTTTGATACCATCTCCATCATATTCTGGCGCTAACATTCTTTTATGTTTGAAATGGTCATAATAACTATAGGGCCAGCCGAAATCATCGCCTTCCTTAATGTTCATAAACTCTTCTGCCGGTAAAACAGCGTTTTGCCACGGGCTAAAATATTGTGGAGCATGACCATATAAATAATCTCTTCCATGTTGCACCGCATACAAACTATGATCATCCTCATTCCATGAAATAGCTACCACACTTCTTATTCCTGTTGCGTATTTTTTACCATCCAATTGAGATTGAGCCAATTTATTGGCGTCAAATCGCCAAATACCAGCCTGGTCATTTAATTGCGGGCAAGGATATTGTCCTTTGACATTTGCTGTTGAATTTTCAACGGCCGAACTCCAATCCTCACAGACATTTGTTGGAGCACTGAAAGTAACATACATACCACCTTCATTATCGAATGCCAATGACTTGGCATTATGCCATTGAATGGGATGAAAGTCTATTACTATTATTTCAGGTTTTCCTTCCGGAATTAATTTGAATGGTGTTAATTTTTGTCTGTAGACTACTTGCTCCGAACTAAAATATAAATAACCATTGTGTATACGCATTTCAGTGGCAAAACTTCCATCATTTGCATAATCTCCAAAAGGTTGAAAAATATCCGCCTTGCCATCGTTAGTAGTATCTCGCAAGGCCATATTACCTGGTTGTTCATTAGTGATACGCAACTTCACATAAATATCACCATTGTCATTGACTGCCAGGTGCCTGGT
>JAYVTC010000005.1:0-48511 GCA_043774745.1 Cyclobacteriaceae bacterium | reverse complement strand
ATGTATCCTTCCTGAATCAGGAAGGGTTCGTATACTTCTTCAATAGTCTCTGCCTCTTCTCCCACGGCAGTGGCAATGGTAGTTAATCCAACAGGGCCGCCTTTGAATTTTTCAATGATAGCACTAAGAATACGGTTGTCCATATCGTCCAAACCATTTTCATCAACATCCAATGCTTTGAGTGCCATTTGTGCAATGGCTTTGGTGATGGTGCCGTCTCCTTTTATTTGTGCGAAGTCGCGTGTGCGTCTTAATAAATTATTGGCGATGCGTGGCGTTCCTCTGCTTCTGCGAGCAATTTCAAACGCAGCATCAGGTACAATCGGTGTATTGAGTATGCCTGCTGAACGATTTACAATTTTAGTAAGCAACTGCGAATCGTAATATTCTAATCGTGAATTAATTCCAAAACGTGCCCGCAATGGTGATGTGAGTAATCCCGCTCGTGTGGTTGCTCCAATTAACGTGAACGGATTTAATGAAATCTGAACCGATCTCGCATTCGGTCCAGAATCGAGCATGATATCGATTCGGAAATCTTCCATCGCAGAATAAAGATATTCCTCCACGATAGGATTGAGTCGGTGAATCTCATCGATGAATAATACATCATTCGTTTCCAGGTTGGTGAGGAGTCCTGCCAAGTCGCTGGGTTTATCTAATACGGGACCTGAGGTGATTTTAATGCCCGATCCTAATTCATTTGCAATGATGAATGAGAGTGTTGTTTTTCCTAAACCGGGAGGGCCGTGTAAAAGAACGTGGTCCAATGACTCAGCCCGTTGCTTGGCGGCCTGAACAAAGATTTTAATATTTTCCACCACCTTGTGCTGTCCTGTGAAATCGTCAAATGACAGAGGCCGAAGTGCTTTTTCGATTTCTTTTTCTGTGGAATTAAGATCTTCTGGCTCACCTTTTAAATAATCTTCACGCATAGGTATTTCTCAAGCGAAAGTTAAGCAAATAAACCGCTAAAACTGTTTTAATCGGATCGGCATGGTTCTAAATTGCACAGCCAAATTTCAAGCTCATGGACAATCGGTGGAAAAACGCAATCTATTCAGTGATCCTGTTAACGGCCATGTTTGTGGTTTGGAAATGGCGGAACCCTGAAATTCCAACTGAGCCCATTAAGATTGAAGGAGAGACAATGGCCACAACGTATCACATCACTTATTTTGATGTTCAACAGCGTAATTTCAAAACGGAAGTTGACTCTTTGTTTGTGCTGGTGAATCAATCCATTAACAATTATAACCCGAATTCAGAAGTCTCAATCTTTAATAAATCAACTAGATTTCGTTTTAAGCTTCCATACTTATATCCACCCCTAAAGATTGCTCAACAGGTATACATCGATTCAGAGGGTGCGTTTGATCCATCCGTAATGCCGTTGGTTAACTTATGGGGTTTTGGGCATCAGAAAGTAAGCCGGCCCGATAGCTCCAAGATAGATTCAATCAGAAGTTTCATTGGCTTTAATAAAATTCAATTCAATCAGGATAGTATTTGGAAACTTGATCCACGGGCTCAAATCGATTTTGGTGGGATAGGACAAGGTTATGGTGCGGATGTAATCACCGATTTTTTAAGATCGAAAGGAATTAAAAACATGCTAGTAGAATTGGGTGGTGAGGGTATGGCAGTAGGTGCTAATCTTCAGTCGGGTAAACCATGGGAACTTGGCATTTTGGATCCGAACTCCACTAACGAAAATCAATACTTTAAGGCATACGTTTCTCTTACGGATAAATCATTCACCACGTCAGGAAATTATTTCAACTATCGTGAAGTGGATGGAAAAAAGTATTCTCATACCATCGATCCGTCAACGGGTTATCCGGCTACACGCGCGCTATTAAGTGCTTCTGTGTTTGCAGATAATGCCACCATGGCCGATGTGTGGGGCACAGCTTTTATGGTAATGGGGCATGAAAAAACAATAGAGATTTTAAAAAGACATCCTGAGATTGATGCCTTTTTAATTTATTCAACACCCGAAGGTTTAGTTACCTTTGCAACGGAAAAAATAAGTGCTCAAATTAAAATTAATCCCTGAAGGAATCTGTTGTCTGTAATTCTTCAAGGAAAGATCTATGACATTAAAGCTGATTGTTCTTTTTTTTACTCCCCTCATTGCAGGGCTCATGGTCTACCTGGTTCCTTCCGCCAGGGGCAACACCTTTAAGCTGTTGCTGGTTTTTGCCGGGTCTTATCTGTTTTCAATTACGGTAACTCATATTTTGCCACAACTCTACATTCAGAACACAGAAGTAGAACTCATTGGTTTGTTTGTGCTGGCTGGGTTTTTCCTTCAGCAACTATTGGAATATTTTACCTCGGGTGTCGAGCACGGTCATATTCACACGCACGATCACGATCAGGCACATGGACATCATCATTCACATACTCATCATAGAACAACTTCTGCACTGGTTTTATTAGCGGCTTTGTGTGTGCATGCTTTTTTAGAAGGCAGTATGCTGGCCCAGCCAACGACCATGGGTTTTGGTTATGATGTGAATGCGGTGCTGCTCGGGATAGCCCTACACACTGCACCGGCATCCTTTGCCCTCATGACCGTGTTAACTTCTCAACTCCATTCCAAAAGAAAATCTCTTCCTTACTTGGTTGGTTTTTCAATGGCTTCACCGATTGGCCTGTTGATCAGTTCGTATTTTATTGAGAGCAACGTCATATCAGATACCTCTTTGATTTATCTCTATGCCCTGGTGAGTGGTAATTTCCTTCACATCTCCACTACCATCGTTTTTGAAAGTAGTCCCGAGCATCGTTTTCATGCCAAGAAACTGGCGGTAGCAGTAATAGGGGCCCTGGTAGCGGTGGCAGTAGAATACATGATTTGATTCAAATAATTTTTTAATGTGATTCAAGCTTTTGCAATTGAGCATCACATAAGAGTTTTTCCATTCGAAGTAGATTAGGTTTGAATATTAAAAGAAAAGATGGATTTTAGTGATTCTACTACCAATCCTGATTTCACATGGAAATTATTCAATCACAGCAAGCCTATTCATCAATTTACAAAAAGAGTGTTGAAGACCCGGAAGCTTTTTGGGCTGATGTCGCCTCGGATTTTCAATGGAAAAAAAAGTGGGATAAAGTTCTTGAATGGGATTTTTTAAAAGCCGAAGTGAAATGGTTTTTAGGTGGTAAGATGAACATTACCGAGAATTGTCTGGATCGTCATCTTCCTCACAAGGCAAATCAAACGGCTATCATTTGGGAATCAAATGATCCTCATGAAGCATCTAAGCATATCACCTATCAGGAGTTGTTCGATAATGTTTGCCGTGTGGGCAACATGTTGAAAAGTCAAGGGGTGAAAAAGGGAGATCGTGTTTGTATTTATATGCCGATGATTCCCGAGGTGGCCTACGCCATATTAGGATGTGCACGCATTGGTGCCGTTCACTCCGTAGTGTTTGCAGGATTTTCGGCAGGCTCACTCATAGACCGTATTAATGATTCGGGGTGCAAAGTGGTGTTAACTTCCGATGGTTCTTATCGTGGTGATAAAAAAATTGATCTCAAAGTTATTGTTGATGATGCGCTTTTGAAATGCCCTACGGTAGAAAAGGCAATTGTTTATCAGAGAACATTGACTCAGCTTACGATGAAGCCTGGTCGTGATTTATGGTGGCATGAAGAAATGGCAAAGGCTTCAGCACAATGTCCTGCTGAAATAATGGATTCTGAAGACTTACTGTTTATACTTTATACTTCCGGATCAACGGGAAAGCCAAAAGGTATGGTGCACACCTGTGGAGGTTATATGGTGTACACGAATTATACATTCCGCACGGTATTTCAATATCAGGAAGGTCAGGTATTTTGGTGTACGGCCGATGTGGGTTGGGTAACGGGACACTCCTATATTTTATATGGACCGCTTTCAGCTGGGGCAACTACAGTTATTTTTGAGGGCGTTCCTTCGTATCCTGATATGGGAAGATTCTGGCACGTTGCTGAAAAGCATCGTGTAAATATTTTCTATACAGCACCTACAGCAATCCGATCATTAGAGAAAGCACCTTTGAGTTTTGTTAATAGTTATGATCTTCAGGAAATAAAAACGTTAGGAACAGTAGGTGAACCTATTAATGAGGAGGCATGGCATTGGTATCACGAGCATATTGGCCGAGGACAATGTCCTATTGTTGATACCTGGTGGCAAACAGAAACAGGAGGCATCATGATTTCTCCTATCGCCAACGTTACCAAATTGAAACCCGCTTTTGCCACCTTGCCGTTGCCGGGTGTGCAGCCAGCCGTGATGGATGAAAATGGAAATGAGTTAATAGAGAACGGTGTAGAAGGAAGATTGACCATTAAGTTTCCCTGGCCTGCTATTGCACGAACGATTTATGGCGATCATCAGCGCTTTAAAGACACCTATTTTTCAACCTTCCCCGGAAAATATTTTACAGGAGACGGCTGCAAGCGTGATGATGATGGATTTTATCGCATCACCGGAAGGGTAGATGACATTATTATTGTGTCTGGTCATAACATGGGGACGGCAGAAATTGAAAGTGCGATTGATGAACATTCAGCGGTGTGTGAGTCTGCAGTAGTTGGTTATCCGCACGATATCAAAGGTCAGGGTGTTTATGCGTATGTGATTTGTTATGATAAACCACATGAAGAAGAAAACCTGCGCAAGGAAATCCGTGACATAGTTTCTAAAATCATCGGGCCGATTGCTAAGCCTGATAAAATTCAATTTGTAAGCGGACTGCCGAAGACGCGCTCCGGCAAAATCATGCGCAGAATTTTGCGTAAGGTAGCAGAGGGTGAAACCAGCAATTTGGGTGACACATCAACATTGACCGATCCTAACGTGGTGGATGAAATTAAGAATGGTGCTTTGTAGAAAAAATGCGTAATTCGATTTTCGAAATAAATAAATGATCATATGGAAATAGCAGGAACAGTAGTAAGTCTTTTGCCTTTGCAAACCGGACAAGGCAAAAATGGCGTGTGGAAAAAGCAGGAATTCATCCTGGAGACTCCAGGCCAGTATCCAAAGAAAGTATGCCTTTCTCTTTGGGGTGAAAAAGTAGATGAAATTAAATTAACCATTGGTGAGAAAATTACGGCTTCTCTCAATTTAGAGAGCCGCGAATACAATGGCCGTTGGTACACCGAAGCGCGTGCCTGGAAAGTGGCTAAACAAACAGCGGGCTCTGGTTCTTCACGTGAGTCCGCACCGCCACCAACAGATGATTCGTTCATTCCAGATAATACTGCGAGTGATGATTTGCCTTTCTAAATTGATTGACTAACCTCGGCCTGTGCACTCACAGACTTAACCTCGGTCTGTGTCTTCACAGACCGAATGATTTTTTCAAATGAAAAGCCCCGCATTATGCAGGGCTTTTTCAATTAGAAATCTTGAATTTGAAATTTTAAGATCCACACGCCTCACACGCATCCGGATTATCCAGTGAGCAAGCCATATCGGCACGCTTCTGATCAAGATCAGTCGGCAGATCGTAAGGAATCGCTTGTTGTATTTCTGATTTCACAGCATAAACAGTTGCAGGCTCAGTGATATTAGCTACAGCAGGAGTGGCGGCAACAAAAGGCTGGTCCATCGCTGTTTTATCAAGCGTAAACTTGATCGCATCAGCGGCAGCCGTAGAACGGAGATAGTACATACCTGTTTTCAAACCTTTCTTCCACGCATAAAAATGCATTGAAGTAAGCTTACCAAAGTTTGGATCGGTTAAGTGAATGTTCAAACTCTGTGATTGGCAGATGTAAGCACCACGATCGGCACTCATGTCAATGATTGACTTCTGCGAAATCTCCCAAACGGTTTTATAGATGTCCTTGATGTTTTGAGGAATCTCAGCAATAGGCTGAACAGAACCGTTGGTTGAAATCAGTTTCTGGCGCATGTTTTCACTCCACAATCCCAGGCTGATCAGGTCTTTCATCAGGTGCTTGTTGGCAATGATAAATTCTCCTGATAAGGTTCTGCGTGTGTAGATGTTTGATGTATAGGGTTCGAAACATTCGTTGTTACCTAAAATCTGTGAAGTGGAGGCCGTAGGCATTGGAGCCAGCAGTAACGAGTTGCGCACTCCGTTTTGCTTCACTTCTTTTTTAAGGTTTTCCCAATCCCATCTTCCTGAGCTTGGCGTAACACCCCACATATCAAACTGGAAAATTCCTTTTGACACGGGTGATCCTTTGAAAGTTTCGTATGCACCATTCACTTTAGCCAGTTCCATAGAAGTTTCCATGGCAGCAAAGTAGATCGTCTCGTGAATGTCAGTATTCAAACCACGTGCTTCTGGTGAATCGAATGGCATGCGAAGTAAAATGAACGCATCAGCCAAACCTTGCACGCCAATACCAATCGGGCGGTGACGCATGTTTGAATACTTTGCTTCAGGTACTGGATAGTAATTGACATCAATAACCTTGTTCAGGTTGCGGGTGACTACTTTGGTGATTTCATATAACTTCTGGTGATCAAACTTTCCATCTTCGGTTACGAATTTAGGAAGTGCAATCGAGGCAAGATTACAAACGGCTACTTCATCCGGTGATGTGTACTCCATAATCTCTGTGCAAAGATTGCTTGACTTAATCGTGCCAAGGTTTTTCTGGTTTGATTTCTTGTTAGCGGCATCCTTATATAACATGTAAGGTGTGCCGGTTTCAATCTGAGCCTCCAGTATTTCGAACCACAAGTCTTGTGCTTTGATTTGCTTGCGTGCTTTTCCTTCTTTTTCGTATTTCTCGTAGAGACGCTCAAACTCTTCGCCATAGCAATCGGCTAAGCCGGGAGCTTCATTAGGGCAGAAGAGTGACCAGTTCTCATTGTTTTCAATACGCTTCATGAACAGATCCGGAATCCACATCGCATAGAAGAGATCGCGTGCACGCATTTCTTCTTTTCCGTGGTTTTTCTTTAGTTCAAGAAACTCAAAAATATCAGCATGCCATGGCTCAAGATAAATAGCGAAGCTACCCTTGCGCTTGCCACCACCCTGATCTACATAGCGGGCAGTCATATCAAAATTTCTCAACATCGGCACGATACCATTGGATGTGCCACCTGTTCCTTTAATATAAGAGCCTTTCGCTCGCACATTGTGGATGCTAAGACCAATGCCACCGGCAGATTGTGAGATCTTGGCGGTCTGTTTTAATGTATCATAAATTCCATCGATGCTGTCATCCTTCATGGTAAGAAGGAAGCAAGACGAAAGCTGAGGCTTTGGAGTTCCTGCGTTGAATAGCGTAGGCGTGGCATGAGTAAACCACTTCTCTGACAACAGGTTGTATGTCTCAATGGCAGCGGAGATATCTTCACCGTGAATACCCACAGCCACACGCATCAGCAAATGTTGAGGACGCTCAACCACTTTACCATCGATCTTCATCAGGTAAGAGCGCTCCAGCGTTTTGAAGCCGAAGTAGTCATAGCTGAAATCACGATCATAGATGATGGCATCGTCCAGCTCGGCAGCATTCTCATGAATTACTTTCCATGTTTCCTTCGAGATCAGCGGAGCATTTTGCCCGTTCTTTGGATCTACGTAAGTATAGAGTCGCTTCATGGTGTTGGAGAAGGACTTACTGGTAACCTTGTGGAGGTTGGATACCCCAATTCTTGCCGCCAGTTTGGCGAAGTCCGGATGCTTGGTGGTCAATGAAGCAGCAATCTCGGCCGCGAGATTATCCAGTTCTTGCGTTGACACACCATCATACAAGCCATTAATCACTTTCATGGCCACCTCTACGGGGTTGACAAATTTGGGATCTAAACCATAGCAGAGTTTTTCAATACGGGCAGTGATTTTGTCAAACTTTACGGACTCCCTGTGTCCGTCACGTTTTAATACGAGCATTTATAATAGGGTTGTGTGTTGTTAAAAAAGAAAGTTTAAAAAATGTGATCGAATGTATCAAAAATCTTCGTTGAGTGAAAACTTCGGAGAGGAATCTTTTTCCATGCTATTCATCACACCGGCTTTTTGATATTCAGCTACGCGTTTTTCGAAGAAATTAGTTTTTCCTCGCAACGAGATCATGTCCATGAAGTCGAATGGGTTGAGTGTATTGTAAATTTTCTTTCCAACCAATTCGTTCAGTAACCTGTCAGCGACAAACTCAATATATTCCCGCATCTGCGCTGCATTCATACCAATCAGGTTTACCGGAAGCGCATCCGTAACAAACTCTTTCTCGATTTCAACAGCGTCTTTGATGATCTCAATAACTTGATCAACAGGTAGTTTGTTGACCACATGTTTTGTATAAAGATGACATGCGAAATCGCAATGCAATCCTTCGTCTCTGGAGATCAACTCATTGGAGAAAGTCAAACCAGGCATCAGGGCGCGCTTCTTCAACCAGAAGATGGAGCAGAATGAACCCGAAAAGAAAATTCCTTCCACAGCAGCAAATGCGATTAGTCGTTCCTGGAAGCTACCCTGTGAAATCCAACGCAATGCCCAGTCTGCTTTTTTCTTCACGCAGTCCATGGTATCGATGGCGTGGAAAAGTTTATCCTTTTCTTTTGGATCTTTTACGTAGGTGTCTATTAATAACGAATACGTTTCAGAGTGAATGTTTTCAATGGCAATCTGAAATCCGTAAAAGAATTTAGCCTCTGTGTATTGTACTTCACCCACAAAGTGCTCGGCCAGATTTTCATTTACAATCCCATCGCTGGCAGCAAAAAACGCAAGCACATGCGTGATAAAATGGCGCTCACCGTCATTCAGGTTAAGCCAGTCTTTCATATCCTGACTCAAATCGATCTCTTCGGCTGTCCAAAAGCTGGCTTCGGCCTGTTTATAAAATTTCCAAATTTCAGGTTGCACAATCGGGAAAAGAACAAAACGATCTTTGTTTTCTCTCAAGATGGGTTCTTCTTGTATAGATTGACTCATTTCAAAATATTTTTTTGTAGGTTATTATAAACAAGTGCCATAGAGCCTTTGTCTACTTATAATTTTTTTGCTGTCAGTGCCTATGTTGTGTTTGTTGTTAAGTCAAACGTCAGCATCAACAAAGATTCTAAATGATGAATGAAAAACAAAGCGCCACTTTTTAGCAAAACAGCAACATGAACATGTGCTTTTGATGTAAGTATTTGGTAGATAGTCGCTTTAATTTTTTTGATGAATTAATAGATGAGATAAAAAAAAATAAAGTTTTTTTATTCTGTTTTTGTGTTGGCTTTGATGTGATAATTAACCATTGAATGAGGATAATTTGCTATTGTTACTTATCCGGAATTTAATATACTGATTAAGAAGGATGTAATGAAAGCTATGATCTTTCACCGTGGCATGTTTGTCAAGTGAGAGCTGAGTAGCTTGGTTTTGTATGAACCACCAGGAGGCTTCCGCTCATATCGACCGAGTCATGGAAGAAATCGAAAGGTCAAAAACCCTCAAAAAAGTGGTTTATTAACAGTATTCCTCTATTTTTTCACAACCTTTTGTTTTTCTACCTCTTAGACTTATCTTTGCAGTCCATTTTTAAAAATATAAGCACATGTACGCAATAGTAGACATTGCAGGAAAACAGTTTAAGGTGGCTAAAGACCAATATATCTACGCACCCAAAATGGAAGGAGAAGCTGGTTCAAATGTATCATTTGATAAAGTCCTTCTGGTTGATAACGGTGGAAGTGTAGAAGTTGGCGCCCCTACTGTAAACGGTGTTAAAGTATCTGGAAAGATATTAGAGCACGTAAAAGGAAATAAGGTTATCATCTTCAAAAAGAAAAGAAGGAAAGGCTATGCGGTGAAAAACGGTCATCGTCAGCAATTCACGAAAGTTCAGATTGAAAGCATCGGATAACCTAAAATAATTTTAAGTCTTAAAAATTTTGAATTAGTTATGGCACACAAAAAAGGCGAAGGTAAAGTAAAAAACGGCCGCGAATCGGAAAGCAAACGACTTGGAATTAAAGTGTTTGGAGGTCAAAAAGTAATTGCAGGCAATATTATTGTCCGTCAACGAGGCACCAAGCATAATCCTGGAAGAAATGTAGGAATCGGTAAGGATCACACCTTATTCGCTCTTACTCCAGGTGTGGTAGTTTTCAAGAAGGGCAAAGCAAACAAGTCTTTCGTTTCCGTTCAGGCAGAAGCTTAAGAGATATTCGATCTTGAATTATAAAGAAGGCATCTGGATGGAAATTCCAGATGCCTTCTTATTTTATTTTAAGTAAATCATCTATCGTTAGAATTGCAGATCATTTGTTAACCAGGGGTCTGGAGCTGCGAGGCGCTTTACATATTCTTAATGAATTACAGTGAAACACTTCAAAGTTGATTGGGTAGCTTTTATTATTATCATATTAAAAAAAAACCGATTGGTTAACCTCCAAATCATTTGGATCATAATAACCCCATAAACATTTGAAATTTTGATTAAAATCGAACTTTCTTACGGTTTAAAACCCACCCACAGAAGAATTATATAGAAATTTCAAACAGAGGTGTTTTGTATTAAGGATTTATCTCTAATTTAGGGGTTCATAATTTCCTAATTTTAACTAAACCTTAACCTATGAAGAAGTTTTTACTTTTATGCTTCTCATTCGCATTTGTGCTCAGTGCATGGGCGCAAGATCGAGTGGTTTCGGGTAAAGTTACCGCCTCAGAAGACGGTTCCGCTTTGCCTGGAGTGAACGTGGTTCTGAAAGGAACCACAAATGGAACGGTTACCGATGCCAACGGTAGCTATAAATTGACTGTCCCCGCCCAAGGCGGCAGTTTGGTGTTCTCTTTCATTGGACTTCAAACTCAAGAAGTGCCAGTCGGAGATCGTACAGTTGTTGACATCGCTCTTGGCCTTGATGTTCAGCAATTAACTGAAGTTGTTGTAACGGCTCAAGGTATTGAGCGTGAGCAAAAAGCTCTCGGGTTTGCCCAGACAACAATCTCTTCAGCCTTATTAAATAACAAACCTGAGACTGACATTGGTCGCGCTTTGCAGGGAAAAACACCAGGTCTTCAGATTTTGAATTCATCTGGTATGGCCGGATCTGGATCAAGAGTTAACATTCGTGGTAACAGTTCTATTTCGGGTGACACTCAACCACTTTGGGTTGTCAACGGTGTGCCTATTAACACCAGTACCAATGACGTTAACTCAAGTTTTCAGGATGGTCAGACTTCACCAACCCGCTTTTTGGATATCGACCCTAATAACATTGAGTCAATAAGCGTACTTAGAGGTTTGAGCGCTACAACATTGTATGGTTCTCAGGGAAGAAATGGTGTAATTTTGGTTACCACTAAGACCGGTTCAACGAAGGGAAAAAATGCGAAGTTGGAGGGTTCTCTATCTCAATCATACTTTACAGTAGAAGCTATTATTCCAGAATATCAAAACAAATGGGCTAATGGTTTCGATGGCGCCTACGGTGAATTTTTCAGTAACTGGGGTGCATTGATGAATGGCACCCCCACCGGGGTAAGACATCCTTATTATGAGTGGCGTAATATTTTCCCTGAGCATCCAGAATTTGCGACTTCAGGAACTACTGTTGAGCCAGGTCAAACACTTGCTGGATATACTCCTGTAGCGGCTCCGGATAACGTGTCAAGTTTCTTCCAGAAAGGTAGCTCTAAAACCACTTCCCTTTCTCTGGGTTCACGTTCAGAGCAAGCTAGCATTAGCTTCAGTTACAGCCATTTGGATGAAGAAGGTTTTGTGAAATACAATAACCTGAAACGCGATAACTTTTCGTTAGGTGGAAGTATGAAATTGACCGATAAGCTTACCTTCCAGGGAGCTTTCAATTTTGTAGTTACCGATCAAACTTCACCTCCAGCAGCAGCGGGTGGTGGTTCTAACTCATTCGGTCAGCCTTCTGTTTGGGCTAACTTGTTCTATACACCACGTAACATAGATATGAATAATTGGCCTTGGGAAAACCCGGTAACTCATGGTAATGTTTACTATCGAAATGATGGTGCTATTGCTAACCCACGGTGGGTGAGGGAGAACTCAAGACAAACCAACAAAGTAAATCGCTTTTTCTCCAGTTCGAGCCTTAATTACAAGATCACGGATTGGTTGAGTGCTACGTATCGTTTAGGTTACGATACCTACTCTGAAGCATCCTCATTCTATGTGAACAAAGGTGGTGGCGCTGGTGTTACGGCTACTCTTTCTCCAGGTTCTTATCGTACTGTAAATGGTACCAACACGGTTATTGATCATACAGCAATGCTTGCTCTTAACAAAGATTTAAATCAGGATCTTAACCTTTCTGCAGTGCTTGGTTCAAACTACCGCACCAATGAATATTCACAACAAGGTCTTGAAAGTTTAGGTCAGGTTGTTTATGGTTTCCTTGAACACCGCAATTTCACAAACACACTTCCTAGAGATTGGAGAGGTTCTGAATTAAACTACAAGACCGCCAATACAATTGCCGGTGTTTATTTTGATGGTAACTTAGGTTATAAGAACATGCTTTATGTAAACTTGTCAGCCAGAAATGACTGGTCATCCGTATTGCAAAAAGAAAATCGTTCTCAGTTCTATCCGGGTGGTAGCATTGCCTTCATCCCTACTGCAGCGTTCCCTAATTTCGCATCTAATGTATTAGATTTCTTAAAGGTGCGTGCTGCTTATGGAACCTCAGCAAACTTTGGCCCTGCTTACAACACATCGCCTTACTTGTTTATCAATAGCCAAACAAGGGTGGATGGAATTGGTAACGTGATTACCTCAGGTCTTCCTGGTCGCTTGGCCAACCCTAACTTAGGCCCTGAACTTTTGACTGAAACTGAATTTGGTGTAGAAGGAAACTTATTTGAGAACAAAATCAAATTAAACGTTTCTTATTACAACAGATCAGCAAAGAACCAGATCATTGATCGTCCTTTGGATCCATCAACCGGATACGGGATCACTTCAATTAACGCAGGTAATATCGTAAACAAAGGATGGGAAGCAAGTGTAACCTTGAATCCTATTAAAACCGGAGATTGGAATTGGGATCTTACTGTGAACTATACCCGCAACAGAAGTTTAGTGGAGTCGCTACCTGAAGGTTCAAAATCTATCTTAGTGAACGGTTTCAGTAACCGCGGTAATTTCGCGATTGAAGGCAAGCCCTTAAATGTAATTCAAGGTACTTATGTAGAGAAAGCTCCTGATGGTCAGTTGATTATCAACGAAGCAGGTAACTACAAACAAGCGAATGAAATTGGTATCATCGCTGATCCAAATGCAAAATGGTTTGGATCCTTGATTAACACCGTGAGATGGAAAGCGCTTTCACTTTCTGTCCAGTTTGATTACGTGCACGGAGGTCAAATCTTCTCTTATACTGCTGCCACTATGGTGGGTCGTGGTGTAGCAAAAGATCTGGAATCCTTTGATCCTACATTACCTTTAGTTCTGCCAGGCGTAAGAGAAGTTACTGACGGAAGTGGAAATGTGACCGGTTACACACCTAATACTATTCCATTGACAACCGCTGGTGTATTCTTTGGAAACACGATTATCGGAGGTTCTCCTGATGACCGTGGTGTGTATGATGCAAGTCGCGTACGTTTCAGAGACATATCGCTGACTTATTCATTGCCTGCCTCCTTTACCTCTAAGTTGAAAGTGCAGGGAATCAACATATCTGCCTCTGGTAACAACTTGTGGTTCCGCGCAATTAATGCACCTAAGTATGCTAAGGCTGACTTTGACAGAACAGCATTTGGAGCAAACAATGGTGCCGGATTTGATTATTTAGGTGGTCCATCTGCCCGCAGATATGGTGTTAATGTTAAAATAACCTTCTAACGGACTAAATGACTATGAAAAATATATTTAAGAAATACGGAATTCTATTAGTTTTCCTTGTAACCGCCTGCAATCTGGACGGTGATTTGGAAAACCCTAACCAGGTACCGGTGAGCGGTGCCGATGTTAATTACTTAATGAACCTGGTACAGCTAAACTTTAACGACTTCTATAACGGAGCGCAAGGTTCAGTTTCCGGACTGATTCGCCAAAATTCAATGACTGGTGGTTACCGCTATCAGTTGGCTTATCAGCCTCAGGGTCAAGATGGACTTTGGTCAGGTGCCTACCAAGGTATTTTATTGCAAGCAGAGACGTTGATTAAATTAGCTGAAGAAAAAAAGCTAACCACGCACGTAGCTTCAGCTAAGATACTTTCAGCATACACCTACCTTACTCTGGTTGACACATTTAACGATGTTCCTCAAACGGAAGCATTGAAAAGTCCTGAAGGTAACTTTAACCCGGTTGCTGACCCTGCAAGTAATGTTTATGCTTATGCGATCGCTTTATTGGGCGAAGCAAGGACTGAATTGGCAAAGACCGGAACCGATGCCGGAGCAGCGCTAAGCAGAGATATTTATTATGGAGGTGACCGTGCAAAGTGGACAGCTCTTGCCAATACACTAGAGTTGAAGGCATGGATCAATATTTCAATGATACCAGCCCGCAAGGGAGAAGCTGATGCTAAAATAGCTACGTTCATTAACCCTGCAACAGGTGCTTCTGTGGCTAATATTATTGATACTCCAGCTGAGGACTTTACCTATAAGTATGGAACGGCCACCACACCTGCAGGCTCACGTCATCCACTATATGATCAGTATTATGGCCCGGCCTTAGCTTCGGCTGGTGGCTATTGGTCTACTTATTTCATGTATGAAATGTACAATGGTAGCGACTATACCGACAACGGTGTTGGCACAGGAACTAACCCTGTTCAGGATCCACGTTGGAGATACTACTTCTATCGTCAGGTAGGAAGCATAGATCCTGTTACAAATGGTTTTGATCCGAAGGCGCTTGGATGTACTCCTGGAGTGCCTCCGCCACATTACCAGGCTGCCGGAGTTAAGATGTATTGTGTGTTTGAACCAGGTTTCTATGGTCGCGATCACGGAGATGCGTCAGGAACACCTCCAGATGCTTCTGTAATTACCGCAGCAGGTGTATATCCAGCTGCTGGAAGACCCGATAATACATCGATTACCAATGCTAAGTATACCGGTATTACACAACGTGGACAGGGAGGAGATGGCGCTGGAATTCATCCTATTTGGATGGCTCATTACACAGCCTTCTTAAAAGCAGAGGTTGTTACCAGGGCCGGCAATGTGGCTACTGGCAAAACTTTGCTAGCCACAGCTATTACCAACTCTATTCAGACGGTTAAGAATTTTGCGGATGGTAAGAACCTATCGGTAACGATTTCTCCGTGGACAAGTTCAGCCTGGGCTCCAGGATCAAACTCAGTTTTTGATCAATTTGTAAACGCGTATCAGAAAGCGGTAGGCCTTGCTTTTGACGCAGCAGGTCAGAAGATGGACATCGTTGGCAGAGAAGCATGGAAGGCATACTATGGCAATTCACTTGAGTCATATAATCTCTATAGAAGGACCAGCGCTCCGAGAGGAATGCAGCCAACTATTCAGATTAACCCAGGTCCATGGATCCGTACTGTGGTATATCCTGCCGTGTTTGTTAACTTGAATAGCAGTGCTACTCAGAGGGATATTAACGTTGTGAATAAGGTGTTCTGGGATAACAACCCTGAGACACTGAATTAATTTTAAAAATTAAATTATTGACATGAAAAAAATAATTAATAGTCTGTTTTTGACATCACTGCTTGTGATAGGCTTTTCGTGCGCAGATCCTGCTCTGGATCCCTTGCAATTTGAAAAAATTGCAAAAGGAACCATCCTTGCTCTTCGCGGAGCTGCCCAGAATAAGGTGTATGTTCAGGGAAAACCAATTGCGGAGATCTTCCCCAGAATTGCCACAGGAACTGAAAAGTTTACTTACGAGACAGAAATACTCGCGGATGATCCAAGCACGGTAGCCAGCGTAGACATTTATGTGATTAAGAAGCCCTCACTGGAGAGAGTTCTGCTGAAGAATATACCGGCTTCTGCATTCGCAAAAGGAGCTTATCCTCGTCCATCTGCATTAATTGAGCTGACCATAGTGGAAGTTTTCACTAAACTTGGTTTGTCTACTACTTTCCCGCTGAATGCTGCAACCGTTAACACGCTTCTTACTACCTATAAATTTGGTGTTGGAATTGAAAGCGATATCAACTTAACGGATGGAAGCAAAGTGTTGGCTTCAGAAATTGTTGCCGCTGGATTGTTCCAGAGTAATCAATTTTATCCTTCTATGGTGCTTACCTGGGCGGTAACGGATTACTGTACTTATATTGCCAACTGGGGCGTTGCTTATAATGCTACTGAGTTGTCTGAAATTTCTGGTGCTTATGGACCTTATACCGCAGCATTTGTTGCAGATGGAGTAAATACGTATACCACTGATAATTTTTATGATTCAGGCTGGCCGATGACAATCACTTTTACGCCATCAACGAGTGTTGCCACTCAGGTTGTAAAAATTAAGGCGGGCAGTGTCACGACCGGTAGTGGTAATGTATATACCTATGGAGGAACAGAAGGTACATATAACCAGTGCTTGGGGGAAATCGCGTTGAATGTTGTGGTGAAGAGGAATGGAGCTGATTATGATGTTTTGGTTTGGAAGCTTGTTAAGAAGTAACTAGATGTTTCATTATTTAAAAGGAGTCACCCCTCATCGGGTGGCTCTTTTTTTATTCTCATACTTAGATATGTCTCCGATTTCTTTATTATTTTCCAAATATCTCATGGAGTATTTTCAAGTAAGTTGCGGGTAAGTCAGCCACTAAATTCAAGGTTAACCTCCTACGAGTCTTACACGACTGTAGGAGTCGTAAGACCTGACAATGAAAATCACCAACCTGGTTTCAAGTTTTACATGGCAAGTTGCTCTCCAGCAGAGCTTGCTTCCTCTTCTGGCTGACGTGATAAGTCTAATGATTTTCCCAAACAAAGTCACCAACCATTTTTCAGTACATTACCATGAGTAGTGCTAATGTAAAACAGTATAAAAAAAGGCTGATCTGTAAAACAGGTCAGCCTTTTTTATCAGATTAAAAGGATACTTAAGCAAGCATTTTTAGAAGAGTACTCACTCGACTCTTAATATTCCTGCGATCCACAATGAAATCCAGAAAACCATGCTCCAAAACGAATTCTGAGCTTTGAAAACCCTTAGGTAAATCTTTTCCAATGGTTTCGCGAATGACCCGTGGGCCGGCAAAACCAATCAGTGCGTTAGGTTCAGCAATATTAAAGTCTCCTAACATCGCATAAGAAGCTGTGACACCTCCGGTGGTCGGATCTGTGAGTAGTGATACATAAGGGATCTTTGCTTCGTCTAAGAGAGCGATTTTTGCGGAAGTCTTCGCCATCTGCATTAACGAAAGTCCAGCTTCCATCATGCGCGCTCCTCCAGAGCGAGAAATCATTAAAAATGGTTTCCTCATTTTCAGGCTGTGATCCATGGCACGGGCAATTTTTTCACCCACTACAGAACCCATCGAGCCTCCAATGAATGTGAAATCCATGCAGGCAATAGTGATATCTAAACCGTTGATTTTACCATACGCAGTGCGCACGGCATCTTTCAGGTTCGATTTAGTCTGTGATTCTTTGATCCTTTTTGGATATGGCCTTGTATCTGTAAACTTGAGCGGATCGGCTGACTCCATATTGGCGTCAAGTTCTGTAAACTGATTATCATCAAACAGGATTTCAAAATACTCCTGTGATCCAATTTTTACATGATACTCCTCATCGGGTACCACGTAAGCATTGTTTTTCAGTTCACGTGTATGAATAATTTTTCCGGCAGGTGACTTGAACCACAAACCATCGGGAACTTCTCTTTTCGACTCCGTTGGAGTAAGGATTCCTTTATCTGTACGTTTGAACCAGGGCATTTTTTATTTTAAATAGTCAATGACTAACGTTCAATCTTTTTTCTCTTAAGCGATGTCGATGCTATTATCCAGATAGACATCCTGAATGGCCTGAAGAATTTCTACACCTTCTTTCATCGGGCGCTGGAAAGCCTTACGGCCAGAAATCAATCCCATGCCACCAGCACGCTTGTTAATTACAGCTGTGCGTACTGCATCGGCCATATCCGTAGTTCCTTTGGAGTCACCACCAGAGTTGATAAGACCCGCACGGCCCATGTAACAGTTTGCAACCTGATAGCGGCAAAGATCGATTGGGTGGTCAGAAGTTAATTCAGTATAGATTCTCTCATCCAGTTTTCCGTAAGTACTTCCGCCAGTATTTAAAGCTTTATAGCCACCGTTGTTTTCAGCTAATTTCTGCTTGATAATATCAGCCTGAATAGTAACACCAAGGTGGTTAGCCTGGCCGGTAAGATCGGCTGATACATGATAATCAATACCGTCTTTTTTGAACGCATTGTTTCTGGTGTAGCACCAGAGAATAGTTGCCATACCAAGTTGATGCGCTCTTTCAAAAGCCTTAGCAACTTCCTGTATCTGGCGGGTTGAATTATCTGAACCAAAATAGATAGTAGCACCAACGGCTACTGCTCCCAGGTTCCAGGCATCCTCAATAGAACCAAACATGATTTGGTCTGCCTTATTTGGATAGGTAAGCAATTCATTGTGGTTGATCTTTACAATGAACGGTATTTTATGCGCGTATTTGCGCGACATCATGGCCAATCCACCGAACGTAGTGGCTACAGCATTACATTCGCCTTCAATAGCAAGTTTTATAATATTTTCCGGATCAAAATAAATCGGGTTTTTAGCGAACGATGCACCTGCACTGTGTTCAATTCCCTGATCGATGGGAAGTATGGAAAGAAAACCTGTTCCACCTAAGCGACCTTTATCATAAAGAGTCTGTAGACTGCGTATAGTTTGTGTGTTTCTGTTTGAAATTGAAAATACACGATCTACAAAATCAGGACCGGGCAGATGAAGCTGATCCTTTAAGATAGTCTTGCTTTTGTGAGTCAGGAGGGATTCAGCGTCTTTGCCCAGTAATGCGCTGATGTCTGTCTTTGCCATAGATTTGGTTAAAGTGAGCGGCAAATATAGGGTTATGACCTATCAACTGCAATGAGATTTGATCCTTTGGTATAAAACTAAAAACCCACCTCAGAAGTACTGAAGTGGGGTTTTTGAATATTAAAAGTAATTTTTAGGCTCCTTTAGAAACTGCAATTCTTTCTTTAATCCTGGCTGATTTGCCTTGACGACCTCTTAAATAGTAAAGTTTAGCTCTGCGCACTTTACCAGCCTTAACAAACTCTATTTTATCGATGCTTGGGCTAAGCAGTGGGAAAATTCTTTCCACACCTACTCCGTTTGATATTTTTCTTACTGAGAAACTCTCTCCGTTTGTTCCAAATCCTCTGCGGTAAACCACTACACCCTGAAATTGCTGTATCCTTTCTTTGTTACCTTCGCTGATTTTTACGTGTACGTTGATCGTATCACCAGGCTTGAATGCCGAAATATTCGCTCTTTTCGCTGCTAATTCCTGCTCAACATACTTTATCAAATCAGCCATAACACTCGTTTTTAAAATGGACTGCAAATATAGGGTAAGAAAACAGAATTCATAAATCTGCATTTAAGATTTTTTGCCTTTTACTCATTCATCAGACCTGGCCTGCGTTCTTTGGTCCTCTCCAGAGCCTTTTCCTGCCTCCATTGCTCAATTTTGCCTTCATGACCAGAAAGAAGTACCTCAGGAACCTTCCAGCCTTTGTATTCTGCCGGGCGGGTATATACTGGGGGGGCAATCATTCCGTCCTGAAATGAGTCAGTCAAGGCAGATGTTTCGTCCGAAAGGACACCTGGAATGAGCCTGATGATCGAATCAGAAACAACGGCTGCTGCAAGTTCACCTCCCGAAAGGACATAATTTCCAATACTGATTTCACGGGTGATTAAATGTTCGCGCACACGTTCATCCACACCTTTATAATGGCCGCACAGCAGGATCAAATTTTGTTTTAGGCTAAGTTGGTTTGAAAGCGATTGAGTAAGTAGCTCTCCATCCGGGCTCATGTAAATAACTTCATCGTAATCTCTTTCACTCTTCAGTTTTGAAATGCAAATATCGATGGGCTCGATCATCATCACCATGCCAGCGCCTCCACCAAACGCATAATCATCGGTGGTGCGGTGCTTGTTTTGAGAATATTCCCTCAAATCGTGGATAGCCACGGTAACAAGTCCTTTTTGCTGGGCGCGTTTTAATATCGAATCCGAAAAGGGACTTTCCAGCAACCGGGGGAGACAAGTGATAATGTCAATGCGCATGGTGCTAAGTTAGCTTAATCTAGATGCTCAGGAAGCCTTCGGGCAAACTCACTTTTATAAGTTTCTTTGATTTGTTAACACTTTTAATAAAGGGACCATTTACGGGAATCAATACATCCTTACCGTTATAGTCAATTTCAAGAAGTCGGCTGGGGCCGGATTGAATAACCTGTTTCAGTAATCCCAAACTACCTTCGATTTCATCCTCCACCATAAAACCAACTACCTCATCATTATAAAATTCACCTCGTTTGAGTGATGGCCTTACTGTTTTACTTAAATAAAGTGCGGAAGCTTTCAGATTGGCTGCTTGTTCTGCTGTATTGACATCTTCAAACTTTATAAATGCTTTATCGCCACGATCAGAAAAAGACTGAATGAAGTAAGGAACGAGACTGCCTCTCAATTCTATAAAGACGGATTCCACAGAGTCCAACTCAATGGGTTCTGTAATAACAGCTGTCACTTCACCTTTTAGTCCGTGCGTTTTCGAGATGTACCCGATTGAATAACAGTCTTGCTTGTTCATAATTCAAAAATAAAAATGCCAACACGATGGCGCGTTGGCATTTCAGTAAAATTATAGAGAGAATTAAGCCTCCGCAGGAGCATCACCTTCAGCCACAGCTTCTGGTTGAGTTTCTACCACCGGAGCAGCCGCTGCTACTTCAGCTTTCTTGCGAATAGCCTCCGCACGAGCTTCTTTCACTTTTGTTTCTGCCTCTTTGCGCGCTTTCGCTGCATCTTGCTTGCCCTTGGAAAGATTATCGATCTTAGACTGTACCTTAGCTTCTTTCGCCTTCACCCATTCTGCCAATTTACCATCAGCCTGATCTTGTGTAATTGCTCCCTTGATAACACCGATTTGAAGGTGTTTTTTAAGCATTACGCCATGGTGAGAAAGCATTGCTTTAACGGTCTCCGTAGGCTGAGCGCCTTTCATCAACCAGGAAAATGCCTTAGCATCATCCAAAATGATAGATGCAGGGTTTGTCGCTGGGTTGTAGGTACCGATTTTTTCAATGAATTTACCATCACGTGGTGCTCTGGCGTCTGCTACGACTACATCATAAAGAGCCAGTTTTTTGCGGCCTCTGCGGGCCAATCTGATTTTAACAGCCATTTTCTTAGTTTTTTAATGTTGGATCTCGTCCGTTTTTAAAAGGAGTGCAAATGTAGGTGATTTTGCGATTTTAGCAACCATCGATTTGAATAAAGCTTAATGAAGTGTTAAAATAATTATATTTGAATAAGCGATTATTAGGTTTTCATATATTGAAGCCCCTTTTTACATTTGGTACCTTTTCAAAAATAACCATGGATAAGCATTCATACATCTCGAACGCAGACGTTGGCTACCTGGACCAACTCTATCAGAATTATAAAAAAGATGCAAACTCTGTTGACCCAACGTGGCAGAAGTTTTTTGAGGGCTACGATTTTTCGCAACAGCGCTATGGCGAAAATGATCTTCCAGCTGTAGCTGGGGACTCGGCAAGTATCAAGGAGACGCAGGTAAGAAACCTGATTTTTCAATATCGCTCTTTCGGTCACTTGAAATCAAACACTAACCCGGTGCGTCCGCGCAGGAACCACAATGTAAACTTTGACCATAAAAGCGTTGGTCTTACGGATGCTGATCTGAACACCGAGTTTGACGTGGGTGCTGAGATTGGAATGGGAAGGGCTACCCTTCGAAAAATTATCGAGAAACTACAGGTTGTTTATATCGGACCAATTGGTTTCGAATATAACTTCATCCGTAATGATGAGGTGCGTCAATGGTTTTTCAATAAGTGCGAGAAGGAATACTATAATAATAATCCTTCTCAGGACGAGAAGAAAAGAATATTGAGCAAGCTGAATGAAGCGGTAGTTTTCGAAAACTTCCTCCATACTAAGTTCCTCGGGCAAAAGAGATTTTCATTGGAAGGTGGTGAGAACACGATTCCGGCATTGCAAGCCATCATTAATAAAGCCGCTGAATTTGGAGTAAAAGAAACAGTTATCGGTATGGCTCACCGTGGAAGATTAAATGTGCTGACCAACATCCTTGGGAAAACATACGAGCAAATCTTTACCGAGTTTGAAGGAAATATAAATCCTGATCTCACGATGGGTGACGGAGATGTAAAGTATCACCTCGGTTACGCCAGCTACATCAATACGCCTTCAAAAAATAAAGTATATGTAAAACTGACTCCTAATCCATCGCACCTTGAAGCGGTTGATCCGTTGGTGGTTGGTTATACGCGTGGTCAGATTGATGATGAATTTAATGAAGACCTGAGCAAGGGTCTTGCGATACTTATTCATGGCGATGCGGCTGTGGCCGGACAAGGAATTGTTTATGAAGTAGTACAGATGTCAGGCTTACCTGGATACACGACAGGAGGAACCATTCACTTCGTCATTAATAATCAGGTTGGTTTTACTACGGACTATGATGATGCACGCACCAGTATTTACTGTACGGATATCGCAAAAATTGTGGATGCACCGGTGCTTCATGTGAATGGTGATGATGCAGAGGCGGTAACATTCTGTGCAAATCTTGCAGTAGAGTATCGTCAGAAATTTGGCAAGGATATTTTCATCGACATGTTGTGCTATCGCAGACATGGACATAATGAAAGTGATGAACCAAAATTCACGCAACCAAAACTTTATAACCTGATTGCCAAGCATCCGAATCCACGCGAAGTGTATGTGAAGAAGTTGATTGAGCGTGGCGATGTTGATGCAACGCTGGCCGAAGACATGGATAAGAGTTTCCGTAATCAACTTCAGGATCGTTTGAATGAAGTGAAGCAGAAGCCACTTCCTTACAAACCACAAAAGATTGAAGAGGAGTGGGAGAAACTTCGCAAATCAAAACCAGAAGATTTCGATCAGTCACCTGACACCAGTGTAAAACAATCTGTGATTGATAAAGTGGGTAAGGCGCTTACTACCATACCAGATGGATTTAAACCGCTCAAGCAGATTGAAAAATTATTAAAAGACAGGAAGGAAGCATTCTCAGAAACAAAGTTATTGGGTTGGGCTGAAGCGGAACTTTTAGCGTACGGATCTTTGCTGGCAGAAGGAGTGATGGTGCGCATGTCTGGACAGGATGTTAAGCGCGGAACGTTCTCACATCGTCACGCTTATTTCTTTGATGCCAATTCTAACGAGCCTTATTGCGGACTTGATCATATTGAAAAGGGACAGAAGAAACTTCATATATTTAACTCATTACTTTCTGAGTTTGGTGTATTGGGTTTTGAATATGGTTATGCCATGTCATCCCCTCACGCTTTGGTAATCTGGGAGGCTCAGTTCGGAGATTTCGCCAATGGAACACAAGTCATAATCGATCAGTTTATTTGCAGTGCTGAGTCCAAGTGGCAGAGACAAAACGGATTGGTGATGTTGCTTCCCCATGGTTATGAAGGCCAGGGACCAGAACACTCTAATGCACGCCCAGAGCGGTTTTTGCAATTAGCGGCTGAGTACAACATGATTGTAGCCAACCCAACAACACCATCCAATATTTTCCATTTATTGAGAAGGCAAGTTACATGGGAATTCAGAAAGCCATGTATCGTATTTTCTCCTAAGTCATTGCTTCGTCATCCTTCTGTTGTTTCACCGATCGAAAATTTTACAAAGGGAATATTCAATGAGGTAATTGATGATGAAAACGCAGTAGCCAAGGATGTGAAGAAAGTTGTGTTGTGCACCGGAAAAGTTTACTATGATTTACTGGAAGCATCACAAAAGAATAAAGTGAAACACGTTGCGCTGGTTCGTGTCGAGCAATTGCATCCATTCCCGGAAAAGCAATTGAATGCTGTATTGAAAAAATACAAAGGAGCTAAGCAGGTATGGGTTCAGGAAGAGCCATCGAACATGGGTTACTGGTCATACATATTGCGCTACATGAGCGGACTGGAGTTGATATCACGTAAGGCAAGTGCTTCACCGGCTACTGGCTACTCCAAGGTTCATAAAGCAGAACAGGAAAAAATTCTATCACAAGCATTAGACTTATAATCTTCAATCACAAAAACTATAATTGAAATGGCTCAACAAGTAAAAGTTCCTACCGTAGGAGAATCAATCACGGAAGTAACCATTGCCAACTGGCTAAAGAATGACGGAGATGTGGTGAAGATGGATGAAATCATAGCCGAACTCGAATCCGATAAGGCAACCTTTGAGTTGACAGCTCCACAAGCAGGTGTATTGAGAATAGCGAAAGCTAAAGGTGAAACAGTGCCTATTGGTGCGGTTATCTGCGAAATTGCCGATGGTGCAGGAGCATCGGCTACCGCTCCTACTAAACCTGCTGAAGTAAAGACCACTGCACCAACACAGTCTTCAAAGCCAACAGGAGGTATTAAAGAAATGAAAGTTCCTGCCGTTGGTGAGTCAATCACTGAAGTAACGATTTCAACCTGGCTTAAGAAAGATGGTGACTATGTAAAACTCGATGATATCATCGCTGAGGTTGAATCAGATAAAGCAACATTTGAATTGCCAGCTGAAGCCAATGGAATTTTAAGAATTGTTGCGCAAGAAAAAACTACGCTACCCATCGGTGGGTTGATTTGTAAAATTGAAATCACGGAAGCCGCGCCAGTGACAACCACGAATGCATCGGTGCCAACAGCAACGCCAATTTCTTCTGGTGATAAAACGTATGCTGCAGGTCATCCTTCACCAGCCGCATCAAAAATTCTGGATGAGAAAGGAATTCCTTCATCACAGGTTGCAGGCTCTGGTGTTGGCGGTCGCATTACGAAAGAAGATGCTGAAAAAGCTAAAATGGCATCGACACCAAAAGCCGAAGCTCCTAAGGTTGCAGCAACGGCACCCATGATTACAACTGGCGGAGGACGTAATAAGCGTTCAGAGAAAATGACTTCGTTGCGCAAGACGATTGCCAGGCGATTAGTGGCCGTGAAGAACGAAACGGCTATGCTCACTACATTTAATGAAGTGGACATGAAACCGGTCATGGAGCTTCGCTCGAAATACAAAGACAAGTTTAAAGAGAAGTATGGTGTCGGTCTCGGCTTTATGTCATTCTTCACCAAAGCAGTATGCGTTGCCTTGAAGGAGTACCCTGCTGTGAATGCACAGATCAATGGTGATGAAGTTATTTATCATGACTATTGTGATGTAGCGATTGCCGTATCAACACCAAGGGGTTTAGTAGTGCCGGTGATTCGCAATGCAGAGTCACTTTCATTTGATCAGATTGAAGGCGAAGTGGTTCGCTTGGCAACCAAAGGCCGCGATGGAAAACTTTCGATAGAAGAAATGCAGGGAGGAACATTCTCCATCACCAACGGTGGTGTATTTGGTTCTATGCTTTCGACCCCAATCCTGAATCCTCCACAGTCCGCTATTTTAGGAATGCACAACATTGTTGAGCGTGCTGTTGTAAAAGATGGTCAAGTAGTGGTTAGACCAATCATGTACCTGGCGCTTTCATATGATCATCGTATTGTGGATGGCCGTGAATCGGTAAGCTTCCTGGTGCGGGTGAAAGAGTTATTGGAAGATCCGGGACGTTTGATTCTGGGTGTATAAACTCACCTTCTAAATCCTCCTCTCCACGGGTGAAGAGGACTTTGAATACAAGTAAGAATTTAAGATTTAACTTATGCAATACAACGTCACAGTTATTGGTTCGGGTCCTGGCGGATACGTAGCGGCTATTCGCTGTGCGCAGCTTGGTTTTAAAACAGCCATCATCGAAAAGTATGATACGCTGGGTGGCACGTGTTTGAATGTTGGATGTATTCCTTCAAAGGCTTTGTTGGATTCTTCAGAACATTTTCACAATGCTGCTCACACTTTTAAAGAGCACGGTATTGAAATCAGCGAGCCAAAAGCCAACATCACACAAATGATCAAGCGTAAGGCGGGTGTGGTGAAAGCTAACGTGGATGGTATTGCATTCTTAATGAAGAAAAATAAAATAGATGTACTTACTGGAGTAGGCTCTTTTGTGGATAAAAATACGATTAAGATTACATCGAAAGACGGAAAAGAAACTCAGATCACTTCGGAGAAAGTAATCATTGCAACAGGTTCAAAACCAACACCTCTTCCGTTTGCTCCGTTCGATAAGAAGAGAATTATTTCCAGTACCGAAGCATTGGAATTAAAGGAAATTCCAAAGCATTTAATTGTAATTGGCGGTGGTGTGATTGGTATGGAGTTAGGCTCCGTGTATGCCCGTATCGGATCGAAAGTTACGGTGGTGGAGTTTTTAGACAACCTGATTCCAACGATGGATGGAACCATGGGTAAGGAATTAACCAAAGTAGCCAAAAAGTTAGGTATGGATTTATACCTTGGCCATAAAGTAACTGCGGTTGAGAATAAAGGAAAAGAAGTGGCGGTGAAGGCAGAACCTAAAAACGGTGGCGCTGCCGTAGAGTTGAAAGGTGATTATTGTTTGGTAAGTATAGGAAGAAGACCCTACACCGATGGACTTGGTTTAGACAAAGCAGGCATCGAATTAGACAAAGGAAAAATTCCTGTTGATGATCACTTGAAAACCAAAGTGGATAACATCTATGCCATTGGTGATGTAGTACGCGGTGCGATGTTGGCTCATAAAGCAGAGGAAGAAGGCGTAATGGTTGCCGAGCAATTAGCAGGACAAAAACCACACATCAATTATTTATTGATTCCGGGCGTAGTGTACACATGGCCAGAAGTAGCCAGTGTTGGCTACACCGAAGAGCAATTGAAAGAATCCGGTCGTGCTTATAAAGTAGGAAGCTTTCCATACAAAGCATTAGGTCGCGCAAGAGCCTCCATGGACCTCGATGGATTGGTAAAAGTATTGGCTGACAAAACCACGGATGAAATTTTAGGTATTCATATCATTGGTGCTCGAGCTGCAGATATGATTGCTGCCGGTGTTACTGCCATGGAATTCCGTGCTTCCGCGGAAGATATTGCAAGAACCTCACATGCTCACCCTACTTATATGGAAGCTGTTAAAGAAGCGTGTTTAGCAGCTACGGCCAATAGGCCAATTCATATGTAGAACTTCGCATTGCTTGAAGATAAAAAAACCATTCACTACGAATGGTTTTTTTATGATTTCACTAATTGCTGTGTTCAACTACTTAACGAGCAGCTTCGAAATCAACCATGCTCTGATCATTAAGGCGATTGCTAACGGAATCAGAAATACATTCAATTGTTGCGGAAGAAAGAACCACAATGCAAGAGTAGCAGCGAGCAGAATGCTGATTCCAAAAAAGTATTTGACCAGCCAGCGTTGAGCACTTTTCCTCACTAAAAGGATACCAGCAATGGCATGTAAAGGAAATGCCCAAAGTAAGTTGAAGTTTTTTGCTGCTGCTTGATGATCGGTGACTGTCCAGAGTAAGAGTAACAAAATTCCTATCCAACCCACTACCGAGAATACAATCACATCAAACCACTTAGAAAGTTTTTTTCTTTTCCAATCATAATAGGAGAGGAAAATGGAAATCAGCTGGAAACTTCCGAATACGATCCATGGATGAAAAAAGCTAAACGGTATTCCTTTTGGAATTGATTCATAGACGGAGACTTTTTGCTTTACAATTGGTTTTGAGTTGATCGTTGCGTTATCGAATGAATATTCAATGTAATCGGGCAAAAACATATATCCATAGGGAGACGCCTTTTTATCCATAGGTAAACCCAGACAGATATCGATACCTAAATCACCCCACGGCTGCGGACCTAAATACAAATCGGTGAGGTCCCGAATAGTGTAATCCGTTTTAATGAAAGAGCCATCAAACTTCAATTCATCTTTTAGTGTTTCGGCAAGAACGTCTCTGATTTTGGTTGCACAGTTATTGTAAAAATAATCGTAGCGATAGGTTTGGTTTTCTGGTTTACCATTCCATTCCAGGTGGTCAAATACTTTTTGTTTTTGCTCGACAGTCAGATCCAGTATTTGTTCGTGCACATACCGGTTGTGAGAAATATAATAATCACGAAAATGGGGATAGTAGTAAACGCCCAGCTTGTAATACAAATATCCCCGGGCAAAGTTGAGGTAGAAATTAGGCTGATCGAAATCAAATACTCCGTAATTATAGGCAAAATCAATTTGTTGCTCTGGGTCATACACCCGAATGGCGCTATGACCAAAGGCTGCATATAATTCGCTTGGTGTTGGCCCGCAGGTAATCACAGAAATTTGAGCTGCTTCGGTGAGCTGTAAGTTCTGTGATTGCACCTTTGTTGATAATAAAACAAGGGCTATAAAAATGACTTTTTTCATCTTGTAAATAAGTGGATTTAAAGATAAGACAATCGGTTTGTAAACGGTAATTTTGAAATGATTGCTTATGATCGGAAACCTGCATGATACGTGGAATTTAACGAAGAAGATGACGCCTTCGCGGATGTTAAATGCATCAGGTGTGCTTTCGAGTTATCACTATTCACGCTTTATCGGTAAACCCAATCATTGGGCAATGCCATTTAGTATTTCTATTGAACCTACCACCTCGTGTAATTTACGTTGTCCGGAGTGCCCATCAGGGTTACGCTCTTTCACAAGACCCACTGGAATGTTGAAAGAAGATTTGTTCAAAGTAACCATTGATCAATTGCATAAGACTTTATCCTACCTGGTGTTTTATTTTCAAGGTGAGCCCTACTTGCATCCACAGTTTCTTGATTTGGTGGGGTATGCATCAGTAAAAAATATATACACCGCTACGTCAACCAATGCTCATTATTTAAATGATGAGATGGCGAAGCGAACGATTCAATCCGGATTGGATCGTTTGATCATTTCCATTGATGGCACTACTCAGGAATCATACGAATCCTATCGCATCGGAGGTAAACTGGATAAGGTCATTGAAGGGGCGAGAAATATCATTCGCTGGAAAAAGGAATTGAAGTCACTTACACCATTTGTGGTGTTCCAATTTTTAGTGGTGAAGCAGAATGAACATCAGATTGAAGCTGTTCGCGCATTGGCAAAAGAGATTGGTGTTGATCATGTGGCGTTGAAGACAGCTCAAATCTATGATTATGAAAATGGTTCTGATCTGATTCCGACCATCGATAAGTATTCGCGCTATAAAAAGAACGATGATGGAAAATATTCAATCAAGAATGAGTTACTCAACCATTGTTGGAAGATGTGGCATAGCTGCGTAATCACCTGGGATGGGAAAGTGGTGCCTTGTTGCTTTGATAAGGATGCGCATTATGTGATGGGAGATTTGCAAAACCAATCCTTTAAAGAAATCTGGCAAAGTGATCAATACAATTCTTTCAGAAGTTCTCTGTTAAGATCGCGTAGTGAGATAGAAATGTGTCGTAATTGTACCGAAGGAACAAACGTGTGGGCCGAATCTTAAAGGCCTTTCGCCTTCAGTTCTTTTTCAATTTTTTGCAAATCAATAGCACCACATTTTCCACAACCGGATTCACAGGCATTCTTAGCCTGGAATGATCGATAAAGAAGTCTGCCCAAATAAATGGCTGCAGCTACAAAAAGTGTAATAATGATGATTTGCTGAATCATGTTGTAAAGTTACGTAACAGAATTAAAAACAACCATTTTCATGGAATGATTCACTCGTCCGCTTTCGGACGAAAGTCCTCGTTTTCGAACAACCTATCCTTGGTTAACCTTCTTATTTCATTTGATTTCGATGAATTTGTAATGGCATCAATATTGGCTAAAGCCGTTCACAATATTTTCTATTATGTTAAAGAACTATCTGAAAACTGCTTACCGCAGCTTGTGGCGCAATAAGTCCTACACGTTTATTAACGTTGCCGGGCTTACACTGGGAATCACGGTGTGTCTGATCATCTTTCAGCTTATCCGCTATGAATTAGAGTTCGACCAGATTCATCCTAATTCAGAGCGACTTTATCGCGTGGTTCGTGATTCAAAAAATTCTTCTGGTGTTGATAAATCAACGGTAACACCGTATCCATTTTCCGAAGCCTTTCGCAATGATTTTCCTGAGATTCCGGTAACGCAATTTCATTTTCAATATGAAACCTTGATGACGATTGGCGATGAGAAAAGTGAAGCCACCAACATTGCGTTTGCCGATTCATTGTTCTTTGATTTTTTTGGATTTGAAGTGTTGTCGGGTAATCCAAAAGTAGAGTTAGCTCAACCCGGAAAAGTTTTTGTGACAGAATCCTATTTGAAGAAGATTGGTGGAGATAAAGTGAAAACCATCAAACTTGGAAACATCCTTGAACTGGAGTTGGCTGGTGTAATCAAAGATCCTGTGTCGCCTTCGCATATTAACGTTAATATGGTTGCGTCCTATCGCTCACTGGCTGGGATTGAAGAGCAACTGGTAGGATTCACCATGGATCAGTGGGGACTAAACTCTTCTGGTTTTTCATATATTCTATTGCCTGAAAATCAAACCGAAGAACAAGTAGAGGCTCGTTTCCCCGATTTTATAAGTAAATATTATTCGAAGGAAGATGCTGCCAGACAAACGTATTTACTACAGCCACTTTCGGCTATTCACTTTGATCAGGAGTATGAAGATAATCCAGGCACCAGCACGATATCTTCGTCTATATTAATTGTATTGGGATGTATAGCATTGTTCATTCTGATTATTGCCTGCGTAAACTTTATTAATCGCTCTACAGCACTCTCTATCCGAAAAGGAAAAGAAGTTGGTGTAAGAAAAACATTGGGAGCGCAACAGAGCCAGCTTGCTTTACAGTATTTGAGCGAAGCGTTTTTGTTGACGCTTATCGCTTCGATCTTTTCATTAGGTATTGCCGAGATTGCCACGCCTGCCTTAGGTCAATTTCTGGAAAAGAGTTTATCGTTATCGAATCTTCATGATTTAACCACACTCGGGTTTCTGGGCGTATTGATTTTGCTTACGGCCTTGTTTGCAGGTGCTTATCCCGCCTTGGTATTATCGAAATTCAATCCGATCGATGCGTTGAAGAGTCGGTTCTCAACACAACAAGACTCATCGGTGTCCTTACGAAAGACTTTGGTGGTGGTTCAGTTTTTTATTGCTCAGGTACTGATTATCTGTACACTCGTAGTAGCCTCTCAGATTCGATTCTTTCAAAGTAAATCCATGGGTTTTGCCAAGGAGGCGGTCATTAATATTCCCCTTCCCGATAATAAAGTAGCCACTCTTGAATCGCTCCGCACGCGTTTACTGGCAGCTGGAATCAGTGACGTAAGTTTTGCTTTAGGAGCACCTATGGGAGATTATAATTTTGGTACGGGCATGCACCGTCCTGAAGTGAATGCAGAAGAGCAATATTCAGTCCGCATCAAGCCGGTAGATATTCATTATAAAGATGTTTACGATTTGGAATTATTGGCAGGCCGCTGGTTTTATGAAAGCGAAGAGAAGGCGGCTGGCATTGAAAAGTCTGAGGACCGTCAATATGCGTTTGTGTTGAATGAACAAGCTATAAAAACACTGGGTTTTGCTTCACCTGAAGAAGCCATTGGCAAACATGTTAAGACAGGCCTTAATGATATTGAAGCGCCTGTGATTGGTGTAGTAAAGGATTTCCATACATCATCCTTGCATAAGGAGCTTGAGTCAGTGGTGATGCTAAATTATCCAGGCCTTTATTATGATGCCGGTGTTAAAATAAATATGGAGAATGCATCTGCACAACTTAAGACGGTGGAGGAAGTATGGACGCAACTATTTCCTGAGTATTTATATAAGTATACTTTTTTAGATGATTATATCAATAAACTCTATCAGGAGGAAGAAAGAATGTTCACGATCATCGAGATATTTGCTGTTATCGCAATATTCATCGGTTGCCTTGGTTTGTTTGGTTTAGTTTCATTCATGGCAAATCAAAAAGTAAAAGAAGTTGCCATTCGCAAAACATTAGGCGCATCTACCGGACAAATCGTGCAATTATTTTCTAAAGAGTTTATCTGGTTGGTGATCATAGCCTTCGTTTTGGCCGCACCTGCCGCCTGGTACGCAATGCAACTTTGGCTTTCAGAATTCGCATTTAAAGTAGAGATAAGCTGGATGGTATTTGCGGCAGGGATACTTTTCACGCTGATCATTTCTTTTGTTACCGTGGGGTATCGTTCAATGCGTGCTGCGCAATCTAATCCGGTCAACGCATTGAAGGGTGAGTAAGGGGTTAATGGAATTGGAGTTAAAACTTTTATGATCGAATCAACATCGTATAAAATAAAAATCTATGCTGCGTAATTATTTGAAAACGGCAATCCGGAATTTATTACATCAACGCGGCACCACAGCACTTAACATCAGTGGTCTTGCCTTAGGATTAGGAACAGGGTTAATCCTTTTTTTACTGGTTCGTTATCATAATAGCTTTGATACCTACCATGCCAACTATGATCGCATTTATCGGGTAAATGTGCAATCGGATGGAAACGATGATAAGAATTATACACCTGGTGTGTATCCCGTATTTGCTGAAGCATTTAAAAGTGAATTTCCAGAAATAGAAGAAGTTACGTTCATTTCATATCGGGCAGGAAGTTTTATTGTAATTCCACAAGCACAAGGTGAACCTAAGAAATATGACGAAGAGGCTGGCGTTGCGTATGCTCAGCCAAATTTATTCAAGGTATTCGATCGGAAGATTCTATTGGGCGATGCTGAAAAGGGATTGGATGAACCTAATGAGGTAATTCTTTCAAAGCGTTCAGCTATTAAATATTTTGGGAAGGAAGATGCGATCGGGCAAGTGTTGAGGTTTGATGGAAAGGAATTTCGGGTAACTGCAATTATGGAAGACTTTCCATCCAATACAGATTTACCTTTTGATCTTCTGGCTTCGTACGTCACCATTAAAAAGGAAAAAGACGAGAATGGATGGAATGGAATCTGGAGTGATGATCAATGTTATTTCACCGTGAAGGAGGGGAGTTCCATTAGCGATATTGAGGCCAGAATTCCAGCCTTTGTTACTAAATACCTGGGAGATGAAAGCAAGAATCGAGATCACACAACATTTATACTGCAACCATTTAGTCAAATCCATTTTGATGAACGATTCGGCAACTATAATTATAACACGGTGAGTAGTAAGATGCTGCTTGCGCTGAGTATTATTGGTGTTTTCTTATTGTTAACAGCCTGTATCAATTTTATCAACCTAACAACTGCCGAAGCAGTGAAGCGATCCAAAGAAGTGGGCATTCGTAAATCGTTAGGTAGTTCGCGGGCACAGTTGGTGTTTCAGTTTTTAGGTGAGACATTTTTAATTACGTTCATCTCTATTATTGGTGCTGTGGTTATTGCCGAAGTTGGTCTTAGTTTGTTAAATCCGTTTCTGGATTTGAGCCTGGTGCTCAATTTTGCTTCTGATATTACCCTTTGGATATTTTTAGTTGGCACATTAATTATCGTATCACTTTTAGCTGGATTTTATCCTTCTTTGGTGGTCAGTGGTTTTAATCCGGTTAGCGCATTGAAAAATCAGGTGCGCGCCAATCATTCATCTGGATTCAACCTGCGTAGAGGGCTGGTGGTGTTACAGTTTGTTATTTCGCAGCTTCTCATCATCGGAACGGTGGTATTAATCAGCCAGATGAATTATATCAAGAATAAAGATTTAGGTTTTCGCCAGGAGGCCATCATTACGCTACCCATTCCTGAGGAGGAAAAACAAGTGGAAGGCCATGGCGTAAGTAAGATGCGCACGTTACGCGAAACGTTGTTGAGTGTAGCAGGAGTAGAAGCCACGAGTTTGAGTAGTACACCTCCTTCATCAGGAAGCGTTTCAAATACTGATTTTTATATTGAAGGCGATGAGAAGAATTACGGCACGCAGGTAAAACAAATTGATGACAATTACATCGATCTCTATAGTTTGAAATTGCTGGCTGGTGAAGGTGTACATGATTCGGATACGGCACAATCCTTCGTTGTTAATGAGCGATTAGTGCATGTGGCTGGATTTAATAGTGCGGATGAGATTATCGGTAAGCGCATACGCATGTGGGGTAAAAACCTGCCAGTAACGGGAGTGGTAAAAAACTTTCACACGGTGTCGCTTCAGAATCCATTAGAAGCCACGATCATGTTCAACCGGATCAGAGGCTATGAAACTCTTTCCGTAAAACTAAATCCAAAATCCATTCAGCAAAGTCTTGAACAGATTCAGCAGCATTGGGAAAAAGCCTATCCTGACTTTATTTACTCCTACCGATTCGTAGATGAGCAGATTCGCGAATTCTATGAAAACGAACAACGCATGTCGGTGATGCTAACCGTATTTACTTCTCTTGCTATATTCATTGGTTGCCTGGGATTGTTTGGATTAACGGTTTTTATGGCCAATCAAAAAACAAAAGAGATTGGTGTACGTAAAGTATTGGGAGCCTCTGTAGAGAGCATCCTCTTCCTGTTCTCGCGTGAGTTTATAAAATTAATTCTGATTGGATTTTGTGTGGCGGCTCCGATGGCTTGGTATTTTTCCAACGAATATCTCGATCAATTTGCTTATAAAGTATCTGTGGGGCCTTCAGTCTTTTTGATTGGGTTGGCCGTTACATTTACGATTGCTTTGACCACAGTAGCTTATCGTTCAATTCGTGCGGCAATGACAAACCCTGTTAATTCCTTACGAAGTGAGTAAAAGTTATTTCCACCATTTCTCTTGAATTACCTGTAGCATTTGGGCGTGTGCTTGGTTACCCGCACAAAGTTCGCCCCCGAAGATATAGTTAGACCCACCTTTGAAATCGGATACCGTTCCACCTGCTTGTTGCACGATGAATGTACCACCGGCTACATCCCATGCCTTGAGGTTATATTCAAAAAAGCCTTCGAGACGTCCGCAGGCTACATAGGCTAAGTCAATGGCTGCGCTGCCAAGCCGCCTGATACCATGGGTGCTTTCAAGAAAGACCTTGATAATCTCGAGGTAGTCTTCTTTTTTTTCTGAATGATAATATGGGAATCCGGTTGCCAATAAACTTTCCTCTAGTGTTTTGATAGAGGAAACTTTTATTTCCTTTCCATTACATTTTGCTTGATGACCTTCAATGGCGTGAAAACATTCGTTATGACTAACATCATGTACAATGCCTAGAATGGTTTGTTCATTTCTTTGAAGACCAATGCTGATTGCATAGAGAGGAAGCCCGTGTAAATAGTTGGTTGTGCCATCTAAGGGATCGATGATCCAGCGGTATTCGTTGGTGCCGGTTTTGTCTGTACCTTCTTCTGCAATAAATCCTGAGCCTGGTAAAAACGCGGATAGCTTTTTTACCAGTCTTCTTTCAGATTCTTTATCCACGTAAGAGACAAGATTACTTGAACTTCCTTTTTGTTCAATCTTAGAGAGGTCAAATCCTTCTTGCTCTTTGCTCATGAAAGTCCCGACTTCCAGGCATAATTCGATTACATTTGATTCTAACGCAGCAAGATTCATTTCTTTTTGATTTTATTTTTAACAACTGCTAAAAGGATGATCAGAACGGAAACCCAAGCGGCAGTACGAGTAATTAATTCTCCCCTGTTTTTATAGGTCTCACCGATTGCACCGCTCTTATTACTGTACAACGCAATCATTTGATCACGATTTATTCCGGATATATCTAAATAGTAAGCTGAGTAAACAATCGGTCCGATAATAAGCCCGACAGCAAGCGCAATCAAGAACCAATTTAGTGATGAAGATTTGAAAAAGCCCAGATATAAAATCAAGTTAACAGTCAATATCCAAATTGAAATGCCTAAATAACCGAGATCAGCATTCCATTTCCACCACGATGACTGAAGTTTAAGGGAATCAGCAAGGAAATAAAAATCATTTCTCCATGGAAGTTTCAACATGAGATACTCCAACCCAAGCCAGAAAAATATAATGGTAAATTTTCCTATTCGGCCTCCTAGACTTTGATAGGAAAAAGTGTAACCCGCAAAAGCTAATGTCAATAGGATTGACTGAGCGAAAACAAGTATTAAATGTGTTGTATTAAAAAAACTAGCGCAAAAAAATGATAAGGCTAATGATAGCAGAATTAGCTCCAGATGATTCCAAGGTGTTTCTTTATTTTTTGCTCCATCGGAAATGGCAAATAGAGGAGCGATACCAATAAATATTAAAACGGGAAAAGATTTCATCAGCCAACCTGCCGAAAGTAGTAGTGTGGCAGCTGAGAAGAGAAGCCACACATTTATAGAGGTTGTATTATTCTTTTTTGCCATCGATTACTAACACGATTTCTCCTTTTACTTCTTTGATAGAAAAGTGTTGAAGTACCTCTTGCACAGTTCCCGTAAACGTTTCTTCATGAAGTTTTGTCAACTCACGCGAAACGGAAACCTGACGCTCTGTTCCAAAGAATTCTATTAATTGTGTTAACGTTTTTATTAATCGATGAGGCGATTCATAGAGCACAATGGTGCGATCTTCTTCGGCTAATCTCTTCAACATGGTTAGTCTTCCTTTTTTATGTGGAAGAAATCCTTCGAACACAAAACGATCTGTAGGAAAGCCTGACTTAACTAAAGCGGGTATGAGTGCAGTGGCACCGGGTAAGCAATCTACTTTGAATCCGGCTTTTAATGCCTCTCTGATCAGTAAGAAGCCTGGATCTGAAATACCTGGTGTACCTGCATCGCTGATCAATGCCATAACTTCTCCGGTTTTCATTCTTTCAATTAATCCTACCAATGTTTTGTGTTCATTGAATATATGAAAGCTCTGAAGAGGCTTTGTGATTTCGTAATGCTTAAGTAAGAAACCTGACGTGCGCGTGTCTTCTGCTAATATGGTATCTACTTTTTTCAGCACTTCCAGTGCGCGCAATGTAATGTCGCCCAGATTTCCGATAGGCGTAGGAATCAAATAGAGTGATGTGAGTTCGGTGCTCAAGATGGTATTAGTTGATCAATTGCCACTGCAAGCTTTCTGTCTTTTTCCGTCACCACGTTTCCTGCATCATGAGTTGAAAGTTCAATGGTTACAGCGTTATATACATTGGACCAATTTGGATGATGATCCATTTTTTCTGCCACCAAAGCGACTTGAGTCATAAACCCAAAAGCTTCCTTGAAGTCGCGAAATCTGAAAGTCTTGATAAGACGATTATTTTCTTCCTTCCACATGGCAATTAAATGAATAATAAAGTTAGGATAATCGGGTTAGGATTCTAAACAGTCGGGAATGATTCTATGAATCATAGCGCAATGATTCCCTCAATCACAGCCGCTGCCTGGTAAACCGCTATCACCGCATTGCTCGAGGGCATCATCATGTTGATTGTAATGCTTGTGTATTTGCCGTTTTTAGATAGTTTCTCCGAAGTAGTGTGGTTTGGAAAGAGATTCTTTACTTCTTCTTCTTTTCCAGTAGGCACTATGAATTTAAATGTATAGAGTGACGGCCAGGCATAGTGACTTTCCAGTTTCTCACGAAAATTAGTTAACCAAATGGCATCCATACTAACTAAAGCGCCCCAGTAAAAACCGAGGCGTTTTTGATTTTAAAAATTTCAATTAAAAGAACTTATAACGATTGTCTTTAATATTAGCTCCTTCCTTAATCGCTTCGGCAATTCCAAAGCCAGATTTGCCGGCTAATCCTTGCAATAATTGATTTTTAAACATCGTGTAATCTCCCACAGCAGGCGCGGTGGTTTTATTTTGAAGTTCAACGATTAGTACACCGTTTTCGCCAGCAAAAGGAGCGGTACGTTTTCCGTTTTCTAAAGCGAATGCTTTACCAACGGCAATCGGGTCGAGCCCAACTGAAGGCAAAATATTTGAATTAAACTTTAAATCACTAGAAGAATTAACAGAGGCATCAGCACCGAATGCGGCCGCAATTTCCTCAAGTGTACCTTTTTGGCTATTTAACTTCTCAAGAAGTTTTTTACCCTTTAATTCATTCTTCACGGCTGGTGTGATTTCTTCTTTCACTTTATCAAATGATTTGAATCCTTCTTCAATCTCGCCAGTCATAACAGCTACTACATAGCTTGCATCCAAATCAAATACGTCTGATACTTTACCGGCTTTTGCATCGCGGAATAACCATGTTACCATTTGGCGGGCCTCACCAAGATTGGCAATTCTTCTCTCCCCGGTTCCTAAATCATTTGCATCAACCACGCTTAGATTTTCTTTTTTTGCTTTTTCTTTAAACTCATCAACTCCGGAAAGGTCGCTGGCAAAAGTTTGGGCTTTTAAGTAAGCTTCATTTTGAGTTTCATCGCTTGGGGCAATAGCTAATTCAACGGTCGCTACTGTATAGGAGGTGTAATCAGCTATACTGGTAACTTCGACAATGTGGTAACCAAATTCTGTTTCCACTACATCATTAAGTAATCCTGTTTTCTTAGCTGAGAATACAGCTTGGTCAAAAGGTTTCACCATCTGTCCAGATTTGAAATAGCCTAAATCTCCTCCTTGTGATGAGGTGCCATCAGTTCCATGTTCGCGAGCCTTTAGCGCAAACGAAGCACCATCTTTAATTTCGGCTAAAATCTTTCTAGCTTTTTCTTTTGCTGTCTTTTTGCTTGATTCACTATCATCATCCCAGTGAATCAAAATATGACTAGCTTTTGCATTGCCCACTGTATCTTTTCCAACTGTCACAATTTTGAACACTTTATAAGAACTACCCTCAAGCACTGGACCGATCACCTGGCCAGTAGCAAGATTTTCTTTTTGATTACTTAGGAAAGCAGGAAGTGTAGAAAGATAATATTTTGAATAGGGAGTTTGACCTTCTGATTGAGTAACAGCAAATACGGAATCCTCAGTTACTGTTTTAAAGTCATTTGCAATCTTCTGAAGATCTTCACGGATTTTAGCTGAATCGGCTGAAGAAGCTTCTATTGGAAAAGTAATGTAACTCAGATTCCTGGTTTGGGCAACCTTATATTTTTGTTGATTACGATTGTAGTATGCTTTAAGATCACTGTCGCTCACAGTAATAGCCGAGTCACTGATCGCATAGAATGGAACATATAGATATTTAATTTCGGCTACATCATTTTGAGCATGATAATCGCGCTCGGCTTCAGCTTCGGTTACATAGTTGGTTTTCACCAATAGGTTTTCATATTTGATACGCTCGCGTCCCATTCCCAAATCTCTTTGGAAAGTTGTCCATCTGTATTTGCCCTCTTGAAATTGCGCAAGTGCATTGGGTTCGATTGGCGCTGGAATATTGAATTGATTGATGTATTGAATCAGCCTTGTACGATCAAAATTACCTGCAGAGTCCACGAATGAACTCTTTACGTTTTCATCTATGTTTTTGCCTTGAATCATATCCCAGATTTCTTCGGTGGTAACCTTAACACCTAACAACTCATATTCGGGCTTAATGGCTTTTTGTGCGATCAGAAGATCCCAGGCTTGTTGTTGAAGCAATGGTCTTTCTCTTTCTCCTGGCTGACGGCCAAAATTTAGGATATAATTGTTTTCACGCTCCTGGATTGCTGCCTGATACTCTTCAAGAGTGATCGTTGAGCCTGCAATCTTTCCCACTGTGTTTTCATTACCTATAATCGAGCGAGGACCATTTCCAAAAAGGTCATTTAGCACAAATGCTGCAATGGCTACCGCCACGAAGCCCACCACCCACTTGGTCATTTTGTTCCTCAAAGTTCCAATCAATGCCATAAGAAAAAATTAATAAGGTTGCTTAACTATTATCTCTTTAGTTCAACCGCCAGATAATAAAAGCGGCTTTGTTTAAAGAACCGCAAATTTAACCCGTTCTGATCATTCAGCAAAGGGATGAAATAATAAAATACTGCTGATTTTCAGCTAGTTATGCGTAAAGTAAATCCTATTTCTTTTTGCGAAGGTTGTAGGCGAAAAAGAGTATAGTGGCCATCATTATTAACCAGTATGCCTGACCAATGCCTACGGTCATGACTTCATAAATGCCGATGATCACGAAAAATGCTGCCAGGGATAAAAGTATGATGTCCAGTAGTTTCATCAGCGAAATTTAAAAAGGGGTCAAAAGGAAATCCATTATTTTCATGCTGTCATTAGTCCTCTACTTCGAATTCGCCTTCCGGATTTTTCATGGTGTAGTTAGACAGATCCTGATCGGCATCGAAACCTGTGCCATATAGTATTTCATTTTCTAACTTGATGGTCACAAATTTATCAGTGAAGATTTTTTTGGTGTCCGGTTTCCAGAATAATTCTTCGGTATTTAGCTGTTGTTTTTTTTCGATATTAATCACTTCAACATCACCACGGCCCCTCCACTTATCTTCTGTTTTAAAATAATATGCACTATTGGCCCGTAGAGTGGAAGTTATTTTTCCAGTGTCGTCATAAAATTCTATAAAAATCCCTTCCGGAAATTCGCTATCACCGTTTTGAAATTCATTGATTTTTTTTGCTTTGAGCAAAACCTTCATTAGATTTTTCTCTGTGTAATACATAGTGATATCTTCGGCTTCACGCAAAGCGCCTTCATACAAAATAGGTTTTGAATTATCCTCGGGAGTGGAGCAAGAAGAGAGAAAGGAGCATACTGGAATCAATATGCTCCAGAGCAGAAATTTTGAATAAGGTTTAATTAATAGAGTTTTTATATGATTCATAAATAAAGAAGGCCGGCATTGAGCCAGCCTTCGATATAATGCGATTGAGGATTATTCTTTTCCTCTGGTACGGAGCACAACGGTTTCTCCTACCCAGCAAGAAATTGATTTGGTTTCGCCTTCTTTCCAGTTCAATTCAAACAATTCAGTTACAGAAGGGAATTGCCCACGGGCTTGCGCCATTTTCTGCTGGTTTCCGGCTTTTGCATACATTTCATACGCGGCAATGTAAACCAGACGATCTTCAGCTATACTTACTTGCTTTGAACAATCCTTAAAAGAACCCATATACAAGTCACCAATTTTTTCAATTCCATCTTTGCTAGATGCATCTGCGGCAATTGCCTTACGATATGCCTCACGGGCTGCGGATTTGCTTCCTTTTTGAGACAATATATCTCCCTGAAGGAGGTATGAATCTGCTTTATCTTTAGGTGTTGTAGCTAACGTTACTGATTCATTAATCAGCGCTTCCGCTTTCTCCATATTGCCATTCTTAGCATAAATCTTACCCATGTTCTTAGCCAAGCCATAATCAGGACTTGTCTTGTGAATCACTTCAGCAGCTTCTAACCAAAGTGGATCTTCAATACAACCACCGGTGGTCATGAATTGGAATACCCTTTTAGCAAGTGCTATGTCAGATGGATTCTGCTTGAACTTAGGTGCAAGATTCTTTCTTACAAAATCACAATCAACTTTCACCAGTTTAACCAGGATATCATCCACATTCGATTTGCTTTTTCTTAAACGATCAACCACATCTTGCTTATTTTCTGCCAAAGCTTTTTTGATTTTCACCTCAATAATTTCAGAGATTTTATCATATCGCTGTAAAATTTGATCATCGGCCAGGTTTTTTAGAAGAGCAGTATTTAATTGAACCGCTTTCATGTATCCCTCAAGGTTATTATCCTGCACATTGTTTCCGCTGAGTTCGAACACTTTATCATAAAGAGCTAACACTTCAGCTGTTTTTGCTTTATTCTGGCCATTGAATGCAAGTGCATAGATCGCTTTGCGATTCAGGACATTAATTTCGTCACCGCAGTTGGTGATACGCATATCGTACAGCATCAATAATGAATCTACCAGTACCTGTTTTTTTACAGGATCTTTCTCGATAGTTGCCAACTTATTGTAGATTTCAGTTCCATCAATGTAAAGTTTGGTCTGCCATTGAGGAGCATTAGCAAGCATCCATTGCAACCCGGGTGTTGCACCGCGGTAATTTCCTTGTTTGAGGGCATCACTGTAGATAGCTACAGATTCTTCGGCTTTCGCTCTGTTTTCTGGCCATTTCACTTCTTTACACTGTGATAAGGCGGAAACAGAAGCAAGAAATACTAATGCCAGACCAAGCACTGATGATTTCATTTTCATTTTCATTTTCATTTTCGATTAATCAAATCTTCTCTTTATAAACCACTGATCATTAAAAGTCATGCCAAAATAAATCTTAAAATAGGTTTCTTCAATAGTATTGTCTTCCAGATTTCCTCTTTTACCAACTTTTAATGCAAAATCCAGACTCGAAATTCTACTTACCGGCAACGATAAGCCAAAATTAATGCCAAAATCTTTTACCATGATGCCGTTAATCAAATAGGGGTATTTGTCGTAGCTTACTCCTGTTCGGTAAGTAAGCCTTTTCAGATAGCTGCCCAGCGCGGTTGGGTCAGGGGTAAATTCTGTTCCTAATGATAACTTCCAACCCTCGGCTCCCCAAGGTTGAGTTTCACCGCTAAAGTCTCTGAATTTACGATAATCCAGATAAGTAAAATCAAAACCTAAAACCCAAAATTCTCTATTGGCAATTGATATTCCTGCTGAGAAGGAGGAAGGAACAGTAATATTACCTTTTATACTGTTTATAACGGTAGTTGAATCTACAATGCCGGAAGAATTTCTTCTTTCAACCCTAGCATAATATTCTGTGTTCAAACTGGCTTTAAAGTTGTAAACTGTTCCGATGTTGAGTTTGTAATTTTTCTTTCCTCCTAATGAATCTTTATGAAATGAAACACCAGCGGTGAAATTTAGATCCTTCACATAGTTTCTTGCATATATGGTAGGTTGGTAAGGAATGGATGCACTACTACCTGTGGTGAGCACATTGGAATATTGCCTGATTATTGAGCCGAACAAATATGTGGCCTTCAACCCAATCGAGAAATCCTTATTTAAAACCACACCATTTGACCAAAAAAACTGATTAATACCGCCTTCACCGGTTTCCTCAACATTCACTGTATTGGTTGTGCTCCCTTCAATTGAATCTAAATAATCCAATTTGTAATTTACGGATGAGTAAGGCATTAGACCGATTGATGTTGACCATTTGCCATACTTAACAGGAAAGGCGGTAGCCAGATAGTTAAGATTACCGTTTCCATTGGTTTCAGATATTCCATTTCCTTTTACGGTCCTCCGTTCCCCGATAAAACCAGCTTCAAATACAGTGAACCGATTAAATACTAACAGGGCAGGATTTTGATTATTTAGAAAATAATATTGTGGATTGCTTATACCTACTCCTGCCATGCCCTGGTTATGAGTTAGTGCATTGCCATACGTTTCGCCAATGCCAAGGTATGAAAATGGGGTGCTTGCGGCCTGTCCCCAAGCTACCGTTGCTGCCGAAATAAATCCAAAAATCAAAAGAGAAACCTTCTTAAAATTCAACATGGTAGCGTAAAATCCTGTTCAATCCGATTAAAACTAGTTCAGGGGCCACAAATATGGCGGGTTTAAGCCTGTTTTCAAAAAAAGGATAATCTCCACCACATAATATCACGGTCAATTCTGGATATAACACCTGATATTGTTTGATAATACCCCTCACTTCCTCCAATACGCCATTCATTACACCACTTTGCAAACATGTCGCAGTAGTATTTCCTATTAGACCAACATTTTCGTCTGCACTCACTAACGGAAGCTGGGCGGTAAATGTATGCATAGCCTCAAACCTCATCGATATTCCGGGTGATATAGCACCACCATGATAAACATTTTGAGCATCCAGCAGCTCGTAATTAATGCAAGTGCCGGTATCGATAATCAGGCAATTTCTATCAGGAAAAAGATCTTGTGCACCACACACAGCGGCCAGGCGATCCACCCCAAGAGTTTGCGGTGTTTGGTAGGCCACGCGAATGGGCAAAGGCAATATCGATGTGAGAGAAATTTTTTTTCCTGTCGAATTAGACCAGGAAAGTATCTCAGCGGAATCATGATTAACAGAACTTACCAGAAGATGATCTGCACTCCTTTCAAGTATGAAACTTTTAAGTTCCGCGAGGTTCAAAAAAGATTCCTTCAAGATGAGTTTACGATCTTTAAATAGACCTACCTTAATTCGGGTATTACCTGAGTCGACAACCAGATTCATCATGGAAGGGCAAAAATAGAAAAACTAAGAACCAATCTTGATTTTATATCTTTGACGGCTAATACGTGTTAGGATGAAAGAGCTTCTTAAAAAGTTTGAGTTAAAAAAACCAGAAATAGTTTTTGAATGGAAGGACACTGAAACTGAAGCGGAAGGCTGGGTAGTAATAAATTCATTGCGTGGTGGTGCCGCTGGGGGAGGAACACGCATGCGACCTGGATTGGATAAGCGAGAAGTAGAGTCGTTGGCTAAAACCATGGAAATAAAATTCACGGTCTCGGGTCCGCCCATTGGTGGTGCCAAGTCGGGCATAAACTTCGATCCGAATGATCCTCGCAAAGCGGGTGTGTTACATCGATGGTATACCGCTGTGATGCCGCTGCTCAAATATTACTACGGCACCGGTGGCGATATGAATGTAGATGAAATTCATGAAGTAATTCCACATACCGAAGATGTGGGTATTTGGCATCCTCAGGAAGGAGTCTTTACAGGTCATTATAAACCAACCGAACCACAAAAAGTAAATCGCATTGGTCAACTAAGACAAGGCGTTGTTAAATTGATTGAGGATGAAAAGTACACTCCTTCGTTAGTAAAGAAGTATACGATTGCAGATATGTGCACAGGTTATGGTGTGGCTGAAGCAGTGAAACACTATTACCAATTATGGGGAGGAAAAGTGGAAGGCAAAAGAGCCGTAGTGCAAGGATGGGGAAATGTTGGTGCCGCTGCCGGATTCTATCTCTCTCAAATGGGCGTGAAGATAGTAGGTATACTTACGCGTGAAGGCGGAATTATTAACCAGGCTGGATTTACACATGAAGAAATTTGCAAACTTGTTTTAACCAGACAAGGAAACCGATTAATAACGGATGAGCTTCTTTCATTCGAAATGATAAATCAAAAAATCTGGGACTTAGCATCGGAGATATTCATTCCTGCTGCGGCTTCAAGGTTAGTAACCAAAGATCAGGTTGATAGGATGATTGATTCTGGATTGGAGGTGCTATCGTGTGGAGCCAACGTTCCCTTTGCTGATCCCGAGATTTTCTTTGGAGCGACTGGCCTTTATGTAGATGAGAAAGTTTCTGTGATTCCGGATTTTGTCGCGAACTGTGGGATGGCAAGAGTGTTTGCTTATTTCATGGAGCGTGAGGTACCCATGGATGATCAGTCTATCTTCGAGGATATCTCGAATACGATTTTCAATGCATTGGAGAAAACGAGAAAGAATAATACTTCCAAAACAAAAATAGCCCAATCAACTTTTGAGATTGCCTTGAAGCAATTGGTATAGCTGTTTCTGATAATGAAGAAGGTAAGCTCATCTTGATTTTTTAATAGATGGAAAAACAATGCTAATGAATAAAAAATGCCACCTGCAAAGATAGCATTTTCACTTATTTTACCGTATGCGATTTAGGCTGGCGGATGAACGGCTAAGAAAGGTTGAATGATCAGATAAATGATTGCGCCCGCTGCGTAACCTAATAGTGCCAGCAATGAGATTTTCTTCATATACCAGATAAAATCAATTTTTTCTATACCCATCGCAGCCACACCAGCGGCTGAACCTATGATCAGAATACTACCTCCGGTGCCTGCACAGTAGGCAAGATATTCCCATACCATATGATCCATGTAATATACATCCATACTATACATACCCATACTTGCCGCAACAAGAGGAACGTTGTCAACAATAGCCGACAGTAAACCGATAAGCGTTACAATGATTCGTTGGTCTCCAATAGAATGATCCAACCAACTTGCGAGGTGATGCAATATTTGCATGGATTCCAATGCCCCCACGGCTAATAAAATGCCCAGGAAGAATAACACGCTTGGAACATCTATCCGGGCAAGTGCCCCCGCTACGGTATAGTTTTTCTTCACTGCTTCATCTAACTCAGGGTTGATAAGTTCTGAGACCACCCAAAGTACACCAAGTCCTAAAAGGATACCAGTGTATGGAGGCATGTGTGTCAATGTTTTGAAAACCGGAACAAAGACCAGTGCACCTACTCCTAATATTAACATCAAATTACCTGAGCGAACAACACTATCGTGGCTGCCTGAAACAGCTGCAGGGGCTTCACCCAAAGTACCCTTCAAAGTAAAATTCAGATAAAGCAATGGAATAAGCATACAAGCCACACTTGGTAAGAATAAAGTGACCATGATATTTCCGGTAGAAATCTGTCCACCAATCCAGAGCATAGTAGTGGTTACGTCACCAATAGGTGTCCAGGCTCCACCAGCATTGGCCGCAATTACAATCATGCCGGCAAAGAACAATCTCATCTCTTTATCCGGAATCAGTTTTCGCACCAGTGACAACATAACAATGGTAGTAGTTAGGTTATCTAGTACAGATGAAAGGAAAAAAGAAACCCAACAAATTATCCAAAGAAGTGTTTTTGGATTTTTAGTTTTGATTCTGTCGGTGATAAAACGGAAACCATGGTGAGCATCAACTAACTCAACAATAGTCATGGCACCCATCAGGAAGAAAAGTATTTGTGCAATACTGCTGAGATGTTCAGATAATGAGAACGTAACAAACTCGCGGTAAATTTCTGAAGATGAAAGAGCGCTGAATTTATCACCCAATTCAATTTTCAGTATTTCCAGAAAGGAAGAATAGGATTCACTGGTCGTTACCGATTCGGAAGGTTCAGATAACACAAACAAAGTCCAGCAAATTACACCCGCTAATATTGCTGAGGCCGTCTTGTTAATCTTAATGGGATGTTCCAGTGCAATGGCAATGTATCCGACAACAAAGACAATAATTACTAATGCTTCCATATCCGTTACTTTTGGTCTAAGGTAAATATAGGATAAATAAAAAATTCCCGGCTAAAGAAGTAATATAAATCTTAGGAAGAATTGGGAACGTTATAAAGAGATTGAATTTTTGATAAGCGGTTGACTTTTTGGTGCTACTTGGCCGGAGAATAGATTTTTTTCTGCCCAATGAAGACGGCACACAAAACGAGGACAGTACCTATTAATGTGTAAATAGTTAGGGGTTCATCCAGAAGTATGGCTGAAAACAACAGTCCAAAAATCGGACACAGGTATAACCAGATTGAGGCACGCACGGCATCAGTCTTTAATAATATGAGCCAGAGTTGCACAGCAACTATAGATACCGGAATAATTAACCATGCAAGGGAGAACCAAAATCTTGTATCAAAATGGTTGGGTTGAACATGGAAAATAAAAGTGGCAGGGGTGATCAGCAATCCTCCAATCAATACTTGCCATCCATTAATGGCTACTCGCTCCAGTTTCCATTTTACTGAAGCATAATAGACTGACCCATATGAATAGGCCACCATGCTTAACGCTAAAAGTAAGAGTCCTTCGGTAGTTACATCCTTCGTGTTCAATAATGGGTATGATGCGACAAATACACCGGCAATGCCCAGTCCGATGCTGATCCATTCTGTCAATACGACTTTTCGTTTTGACCAAAACGAAGACATCAGACTAATAAAAAGCGGATTGAGTGCGATGGCTAATGCTGTAACACCTGCAGTAATATATTGAAGAGCAATAATAAAAATGCCGAGATACAAGGCAGTGTTAAAGGCACCAAATACGGTGAGATGTTTCCATTCTTCGCCTGCAGGTATTCTGCTTTTTTTAATTCCATAAGCGTAAATAAGAAGAAATCCGCCAGCAAAAAGAAATCGAATATTGAAGAGAACAAGTGGCTCCACCGAGTATAAACCAAATTTTCCTGCAATAGATGCAGAAGACCATAGCACTGAGAAAATGAGGCCGGTGAATATGTACTGAGTAAATGATTTCTCCACCTGTGAGTTAGTTATTGAGTAATAAAAAAGCTGTCCATATTAACTATGAACAGCTTTTTTGTAAGAATAAAATCTTTCAGAAGGGTGAATTTACTTTGTCTTGAACCATTTAATAGAAATCAGAATTTAAAATTTATTTGTGCTAAAAAACTGGTCCCCATCTGATTGAAGTGTGAACCATCATAAGTCAAAATCGGATAGCGACCATTAAAAGTAATATAACTGACTTGATCCTTCATTGCCTGAGGGTCGTTTAACAGAGTCTCACCAGCAGCATTTTCAGCCTTAAATTTATACTCGGGAAAAACATTTAGCAGGTTTTGAATGGTGAATGAGATCGTTGTGTTGGGAGTAAAATTGTAAGCCAGGTTCAGGTCGGTAACAACTTTTGGTATAAATTCAATCCTCAGGTCTTGGCTCAAATCACCATTGTTAAATTTGGTAGGCCCAAAAAGGGTATTGTATAA
>JAYVTC010000004.1:0-12908 GCA_043774745.1 Cyclobacteriaceae bacterium | reverse complement strand
GAGGAAAATTAGATTTTGGTTTTTACTGTTTGTTATCTCAGCGTGCAATCCCCAGCGATCGGACGATCCCGTTCCCTTTATTCCATTCCTTGATATTGTTATTAATCTGAATCTACCAGAATTTATAGCTCTGAAATCAGACGGTGGTTACGTCCAGATTAATGGAGGTGTAAGAGGAATTATTTTATATAAAGCAAACTCATCCACCTACATTGCCTATGAGCGCAACTGTTCTTTTCGGCCCAATGAGGCTTGTGCTACAGTGAATGTTCACAATTCAGGATTATTCATGGTTGATCCTTGTTGTAATTCCAACTTTAATTTTTCAGATGGCAATCCAACAGGGGGTCCAGCATGGAGGCCGCTGGTTAGGTATCGCACCCAACTTTCTGGCCTCACGCTTACTATCAATAGTGAAGTGATTAATTAGTTATCACTATTGATCCCTTTTCTCAGGTTACTGTTTTTCTTGCTGTAAAGGAAGTAGATAAATAATCCGACCACCATCCAAACCATCGCAGAGATAAGGGTTTCTTTACCCAATGAGATGATCATTCCTGAACACACGATGATACCAAGAATTGGAATCAAAGGAACTAATGGTGTTCGGAAAGGTCTAACGGCCTCAGGATTTTTCACCCTCATCACCCAAATACCTACGCACACCAGTACGAAGGCAAACAAAGTTCCGAAGCTTGTCAAATCACCGGCAACACTGCCGGGAACAAAACCAGCAAAAGCACCTACAAAAATTAGTAAGAGCCAGTTTGCTTTAAAAGGAGTGCGGAATTTAGGATGTAATTCTGAAAACACTTTTGGTACAAGACCATCTTTCGACATCGAATAAAATACGCGTGACTGACCCATGAGCATGACCAATATTACAGAAGAGAATCCAGCTAAAATCGCTACTGTAATCAATGTGGCCAACCATCCATAACCAGGCATATAGTTTTGAATAGCATAAGCGACCGATGCTTCCTTGCCAGCTGTTTTAAATTCTTCGTAGTTAGCAACACCCGTTAGTACATAAGAAAACAATACGTAAAGAATAGTACAAATAACCAATGACCCTAGTATACCAATCGGCATATCACGTTTAGGGTTTTTTGCTTCCTGCGCTGCAGTGGATACGGCATCAAAACCGATAAAGGCAAAGAATACAATTCCGGCTCCACCAAGCACTCCACCCCATCCAAATCGGTTCCATGACTCATGATCGGGACTAGACTGTGGAATCATATAAGGAGTATAATTTGCCTCGTTGATAAATCCCCATCCAAGTCCAATAAATAAGAGCACAATGGCAACTTTTATAAAAACGATAATTGCATTTAAGTTGGCTGACTCTTTTGTTCCCTTGATTAATATCATCGTAAGAATTACCAAAATAAATAGCGCTGGGAAATTAATAATACCGCTTACTCCGTCTAATGAAGTTTCGAAAGGGGAGTGACACCATTCATAGGGTATGGCCCCTCCCAGAAGATTATTCAGATATTCACTCCAAGCAATTGACACCGTAGCGGAAGCAAGCGCATATTCCAGTACAAGTGCCCAACCAATGATCCAGGCCATAAACTCACCCATGGTTACGTAAGCATAAGCATATGCACTGCCTGCAATAGGAATCATGGAAGCGAATTCTGCATAACATAACCCTGCAAAGGCACAACCGATCGCTGCAATTATGAAAGAAACCACTACGGCTGGACCTGCGGCTTCACCGGCAGCGGCAGCCGTCCGAACAAAAAGACCAGCACCGATGATGGCACCTATGCCCAGGGCAATCAGGTTCCCAACTCCAAGTGTGCGCTTGAGTCCTTTGTCAGAATCTCCGACTTGCGACATTAACTGTTCGAGGGGTTTTTTAATGAATAAGCTCATGCGATAGGGTATAAATTGGGATTAAACTATTTGCTAAAAGTAAAAAGAATAATGAATTGGGGAACAAAAATACTTTACCGCTCGCATAATTTTAGCAAGGTAGTTTTGCCAGCTTGGTAAGTCAGAACAAATCAATTTAGGCATTGAAACTTCATTTTTGGTAAGAAGCATAATTAAGCAGAAATTTGGGGTTGATTGATAAAATATCATGGTAAAGATTAGTGCAGTCATTATAACGTATAATGAGGAACGTAATATTGCTCGCTGTATTGAGTCGATTATTTCAGTTGTGGATGAAATTATCCTAATCGATTCGTACTCCACCGATCGGACGTGTGATATTGCTTTGGAGAAAGGAGCGCGTGTGGTAAAGCATCTCTTCAAGAGTCACATTGATCAGAAAAATTATGCGGTAACCCAAACTTCACATGATGTAGTTCTTTCATTAGATGCTGATGAATATCTCTCTGAAGATCTAACCAAATCTATTCTTGCTGTTAAGGAGAGCTGGCCATTTGAGGCTTATCGAATGAACAGGCTTTCTAATTATGGAGGTAAATGGATACGTCATGGCAACTGGTATCCTGATCAGAAAATCCGATTATGGAATAAGCGAAAAGGATTGTGGGGTGGAGAGAATCCACATGATAAGGTGGTATTGAAAAGGGGCGTTAAAGTAATGCACCTGAAAGGTGATTTGCTCCATCGCGCCTACGTTGATGCCTCAGAGACACTGACTAAAATTCAAAGCTACTCGGAAATATATGCCAGGGAAAATGTAGGCAGAAGGTCTAGTTCTGCTTTGCGGATTATAGCTCACACTACATTTGCTTTCTTTAAAAGTTACGTCCTCAAGCGTGGTTTTCTGGATGGGTTTGAAGGTTTAATGGTTGCGATGGCAGTTGGCAATCACGTTTTTTATAAGTATGCCAAACTATACGAAGCCAATCATAAGCAGGCTATTGGAAAACGACTGGTTATAAGCAGAACCGATAATCTGGGAGATGTGATTCTTACCTTGCCCCTGGCTGGATATTTGAAATCCATTATGCCGGATTTGAAGATTACGTTCATAGGAAAAAAATATACTCAACCAATCATTGCCAAGTGCGAGTTTGTCGACCATTTTTTGGATAGGGAAGAGGTAATTCGAGATCCTCATCTACTGGCTATGGTAAGGGCAGATACAATTATCTTTGTGTTTCCAGATAAGGAACTAGCTAAAGTGGCTAAGGCTGTACAGATAAAGCGAAGAGTATCCACTGCACATCGTTGGTTTAACTGGCTCTATTGTAATCACCTGGTAGATTTTAGCCGATTGAGGTCAAACCTGCATGAAAGCCAATTGAATTTTAAATTGCTGAAGCCATTTAAGCTGAACAGAGATATTAGTACCAATGAAATGATTCCTTTTTATGGATTACACAATGCGGAATTTGATTTTTCCACCTTGCTTGGAAAGGATAAGTTTAATCTCATCATTCATCCAAAATCAAAAGGTCATGCACGGGAATGGGGTTTGGAAAACTATCTGCAATTAATAAAAGGCTTGCCACCCGAAGAGTTTTCAGTTTTCATTACTGGGTTAAAAGAGGAAGAGGATCTTATACGAAAAGAAATGCCTCAACTTTTAGCCGTGCAAGGCTTAACCAATCTGATGGGAAAACTAAGCTTACAAGAATTGAATTCATTCATAAGCCAGTCTGATGGTTTAGTAGCGTCAAGCACCGGAGTTTTACACCTTGCTTCGGCATTGGGTAAATATACGATTGGGTTGTTTCCCCCCATTAAACCTATACATCCCGGACGATGGGGACCGATCGGTAAAAATGCTTCTTATCTGGTTCGTGATATTGAGTGCAATAGTTGTAGAGGTGGCGCACCCTGTTTATGCATGAAAGCCATTACGGTGGATCAGGTTAAGGAACGAGTTGATGAGTTTTACAGCAAGAAATTCAGAGAAGCTAAAATTGCAGTGAACAGTTTTGGATAGTTTCCATTATGAAAGTCAGTGGATTTACAATCATAAGAAATGCTGTAAAGAATGATTATCCGGTAGTGGAGGCTATAACCTCTGTGTTACCCATTTGCGATGAATTTGTAGTGGCGTTAGGTAAGTCTGAAGATGCGACCTATGAGCTAATAAAAAGCATTCCCTCGAATAAAATACGAATCATTGAAACGCTGTGGAACGATACTCTTCGTGAAGGAGGAAGAACCTTTGCATTAGAAACAGACAAAGCATTTCAAGCCACTTCACCGGATTCGGATTGGTGCTTTTATATTCAGGCTGATGAAGTGCTTCATGAAAAATATCATGATACAGTTTGTAATGCTATGAATCGTTTCAACGATGATGAATTGGTTGACGGCTTGTTATTTAACTACAAACATTTTTACGGATCCTATGATTATGTTGGAGAATCCTGGCAATGGTATAGGAGGGAGATCAGGGTTATCAGAAATAACAAGAATATATTTTCCTACAAGGATGCACAGGGATTCAGAAAAAAAACAAACCAAAAACTGAATGTCAAATTGATCGATGCCTGCATTTATCACTACGGGTGGGTGAAGGATCCGCAGCTTATGCAAAAGAAGATTAATAATTGGTATAAGTTCTATAGAGACGATTCATGGATAAATGATCACGCTGTTCATGATCAGGAATTTGATTATGGAAATGTAAGTTCTTTAGAATTATTTCAAGGCAGCCATCCAGAAGTAATGCTATCCCGTATTGAAAGAAAAAACTGGAAATTTGATCATGACATATCCAGAAAAAAATATTCAACCAAAGAGAAGATTAAGAGGTTTGTTAGTTTTCTTATCGGTTATCGTATCGGTGAATACAAAAATTATAAGATCATTTAACTCCATATGAACACCAGGGAAAACAAGTTGATTTACACCAGGCTAAAGAAAAGAAACATTCACTTTAAGCATGTGTGTGAGGTGGGTGTGTACTTGCCTGAAACATCTAATATTATAGATTTCATAAAAGAAGGTGTGAAGGCAACGCTAGTGGAGGCTGATCCGTACACAGTCACAAAAATTAAAGAATATTTTTTAGGATACTCTATAAAAGTATGGCCTGTTGCCGTGTGGGATGAAAACGGTGTAATCAAATTATCCAAAGCCGCAGCCTCAACATTTGTTACTCAACTACCGTCAAGCCCGGCTATAGTGAATGATCACTATAAAGTGAATGAAGAAAATACGTTTGAAGTGCCCTGCCGCAAATTTTCCGAAATTGATGACGGGTCAATCGATTTACTTAGTGTTGATATTGAAGGTGGAGAGTGGTATGTTATAAAGCATTTGGTCAGCAGACCGAATGTGATATCCATTGAGACTCATGGCAAATACTACACGAACCCATTTATTAATGAAATCGAAGCGTGGATGACGAGGGAAAATTATGTCACCTGGTACAAAGACTTGAGTGACACGGTGTTCATAAAAAAGAACCTCTTGCAACCAGATTTATCTGAAATTGTAAGTACCAGGCTTGCCCTCTTGAAATTGAGTTGGAAAAAACTCAAGCGGATTTTCAAAAGGGCATAAGACCCGCCAGGCGATTATCTCACTTCTTTTAGTATTTTTGATCTTTGTATTATGGAAGAAACTCCAAAACAGCACTATTCGGAAAAAGAAAAAAATGAGATCTTCAATGAGGAGTTTCTGCCTCATATAACTTCCATGTATAACTTTGGCTATCGCCTTACCTTGGATAGGGATGATGCGAAAGATCTTGTTCAAGACACCTATCTTAAGTCATATCGCTTTATAGAATCATTCCAAAAAGGAACTAATGCGAAAGCATGGCTGTTTCGGATTTTGAAAAACAGTTTCATTAATGATTATCGCAAGAAGTCCAAAGAGCCTTCGAAGGTGGATTATCAGGAAGTGGAAATGTACTACAATTCAGAGGACGTGGATAGGCAGATTACTCCTGATTTGAGAGTAGAGTCACTAAAAGACATGATCGGTGATGAAATTTCCAACGCATTAAATTCACTGGATGTGGATTTTCGCACGGTAATTATTTTATGCGATCTGGAAGGATTTAAGTATGAAGAAATGGCAAAAATTCTGGATATACCGATTGGCACAGTGCGAAGCAGACTTCATCGCGCCAGAAATTTGCTTAAAGAAAAGTTGACTCAATATGCAAAATCAATGGGTTACAAAAATGTTTAGCCTATGACACCACTCTCCAATCCGTTTATTCTTGCTGATGGAAATAAACCCAACTGCATGGAAATGCTCCAGTTAATTCTTGATGGAGAAGCTACGGTAGAACAACAAGATTATTTCAGGAGCCACATGGACAAATGTATGCCATGTTTTAAATCCTACAGTCTTAACATGTCCATTAAAGAACTGGTAAAAACAAGATGCTGCGGAGATCAGGTGCCACAAGGATTGGTAGAGCAGATTAAAATGCAGATAAGTCAAAACCTTACTTCTTAATGGCTGGAAAAGCACTCATTTTTTCGGCCCCCTCCGGATCGGGTAAAACTACTATCGTAAAACATCTGCTGGAAAATAATAAAGACTTAGGTTTTTCAATTTCTGCATCTACCCGCGACAGACGCGGACGCACGGAGCAAGATGGAAAAGACTACCACTTTTTAACCCCTGAAGATTTCAAAAAGAAAATCGATAATGATGAATTTATCGAATGGGAGGAAGTCTATGCCGGTAACTTTTACGGTACACTCAAAACAGAAATTGACCGCATTTGGAGTGAAGGCAAAAGTGTAATTTTTGATGTGGACGTAAAAGGGGGAATTAATCTTAAAAAATACTTTGGTGATAAAGCCCTTGCTATTTTTGTAAAAGTGCCTTCCATTGAAGTTTTAAAGGAGAGATTGCAAGAGCGTGGAACAGAAAGCGAAGAGAGTCTGTCGCGCAGGTTATTCAAAGCAAAATTTGAAATGTCTTTTGCTGATAAATTTGATGTAGTGCTGGTGAATGAAGATTTGAACACATCGCTGAAGGAAGCTCAAAAACTGTTTGACCAGTTTAAGGCACAACCTTAATGGAAACAACTCAGAAAGTCGGTCTCTTCTTTGGGTCGTTTAATCCCATCCACATTGGGCACATGATTATTGCCAACATCATGGCCGAAAACACTGACTTGAATAAAGTCTGGTTTGTTGTCTCACCTCAAAATCCATTCAAGCCGGGTAAAGGACTCCTTCACGAATTTGATCGCTATGATATGGTGAAGGCAGCTATTGCAGATCATTACAAACTGGAAGTGTCAGATGTTGAATTTAATCTACCCAAGCCGAGCTATACCATACACACATTGGCATACCTTACTGAAAAATTTCCCGGAAAGGAGTTTAAAGTAATTATTGGCGAAGACAACCTGGAAAATTTTGCGAAGTGGAAGAATCATGAACAAATATTAGATCAGTTCGGATTATATGTTTATCCCCGGCCGCAGGTAACAAATCCTGAATTGAAACGTCATCCAAACGTTAAAATGATTGAGGCTCCACGGTTGGATATATCGGCTACTTACATACGGAATTGCATTAAGAACAATAAGTCCATCCGTTACCTCGTTGCAGAACCGGTAGAACAAATGATCAGGCTAAAGCATTTTTATCAGTAATTTATTTTTGAGAATTACAACTTCAGTCAGCTTCTTGTCGTCTATGAGGATAATGAGATTTATTTTACTCCTGATTTCTTTCGTTTCTGCTTCTGCCTCACTCCACGCGGGCGGTATTCGAGGAATAATAAAAGCAGATGATGGTTCTCCACTGGCCTATGCCTCAATTTTTGTTAAACAAACAGGCACGGGCAGCGCCACAGATTTTGAAGGGAAGTATGAAGTTATTCTGACGCCCGGCCGCTACGATATTCTGTTTCAATATCTGGGTTACGAGTCGGTGAGCCGCGTGGTAGATGTAGGCAATGATTTTAATGAAATTAACCTGACGCTAAAAACGCATGTGATGATGTTGCAAAATGTGGTGATAAGAGCGGGTAAAGAAGACCCTGCCTATACGATTATGCGAAAAGCTATTTCAAAAGCTAAGTATCACACGCAACAAATTGATCAGTATTCGGCCAAGGTGTATATCAAAGGAAAAGGTCAGTTAAAAGATTTCCCTTGGTTGGCCAAGAAAGCCCTTGAAAAGGAAGGAATCACAAAAGACCGGGTTTTCATTTCTGAATCCGTAAGTGAAATCAAATACACGCGACCTAATAAGTTTGAAGAAAAAGTAATTGCTGTTTATAGTAATGGAGGCAATAAAAACACTGCACCAAATGCCTATGTATTTGGAAGTTTCTATCAACCCGAAATAGCTGAAACTGTTTCTCCGCTTTCGCCTAAATCATTTTCGTATTATCGGTTTGAATATCTGGGGTCATTTAAAGATCAGAAGTATGAGATCAGTAAAATTAAAGTAACGCCTCGTTCACGTGGTGATAATGTATTTGAGGGTATGATCTATATCGTGGAAGACTGGTGGAGCATCCATAGTTTGGAAATGAAAGCCTCCAAGATGGGAATCAATTTCAATATAAAACAATTGTATAATCCTATTGAGGAGAAAGCATGGCTGCCAGTATCTCAACAATTTATCGTGGACGGAAAAGTATTTGGGTTTGAATTTGAAGGACAATACCTGGCTACGGTGAAAGAATATAAGATTAAACTCAACCCTGAACTTGTGGTGGAGGAAATGACCGTGATTGATGAAAAAGTGCAGAAGGAAGAGGCGAAGAAGATAGAGCAAAAGTTCAGTAAGAAAAATCAGGAATTACAACAGCGTGTGAGTGAAGGTAAAGAGGTAACGCGGAAGGAACTCAACCAACTGGTTAAAGAATATGAGAAAGCAGAGATAAAAGAACAGAAGGAACCCGATGTAATTATGGAAACGAATTACACAGTAGATTCACTCGCTTATAAAAAGGACTCTACATTTTGGGTGGATATGCGTCCAACTCCTCTTAGTAAGGAGGAACAGCGAGGTTATCATGTCAACGATAGTATCACTGAAGTAGAAAGAAAGCGCGAGGAAGGTGATACCCTCCGGTCATCCAAAAAGGGAAAGAAAGGATTTCAAATTTACGATGTGATTATTGGTGACACTTATAAAATGGGTAAAACATCCGACTTCCGTATTCACACTCCCTATGGAGGCTTTAATACAGTAGAAGGGCTTAACCTGATTTATAGAGTAAGTTTTTATAAAAGGTGGGTAAAGCGGGATACGTTAGATAAAAGTAAGAAACCTGAAACTTCGCGATTGGAGATTAGCCCCATTGCACGTTATGCTTTTTCACGAGAGTTATTAACGGGTAAACTTAGAGTAGATTATCGATTTAAAAACCAACGACTCACGCTGGAGGGTGGTCGCTATGTAGAACAGTTTAATTCAGCCGTACCCATTCATCCCATCATCAACACAATATCATCGCTCACGCTGGGAAATAACTGGATGAAGCTTTACGAACGCAATTTCGTTGACTTGAACTATTCAATTCGCTTTAATGACAAATACACTTTCAGAACCAATTGGTCGTGGGCCAGGCGTTCAGAATTAGTTAACACCACAGACTATACTTTCTTTAAGTCAAACAAAGAAAAATATACACCCAATGCGCCAGTAAATACTGAATTACCGGCTACCAGTTTTGATCCCAATCGAGCATTCATTGGGTCAGTTACTTTTGAAGCAAGGCCCTGGCAGAAGTACCGTATTCGCAATGGAAATAAGTCAAGGGTGGATGGCTCATCACCGCTATTAACAGTTAATTATCGGAAAGGAATAAGGGGTGTGGCTGATAGCGAAGTTGATTTTGATCAGGTTCAGATTGGGTTCAAGCATATGATGAAAATTGGAATCCGGGGAAATCTTGATGTAGCATTTCAGGCTGGTAAGTTCCTCAATACTGAAAAAATGTATTTTATGGACTACAAGCATTTCAATGGTAATCGCACCTATTTCATCACATCTGATCCAGTGGGCAGTTTCCGGCTGCTGGACTATTATCAAAACAGCACGACTGACCAATATTTTTCTGCCAACATGCATTATCACTTCCGCAAATTCTTAGTAACACGCATTCCTAAAGTGCGAATGTTAGGAATCACTGAAAATGTTTTCCTTAATTATCTGGCTACCCCTTCATCTCAAAATTATATGGAGGTGGGCTACGGCCTTGAGGGTATTCTGCGCATTTTCCGTTTGGAGGTTGCTGCGGCTTTCCGCGATGGCAAATATGTTGAAAATGGTTTCCGTGTAGGAATTGCTACAAGCGTGACAATTAATTTCAATGATTAGACTGTCATGGTTAGTTAACCTGATGACCGTTCACGAAATTTGAAGAATGATCATCTCCATTGAGGATTTCTTCTCTCTTCGTAAGCAACTGCCTGTTGTTGATGTGCGCTCACAAGGCGAATTTCAGGAGGGTCACATCCGGAATGCTATCAATATTCCATTGCTCAACAATGAGGAACGTGTGCAGGTGGGCACAGATTATAAACAGAAGGGTCAGAAGGAAGCGATCAAAACGGGGTTTAGGTTAGTCGGGCCTCGACTATTGGATATTGTAAACGAAGCCGAGCACGTTGCACGAGGAATGGAATTACTGGTGCATTGTTGGCGAGGTGGCATGCGCTCTAATAACTTCAGCCAGTTTGTTGGTATGGCAGGTGTTAAGTCACACACGGTCAAAGGAGGTTATAAAGAATATCGGAGTCTTGCCATGGAGTCTTTCAAAAAACATTTTCAGATAATTTTGTTAACAGGCTGTACAGGCAGTGGAAAAAGCGAAGTGTTGCGGGCTTTGAAGGAACAAGGTGAGCAAGTGCTTGACCTGGAAGATTTGGCTCGCCACAAAGGCTCGGCATTTGGTGGCCTATTGATGCCTGCACAACCCACCACAGAGCAATTTCAAAATGAATTATTTGAGGAGATTTTATTACTGGATCCTTCAAAAAGAGTTTGGGTAGAGGATGAATCAATTGCGATTGGAAAAATATTTTTACCCACAGATTTCTGGCAGACAATGCATCAAAGCCCCTTAGTGCAAATGGAGGTTCCAAAGGAAGTTCGTGTTCAGCGATTAGTAAATGAATATGGCCCTGCTGATCGTGACGAGTTTTTAGAGATCATGGGAAAAATTGTAAAACGGCTTGGCGGCCAGCACTATAACGCGGCTAAAGAAAGACTTCTTCAGGGTGATATCGCTTCTACCATTAATATTCTTCTTACTTATTACGACAAAGCATATTTACAGAGTATCAACAAAAGGAGGGATAAAATTAAGTTGGTGCTTCCCTGGAATGGAGAAAATGTGCAGGAATATGTTAAGCGTATAGGGGCAATGTCATTAAGTTAAGAGTGCCAATCGGATTTTTTACCACTGAGGTCACCAAGAAATGCCACACAGAGAGACAAAGAGCTTAATTTCTGTGTGGCGTTTTTCTCCGTGATTTCTCCGTGGTTAGTTTTTTACATTGTATGAGCCTTAACTTAATGACCTTGGTGTAAGGGCTCAAATAAAGATGAGTTGATGGCGGATGAAAATCCTCAACCATCAACTCATGGCTTTTGCGAACTAGGCTAAACTAAAAATGGCAAGTAGAGCAGTATAGAACACGGCCATTACAGCAATAACACCGAAAGATCTGGCCCGCTCAAAATACCGTGTAATAGGATCATTGGATTCAGTTTCAACTATAGACGTAGCCTTACTTTTTTCCATGATTATTTATTTGTTTACGATAATTATCATTCAAATAAATACAAAAAATGGATTCCGAGACTTACTAAATCGATGATTAACCTATTGAGGTAAGGTTTTAGCACTTTTTGTCGATGTACGGAACGTCTATCAGTCATATAAGTGGAATCCCAAAATAAGACAAGAAGGATTTTATAAGCCTCATTTTTTGTTGAATTCAAACAATAATCCACATGGCATATTAATTTCTATAGTGTTCAGAAATAGAAAATATTTGGCAATGGAAAACAATGCATCTTCAAAATTTATAAAAAGACACGCATTAAGGCTTGAATCTACTAAGCAAAGTAAGATGATCAGAAGGTTTTATACGCAGTTTTTAGAAATGTTGTCAAGAAAAACAGACGCTGAAAAACGGATTGAAATCTATGGCAAAGATCCTTTTAAATAGCTTGGTATAGAATCCTTATTTATGATAAGAAATCTTCTTTCCGATTGCTACCGGCATCTGATGGAGATGATATGACTAATCCACCACTGCTGCAGGCTGATAAATGTCATGTACTAATTGGATTAACTTTCTTTTATTCGTGGTATGGGTAAATCTAAAAAGCTATTTTTGAACTTGAATCTGGAAGTAATCTATATCTTAGACATAATAATTTTCAACAATGAGGACTCTACTCTTTAAGACTTTTACGCAAAAGGCCGCTGCCTCTAACTATTATTTTTCTAAGGAAGTGAAATTGATTTTAATAATCCTTTTCCTTGCCAATGCGTCCTTTGCACAAATCAAAACCAGCAAGCTTGGTGGGGGTCGATGGAGTGACGCATCTACCTGGGTTGAAGGTTCAATACCAGGGCCTGGAGATGCTGTTACCATTATAGCTGGTTCCAGTGTAGTTATTAGAACCTCTACGGATGGCCTTATTTCAAACGGAGTTTCAAATCCAGCCACCTGTACCTCTTTGATAGTTAATGGCGTACTGACATTGGGAAGCGGTGGAGGTAGCGGATCCAAATACCTGAATGTCTCAGATTTTGTTACAATAAGTAATGGAGGTGTTTTGACTAATGATGCGGTTGAACTTCACCGCCTTAATATAGGGGGTAATTTTACCAACAATGGCACGTTTAACCCGATTATTGGAACTGGTTTAATACAAACAACATTTAATGGAGCAGGAGCCCAGGTAATTGATGGTTCATCCAGTGCCCAAACCTTTTATAGTTTGATCGTTCAAAAATCTGGAGGGTCATTAACAACAAGCTCCAACGTTAACAATCTTGTAACC
>JAYVTC010000003.1:0-24971 GCA_043774745.1 Cyclobacteriaceae bacterium | reverse complement strand
AGGCACTCCGGCACCGGCAAAAAATATTTACCACCAACAACCACTACGAATGGAGTAAAAACCAGTCGTGCCGGATATGCCATGTCTTTAATCTACATTATCATGTAAAAATTTATTGTTACCCAGTAGACTGTTGTCATCATTTAAACTATAACGTGAAATGTGTGACTCAGAAGAATGAGGAAAATTATCCATCTTCACACCTCTACGCAAATACGCTGGCGCTTCCCACTTCTGTTTGAACTCATCCTTAGTCATTTCTTGAGTCTTGCCCTTTTTCAATTTTTCTCTGCGCTCCTTTGCTTGTTGCTCAAGACGTTCTTTGGTTCTTCTGTATTCCATAAGTCCATCTTCGTTTATTACCTGATCTTCTGAAACTCCTTTGCCTAATTCAAAATCATCTTCTTCTCTGAAGAGATTATCCTCGTCTTCAAATGAATTATCCTCAAAAGAAGTTTTCGTCTCCTCAGCATTCGTTATTGTAAACTCAACGGTGCGAGAAGTGAAAACTTCCTTTTCAAACAAGGAAGCATTCTTAGTTTCCTCAAACTTTTGTACAATCTCTTGTTCATCCTGCAAAGCAGGTTGCTCTTCGTCTCTTATTTTAAGTTCAATTTCCTGATGACGCTGATTTACAGAATTATCAACTGAACCAAACAATGGTATTTGAGTGCGGTCCAGTTCATGTACTTTTTTCTCTTCCTTCTTCTTCACTATTCTTCCCTCAGAAAAGAATCCGGTTGCGATTACGGTTACACGAATGCGGTCTGCCAATCCTGAATCCACACCATGACCAAAAATTACTTCTGCATCATCACCAGCTTGTGTCTGAATGTATTCGGTGATGGTAGTAAGTTCATCCATTTGCAACTCTGCCTCTTCACCAGATATAATGGAAAGCAGAATTTTCTTGGCACCCATAATATCTTTATTATCCAACAAAGGCGATGCAAGAGCTTGCTGTGCAGCCTTGATGGCACGATTATCTCCACGTGTTTCTGAAGATCCCATTACCGCAGCGCCAGCATTTAACATGACCGTGCGCACATCCTGAAAGTCAACGTTCACATAACCTGCCAGCGTAATGATTTCAGCGATACCCTTTGCTGCCGTAGTCAATATATTATCAGCTTCACCAAAGGCTTGTCCGATAGATAAGTTTCCATAGATTTCTCTCAACTTATCGTTCAATATAATGAGCACTGTGTCACAACTTGAACGGAATGCTTCGATGCCTAACTCAGCTTGAGTTAACTTTTTCTTTCCTTCAAAAGAGAAAGGGACAGTGACAATACCAACCGTAAGTATGTCCATGTCTTTCGCAATCTTGGCAATGACGGGGGCTGCACCGGTGCCCGTGCCACCGCCCATACCGGCAGTAACAAATACCATCTTGGTGCCCACCAGCATTTCGCGAATCTGCTCTTTGCTTTCAATCGCAGCCGCTCGGCCTACTTCCGGATTGGCTCCACAACCGAGACCTTCGGTTAGGGTTACACCGAGTTGCAATTTGTGCGGAACAGGGCTGCTGTTCAGCGCTTGCAAATCAGTATTAGCAACCACAAACTCGACATCCTTGATGCCTTGCTTATACATGTGGTTCACTGCGTTGCTACCTCCACCACCAACACCAATTACTTTAATAATTGACTTATGATGTTTTGGGAGATCAAATTTGTATCCTATTACTGGTTCAAACATGACAATTGTTATTTAGTGGTTGATCAATATTCGTTTTTGCCATCAAGATCATCAATCAATAATCCTTTTGTTTTTGTTAAGATGCTAGAGAAGAAATCGGAAGTCGGATTTGACTTTTGTTTTTTTACCACCTTCACATTCTTCTGATGTTCTTTTGCTTCCTTGTATCGTTCATCGCGTTCATCCAATGAGCGAAATCCTGATAATACAAGTCCTACTGCTGTAGCATACATCGGACTCTTCACGGCCTCCATCTTGCTTTTGCCAAGATGCTCGTTGGGATATCCAATACGCGTGTCCATACCCGTCATATATTCTACCAACTGCTTAAGGCAACTGAGTTGAGAGCCTCCACCGGTGATTACTATACCTCCAGCGAGGCGGTTTTCATATCCTGAATTAATAATTTCAGTATGAGCCATTTCGATGATCTCCTCCATGCGCGCCTGAATAATGCCGGATAGATTCTTTACAGAAATCTCTTTTGCAGTTCTGTTTCTGATGCCAGGGATTGAAACAATATCATTTGGACTAGCCTCTTCAGCGATGGCTTTTCCAAAGCGAGTCTTCAATTGCTCGGCCTGCTTTGCCATTACCGAAAGGCCATGCTGAATATCCGTAGTTAAAATATTTCCACCAAACGGAATCACAGCAGTATGACGAATGATATTATCATGGAATACTGCGATATCTGTGGTGCCACCACCGATATCAATCAAACAAACACCTGCTTCTTTTTCCTCTTCACTAAGTACAGCAAGACTCGATGCTAACGGTTCGAGAATGAGATCTTCGATTTCGAGTCCACCTCTTCTCACGCATTTATTGATATTATTGATTGCGCTTGTCTGCGCAGTGATGATATGGAAATCTGCTTCCAGTTTCACACCACTCATACCTACCGGATCTTTGATTCCTTCTTCGTAATCAACGATGTAATCCTGAGGCATCACATGAATGATCTCACTGCCAGGAGGAATAACAATGCGATACATATCTTCGGTGAGGCGATTCACATCTTCGATGCTCACCTCGTCTTCATTTGAACTGCGCGTAATACTCCCATGGTGAATTGAGCTTCGGATATGCTGCCCGGCAATACCAACATTAACCAACCCAATGTCGATGCCCGACATATCACTGGCTTCCTTTACAGCCTTTTCAATAGCAAAAACAGTTTTGTCAATATTTGTGACAATGCCCTTGATCACACCTTCTGACTCTGCTTTGCCCATGCCAAGCACTTCCAGTTTTCCAAATTCATTTTTTCGGCCCACGATGGCGCAGATCTTGGTTGTTCCAATGTCAAGACCTACAACAATTTTTTCGTTTTCCATGGTAATTATTCTTTATTAGTGGTTGTTACTCTTTTCTATGTTAAAAAAATACATGTCTATTCTGCTATAATTTGTCCTTCGTATTCAAGATTTACTCTCTCATATCTTGTCCATCCGCGTTGAGGAAGAATTTCTTTATAAAAAATCATTAACTTCTTAAACTTAGCTTCAAAGTTTTCTGCTCTACCAAACTCAACCCGCTGACCCGTTACTTGCGGATAGATAGTTATCTTACCATTGCTACTGATATCTAATTGCGCGATCTGTGCTTTCCAAAAATCATCGTCATTAATGAACTCAATCATCTCTTTTAGTTGCAGCCCTTCGTCCGATTTCGAAAGGTCTTCATCTTCCAATAGGCGCTTCACAAACGGCCCGCTAATTAAAATGACCCGCGTAGTATATTTTTCAGAAACCGGCATGATCACACCATCTTCTGCGATGTAAGCATCCGGAGCATCGGACTGAACAATGCGTGCAATTGGTCTTCGTAACTCCACATTCACAATCAGGTTGCCTTTCAGATCTCCAAATAATTCAGCATCCAGAATGTGTTTGTCATACTTTATCTTCTTCTCAATAGTCTTCAGATCGATACGATCAATACCAACTCCTTTAATACTTTGTCCGCTGCCTTCCACCAACTTCATCACATCAGCTTCATCCAGAAAATGATTTCCGTGAAGGTTATCCAATTCAATCACGATGTCTTTACAGACAGAACCGCCCTGTTTGCGCTCACTGAAGGCAATCAAAAATGAAATTGCCAGCAGCGATACCGCTACTTTAATTTCTCTTCGAATGTTCAGTTGCCACTTCATATTACTTCTTGTTCAAAAGTTCTTTAATCGGTTTTACAAACGTGTCAATGTCACCCGCACCAATTGTAGCTAACACGTCAATGTTTAATGTTGCCAGTTTTTGAAGCAGATCATTTTTTCCACATCGCATTTTAACTGGACTGGTTATGTCTTTAAAAAGCATGTCCGATGTAACTCCCGGAATAGGTTCCTCTCGCGCTGGATAGATGTCCATCAATAGAACTTCATCAGCCAGGCTTAAACTCTTTGAAAAACCTTCTGCGAAATCCCTTGTGCGTGTGAATAAGTGGGGTTGAAACACTACCGTGATCTTCTTACCCTTATACATCTCCTTAAGTGATGTAAGGAACGCTTCAATCTCTGCGGGATGATGCGCATAATCATCGATGTACACGAGGTCATCCTTCTTGATAATAAACTCAAACCTTCTCTTCACGCCTTTGAAAGAAAGTAATGCTTCGCGAATCACTTTCTCGTCAATGCCCAACTTCAAAGCAACCAATGTGGCTGCAATGGCATTTTCCATATTATGAAAACCGGGGACACCGAGCTGTATTTTCTCCATCGTCTTTTCAAAGCCGATAAGATCAAACTCAAAAAATCCGCCCCGACCAATCGGGGCTATATTGCCGGCTAAAAATTGTCCCCGGCTCATGCCATATGTAGTCTGATTAATATGCGGTGCCTCATTGGCAAGCATAGCAATCGACTCATGTATAATCAGATTTCCACCTTTGTTGACCTGACTAATAAATTCTTTATACGAACTCAGCATCTGCAGATGATCTCCATAGATGTCCAAATGATCGGCATCCGCTGAAGTGACTACGGCAGTGTGAGGAAATAATCTCAGGAAAGAACGATCAAATTCATCGGCCTCAGCCACTACGATTGTTTTGTCGTTCACCTCTCCATGCATCACCAGATTAGAATCATAGTTGGCTGTGATGCCTCCTAAGAAAGCAACCATGTCTTTCTTTGCGGATTTAATAATATGAGCGATTAATGAAGAAGTGGTAGTCTTACCGTGTGTGCCGGCTACCGCAACTGTTTTATAATTCTTCGTTAAGAGTCCTAGTACTTCTGAACGTTTAAGAATAGTGAAACCTTTCTCCTTCAAATAAGCATGCTCCACATGATTCTTAGGAATAGCCGGAGTAAATACCACCAGCGTTTTTTCTTTACTGATATAGCCTGGTATGAACTCTACTCTATCTTCAAAGTGAATTTCCATACCTTCTCCCAACAATTCATGAGTGAGTGGCGTAGGTGTTTTATCATAACCCGCTACACGTAATCCTTTATGTTTGAACCAGCGAGCTATCGCACTCATACCAATCCCTCCAATCCCAAGAAAATAAATACTATCGTATTGATCTAGTTTCATGCTCATTGAATCAGTTTTTCAATTTCGTTGACAATCTCTTCGGTAGCATTGGGCTTTCCTAGCTTTGCAATATTTGAAGAAAATTTTTGACATCGCGATTCATCATACAGCAGTTTCAAAGCTGCATCAACAAGTTGTGATTCTGCCTCCACGTCTTTAATCATCATCGCTGCGTGTTCATTCACAAGCGACATTGCGTTCTTGGTTTGATGATCTTCTGCCACATTTGGAGAAGGAACCAAAATAGTTGGGCGTTTTGCTAAACACAGTTCAGATATAGCCAAAGCACCTGCGCGTGAAATCACGACATCACTGGCCGCGTATGCTAAATCCATTGGTTTTAAAAAATCGTAAATGCGAATTTTTCTCAAATCCATGTTGCCTACTTGTGCCTTCACACTTTCGTAATATATTTTACCAGTTTGCCAGATTACCTGCACTTTTGCATCAATCAAATTATCAATGTGAGCCAACACACTTTCGTTTATGGTTCTTGCACCAAGGCTTCCTCCAAGAATCAAAAGCGTTTTAATATTGCTATCAAAAGCAAATTGCAGTAATGCTTTTTCACGCTTGGCTTCCAGATCAATTATATCCTTGCGAACCGGGTTGCCGGTAAACATTAACTTCTGTTTAGGGAAATATTTTTCCATACCTGGATATGCCACGCATACCCGTTGTACTTTCTGGCCCAATCTTTTATTGGTAAGACCCGCATACGAATTCTGCTCCTGAATCAAAGAAGGAATTCTATTTTTCGCTGCCGCAAGCATGATTGGTCCGCTTGCATAACCACCGGTTCCTATTACTGCATCTGGTTTGAAACCTTTAATGATCTTGCCTGCCTTGAAATAACTAGATATCAATTTTATGGGGAATGAAAGATTAGACCACGTGAGTTTGCGCTGAAGTCCACTGATCCATAAGCCAATAATTTTATAACCTGCTTCTGGCACACGTGTCATTTCCATTCTACCTTCCGCACCAACAAAAAGAATCTCTGCATCCGGATGACGTTCTCTGAATGTGTTAGCTATTGCCAACGCAGGAAATATATGACCTCCTGTGCCACCACCACTAATAATCAATCGATATGGTTGTTTAGTACTCAAGCTGCTTTCGCATCAAAATTTTTCTCTTTTAATTTCACTTCATCATTGGTGGTTTGCTTGCCCCAATTCTGATCCTGTTCACCACGGCTCACACTTAAAATGATTCCTACGGATAATCCGGTGAATACCATTGCCGTTCCACCCATACTTATCAAGGGCAAAGGCTGACCTGTGATTGGACCTAATCCAACTACAACACCCATATTCACCATTGCCTGACAAACCAAATCGAAACTCAATCCCGCAGAGAGTAATCCACCAAAAGCTCGTTCACTATTATAGGCTGCATTCATTCCCCGGTGAAGGAGAATAAGATAGAGAATCAGAACAATCCCACCACCAATCATTCCATACTCTTCAATGACAATGGCATAAACAAAATCTGAATAAGGATGCGGAAGAATATTTCTTTGATCACTGTTGCCGGGACCTTTTCCAAAAATCCCACCAGTGGCTACAGCAATTCTTCCATGCTTAGCTTGAAAAGGAAGTTCAGTTCCATTAACAAAACTGAGAATACGATTCTTTGCTGTCTCGCCACGTACACCAAATTTCAAAGCAACTGCTCCTGCCAATAAACCAACCAACACGAGCATTGCTAAATACTTTACTGGCACACGTCCGATGAACATCACCAGCATGCACGTTGCAAAAAGCAGCATAGCCGTTGACAGGTTGGTTAATGCAATTAATCCACAAATCACTCCACACCAGATCAGAACAGGGATAAGTGTCTCTTTAAAATCCTCAATATTCTGCTGCTTCTTGGAAAGCATACTGGCGAGATTGATAATCAATGATAAGCTTGCAAAATCAGAAGGTTGGAATGATGTATTGATGATTGGCAGGGTGATCCATCGAGCTGCATCGTTGATGGTAGTACCGTTGGTGAATGTATAGATCAACAAGGGAACACTTATCCATAATGCGAAGCGAGAAATTTTTGAATAGTATCGATAATCAATCTTGTGCGCAAACCACATGGCAGCCAAACCTAAGAAAACCATAAAGGTGTGCTTCAATAAATATGATTCTGGACTAGCCGTGCGTTTGTAAGCAAGTGTTCCAATTGAACTATACACCACTAAAATGCTGATCAGCGAACGCGCAAAAACGACTGCCCAGATGACCCGGTCACCTTGCAGGTTTTTGTCAGCCCATGTTTTAAATTTAGCGATCATACCATTGCTTTTTCTATTTCACTCTTCAAATCAAGAACTGCTGCACGAAATTGATTTCCCCTGTCTTCGTAGTTTTTGAATAAATCAAAGCTTGCGCAGGCTGGGGATAACAACACCACATCACCAGGCTTTGAAACACGCAGTGCCAACTGTACTAACTCTTTTACACTTTGCGTTTCATATATTTCATTCACTACACTTCCAAATGCTTTTCTTAGTTTATCATTTTCCTTACCGAGACATATCAGCACACGCACCTTCTTCTTCACATCATCTTCAATGAGCGTGTAATCATTACCTTTATCAATACCGCCTGCAATCCAGATCAAAGGACCTTCATAACTTCCTAACCCATACACAACAGAATCCACATTGGTAGCTTTCGAATCATTTACAAACTCAACACCATTGATGGTTGCCACTGACTCTAAACGATGAGGAGCATTTTTAAAAGTCTTAAGTCCCTCGTGTATTTGATCCACACTGGCACCGGCCAAATGCACAGCCGCAACTGCCGACATCGTGTTGATCAGATTATGAGGACCTTTTAAGGTTGTATCATGTTGCGATATCTTGAAAAAAGTATTCTCAAAAGAGAACGACATGGATTCACCGTTAAAATGAACCGGTGATGGTGAAGTTGGTTTCAATGAAACCGGCATAGACGATGGGGTGATACTTCTTTTTCCTACTTCATGACCAGTCACAGCATCATCAGCATAGTAGATGAAATGATCATCTGCTTTCATATTCAGAATCAGCCTGAACTTTGAGTTGATATAGTTCTGCATTTTGTACTCATAGCGATCCAAATGATCCGGAGTGATATTGAGTAAAATGCCAATGTGCGGCTTGAATGTCTTTGTTCCATCTAGCTGAAAGCTGCTGATTTCAATCACATACCAGTCATGATGTTCTTTAGCAACCTTACGTGCCAGGCTCTCCCCTACATTACCTGCCAACGCAACACTAAATCCAGCTGACTTCAATAAATGATAAGTCAGTAATGTTGTGGTCGTTTTTCCGTTAGTACCCGTTATTGCAATTACCTTTCCTGTTAAGAATCGGAACCCAAATTCGAGCTCGTCAATAACAGGAATGCCTTTTCCTTTTACTTTTTTAATGATCTCAGCTTTATCAGGAATGCCAGGGCTTTTTATAATCAAATTTGCGTTAATGATTTTTTCTTCTGTATGAGATCCTTCTTCGAAGGCAATAGTATGTGAGTTCAGCTCTGCCTTATACTGATCTTTGATTGCGCTCTGATCCGAAACAAAAACATCATACCCCTTCGCTTTCGCGAGGATTGCTGCCCCCGTTCCACTTTCACCTGCACCTAATATGACAACGCGTTCCCTCATTTATTATTTACGATGTCTGACTTTCTCTCATTTCGTTTTTTGATGGGGCATAAATTGAAAGCACTTGATTTGCTTCAGTTAAAAGAACATTCAATTTTTCCTTGGTCCCACTATTGTTAATCTCTTGCTTCTTTAAGCTGCCGATAAATTCCCTTGTCAATTTAGTACTGTCAGCCGTTTCATAATTGGTTCCAATAGAAGTTGAACATCTAATGAGTTGCCTCACTAGTGCATCATGCATTCTATTGCCTGGAAGCAAATCAATCTTTGTCAGCAAATCAACTGTCGTTAGTACTTCAATTGTTAGTTCCTTATTTCTTGCATTCAACTCTTGTTCTGTCATAGCATTATTCGCATTACAAATCTTAAATCGTACATGGCTATCTAAGTTTTAACATCGCCAGGGATAAAATCGCTAGTAGTATCCCTACAATCCAAAACCGGGTTACGATTTTAGATTCGTGAATATTCTTTTTCTGAAAGTGATGATGCAGCGGTGACATCAAGAATATCCTTCTGCCTTCACCATACTTCTTCTTCGTATACTTGAAATAAGACACCTGCATAATCACCGACATATTTTCAATCAGGAAAATTCCGCAAAGTAATGGGATCATTAATTCTTTGCGAACAGCCAATGCCAACACCGCAATGATTCCGCCTAGTGATAAACTTCCAGTATCACCCATGAACACCTGTGCCGGATAAGAATTGTACCAAAGGAATCCGAGACACGCTCCCACAAATGCGGTACAAAAAATTACCAGCTCTCCCAGGTTGGGGATGTACATGATGTTCAAATAAGAACTGAAATCGACACGACCGGAGAGATAAGCAAAGATGGCTAATGTCAATCCGATAATGGCTGAAGTTCCCGCAGCTAAACCGTCAATACCATCAGTAATGTTCGCTCCATTTGAAACAGCCGCGATGATCAGAATAACCACCAGCGTAAATACGATCCACGTGTAATTCTTATCCAACCATGGGAAGATATCACTGTAATCAAATTCATTATTCTTGACAAAGGGAACGGTGGTCTTGGTGGATTTCGTGTCCTTATATTCCATTCTTACTCCCGGCTCAGTCTGAAAAGTCTGAATGCTGGCAACCGTTGCTGGCTTCACTTCACGTACGACAACGTGATCATTAAAAAATAGCGTAAGACCTACAATCAATCCGATCGTAACTTGACCCACAATCTTAAATCTACCTGCTAATCCTTCTTTATTCTTCTTGAAAACCTTAATGTAGTCATCAATAAACCCAATCATTCCTAACCACAATGTTGTTGCGATTAATAAAATCACATACACATTATCCAACTTCGCCATTAACAGCGTGGGAATTAAAATTGCAGCGATAATAATCAAGCCACCCATCGTAGGAGTTCCCTTCTTTTGAAGCTGACCTTCAAGACCTAAGTCGCGAATATCCTCACCAACTTGTTTCTTGCGCAAGTAGTTAATGAGTCTTTCACCAAACGTAATCGTAATGATCAGTGACAACAATGCTGCTGCACCCGCACGGAAGGAAATGTATTGAAACAATCCTGCACCAGGGAAATTAAAGTTCTTCTCGATATAGTCGAAAAAATAATACAGCATTAGCTCGCAAACATTTTTAACATTCTTGACAACACTTCTTTATCATCAAAAGGATGCTTCACTCCTTTTATCTCCTGATAATTCTCATGGCCCTTGCCGGCAACGAGAATGATATCTTTTTCTTTCGCCAACATACAAGCCGTTTTGATGGCCTCTTCACGATCAACCATTACCAATGTTTTTTTTGCATCGGTCGGACCTACGCCTGTTTGCATTTCTTTGATAATCTCCATGGGATCTTCACTGCGTGGGTTATCCGAAGTGAAAATGATTTTATTGGAGTACTTACATGCAATGGCTGCCATCAACGGACGTTTGGTGCGATCACGATCTCCGCCACATCCAACTACGGCAATCACCTGCTCATTTCCCGAACGGAAATGTTCAATGGTTTCTAATACATTCTTCAGTGCATCCGGAGTATGTGCATAGTCAACAATGGCTGTAAACTTTGATCCCGGCATAATTAATTCAAAACGACCTGAAGCACCAGTTAATGCTGATAATTTCATGAGCACCATCTCAGGATCTTCACCTAACAAGCAGGCAGCTCCATAGACTGTTAATAAATTATACGCATTGAAATCACCGATCAATCTAAACCACACATTACGCTCACCGATCTCCAACTCAAGTCCTTCAATAGAATTAGTAATGATCTTGGCTTTGAAGTCAGCCATCTTTTTTAAACCATAGGTTTGCTTTTTGGCCTTGCAGTTTTGCAGCATCACCATGCCACGCTTATCATCAATATTCACCAATGCAAACGCATCGGTTGATAATCCATCAAAGAATCCTTTTTTAGCGCGGATGTAACTTTCGAACGTGTGATGATAATCAAGATGATCATGGGTGATATTCGTAAATAAACCACCAATGAAGGTTAAACCTTCAATTCTACCTTGTGCTACAGCGTGAGAACTCACTTCCATAAAACAATGCGTGCAATTCTCGTTCAGCATTTGCACCAACAGCTCGTTTATTTGAATTGGATCAGGCGTAGTATGGGTTGATGGAATCTGTTTATCCACAATGTTATTCACAACTGTGGATAACATTCCGCATCGGTAACCCAGCGCTGTAAATAACTTGAATAGAAGTGTTGCAACAGTTGTCTTTCCGTTCGTTCCGGTTACTCCAACCAGTTTTAATTTAGAAGAAGGATTACCATAAAAATTGGATGCAATGATGCCAAGTGCCTTTGAACTGTCTTTTACAGTTACATAAGTAATTGTATCAGAAATTGCTTCCGGTAATTTTTCTGCAACAATGGCAATTGCACCACTTGTTACGGCTTTCTCAATAAAAGTATGACCATCCGACTGCGTTCCTCGAACAGCAACAAACAAAAATCCAGGTTGCACGTTGCGTGAGTCAAAGCAGATGCCTTTCACTTCTATGTTCATATCGCCTGAAGTAGAAGTGATGTGCACCTTATATAATATGTCCTTTAACTCAGCCATTCGTTAATCTCAAATAGATTCTTGAACCCTTAGAAATTCTTGTTCCAGGTGAAATGGATTGTGATGCAACTCTTCCTTTGCCTTCATAGCCCACTCTTAATCCCGTTTTCTCCAATAAATAGATGGCATCACGGAATGTCATTCCCGTTACATCAGGCACATGATCTTTAATTACGGTATTTTTCTTCCACACAACAGAGTTTCCATTCTTTGAAGTCTTAATCCACTCCTCTTCCGTTGCTGAATGACTTGACACACCTAATTCATTGGTTAACATGGTTAACTCATCTTGCTTGCCTGCACGAATCACAGGCAACACTCCAGGCTCAGTCGTTGCTTTCTTCTCCATAGCAAAATGAAGATTGATGTCACGTGAGTAAATGTTATCGGCAATGTCTTTGAATACAGGTCCTGCCACGTTGTTTCCATATTGAAATATTCCTCTCGGATTTTTCACCAGCACAATGGCTGTATACTTCGGAGCATGTGCTGGGAAATAACCCACAAATGAAGTGATATATCGTTTTTCGTATCGACCATTTTCTAAAATCTGTGCAGTACCCGTTTTACCAGCAATGCGGTAATCAGCATTCTTCAGATTTTTGGCAGTACCATTTTCAACTACACCTTCCAAAAGAAGTTTGAGTTGGTTCAATGTTTTATTTGAACAGATCTTACTTACCAACACTTCAGTTTCAAATTCCTGCTTCACCTGATCGGCTCTGCTTACCGAAGTGACGAAAATTGGTCTGATCATTTTTCCATCATTGGCAACCGCATTATATAACGCCAGCGTGTGTAAAGGAGAAATCTCAAATCCGTAACCGTATGCCATCCACGGAAGTGTAATGCCGCTCCATTCTTTGTCAGCAGGTCGTGTAATTTTGGGATAGGATTCACCGTTGATTTGCAAACCCAATGGTTTGGAAAGATGCAGACGGTCTACATATTCTAAAAACTTGGAAGGCTTCGTTCCAAAATGTTTATCAACAAGCCTGGCCATCGCCACGTTGGATGACAACTCAAAGGATTGCTGAATGGTAATCTTCCCGTAACCTCCTTCGTGGTGATCTCTTACTTTGCGCTTATAAAACGTGTACTCACCATTGCCGGTGTTGATTGTATCACTCAAATTAATATTCGTGTCTTCGAGCAAAGCCATCATAGTTACCAACTTGAAGGTTGACCCTGGCTCAATCGAACCACCAACGGCATGGTTGAATTTCTCAGAGTACTCACCATTACTTTCTCTGCTGAGATTGGAAATTGCTTTGATGTGACCCGTCTTCACTTCCATCACAATCACTGTGCCTTCATCGGCATTGTGTGATTTCATGGCGCGATAAAGTGATGTCTCTGCTACATCCTGAAGATTGATATCAAGTGTTGTTTGTATATCGAGTCCATCAATCGCTTTGATGTTATCTGCATCGAAGATGGGCTTCCAGATACCTCCGGCAATTTTCTGAAATAGTGCCTCGCCATCTTGTCCACCCAATACATTGTCAAAACTATATTCAAGTCCAACGCCTTTACCCTCCTCGTTTACAAAACCAACTGTTCTGCGACTGAGTTTTGAAAAAGGACGATAGCGCACATCAATCTTTTCAAAGATGACACCACCTTTGTAGCGACCATCGCGGAAGATGGGCCAAGAGGTCATGTCCTTTTTTGCCTGATAGTTGATCTGCTTGCGGTTAATAACCACGTATTGTTTACCGGTGGCACGAGCATCTTTCAGCATCTGCTTGTAATCTGTTGCCGAGCGATCTTTATAATAACGCGACAGCATCATCGCCAATGAATCAATACCCTTCTTGAAGATTTCGTCTTTGGCCAGTGTAGGATCGATCGCCACTTTATAGAAAGGCAAACTGGTCGCTAACAGGCTTCCATTATCAGAATAAATATTGCCACGGGTAGCTTTTACTTTCTTGTAATCAAAATTGATCTCTTCACTCATCTTCCTCCACTCGTCACCCTCAATAAACTGAATGTGACCAATCTTGGCGCCCACGCAGAGTGCAAACACCACTACACATAAAAATGCGATGCGTACTCTTATTAATATGGACTTCTTAATATTCACCTTTCTCTACTACGATTTTAAATGGTGGCTTCGAACTTTCTTTTAATCCTGCTTCTTTCACTCTTCTGGCAACTTCACTTTGCTTGCTGGCAAACATCACATCGGCTTTCAACGTGGTGTAATCGGCACGCAGGTCCTCTACTTCACTTTGCGCTTTATTGATCTGCCTTGTTGTCTTCTCAGCATAATGCGTGTTGCTGATATAGATCAAACTCAAAAAAACGGCAAACAAAATCTTGGGCAGATACTTCACCGGAAAGCCCTCTTCAAAATAAGTCTCAAGCTTCAACTTCTTTTCCAGCCCTGAGAAGATACTCGCTCCAGGTGTGCTCGGAGCCTTCGGTTTTACCCGTGCTTCATTGCCCCGTTGCGGTTGAGGTTCTATTCTGAATTTGTTTTCGCTCATTTTTAAGTTTAGCTGCGAGCTGTCAGCCACGAGCTACGAGACATCGCTCGCAACTCACAGCTCATAGCTTTTTTAAATTTTCTCTGCCACCCTCAGCTTAGCGCTTCGGGCTCTTTTATTTTCATTTACTTCTTCTTCCGTTGCCTCGATTGGTTTTCGGTTTACTGCTTGAAAAGGTTTGATCGGGTTACCGTAAAAATCTTTTTCCAGTTCCCCAAACACCTTTCCCGTGTTGATATAGTTCTTCACCATTCTGTCTTCCAGCGAATGATAACTCATCACCACCAATCGCCCTCCCGGTTTCATTACTTCGCCACATTGGTGCAAAAAATCTTCAAGCGCTTTCATCTCTTGATTTACTTCGATGCGGAGCGCCTGAAACACCTGGGCGAAATATTTATTCTCCTTTCCATGAGGAGTGATTTGCTGCAATGCGGCTTTCAAATCCAGTGTAGTCGACAAAGGCTTGATTGTTCTGGCTGCAATCACTGCTTTGGCAGCGGTGCGTGCATTTTTCAATTCACCATACATGCCAAAAATTTTATGGAGATCCGCTTCCGGATATTCATTCAAAATTTTAGCTGCAGTGATAGTGCCCTTCTGATCCATGCGCATATCCAGTGGTCCTTCAAAGCGTGTTGAAAAACCTCGCTCTGGCGAATCAATCTGATGCGATGAGATTCCAAGGTCGGCCAGCATGCCATCCACCTGTGCTACTCCACTCAACTTCAGATACTGTTTCATGTACCTGAAGTTTGCCTGACAAAATGTAAAAGAACGACTTTGTATATTATCTGCCTGCCGCTTTGCATCCTCGTCCTGATCGAATGCAATCAATCTGCCTTCTCTCAGGTTTTCGAGTATCGCCATACTATGCCCTCCACCACCAAATGTTACATCTACATAAATGCCTTCGGGATTTAGTTGAAGTCCTTCGATGCATTCTTTTAACATGACGGGTTTGTGATACATCAGCTGCGAGCTTTGAGTTGCGAGCTATGAGCTGTTTTTGAGTTAACCCTCATGATTTTCCCACCGTTGTGATGAAGCTTTGTAACATCTTCTGCTCTTCATCAATACCCGCCAGAATTAACTCTCGCAATTCCTTCTCACCATAGTTTAACATATCAACTGCAGTAACTTGCGTCTCAAGTTCATAGGTCGATCCAAGTGAATATTCTAAAAACCTTAAATAATCCTTCTGACTATTTCTTGAACTTCCCTCGGCAATATTGGATGGAATCGAAATCACTGCATTAGTCATTTGACTTCGCAATGAGTATCGCTCCTCTTTTGGCAACTGATCTGCTAACTTGTAAACCAAAATCACCAGGTCCATACCTTTTTGCCATATCTTAAGCTTCTTAAAATTCTTCGTCCCTCAAATACTAAAACTTCATCGAATCTCATCACTCAAAGCTCACGGCTAATAGCTCGCAGCTCAAAGCTTCCATCCTCAACTACTCGTTCAGATACTTTTCTGCCAGCTTAGACAACTCACCTGGGTCCTGGATCTGGTGCTTCTCATAGATCGTAGGATTCCAGACCTCTACTTTAGTGCCCGTACCTACCAGCATAACATCCTTATCGATGCTGGCAGTGGTGAGCATGTTCTTCGGAATCAGTAAACGGCCGTTGCTATCCAACTCTACCGTAATTACTCCCGACAAAAAGCTTCGCTGTAGTTTGCGATACTCTTCGTTGAACTCGTTGAGACCTGAAATTTTTGAGAAGACCTTTTTAAACTCCACCATGGGGTAAATAATAAGGCATTGCTCAAAGCCACGCCTGATCACAAGCTCTTGCACGCCTCCTTCCGGTTCGGGCAATTGAGCTTTGATCCGCGCAGGCAGCACTAATCTGCCCTTCGCATCAAGCTTGCATACATATTCACTGGTGAAGAAAGTCATTGACTGTAGTGGTTGTCTTTGTTGCCTGCCGTCAGACAGGTTCTCCTAAGCAAACATAAGTAACTTTCAACCACTTTCAACCACTTCGTCCCACTTTTTTACATTTTTCTTCAAATTCAGGCAAAAAAGCGAACAAAATCACCGATGAGTAGTCATTTTCAGTGTTGCTGATATCTATTGTAATCGTTGAAATCAGGGCGGCTGCCCGTCTTGCCAGGTAAAATTGAGGTGCAAAATTCCGGCTTTGAATGAAAAGTGGGTGAAAATGGAGTACGTTTTCTTTAAGGCAAGCCGGTCACCGGGCTATCCGTTACAAGTCCGGCCGCACTCAAACCCAGCGCACTTCGGGCTTTCCACTTCTATCCCTGCCGCGAGGGAGTTCTGAACTGGCAGGTGAGATTCTTATTTCTTTCACAAGTATTTTCAATGTGCAAAGTACTGTCCGGAACATGAGACACGTGCATCGTCTGGCATCTTATCAAAAAGATCATTTACGTATATATTAAGATCATTTCGTATCATTTTAACAAAATACATATCTATACATTCCAACTACTTCAGGATTGGAAGTTGATCAAATGAGCTAAGTCAGATTGACAAATTTGGAGGATTCTGGACCGCCATTGAAAATAGAGAGGTTTAGTGTATGAAGTGGCTTAAATCAATAACAACGGCCCACCCACTCAGTAAAGCCATTCAAAATAGTACTGGACGACAAAAAAAGTTTAAGGGTAGTAAACCTCGAAATCAAATCAATTTGCGATTATTATACATTTTTGTAGAGCTGATACTTAGATTTATTTGAAATAAATTTGGATGTTTAGCTTATAAGACTCAGTTCTGTAGAACGATTACAAGACTATAAATTTGAAAACCACCCTACAACAAGTCGCCAGCATACAGACCGGAATCTTCGCAAAGACGATTACGAAGGGTGAAATCGTGTATCTCCAAGCCAAGTATTTTGATGAACACGGACGACTAAGTTCCACGCTACATCCTGACCTTAAACAGGACTACGTGACCGAAAAACATTTGCTAAGACCAGGCGATGTTCTGTTTGCTGCAAAAGGCACAAAGAATTTTGCAACTTGGTATGAGAGCCTGCCTACCGGACAGGCAGGTAAGAATTTGCCAGCAGTTGCTTCGACTTCCTTCTTTGTAATTCGACTTCAAGATAATTTCAACAATAAAGTCCTGCCAGAGTTTTTGGTTTGGTTCATTAATCACCCAACCTCTCAAAAGTTTTTGAAAGGACGTGCTATTGGAACATCTATAGTGTCCATTTCAAAATCAGTACTGGAAGAACTGGAAATATCAATTCCGGACTTACCAACACAAAAAGCTATATTGAAAATAGCACAGCTTCGAAACACAGAAAGGAAATTGAAACAACAAATTGAAACACTTAGAGAAAAACAAATTCAACAAGAAATAATCAATTCAATTAAAAGGGAAAAATGAATAGTGAAAAGTCAAAAAGTCCATTGCGGGACAAGAGTTATCTATTTGCAATAAAGATTGTAAAGTTTAGCCAGTCATTAGTATCTGATAAAAAGGAATATGTTTTAAGCAGACAAGTTTTGCGTTCAGGAACTGCAATTGGTGCTTTAATTCGTGAGTCAGAGTTTGCAGCCAGTAAACCAGATTTCATCAACAAACTGACGATATCATTGAAAGAGGCTAATGAAACGGAATATTGGCTGATGCTCTTGCATGATACAGGTTACTTGTCAAAGGAAGAATTTGTAATTCTTCAATTTGAATGCAAAGAACTTATCGCAATGCTTGTCGCCTCCATCAAAACTTCCAAAAACTAACTTATCATTTTTCACTAATAACTTTTCATTTATGAAAATTAACAGCAACGAAGTAAAACAGATTGTCTGGAAAGCATGCGACACATTTCGTGGACTAATCAATCCAGATCAATATAAAGACTACATCCTCACCATGCTTTTCATTAAGTATGTGAGTGACGTTCATAAGGAGAAGAAAAAGGAATATTTGAAAAAATACAGTAACGATGAAGCTCGCGCTGAACGAGCTATGAAACAAGAACGTTTCGTTGTTCCTGACAATTCAAGCTTTGATTTTCTCTATGAACATAGAAATGAAGTTAACATAGGAGAACTGATCAATATTGCCTTAACAGACTTTGAAGAAGCTAACCGCCAGAAATTAAGTAGCGAAGATGGCAGCGGGGTTTTCAGAAATATTGATTTCAATAGCAGCAACCTTGGTGATGTTAAAGAAAAGAACCAACGCCTTAAAAGTTTGCTCATTGATTTCAGCAATGACAAGCTGGATTTAAGTCCGGGACATTTGGAAGGTGCTGATATTATTGGAGACGCTTACGAATTTCTGATTGCTAATTTTGCAAGTGATGCCGGAAAGAAAGCTGGTGAATTTTTTACGCCAAGTGAAGTATCTACTCTCTTAGCCAAACTCACTAAATCTAAACCCGGAGCAAGAATCAGTGACCCTACGTGTGGCTCAGGTTCACTCCTTATTAAAGCGGGCCGAGAAGTTGGTTCATCTGATTTCTCTTTATTCGGACAAGAAGCCAATGGAAGCACTTGGGCGTTGGCTATTATGAATATGTTCCTTCACGGTTTTGACAATGCCACCATTCGATGGGGCGATACAATTCGTAATCCAAAACTCAGAGAAGGTGATGCATTGATGAGGTTTGATACGGTTGTTGCCAATCCGCCTTTCAGTTTGGATAAGTGGGGCAAGGTTGAAGACAAAGAAGAAAACAAAGCGGCAAAAAGTTACGACCCTGAACAAGATCCTTACAATCGGTTTTGGCGAGGCATACCACCAAAGAGTAAAGGCGATTGGGCATTCATCTCTCACATGATTGAGACTACTTATGAAGGCAGAGGTAAAGTAGGCGTGGTTGTTCCTCACGGTGTTCTGTTTCGTGGAAGTAGTGAAGGGAAAATAAGACAGAAAACCATTGAGGAGAATATTCTGGAAGCAGTAATTGGTTTACCTGCCAATCTTTTTTTCGGCACAGGTATTCCAGCGGCTATCCTGATTTTCAATAAAGGTAAGGGCGACAACAAGAATGTATTATTCATTGACAGTAGTCAGCAATATGAATCGGTTAAAAACCAGAACAAGCTTCGCGATTCTGATATTGAGCGTATTGTTTCTACCTACAGGAATTTCTCAGCAGGGAAATTGAACGCTGGAATTATTGAAGAGAAATTCAGTTATGTAGCCACACCCGAAGAAATTCTGGAGAACGAATTCAACCTAAACATTCCCCGGTATGTGGACACATTTGAGGAAGAACCCGAAGTAGATATTGTCAAAGTACAAGGTGAAATTGAAACATTGGAAAAAGAATTGGTGATCGTGCAAAAGCAAATGAAGCAATATTTGAAAGAACTAAGCGCATGACCTTACAGTATTGCTCAGATTTACATCTTGAATTTCCGGAGAATAAAAAGTATCTCTCCGAAAATCCTTTGCAACCTAAGGGAGATGTTCTTCTATTGGCAGGCGATATTGTTCCCTTTGCTGTGATGGACAAACATGCAGATTTCTTCAGTTACGTTTCCGATCACTTTGAATCTATTTACTGGATTCCCGGCAACCACGAATACTACTATAGTGACGCTTCATTACGATCAGGAGTATTACATGAAAAGATCAGGAGCAATGTTCACTTAATTAACAACAAGGTTGTTGAACTTGAGAAAGTAACGCTCATCTTCTCAACGCTGTGGACATACATAAGCCCGGCAAGGCAATGGCAGATTGAACATGGAATGAGTGATTTTCAGGTGATCAAATATAAGGGGAATGTTTTCGCTGCTGCCGAGTATAACTTCTTGCACCTGGAAAGTCTGTTCTTTCTGAAGGAATCACTTAACAATCTAAAGGGTGATAAAACTGTGGTGATTACCCATCATGTGCCCACTGAATTTCATTACCCGGAAAAGTATAAGGGAAGTTTATTAACGGAAGGTTTTGCCGTAGAGCTGTTTCCATTGATTGAAGAACGTGGACCTGATGTCTGGATTTATGGTCATCATCATTTCAATGTACCCGATTTCAAGATTGGAAGAACGGAATTGACCACCAACCAGCTTGGGTATGTTCGGCACAAGGAACATTTGGAGTACAAGCCATTCAAATATTTAATTTATTGAAGATGAACATGATAAACAGGATTTCGATTAATAAACTGATAAGGTTTATCAGTTAAAAATAAGTTTATTAAACCTGCATTTAATCAATAACGATGAAGAAGCTTACAAAACATAGTGTTCAGTGGTTTTACAACCTCATTGAAAAGGGAGAATGCGATGTGGTCGATTTCAAAGAACAACTAAACGATAAAATAATCTTTGGACACTCCTTAAAGAACTTCAGTCCCTCATATGAGGAACTTTCCCGAGACGTTGTTGCTTTTGCAAACTTCAAAGGTGGATTCATCTTTATTGGTATTGTTGATAAAACAAAAGATGTTAATCCTGACTTTCAATGTTCTGATGAGAAGATGTACGATTTGATCAGGCAGGTACAAGATCGCACCAATCCATCAATAACGCTTACAGCTCACAAGCTAAGTGTTGGGAATAACCTGCTCATCGTTCTTGAAATTCCATTTTCCAATCAATTGCATCGTACCTCAAAGGGAGAATATCTTATTAGGTCGAATGATGGCAACAGGGCCATTGAGCCACATCAGATGGCAACAATTCAGGCCGAGAAGGGATTGATAGTCTATGATCAGAAAGTATGGCGTCTAAATTTTGAATCGCCAGAAGTTGATACGCAAGGAATACCTGTACCTGGTTGGCAGGATATTATAAAAACCCGGAAGCTTTACAACGGAATTCAAAAAGAAAAACCCAATAGCCCCTATCTTAAAACTTCACAACTCGAATTCAGTGAAACGTTGGGGTTAATCAAAGAAGATGGTGGCAGGTATTGGCCAACCACTACCGGAATTCTAATCATTGGAAAGCAAAAAGCATTACGCGAATTTCCATACAATCAGATCAAATATATTCGATACAAACCTGATGGAAGTTATACGCCATACGAATATTCGGGCGACTTAATAAGTATAGCGGATGATTGTTTTAAACAGCTTCAGTCTGAAATCAATTTAAAGGAATTTAACTTTGGACTTTATCGTGAATATGTTGAAGATTATCCAGAGATAGTGCTCAGAGAATTGTTGATCAATGCCATTGTTCATCGCGACTACTCACGTCAGCAAATTATTGAAATCAGAAAATATGATGGATATCTTGAAATAGAAAGCCCGGGTACATTTCCTGATGGAATTAATGAGTTTAATTATCTGCGAAAAACCAATCCACGAAATCCCAACATCATGGACGTGTTTCGCGAGATCAACTATGCCGAGAAAGCTGGAAGTGGCTTTGATAAAATTTTTACGGCATTACTTTCCAAAGGGAAATCACTACCTAAGCCAATACAGACTGATTCATCAGTTTTGTTCAGAATAGAAGCGGAAAGCTATTCTGAAAAACTGATCGAACTATCTGTGCAATACAAGACCCTCCGGAAAAAAGATATTGACCTGGAAACGATACTGGTTCTCAATGCCATTTACAGTAACAAAAACAGAACACTGCAGGAATTGACTGATACACCTTTCATCAACGCTTATCAACTCAAGCGCATTATTGATGGGTTACTTGAATTAGAATTCATTGAAACTACAGGAAAGACATCGGGATTGAAATATCTTATTCATAAATCCAAACTTGCCGACCTGCGCGATGAGATGCTGTACCTCAGGCACAAGAAGCAGGAAAAAGCGAGGCAAGAAGAAGCGATCTTAAGATACCTGGATGAGTTCGAAGAGATTGATAACGAATCGGCAAGGAAGATATTAAACCTGTCTGATAGTGAAATATATCACGTTTCAAGGCTTTTTAGCGACATGGTAGAAAAACAAAGAATCAAAATACTGCGCAGGGAAAAGCGGAAGACTTTTTATGGGAAACAATAATTGCAAACGATAATAAATTGATTATCAGTTATTTGCAGTAATGTCGTTTGCAAGGCTCGTTTGCAGTAAACGACAAATTGCAAACGAGAAACAGCAGCCAGAAGCAACAGAAAACAGGAGATGACAAAAAAAGAAAATATCATACCTAAAGGATACAAATCAAGCCCACTTGGACCAATACCGGATGATTGGGGATTTGATACTTGGGGAAATGTGTGTGAAAAAATTTTAGACGGGACACATTTTTCTCCAAAATCAAAAGAAGGTTCTTTCATGTATATCACTTCCAAGAATATTCGCAATGAGGGCTTAGATCTTACAAACTTAAATTACGTTTCTGAGAAAGAACATAAAGAAATCTATAAACGCTGTCCGGTAATATTTGGAGACATCCTTTTGACAAAGGACGGTGCAGGAACTGGAGCTTGTTGTAAAAATACTTTAAAAGATGAATTCAGTCTATTATCGAGTGTTGCATTAATTAGAAGCAACAAGAATCTAGTAAATAGTGACTATTTATTCCATTTTATTAAAAGTCCGAAAGGACAAAAAATAATTGAAGACGCCATTTCTGGACAAGCAATCACAAGAATTACTTTAGAAAAAATAAGAGCTTTCAGAATATTAGTCCCCTCACTTCTCAAAGAACAGACCGCCATTGCCAACCTACTCTCCACCTGGGATCGCGCCATCACCCACACTCACCCAACTCATTGCCCAAAAAGAACTGCGCAAAAAATGGCTCATGCAGCAGTTGCTTACCGGGAAGAAAAGATTGAAGGTGTTTGAGAAGGAGAAGTGGAATAAGCTTGGTGCTGGAGAAATTTTTAAAAGTGTAACCATAAAGGGATTTGATAGTGAGGAATTACTTTCTGCAACCCAAGACAAAGGGATTATTCCAAGAACAATGTTGGAAGGAAGGGTTACAATGCCCTCAACTGGAACCGAAGGTTTTAAACTCGTTGAGAAAGGAGATTTTGTTATTAGTCTACGTTCGTTTCAGGGCGGCTTAGAATATTCTTATTACAGAGGGCTTGTAAGTCCGGCTTATATTGTATTAAAGCCAATACAAAAAATCAGCGAAGAATTTTACAAATCATATTTCAAATCCTATGATTTCATAGGTCATCTTGCTGTTGCTGTAATTGGAATTCGCGATGGAAAGCAAATCAGCTATGAAGATTTTTGCTTTGTAAGAATCCCATTTCCAAAGTTAGAAGAACAAACCGCCATCGTAAAGATACTACAAGCAGCGGATAAAGAAATCCAATTATTGAAAGCCAAAACAGATAAACTGAAGGAACAGAAAAAAGGATTGATGCAGCAATTGTTAACGGGCAAGAAGAGATTGAAAATATAACTCATGCCATATAATCCACAAATCCACCACCGCAAAAGCATTCGTCTAAAGGGATATGATTATTCACAGGCTGGTTTATATTTTATAACGATTTGCGTTGAGGGTAGGAAATGTTTGTTTGGCAAAATTGTGGATGACGAAATGATACTGAATGATTTGGGTAACATCGCCTACCAACAATGGCAGAAATTACCAGAACGGTTTAAGAATATGGAATTGGATGTTTTTCAAATAATGCCAAATCACGTTCATGCCATAATGGTATTGAATGATTTTGTAGGGGCAACCTTCACGGTTGCCCCTAATGATACAGACGTAAACCCAGCCCATTTAAACGTCCCAGATGGTGCGATGGTAGATGAAAATCTGGATACCAATGAAACAGGGTCAGGGGCGAGCCATGCCCCTACAGTTACAAAACCTAAAACCGTTGGTGATATTGTTGGCGCATACAAATCGTTGGTTGCCAATGAATGTTTGGAAATCTACAAAACCAAAAATGAAAGAATGGGAAAATTGTGGCAACGCAATTATTATGAACATATCATTCGTGATGAAAAATCCTATCAACGTATTTCTGATTACATCATGAACAATCCTAAAATATGGAATACAGATAAATTCTATGAAAAATAGAACCAAAACAAAAAGCCCAACTTTCGTTGAGCTTTCTGCCGATCGGGGACACCCCGGTCCGTTTGTCTTAACACCTCACCCTGTTGGTGCGGAGCGCAATGTACGGCCTCGCGAAGCCAGTGCCTTCACCCTTTGGGCGATGCAATGCAAATATAGCATGTACACAATGTATAAGGCAAGTGATACAAGAAATAACTGAAAAGAGTTTCAGAAAAAGCAAAAAAGCCACTTTTCACAATGGAAACACCAAGTTTTAAAGAAGACCACATCAGCCAGATACCTGCCTTGCAGTTATTGCAAAAGTTGGGTTATACCTACCTCAGCCCGGATGAAGCATTGGAATTAAGAGGCAATAAAACCACCAATGTGATTCTGGAAAAAGTGCTGCGTACTCAGTTGAAAGAAATAAACAGCATCAGGGTAAGTTCTACCAAAACCTCTTTGTTTACGGATGCCAACATAGAAGCAGGCATTTTAGCTTTGAAAGATTTGCCCATGAACGAAGGCTACATATCCGCCTGTGAGTTTGCCTAAAACCGCATTACGTTGGGAAAGGATTTGGAACAAAGTATAGATGGTGACAAAAAAAG
>JAYVTC010000002.1:0-2328 GCA_043774745.1 Cyclobacteriaceae bacterium | reverse complement strand
TTAAAGCAGCCGGGAATGACTTTAAAACTTTTGTGGCAAGAGTATTCCTCTCAGCACATTGACTGTTTTCAGAGTACAGGGTTTTACAAACACTTCCGGAAATGGAAGGGACGATCGCATCCATCCATGCACATGATCCATAAAGCCGGAGAAAGAATGTTTGTTGACTTTGCCGGAAAAAAATTACAGATCATCGACACTGCAACTGGAGAAATTAAATCTGTCGAAGTATTCGTTGCCATTTTAGGAGCCAGTCAACTCACCTATGTTGAAGCAGTAGAAAGCCAGGACATGGAAGATTTTATCAGGTGTTGTGAGAACGCACTTCATTTTTTTGGAGGAGCACCCGTTGCTATTGTGCCGGATAATTTAAAATCAGCAGTTAGTAAATCCAGTCGCTATGAGCCTCATCTGAACGATAACTTTGAAGCCTTTGCCGAACATTATGGAATGGCTGTACTGCCGGCCAGAGTATACAAACCCAAGGATAAATCACTGGTGGAAGGAGCCGTTAAACTTACCTACAACAGAATTTACACCAACCTGCACGGTAAAGAATTTACCTCTATCATTCTACTGAATCAGGCTATTCAGGGTTATCTTGAAAATCATAATACAACACCCTTCCATAATCGCACGTACTCCCGCATGGAGCAGTTCCTGGAAATGGAAAAGCAAACACTCCAACCACTTCATCCGATTCGTTTTGAAATGCGTCAAACTTCTCAAGTAACGGTACTGAAAAACGGTCATGTTTGTTTACACAGCGACAAGCATTATTACAGCGTACACTACAGCTATATTGGAAAGAAGGTGAAACTGTTTTACTCCAAATTAAAAATAGATATTTATTACAAATACGAATTGATTGCCAGTCATGAAAGAATTAAGAGTCCGCATAATTATACGACTGATACTGCGCATATGGCAACCTTTAATCTTCAGATCGCGGAATGGAATCCGGAGCGTTTCTTAACCGAGGCTGGCCTTATCCACAAAGATGTGGAAGCATATATCAAGCAGGTACTAATTAAAAAAGCACATCCGGAGCAAGGATATAAATCCTGCCAGGGGATACTCTCTTTTGCAAAACGTGTGGGACATGACCGGTTAATTAAAGCCTGCAGGCGTGCTCACCAGTTTGGTGTATACCATTACAAAATCATTGAGACAATCCTTAAACGAAATCTGGAGCAATATGAAACCGATGAACAGACAACACCCATGCCCACGCATGAGAATATCCGTGGAGAGGAATATTATAATTAACCAATACTAAAAACAAAAAAGATGAATGAACAAGTTATTGAAAAAATGAAAACGATGAAATTTAACGGAATGCTCAGGGCCTTCCGTTCAAGTTTTGAAACCGGAACAATCAGCACAATGACCTCCGATGAAATGATTGCACATCTGATCGAAGAGGAATGGGATGACCGTTACAACAGGAAGATTGCACGCATGACTCTTAATGCAAAGTTCCGTTATAAAGCATCGATTGAACAGATGTACTTTGAATCCGATCGGGGCATGGATAAAAATCTTGTTATGCGACTTGCTGAATGCACCTTCATTGACAAAAAAGAAAACATCCTGATCACCGGAAGTACCGGAATAGGGAAAAGCTATCTTGCATCCGCAATCGGTCAACAAGCTTGTTCATTAGGCTACCGGGTTTTATATCTGAATGCAAGCAAACTATTTGCAAAACTAAAAATAGCAAAAGCCGACAGTTCTTATGTTAATGAAATAGCAAAGATGGAAAGACAACAGCTTATCCTTATCGATGACTTTGGAATACAACCGCTCGATGCGCAAAGCCGCTCCATGTTTATGGAAATCATTGAAGACAGGCACGGAAAAGGGTCAACCATTATCACCTCGCAAGTGCCGGTTACTAAATGGCATGAAGTAATAGGAGAACAAACAATCGCTGATGCAATTATGGATCGACTAATACATAACGCACACCGCCTGGAACTTAAAGGAGAATCCTTGAGAAAAAGAACACAGAATAAAATGGAAAATCAATTAGAAATAAATAACTAAATTTGTTAACGTGAAACAGCAAGAAAAACCTTCGTTTAGAAAATCAATTTTAGTGGGTCAATTTGCCGCGGAATAGGTGGACCTCATTGCGCGGAATATCCACCCGACAATGACGAAGATGAAATTTATGCTGGCGATTATTTCCCAAGACGCTTTCCATCAGACAATTTGAGTTTAGAATATTTAGACTTTTACCAAAGACAAGCGGGTGAAAAAACTATTGCTTTGGTGACTGGTATTTACGAAACAGAAAAAAGTGCAGACAGTGCTTTAACTGTC
>JAYVTC010000001.1:0-13676 GCA_043774745.1 Cyclobacteriaceae bacterium | reverse complement strand
ACTCGTTCCTAACCAAACATCATAGGTAAGTGATGCGCTCACCGTATGGTCATCTTGCGGGGCTTCCCAATAAATAAATGTTTTATTAAACGTTGAAATAGCAAATGATTGTGTGGGGGTCCCTGGTCTTTGGTTTTCAACTGCGATCGAGTTTTCAAAGTACTTTATCCACTGCTGACTGACTGAGTCAATTACTTGCACCAGATCCAAATCACCATCACGATCGAAATCACCCATTCGTTGCACTAGCAAACCCGCAGTATCAAGATCGGTTAAGAGAGCACCCGGATCGAGAATGAAATTATCTTTTTTACTTTGTGCATCATATCCGCTGATTAATTGATCAGCATGGCCATCAGAGTTCATGTCTCCAGTGAATAATTCAGCATTCGAAAGAGAAGGATAACTTTTTTCAACGGAAAAGCTGTCAATTTTATTTATCCAGATTCTATTCATGTTACCTGATAAATCCTTTCCTACAGCAAACAAATCAAACAGTCCATCATCGTTATAGTCGATGGACGATATTCTTCCTGAAACCGGTGCCGACAACTCCTGGGCTTTGAAAGCAAAATTACCTCGATTTGAAAATAAAATAGTAGTTGGTTGTTGAGATGCATGCTGACCTGTTAATGTAAAATCATTTGTACCATCTTTATTGAAATCAAATACAATAAGATCATTGATCTTTATTCCCAACGTATCAAAAACCAGAGAAAGCCCCGAAGTGGTTTTCTGATAAATGTGAAGAAATGAAATAGCGTTTTGTGTACCTGACGAGATCAATTCTAATCTTCCATCCTGGTTTAAATCTGCAATGCGAAAAAGGGAAGCATGGTCCAATAATTTAGATGTGCTTTTTTGAAAGGTGAAGTCTCCGTGGTTTTCAAAAACAAACAGCGCATCGGTATTGATCAAGGTTTTGCCCGAAACTAAAACATCGATCTTGTTGTCGCTATTCCAATCTGCTAATTGAATGTTACCGTTTTTAAATCCGGTAAGTTGAGTGAATTTCTTAACCAGTGAAACACCTTGATTATTTTGATAGGTGATCATTTTCAATTGGCCATTGGCCGCGATACCAGTCACCATCAAATCTAAAAGTGTATCGCGATCAAGAGCTATCCATTCCGTTTGAATACTCGTGAGTGGTTCATCGATACTCAATTGGAATTTCTTTTTGAATTGCTGACCCGTCACGGTTATTGTTACCATCAACATTGCCACTAATATCCATGTTGAGCTTTTCATTTCTTTTCGGGATTTGATTTTACGATTTGAAATATGAAAGGCAATGTAATTTTTGCTGTCACGGGCTTCCCATTGAGAGTAGCCGGTTTCCACACGGGCATGTTTTTGATCAGCCGTTGCGCTTCTTTATCGAAAGCAGGACCTAATGAATTAACTATTTTGATTTGAACTGGTACCCCTTCATTATCAATTAAAAAGGATACGGATACAATGCCTTGAATCGAATCCTTCAAGGCTTCTGCGGGATAACTTAATTCGCTGGCGAAGTATTCATATAAAGCCGGATAGCCCGCAGCAGGTTCGGCCTCAAGATATTGAAAAGATGGTGCAGCCAATTCTTCCTTAACAACTGGTGTAGCCTCCTTTATCTTCTTTGCTGCTCCAGAAGCTAAAGATTTATTTTTGACTGGCTCTTGATCACTATTTTCATTGTCTGTTACTATTGGACCAGGTTGAGTCTCTGACTGAACGCTATCATTTATAATTGGTAAGACCTCCTTCAGTGGTGCGTTTGAAGTTGTCAATGCTGGCTTTTCGGGCCAAAAGAAATAGGTTAAAAATGCTATGCCCACAATACCTAATAACCATGATGCATTACGTATTCTGTTTTGGCCCGATTTCTTTCGTGTTTCATACTCATTCACAACCGAATCAAAATTCATATAACTTCGGATTTCTTCATCCGTTATGGATGGTCGGTTTTTCATAATCTGTAATTTGTTTTTCATCTCTTTTGGAGAAAAAGTTTTTTCATTTTTTCGAGTATCCGGTAGGTACGCACTTTGGCATTGTTCTCTGTGATGCCAAGCATATCGGCTATCTCTTTAAAGGGTCTCACCTCAAAGAACCGGAGTTCAATTACGTAGAGCTCATCCTGTTCAAGTTTCTCCAGGATAGCAGGCAGTTGCCTTTCCCACTCTTCCAGTGTTTGATCAGCCGTTAGCTCTGTATATAAATTCTCAACTGATGTATCTTCTAAAACCACAATACGGTTGCGTTTCGTCTTTCTGAAAAATTCATTGCATTGATTAATGGCAATCCGAAATAACCAGGCTGAAAAAGGCAACCCGCGAAATTGGTAACGCCCTAAATGGGTCAAGGCATTTAAGAAAACCTGCTGGGTCAGATCGCCTGCCAGATCTTTATCACCCACCCGGTGTAATATAAAGAGATAAACCTTTTTGAAGTAAGCTTCATAAAGCGGACGAAAAGCATCCGGACTGGCAATTGCCTGCTTTATCCATTCGTCTTCCCGAAGTTGCGTATGAGAAGTTATATCGGTTCTGTTTTCTACCATGAGGCTGTTTCTCGTTACTAAAATGCCAGATCATCAAAAAGATACAGGTATCTTTAAAATAAATAAACATCCGGGAAGGATTTCAAACCGATATCTACTTATGAAATCAAGGTATTAGCGCCATATCTGACTGAAAGGTTAGTAGAATTGTCCTAATTTTATCTCCAAGAAAAAACTATGAAGAACCTCCTATTTCTTTCTACGATTGTAATCTTATTTACCACAAGTTGCACCGACAAAAAAACGGTCTGGTCAGACGAGTTTGATCAAACAGGCAATCCTGATTCAACAAAATGGAACTATGACTTAGGCGATGGTTGTCCTAATGTATGTGGCTGGGGTAATAACGAAGCGCAGTATTATACAAATAATTCTAAAAACGTGCGTGTAGAAAATGGTAACCTCGTTATCGAAGCACATAAAGATTCCCTTGGCGGGAAAGCGTATACCTCCACACGTATCGTGAGCAAGCTGAAGGGTGATTGGCTTTATGGGCGCATTGAGATAAGGGCAAAACTTCCTAAAGGCAAAGGCACATGGCCAGCTATATGGATGCTCTCTACGGATTGGAAATATGGCGGATGGCCTGCCAGTGGTGAAATCGATATTATGGAACATGTAGGTTATGATCCCGGTGTGATACATGGCACCATTCATACCGAATCATACAATCACGGAAAAGGAACTCAAAAGGAAGGGAAGATCACCGTGGAAGATTGCATGGATGTATTTCACGTATATGCCATCGACTGGACGGAAGATAAGATGGACTTCTTTGTAGATAATAAACTCTATCACACCATAACACGCGATCCCAAAGAGGACTTCAAAGGGTGGCCCTTCGATCAACGGTTTCATTTGATCATGAACATTGCCGTAGGTGGAAACTGGGGAGGTAAAGAAGGTATTGACGATTCCATCTGGCCACAGCGCATGGAAGTGGACTATGTGAGAGTGTATCAATAACAAAAATAAGTAATGAAGAAACTACTGCTGTTTGCACTCCTGATTTCAGGGTCCTATGCTTATTGTCAATCTCCGGAAGTTGAAATTGTAAATCAACTTCACAACAGAAAGTTTGAATGGATGACCTCCAAAAATTATGATTCATTGAATTGGATGTTGGGTGAGACCCTGAAATTCATTCACTCAAATGGCTGGACACAATCAAAAAAGGAGATGATTGAAGATCTGAAATCAGGAAAACTTAATTATACTTCTATCGTGGTTCAGGAGTCTTCCGTTAGGCTTTATAATAAAGAAAGCGCAGTGGTCACCGGAAAGGGAACATTCAAAGGGCTGATGCCCAACAAATCAGAATTTAATATCAACCTGCTTTACACCGAAGTGTATATCAAATCAAAAGAGCAGTGGAAGTTGGTGAGTCGGCACGCCTGCAAAATCTAAAGATTAGATTTTACGATAGTCTTGCCATTTGTTGCGCTCATTCTGAAGTTCGCGCGATAGTTTTGTCTGTTTTTCCATCGCCTTCTTTTTGAATTCTTCTAACTCATGCGTGATGGAATCCGCTATAAGTGCTTTCTCTTTCACCATGCTGTTCAAAATTTTTACACGGCCAAAAGAAATGCTCATTACGAATGCAAGGCCTCCTATAGAAGCTGCTGTAAGAAAAATAAACAAGCCCTTAGAAAAGGGAATACCCACTACGGAGATGTGGGTGCTATCGTAAATAACATCCTGAATCGAGGCTTGTTGGACCTGCATAGAATTTCGAGTCGTTTCTAATTCTTCCTGAAGAATAGTTATTTGGTTTTTTGCTTCCGCCAGTTGTTGCTCCTTCTTTTTAATTGAGTCGTTGGTTATGCTCCAAACCTTGTCAAGGACACTTTCTTTAATGACTTTATACTCCTTGAAGGTCTGAGACCCAGCCTTCATTTCCTGAAATCGTTGAGTGAGATTAAGATTTTTATCCTCAACAGCCTTTTGTGCGGGTTGAGAATAAGCCAAAGAACAACTGACAATGACTAGTAATAGGATAGTTCTCATAATTAATTTCTATTCGACCTTAGACAAAAATAGAGGTGATTAAAAAATCGCACAACCAAATAAGAACAGATTAACAAATACCACGCTTAGTCAAACGAATCAGGAGCCGAATGAAAAGCTTATTGCAAACAGGTTAAAAAATCGCTACTAAAAGATTAAAAAATACACTTATTCTTACAAAGGTGATAAATCAATATGAAAAAGCCAATTTATCTCGTCAGTCATTACCACGGACCCAACGATGAACAAGCGTCACAACAGGAACGCTGACTTTGGATTTCAATTCTCGGTGCTTTCATGCTCACGCGATTTTACAATTCGCTCTTTCCATACGATCAATTCTTGTTTCCTTTTTTCCAATTCCTCCTTTGAAGGTTTATAATTTATAAGTGATTTCAAGTCGGGTTGCCCGGCATCCACCCAGGCGGTGTACCAAATATCTCCTGTCATTTTTACGCTGGCGCGAAATCGCCTTTCTACCATACCTGATAGCATTTCATGATAGCGGGTTGAGTATTCTTCTGAAACTACTTTCACCGTTTGCTTTCCTTTTGTTTCAAAATTGAATTTCCTGTCTCCACTTTCCCGGAAGAGGAGTTTTTCAAATTGAAGAACAGAATCAACAGCGTGATTGGATTTCATCACTACCTGCCAGGCTGCCCATTGCACATTGGATATGTACGATGCTTTACCAACAAAAAAATCATAAGTTCCAAAATACAATTCCGGCAAACGCGATTCCCAAAAGCCATGAATCCCAAGTTGATCAGTGAGCTGTCCGTCATAATTTCTTGTGGTATGTAGCGGCACATGGGCATCGGCAATATAATGACCCAGTTCTGCCGATGTTTTTAAAATACGATCCGGGTCTCTTAAAAAGAATGCGTCTTTCAATTGATTGTAGACGCGATAGATATGCCAGGGCACAATGCCATGTGCATGGAGAGAGTCTTCGCCAAATTGTTTTACAGCATCAGACCAATAGCGGGGAAGTTTATAGATGGCACTATCTCCGTAATCATCCAGGTCAATATAATGCCGCGGTGCTTCTTCAGGTAAGGTATATCTTCTGCGATCTGGATTTACAGCAGACTCGGTAATATACTCGATATTTTTTTTATAAAACCCCGACATAGCCGGAGGTAAAGTAAAAATAGCGAGCTGGTTGATTTTCTTATGAGCAAAGAATCCCCAGCTGCTGCATAGCATGACCACTCCTACCAAAACGATTTTAAGAAATCGGGACACAACGTTACCTTTCCACTAAAGTTAAGCATCATGAAGAACATTTTCATCTTTCTGTTTTTTATCTGTCCGTTGGCATGGGCCTCTGATCCATACCCAAAAAATTCTGCCATTAATGTTACGCAGTACATTTTTCAGTTGGAGGTAAATGACTCCACGGATGTTATTGCAGGCAAAGCATCGGTTTCAATACATTTTAAAAAGTCAATTTCTGACTTTGAACTTGATCTCACCAATAAAGACGCCTCCGGCAAAGGCATGGACGTGCAGGATGTTTTATGGGAAGGAAAGCGCCTGACATTCACCCATAAAAGCAACCACTTAAAAATTACCCTTCCTACCACGAAAGTGGGTGCTGTATTAACTTTTCAAATCGTCTATAAAGGTATTCCACAAGATGGATTGATCATTGGCAAAAACAAATTTGGCGATCGTGGTTTCTTTGGCGACAATTGGCCCGACCGCGGGCATCACTGGCTTCCTGTTATAGATCATCCAAGCGATAAAGCGGCTGTTGATTTTATTATCATCGCACCATTACATTATGCTGTTGTTGCAAATGGAATTAAAGTTGAAGAAAGCCCGATTGACTCGAAGAGAAAACTCACGCGTTGGCACGAAGAAGTTCCCATTCCTGTAAAAGTGATGGTCGCTGGCATTGCCCGTTTTGCTGTTCAGTATGTTGGCAACGTGAATGATATTTCTGTTCAAAGCTGGGTGTATCCGCAAAACAGACTGGAAGGTTTTTATGATTATGCTGTGGCCGTGAAAGTGCTGGATTATTTTCATAATCACATTGGGCCATACTCTTATAAAAAATTAGCCAACGTACAATCCAAAACACGCTGGGGCGGATTGGAAAATGCCAACACGATTTTTTATTATGAAAACTCGGTGACTGGCAAAGGTGAACGTGAAGCTTTAATCGCCCATGAAGAAGCACATCAATGGTTTGGAAACTCAGTAACCGAAAACGACTGGCATCACGTATGGCTCAGCGAGGGATTTGCCACTTACCTCACCAATTTATATTTAGAAAATGCCTATGGTCATGATCGGTTGGTGGAAGAGCAGAAGACCGACCGCGAACAAGTGATCCAGTATTACCTTAAAAATCCGGCTCCGGTTATTGACACTACGATTGTCGATATCGGAAAAGTGTTGAGCACAAACACCTACCAAAAAGGAGGTTGGGTGTTACACATGCTTCGTCATGAAGTGGGTGATCTTAGTTTCTGGAAAGGAATTCGTCAGTATTATGCCACCTATAAAAATAGCAATGCTCTAACGGAAGATTTGTTGCGTATTATGGAAGAGGTTTCGGGAAAAGAACTTGATCAATTTTTCAAACAATGGCTTTATCAGGGAGGACACCCAAAAATTTCGGGGAGCTGGCATTATGATAGCAAAAGCAAATCAGTCATGATTGAACTAATCCAAGTACAAAAAGGTGGTCTTTTTGAATTTCCTCTGGAAATTGCCCTTAGCCAAAAGGATGGCCAAATGGAGATGCAAACCATTCAGATATCCGCCAAAACTCAAAAAATTGCAATTCCAGCGGCAAATGTACCTGCCAATCTGGTTCTCGATCCTGAAACATGGCTTTTATTTGAAGGATCTATTACTCAAAAATGAGGACCATATCTTTGCAAATATGAATATTGCCCTTATTTTTGCGTTCCGTTTGAAAAAACCATTATGGCAAATCATAAATCAGCAGAAAAGAGAATCAGAGCTAACGAGACAAAGCGTTTAAAAAACCGCTATCAGGCGAAAACCACCCGCACTCAGATCAAGAAATTGACTGGTGCTACAAAAAAAGATGAAGCTCAGGCTTTGTTGAAGGAGGTTTCAGGCATGATCGATAAGCTTGCAAAGAAGAATGTTATTCATTGGAAAAAAGCCGCGAACCAGAAATCAAAGCTGGCAAAGCGTGTAAACGCCCTGGCATAATCCAATAAATTATAAAAAGTTTATTTTTCCCTTCTTGGCTTCGGTCGAGGAGGGTTTTTTTTTGACCAATGCTTTTTCCAGACCCAGTTGTAATCTTATTCAACAGTTTGCGTTGTAATAAAAACCTAAACGTGAATAAGATCATAGTTACCTCTTTATTATCGGTTTGCTTATCTTCTGTATATGGCCAGACATCCTTTGGAATTAAAGCAGGAATCAATCGCAATGATATTTTAATAGAAAATGCCCCCTTTCTACCGATAGCACTTTATCAACCAAGTATTGGATTTCATGTAGGGATCTTTGCAAAAAAGAATCTCTCCGGCAAATTTTCATTCAATCCAGAATTTCTTTTTGTTCAGCGCGGGGCCAACACAAGTTCAAAAACAAGGATTAATCTCAATTACCTGGAGTTACCACTCTTGCTTTCCTACAACCCAATCAAACTTCTAAATTTTGAAGTTGGGCCAAACTCAAGTATGAAGTTATCAGCGAAAGAGATATTCGCTAATGGAAAAAATGATGTGAGTGATCAGTTTGATGAATCATTTGATTTTGGAGTTAATGTAGGAATGAAAGCCAACCTTAGCCCTAGAATATCGATAGCTGGAAGGTATTATCACGGGTTTCGCGCTGTACGAAACTTTCCAGAAGTACTTCCAAATACATCCCCATCCAGCGCTGTAAAAAATGTTCAGTTTAGCATTCATTATCTGATACTAAGTAAAGGCTAAGAGTTAATAAGCCATCTGCTACTTATTTCAGCATTTTAAGATGTGCTGTTAAATTTCCCTATCTTAGTTTTCTATGAATGTAGAAGATAATGCTCCTCTTAATATAAAGAGTTGGTCGCCAGAAGATCGGCCCCGGGAGAAATTACTATTGAAAGGAACATCAGCCCTATCTGATGCTGAGCTGGTCGCTATTTTAATTGGTTCGGGTACTCCAAAAATGAGTGCTGTGGAATTATCAAAGAAAATTCTGCTTCAAGGAAACAACAATTTGAATGAACTCGCCCGGCTTTCCGTAAAGGATCTTATGAAAATAAAAGGGATTGGCGAAGCTAAAGCAATCACTATCATAGCAGCACTTGAGTTGGGTCGCAGAAGAAAAGAACAAGATCCCGAAGAAAAACCCAAAATAACCAGCTCAAAAGATGCGTTTGATCTTCTCAAAGGCGAAATGATGGATTTACCGAAAGAAGAATTTTGGGTATTGTTAATGAACAGGGCAAACCGCGTTATCAAAAAGAAACGAGTGAGCGAAGGTGGTGTGTCTGGCACAGTAGCCGACCCGAAGATCATTTTCAAATTGGCGTTAGAAGAACTTGCCAGTGGAATCATCGTAGCCCACAACCATCCATCGGGAAATTTGCAGGCAAGCCAGAGCGATATTGACCTCACACGCAAATTGAAAGAAGCAGGCAAGTTTTTGGAAATTCAGCTGCTGGACCACATCATCCTCGCCAACCAGAAATATCTTAGCTTTGCAGATGAAGGAATGATATAATGAGATTAGTGAAACCGGTATATATCGTCTGTGGCTTATTATTGCTTGTGGGGCTGGCATTTGTTTATTCACCTGAACCTCTTAAACAGGATTCAAAATTAACAGAATCGAAAGAAGTAGAGCCTGTGGTTCTTGTTGAAAAAGATATCAGCGCTATCGTTGATCCCAACCCCTATACCCAAAAAGTATTATCGCAATACGAAGAGTTTATCAAGAGGGCCATTCGTGCCGGCACTTCACCAGGAGCGGCCGTGGCCATTGTGAAAGATTCGTCCATTATCTACCTGAAAGGTTTTGGTTTGAAGCAGGTTGGAAAGCCTGACTCCATCAATACAAATACCGTATTTCGGTTAGGCTCCGTATCAAAATGTTTTGCCTCTGTACTGGCCGGCACATTGGTTAGTGATCATTTCTTTAACTGGGATGATCCCTTGATCAAATACCTCCCCGATTTTGCATTGAAATCAAAAGAGAGCACCGAGAAACTAACCGTACGTCATGTGCTATCACACACCATCGGCCTTCCCTATCATGCCTTTACCAATATGATTGAAGAGCGTGCATCACTCGATACCTTGTTTAAAGAATTGCGATACCTGGATCTGATTGGTGAGCCCGGAAAAGTATACAGCTACCAAAATGTAGGCTACAGCCTGATTGGCGAAGTAATCAAAGCGACCACGCATAAATCATTTGAAGAAGCATTGACCGAAAAGGTTTTTCTTCCCCTTCACATGAAAAACAGTTCGGCATCTTATGACGCCATGGTTAATAATTCCAACATCGCTAAGCCTCATCTCTTTACTCGAAAGCATTGGGTTTCTATTCCGGTATCTGACACTTATTATGACGTAACACCTGCCGGTGGAGTAAATGCCAGTATTGCCGACATGGCATTATGGTTAAAAGCATTGTTAGGTAATGACCAGGAAGTGCTTACCAACGCCACACTGGATCAAATTTTTGAGCCACAGATAAGGGCCATTTCAAAAAACAGGAACTTCTGGAAATGGAAAAGACCCAAAGCATCTTATTATGCGCTCGGTTGGCGTGTGCTCACCTTTAAAAACGATACCATCGAATATCATGGTGGCTATGTGAATGGCTATCGTAGCGAAGTGGCCATCGACCGCAAGAACAGAATTGCCATTTGTGTGCTCACTAATTCCGCAGGCAATTTAGCAGACCAATCTATTCCTGAATTTTTAACACGCTTCAGCCAGCAATCCGATTCTATTGCTGCTTGGGAAGATCGGAATAAGTATATGCTTGTTGCCAATCGACCGAAAGAATTGCAACCTTCTCTCAATTAATGAAACGATCAAATCTCCTTCTCCTTATCGGACTGATTGCTGTAATCGGTCTGATAATCTATTCCATGCAAGGTGGAAAATCGGCAGCCGACTACCAGGATTTCATTGCTAAAGAACGTAAGGATAAAGATGAATTTATGAAATCGGGTGAAGGCTCTCCGTTTCTGAAAGACACCATTCCTTTTCAGGGATTGAAATATTTTCCGGTAAATGAAAAATATAATATCAAGGCAAAACTTAAACCGGTAGAAGAGAAGAAAGTAGTGTTGCTTGGCACCAGCGATGGAAAAGAACAAAAGTATCTCGAATATGCTTATGCAATTTTTGATTTAGATGGAATAGAAAACAAACTGCTTATTCTCGAATTAATGGATGCAGGTCCGCTTCGTGGCAAACTCTTTCTCGCTTTCGCGGATGAGAGCAGCGGTATCGAAACGTATGGAGCAGGTCGATACCTCGATGTGAAGAAAGTACCGGCCGCCACATCGAACGAGCTTGATTTTAATCTTTCCTATAATCCTTACTGTGCTTATACCGAAAATTTCTCTTGTCCATTCCCACCAAAAGAGAACATCTTAAAGGTAGCCATACTGGCTGGTGAGAAATCTTATCACTAGCTCTATCACTAAGATTGATCCGCTTGCTTCAAGCTATGAGTTTCGAGTAGTTCATAGCAAGAAACTCGTAGCTAGCAGCTTTGCATTTCCATTTAGAAATCACTTAATAAACTACTATTTTTGACGTTCTGATTTTGTGAAAAATGAAAATCTCATACAGCTGGTTAAAACAATATATCAACATACCCGAATCTGCCGATGAAATAGGCAGCATACTAACCGCCACCGGTCTTGAAGTAGAAAGCGTTGAACCTTTCGAAACCGTAAAAGGCGGACTGAAGGGTCTAGTGATTGGGGAAGTGCTTACTTGCACCAAACATCCTAATGCTGACAAGTTATCCGTAACTACGGTTAATGTTGGTGGCGAAAGACCGTTGCATATTATTTGTGGCGCATCGAATGTGGCAGCCGGACAAAAAGTGGTGGTGGCTACGCCAGGCACTACCATCTATCCAACCAAAGGTGAACCATTCACCATTAAGTCGGCCAAAATCAGAGGCGAACAATCGGAAGGAATGATTTGTGCTGAAGATGAAATTGGCCTTGGCGAAAGTCATGAAGGAATCATCGTGCTCACCACCGATGTTGCTAATGGTACACCAGCTTCTTCATTTTATAAAATTGAATCAGATTACATGCTTGAAATTGGTTTAACACCCAATCGTGCCGATGCTGCATCTCATATTGGAGTGGCCAGAGATATTAAAGCCGCAAAAAAACGTGAACTCTGCTTACCATCTGTTGATATATTCAAAACAGATAATACTCAATTAACGATTCCGGTGACTGTTGAATTAACCGAGGCTTGTCCTCGTTACTCAGCGGTAACGATTTCAGATATCACCTTAGGCGAATCACCTGAGTGGTTGAAGAACCGATTGAAATCGATTGGGCTCTCTTCAATCAACAACATTGTAGATATCACCAACTTCGTATTACACGAAACCGGTCAGCCGCTGCATGCTTTTGATGCCGATGAGATCACAGGTAAAAAAGTAATTGTAAAGACATTGTCTGCCGGAACGAAATTCAAAACACTGGACGACAAAGAGCGATCACTTTCAGCAAGTGATTTGATGATCTGCAATACCGAAGAACCGATGTGTATTGCCGGGGTGTTTGGTGGGATAAAATCAGGTATCTCAGCAAAGTCAAAAAACATATTTCTTGAAAGCGCCTGCTTTTCTCCAGATTACATCCGCAAAACCGGCATGTATCATCAATTAAAAACAGACGCATCCTTCCGTTTTGAGCGTGGCACAGATCCAAACATGACCGTGTATGCCTTGAAAAGAGCAGCCCTGTTAATCAAAGAAATTGCCGGAGGATCTATTTCATCTGAGGTGATCGATGTTTATCCTAACAAGATTGAAAACAAGACGATCCTCGTAAGAGATAAGAACATAACTCGCCTGATTGGTAAGAATGTCGCAAGAGAAGAAGTCTTCTCTATCCTGGATGGATTAGACATTGCCATTACCGATAAAAAAGAGGACAGCTTCATGGTATCAGTGCCGCCTTACCGTGTTGATGTAACACAAGAAGCCGATGTAGTAGAAGAAATTCTACGGATATATGGATTTAATAATATTGAGCTATCAGAAATTGCCGGCACTGATTATCTCGCAGAATATCCTGAGAAGGATATCAATAAATTCAGGCGCACAACCGGTGCCTTGTTGGTGAACAATGGGTTTTATGAAATTCTTACCAACTCACTCACCAATGCAGGCTATCAGCAAAAGCATACTTTGAAATTCAATGGCGAGCCCGTTGAAATCTTAAATAAACTCAGCGAGGAACAGGGGATATTAAGACAAACCATGCTCTTCACAGGGCTGGAAGTATGCGCGCACAACATCAACCGCAGACAAAAAGATCTAAAGCTTTATGAGTTTGGAAAAATCTATTGGAAGAGCCCTGAGATTCCTACTTCAGAGGACGCAACTGCTACGTACAAAGAGGAAGAACGCCTGGCACTTTACATCACCGGAAACTACGAAACAGAAAACTGGCAAAACAAACCTCGCGCTGTTACCTATTTTGATTTGGCACAACAAGTTTCGCACCTGCTTGAGAAATCATCAGTAACAAATCTGAAACAGGAGAAATTAAACGATCCACTTTTCGATTATGGCATGCGCCTGATCAAAGGCACGAAGGAGATTGGAAAATTAGGTAAAGTAAAAACTGCCCTCGTTAAAGATTTTGGCATCAAGCAGGAAATATTTTATGCTGACTTAAACGCTGCCTTGCTTTTCAGGTCGGCAAGCCCTAAGTTCGTTGTACAGGAGGTAGCCAAGTTCCCTGAGGTGCGAAGAGACTTATCACTGGTATTGGATAAGCACGTGACGTTTGAAGAAATCAGGGAGTTGGTACTAGTCACCGAGAAGCGGTTGATTACTGAAATCATTGCGTTTGATGTCTATGAAGGAGATAAAATCCCGCAAGGAAAAAAAGCGTATGCGCTTGGCTTCACCTTGC